>JAHHID010000053.1 GCA_019359015.1 Spirirestis rafaelensis WJT71-NPBG6
TGAACAAATGGCAATGATGAATCCACGTCCCTAACCCCAAATAAGCCTCTCTAGGCTTTAAATAAAGGCATTATGAGTAACTAGCAGAAGCTTTATCAACTAAACTATAACGCCCATATTAACCGGAATTGCTATTTGTACTTGAAGTGTTAATGGCATACCCGCAAGTGTGAGCGGCATCTCTGCTGTTTATATTAACAGTGTCAACGGCATTTTAGAAGTGTAAACAGGATTGGCAGATCCCAAATTGCCTGTCGGGATGCCGTGTACACTGACGTTGTTGTTTACCAATTAAGTGTAAACAGGAATCGACAGTTGAAAATTGGGTGCAGACCGCCGATTTAATCCCTCGGGGGAAGCGCAGAGTGCGCGAGGGTGTCACCAACAATCAAGGCGGATGCCTCTTCCATCCATCGGCTGATAGCGGAGTGCGCGGGGGCGTCGCCAACAGGCGACTGCCGATTTTATTCATCGAATTGGTGTTGACAGTTGCCGTTAATTTTCGACTGCTGTTTACACCAAGAGTGTTAGCAGGAATTGAAAGTTTGAAATTGTTCAAGGCGATACCGATCGCGAAGCGCGCCTGCGGTATCGCTTTCAATCCGTAGCTGATAGCGACAGCCGGAGGAGTGTCACCAGCAACTGAGGCGACCTTTATATCCGTCAGGTGATAGTGGAGCGCGCGGGGGCGTCGCCAACAATTGAGGCAGATGCCTTCTGCCCGACCGTTGAGAGTTCTGGTGTTTACAGTCTTAGCAAACGCAAGCGTCCGCTGCACGAAGGCGATCGCCTGAACAAACGGTGATGATGAATCCAATAACTAACCCTAAATAAGCCCCTTTAAGCTCACAGCAAAGGTATTGTGGGTAACTAGCAGAAGCTTTATCAACTAAACTATAACGCCCATATTAACCGGAATTGCTATTTGTACTTGAAGTGTTAATGGCATACCCGCAAGTGTGAGCGGCATCTCTGCTGTTTATATTAACAGTGTCAACGGCATTTTAGAAGTGTAAACAGGATTGGCAGATCCCAAATTGCCTGTCGGGATGCCGTGTACACTGACGTTGTTGTTTACCAATTAAGTGTAAACAGGAATCGACAGTTGAAAATTGGGTGCAGACCGCCGATTTAATCCCTCGGGGGAAGCGCAGAGTGCGCGAGGGTGTCACCAACAATCAAGGCGGATGCCTCTTCCATCCATCGGCTGATAGCGGAGTGCGCGAGGGCGTCGCCAACAGGCGACTGCCGATTTTATTCATCGAATTGGTGTTGACAGTTGCCGTTAATTTTCGACTGCTGTTTACAGCCTTAGTAGCAGGAATTGAAAGTTTGAAATTGTTCAAGGCGATACCGTTCGCCTCGTTTAGCGCGATCGCGTTGGCACAGCCTCTCGTAGAGAAGCGCGCCTACGGTATCGCCTGCGGCGGGTTTTCTCTCCGAGACGCTACGCGACGCGAATGACCATCGCTTTCAATCCGTAGCTGATAGCGACAGCCTCCGGGGTGTCAGCAGCAACCGAGGCGGATGCCGATTTTTCCGTCCGACTAGTGTTGTCGTGAAGGTGTCCGTATGCGATCGCGAAGCGCGCCTTCGGTATCACGTCCAATGCCCAATCCCCAATCAGCATCCTCACTGCTCACTGCGTTCGTCGCAAACGGTCATCGCTTCGCTCGACCTCCGTCGCCAACGAAAATCCAGAGCAAGACCGTCATTACTTTTATGCAGTATTGTAGTGTTTGTAGTATTAAACTAATTCTTATCAGAGTCATATATCACATCTCGCATTATCAGTCAAGAAAGTCGTGTCCGCTTGTTCCATATAGTAATAAATTAATCCTCTTCCATGATTGAATCGCCACAAGCGGACACGACTTATTTGACATTTGACACAGTTAATGGTGTAAGATTCGCGATCGCACCCACACCCAATGCCCAAATGTGATCGCCTAACACCCGACATCTGATAAATCGTTGTAAAGACGCTAAACCGAGGCTTAAAGGCGTGTTCATGTGGTTAATGATAGATTGTAAGGTCGATACCGGAAACTCGATACATGACAGCTTTCCATTAATAGCGTTTAAAAACGTTACAAATTAAAGCTATTTCTTTAGCGCACTCCAATCACCGGAAGGGACAAAACTTGCCCAATAATAAGGATGCTCATATCCGGGTGTTTTCAACAACTCCATCTGCGCTTCTCGTAATGCTTCATGTCTACCCTTACTCCCTTTTAAATTTTGATAATACTTCACCATCAAATCTTTTGTCGCCTCATCGCTGACTATCCACAAACTTAAGACTTGACTTTGAGAACCTGCAATTACCAAAGCACGACGCAAACCGTAAAGTCCATCTCCAACTTTTACATCACCCAATCCAGTTTCACAAGCGGAAAGTACTACTAACTGCGTTCCCCGTAAATTTAATCCGGCAACTTCCAAAGCTGTGAGAACACCATCGTTACTATTTGATAAAGCTTTGGTGCGATTGTTAATACCAGCTAAAGCTAAACCCGAACGCAATAAGGGATTTTCGAGGTTTAATGCATTTGGTAATTGCTTATTAAAATAATCTGCTATTAGGTCTGGTTGTTGGTCGGGAACAAAGAAACCATGAGTTGCTAAATGTAATATACTTGGTGTTTGAAGTTGTTTAATAACAGCTTCCGTGGCTTGCTTACCAGAAATAATTTTTGTATCTGGAAAAATCCCTTTTATTTTATTTGCTTCTTCTAAAGTGTTACCAAGTGAGCCAAATTGCAAGTCAGCTAAATCCGCAGAACGGCGATTTTCTGAACCACGTACAGCAGACGCTGTAGCTATTTCTTGCTGGTCGTAGTCGATATTTGCAAATACAACCGGATTAGAACGGCTGTTAGCTGGTAATTGAAAGCGCAATAAATCGCGTCCGCTGCTAAGATATGAGAAAGTATAACGTTGAATTAAATATTTATTTTGCTCGTCTTTGAGCGCTTCAAAAGGAATTAGTGTTAACTGTCCATCTGGTGATAATAGCAAATGACGTGCCGAGCCTAACAGTGGACGAATGGGAGCCATGACTTGCTGATCTAATGTGCGAGCAAGTTGCTTAACTGAAACTCTTCTATCTTTCAAAGCTTCTCGCAAATCAGCAACAGACTTATCAATAGTTGCAGCATCTCCTAAATCAACCCATTTTGGTTCACCCACTGAACGCAGCGCCGCAGCAGCATAACGCGGTTTACCCCATTTTTCACCCGATTTAGCTTTGGGATTAAATGGGTGATACCGCACGATTTCCACTAACGCTGCATCTTTGGGTATCTGAGTTTGGATGGCTGCTAACTCTACTGGTTGCGTAGCGGTACGGAATTCTGCGCTTTTGGTGGTGATAGCTTCTTCTAAGCGTTCTTTCTCTGCTTCGAGTTGCTGAAATTTAGCTTTATATTCAGTAGGACTTTGTTTTCCTTGTCCTTTGTATACCAATGCTGATAGTTCTTGATTAACATTCAACCAGTCATCAAATAATTTTTTGGTTTCTGGTTTCGACGCTAGTTGACTTCGTAGCGTTTGTATGTTGTCTGTAACAGCATCTAGGACAAGCCCTTTGCGACGTAGTACTGTGGTAAGTGTTAACTTTGCGAGTGTGGGGTTGTTGGTAGCTTGCTGAAGGGATAGGGAAATGATACCATCGGTAGTCCCTGTAAAAGTTCTGGCGTAATTTTGTTTTCTCTGTTCTGAGCCGACAGCAAAGATGAGGTCAAGATTATGTTCTTCAACTGCTAACCCACGACTAAAAAAATCAGTGGCACGGGTGATGTCATTTTGTGCATAATACAGTCCTGCCAAATTGTTGAGGGTTTGTGCGACATCCGGATGTTCTTTACCCAGTACTTTCTCTCTAATTGCTAGCGATCGCACAAACAGAGGTTCCGCTTTTTTATAGCTTCCCTGTGAAGAGTACAGTTCAGCCAAATTATTCAGGCTACTTGCGACCGATGGATTTTCTTTACCCAGTACTTTCTCTCTAATTGCTAGCGATCGCACAAACAGAGGTTCCGCTTTTTCATAGCTTCCCTGATTTTGGTATAGTATTGCCAAATTGTTTAGGCTAATCGCGACCGATGGATGTTCTTTGCCCAGTACTTTCTCGTAAATTGCCAGCGATCGCACATACAAAGGTTCCGCTTTTTCATAGCTTCCCTCTTCTCGGTATAGTTCTGCCAAACTATTCAGGCTATTTGCGATATCCGGATGTTCTTTACCCAGTACTTTCTCTCTAATTGCCAGCGATCGTAAATACAGAGGTTCCGCTTTTTCATAGCTCCCCTGTGAAGAGTACAGTTCAGCCAAATTATTCAGGCTACTTGCGACCGATGGATGTTCTTTACCCAGTACTATCTCGTAAATTGCCAGCGATCGTAAATACAGAGGTTCAGCTTTTTGATAGCTCCCCTGTTCTAGGTATAGTGTTGCCAAATTGTTCAGGCTAGTTGCGACATCTGGATGTTCTTTGCCCAATACTTTCTCTCTAATTGCCAGCGATCGTAAATACAGAGGTTCAGCTTTTTGATAGCTCCCCTGTACTCGGTATAGTTCTGCCAAATTATTCAGGCTAGTTACGACATCTGGATGTTCTTTACCCAGTACTTTCTCTCTAATTGCCAGCGATCGCACAACCAGAGATTCAGCTTTGTGATAGCTTCCCTGTTCTCGGTACAAGGAAGCTAAATTATTCAGGCTACTTGCGACATCTGGATGTTCTTTGCCCAGTACTTTCTCTCTAATTGCCAGCGATCGCACGTACAGAGGTTCTGCTTTTTCATAGCTTCCCTGTTCTACGTATAGGGAAGCCAAATTGTTCAGGCTTTGTGCAACCAATGGATGTTCTTTACCCAGTACTTTCTCTCTAATTGCTAGCGATCGCACTAACAGAAGTTCAGCTTTTTGATAGCTCCCCTGTTTTACGTATAGGGAAGCCAAATTGTTCAGGTCAATGGCAACATCCGGATGTTCTGTCCCTAGTGCTTTCTCGTCAATTGTCAGCGATCGCACTAACAAAGGTTCAGCTTTTTGATAGCTCCCCTGTTCTACGTATAGGTAAGCTAAATTGTTCAGGCTTTGTGCAACCAATGGATGTTCTTTACCCAGTACTTTCTCTCTAATTGCCAGTGCGCGTTCTGCTAGGGGGATTCCTTCAGTATATTTACCTTGGTTGTACAACTGCAAGACTTGTTGATTCAGTCGCTTGGCTTCTTCTAAGTCTGCTGAGTGTTGTGTTGATGGCGGCTGAGATTGTCCTGTTACTTCTGCTGGTATGCTAACTAGCAACCCTAGTGCCAGTGCTGCTGTCATTGACCAGGATACCAACTTTATGCAACCTTGGGTTTTGGCTTTTTGCCGGGAGAATCTAAAAATGTAAGTGCCTTTTTTATCATTGCATAACAGTAGTATTTTTTGAGCTAACTCTAACATAGTCTACTCCTACTCAAACTTTTATGCTCAGTTTTATGCATCAAAATAGTTTTCCTATTTTGGATTGACCTAACTGGACAAGATGACAATAATGAAGTGGATTTGCATTTGCATAGGTAATCGCATTAAAGATTTTCTTTATAACTTAAACGCCCACAACCTTTGTCATGCTATGAAGATAACTACAACAATCACAACCACTATTTCGGAAATACAGCATTTTTGGCATTGATATAGGCGATCGCTACACCGCCACTGGTATAAAAGGATAAAATTTAAGTTGTGATTGTCACTAATTGACGTAAAATGTCGTGAGTTTTTCAAAAAAGATTAATCAGAAAAAAATTCAGGCTGCGATGTTACTCGCTGGCGGCTCGACACAAGAAGCAGTGGCAACAGAGCTAAATATTTCTGTTCGCACGCTGCAACGATGGCTAAAGGATGACGATTTTAATAAATTAATAAACGACGTTTTGCATGAGGTTGCGGATACAACCGTAAAAATGACATCGGAAAATTTAGTTAAAGATGCCAATCGAGTGTTTAGCTACGCCCAGAAACAAAACCTAATTTTACAAGAAATTGCACACTTGGATTTAGCTTTAAGTTGTGTTCTCCCAATGGTAGAAAGTGGTAGCCTTCGCGCTGTCGAAACTTTATTGAAAATTTCTGAGCGTCGATGCAAGCTGCTGGCGCTGGATCAACCAAGAAATAACATCATCGACGCAATGAATGTACTGGCGCAATTTGGAGTGATTAAATCAAGTCAGGTCACATCAGTGAATCAGATATTTGATAATGTGGATGTACAACTTACTCAACTAGGCTCGGAGTAATTTCTTCTCTAACTGACCAAGTGTTCGTCTGGGGATCTAAAGTAAGAAAAATTCCATATTTTCGCAGCGTGGCTAACGCTAGATTGAATTCACCGAATAGTCCCAAACTTTCACCAAGCATTTTTAGAGCGGCAGTTTTGTCATGCAACTTGATTGATATTTTTCCTTTATTTTGTGTGATTTCGCGAATCGCACTCCTTTTTTTAGGATCGATCTCGGACATATCCTTTATTCTTAAGGTGCAAGCACTACACGTAGTAAAGTCGCTAATATCAGCGGTGGCGATATTAAAAAGTGTTTCGATAATTTGTTGAGACAATTGTTCTATCATTTTTCTAACAGTTAGATACAATTACGGACATATTAGGGGCTGAACCTAACGAAGACATGAAAAACGCCCTAACTGATGTTAAGGCGTTTACTCTCTACCATGTGATGACATCTGATATCTTTTGACTATGTTTTTTATTGTGCTGATTGCTTAGACTGAATTTGCTGTTATGGTCATTAATCATTGTTTTATGGTCGTCAACATATTTCTTTATTGGTGCGTAATTGCAGCCTGATAAATCTTGGATTGACCGGACACCCAAAAACCAGCGCTCATTGTTGCTTGGTGCTTTGTAGTTATTGTGATCCATGATTGCTTTGACTGTACGGCGTATTTTTTCTTCAGCCGAGCCTGGGGTATGCTTTCCTTTAAGGTCTTCACTTGGTATAGCTTCCCAGTCTTTCTCTAGCGGTTTTATTGGCTCTAAGGTTGATACTTTTGTGGTTTCAATTGGTAGAGTTTCAGCAGTGGGAGTGTTGAGGGCGTTCGCTTTTAGCGTTGCCGTACCCGGCATCGCATCAGGTTTGCTATTAAAATCAGCCAGTGCCTTACTAACTTTGGCTTCAACAATTTCATCAATCTTGGCTAGCAGTTCATCGTTAATCATTTCTTCTGTCTCCTGTGTGTATAGTTGGCGTTCGCGTTGCTGTAGTGTCTCTTGGGCTAACTCCCAAAGCTTACGAAAGGTTTCGGGTTGCGAAGTGATATCAAATTTTTCTTGGAAAGCTTTCACTGCTTCTACATCGTTTGCGTAACCGCGAAAGACTACTGTAATCTCACTCTTAGGGGTATCCAGTAAAGGTACTTCCGCATCTTTTTCTAGGTAATAGTCAAAATATCCTAATGTTGTTAAAACTGCTCGTAAATCGGCTTTTTCATCCATATGTCCGAGCAAGCGACTTGCCCAAACTAAATCATTTTTCCCAGGCGGACAATCCCTAGCAACAGCTAACCGAGCATAGGCGGCGCGAAGTGATGAGCGGCTAACGCTGTTTTTACCGTGCCGGACATCCAGAGATTTTAGCTGAGTCTGTAATAATTTATTTTGCTTAGATCCAAAGCGATTATCTAAATACTCATTTTCTTTAATGGCAACCTGATACTCTAGTGCCTCGCCAGAGTATTGCTCTTTCAGCTTGGGAAGTTCTAGCGCTGTTACTTCTATGGCGATCTCTTTGATGACCGTCGCCACTTCCGGCATCTTCCGCAACCGTTTTACAGATTTCAAAATGAAGTCAGCAGGAAATAGCACAGCTATAGGAGTGTAGTTAACAGCGGTATTACGGCGTTTTTTCGCTTGACCAGAAAACTTAAGCCAATGACTAACAGGCTGATACTGGGGGAAAGTTAAATCACTTTCTTTAGCTGTAACGAAATCACCTCTCAGTAGAACTTCACAAGGTCTGCGTCCTGTAGCACCGATTAAACCGAGTGCCAATTCATCAGCCTCATCACTGGTTAACAGCTTGCCTAAATCTTCTAGATATGATTCTGGTTCTAAAAGTGTGCCGTTGTCGAGACGTTCTTCTTTTTGGTTGTTGCTCTTGATATTTAGTTGTTGATATTCTTTTTGCTTAAGTCCCGCGTACTTGAAAAACAAATGCTTTAAAACTAATTCACCATTATCTTTTCTATAGTAATAAGCGTTTTTACCTTCGATTAAATCGAAGGATTTAACCACTTTGTTGTAGGGTGTCATGTGAGTGCGAAGCGACTCTAGAGTGGTGTATTTCTCCCGCGCCCACTTGTCGAACGCGATCGCTACAGCTTTAATCTCATCTTCAGTCTTTAAATCTTTGATTGCCTGCCTCAAGTCTTCCGGTGTCATTGTCGTTACCCCTTACTGATTTGCTGTTTACACTATAACAGATGCTGTTTATGCTCGTCAAGTGATTTTCTAGGTAGTGTTAACAGGAAAACCATCTTAGTAGCGGGTTTTAGATATTGCTAATGTGTTTCATATAGACTTTTCTCTATGATTTAAGTGTGTATAGCAAAACCCGCGCTATGACGGGCTTGTAAGATTTTGATAGTGGTATAACGGGGATTGACGTACTATCTATTTTTATTGATTCCGCCACCATTTTTTAGAATTAGCTCATCTTTGCTAATTTTTTGTACACTCCATAAACTTTTATATTCTTCTTTATAATACTTTTCTAACAACCATAAATGATTATCACCAAAATCTATAAAAACTGGTTTTGTAGCGTTGAACCATGCACCTCTTTTATGCTTGCAATCAAATAGGTGATGTCCAATATAATTGTTTTCAATCTCTTCTTTAATATCTGACATGAAATGAGCTTCAATCATATGAAAATAACGTTTTGCTGACTTAATATCTTCATAATATTTAGGATCATCGGATTCTTTATGATATGTAATTCCTCCTGGGTGAAATATTATATCTTCAAAAAAATTTAAATTAGGACGTGGTAACTTTTCTGATATATGAAAATTATTTTTAAACTTTTCCCCATTAATTATCCAAATCATATTGCCATAAAAGTTTTCTCTTGAGCGTAGTTCATCCTCATTTATTGGTGAATTTTGAATTTCTATAACCATTCCATTATTCGTTTTTATATCAGCTATATGTTTTTCTCCAGTATTCTCATCAAAATGAATTACTTCTTGATTATCTTTATTAAAATAGCTCTTCCATAATCTGTGCCAAGCGGTTTCATTTTCCCACCAAGGATCACATTTCCTTAAAGATTTATGTGCCCAATGCCAAACTTTACTGTTACCGCATTTTGAACTTGTCGGACTACCACATAAGCAACAGATACCTTTTTGGTTTGGAAAAGGTTCCTGTTTAATTCCATCTACAAGTGCATACTTCAATTTATTAAACTCCTGTTAATAAAATCACTTAGTCTTGGTGTGACTGTGAAATTCATTTTTTACACTCTTAAGCCTGTGTAACTACTAAGTTTAATTTTTTCAGTGATATTACGGAATAAATAAGTACTATTTTTACAATAAATTCGCTATTACTTCATTAATAATTCTAGTTTCCGCTTTGCACTGGTATAGATTAAAAATTTGCTAGTGGCTTTTAATATAGACTTGTTTCTATGATTTAGGCGATCGCTTGCGATTGGCATACATGTCGTCTTAGAGGCATTTAACGACTAGCAGAAGCTATTAACGAGCAATATTGCTTTATAATCCGGAAAACTGGATACTCAGTGTGTTAAAGCTTAAGTATAAGTATCTTCCCATCCCAGCTATGTTATTAGACTACTCTGGTCAAAATCTTCGAGGACGCTCCTTTATAGGTCAAAACCTTGAGGGAGCTAATTTCAGCGGTGCGGATATCAGAGGTGCTGATTTTAGCAATGCTATCCTTAAAGATGCTGATTTTAAAGGTGCTGAAGCAGGTGTAAACCAATCTCTTCATTTTAAGTTATTTATGTCCAACGGTTTACAGTCTGCATTGGTAGGATTCTTACCTTTTTTTACATCTGTATCACTAGTAAACATTTTTAAAACGACCTATTTTGAAAATACTATCACTGTTATAGTGTGCCTATTTGTACAAGCAATTTTTATGATTATCACTGTTTATAAGGGTTTAACAGTAAGTTTTGGAACCATTGTCATTGTTGGAGCTTTAACAGGAGCTTTATCCATAAACGCTACCCACTCCTTAGATGTCGCCTTTAGCGTGACTTCCGCCTTCGTCATTCCTTATGCCTTTGGCATCACTTTAGCTGTCGGGGTCGCTTACCACTTTGTTTTCATTTATGCCTTATTTGGAATTGAAAACTCTCGCAACATCAAAATCATGAGATTCATCAGAATCATGAGCTTGATTACTGCTGGGGGTTCTGCTTTTAGCATTAGTAAAGGTTCGGCTTTCATGGCTGGGTCAACCTCCGTTTTCGTCCTGATTATTATATTGCTAGGTGAATATATTGGGCGGCGTAGTTTAGCTGGAGACGAAAAAGACGAATGGCTTAGGTCACTTGCCATAGCCAGTTGTGCTATTAAAGGTACGAATTTTTATGGCGCTGACTTGACTAACAGCGATTTCACACAAGCTTTGCTCCAAAATACAAATTTTAAAAACGCTATTCTGACCCGTACCCGTTTTCACCACGCCAGAATGCTAGACTGTATTCGTCCTGGAAAAAGTTACCTGAAAAAGGCATATGTGCGTGAATTGTTAGTTACAGGTGAGGGACATGACAAAAACTTTGACCGTCAAGACTTGCGAGGGATTAACTTACAAGCAGCTAATTTAGTAGATACCAGTTTTATTGGTGCTGATTTAAGTGAAGCCAACTTACAAGATGCTGATTTATCCAGAGCAAATCTGAAGCAGACCCAACTCGACGGAACTGATTTTACAGGTGCTACTCTCACCGGAGCATACCTCGAAGATTGGAATATTACCAGTAACACCAAGTTTGACGGTGTAAGGTGTGAGTACGTGTATATGCGATCGCCCACCAAAGAAAACCCCGACCCACACCGTAAACCTGACAACAGAGAAGAAGTATTTGCAGATGGCGAGTTTGGAGACTTTATCAAACCTATTTTTGACACCCTCGACCTTTATCACAACCAAGGCGTTGACCCTCGTGCGATCGCTATTTCATTTAAACAACTAGCCGAAAACAATCCCGATGCGGAACTCGAAATTGTGGCAATGGAAAAACGAGGGCAGGATAAATTTCTACTTTGTGCTAAAACCGCAGCAACGGCTGGCAAATCTGAACTGAGTGCAGAATATTTTGATACTTATAATCACCTTAAAGCTTTACCTGAACGAGAAATTAAATTATTGATAGCAGAAAAAGATAGCAGAATTCGTAGTTTAGAAACAATGATAGTTACAGCGTTAGAGCGCCCTAATTTTTATGCAGAAACTTATAATAACCAAGGAGACACTATGCCTAAAAAAGAATCTAACTTCAACTTACAAGGCGCTCAATTTGGTGGTGGTCTTGTCGATGCTGAGACAGTGAATGCTCATCAAATAGGCGGTAATATTACTAATAATGCTCTAGAACAACCAACTGAAACTAAAAATATCAATGCCAAAACAATTCTGATTTTGGCAACAAATCCAAAAACCACCCCACGTTTGCGATTGGATGAAGAAGTCCGAGAAATTGATGTTGGTTTGCAACGAGCTAAAAAACGGGAACTGTTTGACCTAAAGCAGCGCTGGGCTGTGCGTGTTCAAGATATTTACCAATCATTATTAGACTTTAAACCACAAATTGTCCACTTTAGTGGTCATGGTGCAGGGGATGATGGTTTGGAACTGGAAGATGAAACTGGAAAGATGCGGTTAGTAGATACCGTTGCGCTGGCTGAACTGTTCAAGTTGTTTGCAGGTAATATTGAGTGTGTTGTCCTCAACGCTTGTTACTCAGAAGTGCAAGCTATAGCGATCGCTCAACATATTCCCTACGTCATTGGCATGAATAAGGCAATTGGTGATAAAGCGGCAATCAAATTTGCAATAGGCTTTTATAGTGCGCTATGTGCTGGAGAATCTGTAGAGTTTGCTTATAAGTTAGGGTGCAATGTTATTCAGCTAGATGGAATTCCAGAAAATTTAACTCCTGTATTAAAGAAGAAATTATAACTTACGCATTGACATAAAGATGATGCTTTTATGCGGGGTTAATCTGGCACTGAATGCTTTACTCTAGGCACTTTTGGCTTAATGTCGTCTAACTACTAAATACCGACTATTCTCGCGTTCGCGGTGAATATAGGTCAGTTGCAATGTAATGACTAGGTAAGCAGTTACCAGTGGGTTATGAGTGGCGTTGTTGCGACCACTCTTAGGCAGGACTCTCAAGCCACTAAATCCCGATTCTCCACTAAGCGATCGTCGTGTTGTGAGTCATCGGTATCCGCATCAATTATCACTTCCTCGGTTGGAGTTAGCTTAGGCATATTTAGTAGTAATTCCTCCATACCCAAAGCTTTCATTTTTAAATCATAAACAGAGTTTATCCCCGACGTTAAGGCTTTTACTAGGGTAGAAGAATTCCTATCAGGGTCTAAAGATTCCACCAGTTCCAGAAATTTATTACGGACATAATCGCAATCTTTTAATAAATTTCTCTGGGTGCGTTGAATCTCAGCCAAATGCCGATTAGTGTCCGTTAATGACTCAAACTCAGTCTGAAATAGTAAATCGTGCTCCTCATGCCTAATCAGACCCTCTATGGTAATTGCTCGTGATCTAGATTCTTTGGCTAACTTAGATATATCGATAATAGCTTTGGCTATCTGAGGTAGTAGTCGAGGTGGTACATCATCTGGGTTTTGTTGTAAGCGCGTAATCATGGCTTGGCAAATCGGCAGTAAACCTACAACAATATCGTCGGCAGCTATTGTAAGTTCTCGTTGCTTGTCAAGGTCAACTCGCAAATTCTTGCTTTTTAGTGAGGCACCCGACGACGCCTTTTCGCCCTTCGCTGGGTCGGTCTCCTCAAGCAACTCGTTAACAAAATCAGCGTTTGCGATCGCAGCAATAAAATCTGCTTCCTTGCTCCAGCGAATCACACTTTGGCGTGAAACCCCACATTTATCAGCCGCCTCAGACTTAGTGAAACCTTGCGCTAATAGATGCTTGACCTGCTCTCGCTGATGTTTTTTCCGAACTGATGTTTCACCCATATGTTGCACTTAGATGCCTATATTTTACACAAGTTACATTTATTCTAAGCGGATTTCCGCCTTTTTGAGTGTTTATTACACAAATGTAGCGATAAAAATTACATTAAATCGCTAGCCTGTGACGCAGCGTTACACTTTCAATTACAGCTACGAGCTTGTGTAGGCAAAAGTTAATAGCATCGCTTCAGTCGCGTAGTATCTCGTTTGAATACTTACTTATGTGTGTAACAAAAGAATACGGGACACAAACCCAACGACCCACCGCTAGCCGACTCACTGCACTTTCGCCACTGGATACTACTTATATATTTGGCTTTAACATCTTGATGCGATCGCAGACCCCGCCGAGCCACCAACCGCAGTCGATATGACCTCACATGGAACGCAGTCTCGCAACCTCAGCTTCTAGTCTTTCACCCGCAGTTCCAATTCTTCGACCTTCCTCACCCCCACTAACTCCCCTTTAAGCACTTTCCAAATCAGTTCATCCAACCGACGACTGCGATCGCCTGTCGCACCCAGCCATTCTTTTGACTCAGGCGAAATCGATAAGTGACAGCGAACTTTCCCTTGATTTCGTGCGATCGCTCCCAATCTCAAATTCGCTAGAGAATTCGGATTCATTTTTCTTGCGCCCATGAGTTTCGTTCCGTTTAGTTCCATGTTTGGATTTATCGGATCACAACATCTTTCCGTTTAGTTCCATTGATGGAGAGATTTTCTCCCGCCTAAAAAAATCTGACCTCCGACCGACCCGACCGCATCGACCACCATTGAATTCCTCCTTGGCTAATTTCCAGCCTTCCATAGTACGAGCAACTACATGATTTTGGGGCTAATTTCTCTGGCTTATTTTTAACGGGACGAAGCCTTATTTTTTTATAAGAAAATACTCTCGTTCGTCCCGTTGACTTTAGCTATTCTGGGCATAGGTTTCAGCGATTTGGAATACAAAAAAAATGAGACAATGATTTTTTTTCTAAAAACCCCGTTTCAGCCTTTCTGAGGCAGCCCCCGATCGCTCCGAACTGCTCTCCCAAAAACGCCTATTTGTAGTACATTCGATGGATGTTTCTGAAATGCTGGGAAATCGCTTGCCTCTCAGCCCTTCGTAGTACGAGCAACTACATGATTTTGGGGCTAATTTCTCCGGCTTATTTTTAACGGGACGAAGCCTTATTTTTTTATAAGAAAATACGCTTGTTCGTCCCGTTGACTTTAGCTCCTCTGGGCATGGGTTTCAGCGATTTGGAATCCAAAAAAATGAGACGATGATTTTTTTTCTAAAAACCCCGCTTCAGCCCTTCTGAGGTCGGTTGCCGTTACTCAAGGTTGCTCCTCCAAAAGCTCCTATTTGTAGTACATTATCTGGCTGCTAGCATCGCCTCAGAAGGAAGAAAAGCACCAACCATCCGACCGACCCCCAATAAGCCGCTCTTTGTGCCACCAGCGACCGCTACGACTGTTATGACCTAGTGTCACCCCAGTGACCGCCAGTGACCGCCAGCGACCGCCAGCGATGCGCCAGCGACCCAACCTTCATCCATAAATTTCATTTGGCTGCGATACGGAAACCGTCGCTAAAAGCGATCGCACCCCATGCGAGAAACTCCCCTTCTGGAATTGGAAGGGGAGAGGGTGTTAACTGCATGTTTGGTTGTTAACGGTGTTTAGATACGAGGCGGTACGAGTACCAATTCTTTGTTTTTGGCGTTTTTATACGCTAAGTAGTATTGGTCATTTTTCAGTTTGGTCTTGCAGGACAAACAACTTAAAACGAGAGATTTACCTTCTCCAGTAGTCAGCATGTAAGTTTTCGTAGTCTCGTTGTAATCATGCACCAGCCACTGTCTAGGCAGCGACAAATCCGGGGTGCGAGGGGTCTTAGAAACTGTTTGTTTTGAGGCATCCATATTTAATTCCTGTTAATTAACGATTAAGTTTGAGCCAAGGCATATCTTTCTTCCGTTTGCCAAAAATCCATGCAATCCTGCACCCACTGCTTTAGTGAGGCTGGGACTAATTCTGATGCTTTGATAATTACGGAATCAAAGAAGCAATCCCGCAAATCTGCCAGCATCTCAGAACTTTCGCAAGCGCCGAGTAAAGCCGCCGCATCAGCTACTTGAAGTTCGCTTTGAGCCGCAATTATTGCAGCCTCGTCAGTTTGATTGTTAAGGATAGAGTTAAGGCGTAAAACCCACTGCTTAATCTGAATTAGTCGTGGCTTAAGCAATGACTTGCAGGCTGCTTTGAGACCATAGTCCGGCACAATAGCGCGAACCCCTGCCAGCATTTCAGAATCTTCGCAAGCGCCCAGTAAAACCGCCGCGTCAGCTAATTTCTCAGGAGTTGTCCAGTCTTCCGTATTGCCCTCTGCTACAGGGTTCTGGACTAATTCTTCTGGCTTATTTTCATAAGACTGAACTTCATTCTTACTTAAGAGGATTTGCTCGGTAGCCCCGTTGGTAGCAATCTGGGCATGGGTTTCAGCAATTTTCGTTGCTTCATTTTTCCATTTCAAATTTAGAGCGTTAAAAACAGCTTGACGGTCTGGGTCGTTCACCGACTCCTCATCCAGCTTGTAGTACTTTATTTTGTTGTTTTTCTTGTAGTATGCTAACTTAAGCCCCAATCGCTCTAGGAGGCGATTAGCCAGCTTAATGGGAGGGATATCGTCTTTGACTGTAAAACCAAGTGCGGTTTTTATGGTTTTTTTGCTGGCTAGAGCTTTTTTGAGGAAGTTTTGACCACCGTCCGATTCACTGCTATATTCAGCCTCGAAGTCGTCAGATTTGATCCAATCTAGTACCCCACTTTTAATTATTGCCTCAATTTTAGGGGCATCTGTTCGCACGTCCCAGAGGCAAGTTACCCCTTTGCTAAATTGCAATAATTTGGACTTCCAGTGCTTTTCGTCCTTGTGAGCTAAAGCTTCGGGGTTCTGTAAGTGCCAATAGAGTTTAGTCTCGGTTAACCAGCTTCCATTGTCCTTGTGGACTGCTTTATAAACGAACTCTGGTGTAATTTCCAACTCAGGCAGATCGTGCTTTAGGAAAGCCTTATTGACTTTGTGTTCCTCTTCGGTAGTTCGGGCTGCTTTGCGCCGAAGTTCCTGAGCATCCTCAAAGGGGATATCTTCTGCGATCGCAGTCAATGTGGCATCGCGTCGCTTGATTTCTTCTTTGCCAGCAGTTACAGCATCGCCTGTATTGTTTGTCTCGTCGCCTTCCTCATCAATGATGTTATGCCCCTCTTCAATTAACTCTTGCCTTAGTTGCACCGCCAATTGGGATAATGAAAAATTCCTCCTGGCTGTCTGTTCGCAGTAAAGGTCAATATGTGGATTGTTCCAACTGCCATCAGCGTTCTGCATTCCTTGGATAATTTCTATCATCGCTGGGTAAATGTCTTTGTTCTCTGGGTTCTCAATTCCAGAAGCCTTCGCGAGAGCCTTTGCCTCGGCAAGGATTTGTTCTAAGGAAAATATCGCTGTGTCGTGGTAAGCAAGTGTTCTGCGCTTAATTTCTTCCGGTAAATAACTTGTAGATTCATTTTCAGACCTGCCACCGCGCTCCTTACACCACACGGTACGCGGTACTGGCTGTCTCACTCGCCCTAGCATTTGGCGACATTGCGATGGTTCTATAGTGCCAAAAAATAATCCATAAACGTGGCGAAAGTAGTGGACATCAAGAGAGCAGCCAACCCCTAGTGATGGAGTGTGAATTAGTATCTTGGGCAGATATTTCAGGATGCCTTCGTTCGGACGTTTGACGAACTCTCTGCCGAAATCTTGTTGTGTCTCTTTTGAATCAATCCGAATTAAACCTCCTTTTTCTTTACCTAAATACGGGTATTTTCGTATTAAGTGAATGCTCAAAGACTCAGCCTCTTTTTGATTATCGACCGCCACGATGATAGGCTCACAGTCGGGGTCTTCCAGATGTGATTCTATTTGGCGCAAAACTATGTCGCGCTTATCTGTGTAGTATTTAACCTGCCACGGGTCGCCTTTGAAATCGTGCTTAACAACAAAAGGTACGTGATTAGGTGCGATCGCTTTAAAATAATTTACGGATATATCGGTGAGATCAGCGTCAGCGCAAATTATCAGCCCGCCATTATCAAGACATTCCTTGGATTTATCAGCAATAACTTGCAAAATCTCTGAGCGCTTTTCACGGCATGTAGAGCTAGTCACAATGTGGTTTAAATCTAGCTCGGTTTCGTCGAAAACTACCAAAGTGTTTGACCAATCCCGATGCTTTAATTTAGCCAGAGAATCTGCACACAAGCCGATTTCGTCGATATTTTCAATAACGGATCTTGTCGCTAACTTTTCCCCTGCAAACTCACCTTTTCCTTCGGTATCTACGTCCTCAATATAAGTAAACTCCCATCGAACACCCTGCTCTCGCCCCAATGCAACGCGAGCAATGATGCTGATAAACTTCATTTTCCGTCCAAGATTCCAGACTCGCTCAATTATTGGTTCTGGGGCAGGTAAAACTTGTTGGAATTTAGCAAATAAATCTAGTTGCTCTGGAGGTAGTTCAGGTGCTTCTGGATGAATAGTTTTCTCTGACCAATAGCCGCAACATAAATCTTTAATCAACTTGATTTGACGCGATTTACCAGAACCTTTGGGTGACTTTATGCATACAAGTCCCGAAGTCGGAATTTTACCGGGCAAATCCGGTAAATATTTCTGTAAGGGATCGCAAATTAGGTCAGCAGCGTAGGACAAACTATGCAGTCTCTTTTGGGCTTCCGCTACACGTTCCGAATAATTAGTTGGAGCAGCTTTGAGGTCTTGACCTGGGATGCCCCTCCATTTGACGCAAAGTGCTTTAAATTCGTCAACCGACAAGTAGTGAATATCAGCTAACCTTTCTGGCGGTAGTTCATCGATATCACCAAAAGATTTATCAACTTGGCTCCACCAAGCGAATACTGGAATGTAACCAAGCGATTGCAGGACTTTAACAGTCCGCACGTACTGTCTCACAACGCTTGGATTGGAGACGCTTCCAGCATCAGGAATAATGATAATCTCGTCTGAGGGCTTTGCTTTAAGCTTGGTTAAGCTATCCTGTAAATGGCTGGGACTGCTAGCATGTTGCCCTCCTGAGGCTCCGATAACCGATACTCCTAGCCTTTCGCAAGCTAAGAACGGCTTCACCCCTAAGCCCTCAACTAGGGCGATTTTACTACTGTGATCGCTTGGGAAAACTCCTAAGGGTAGTTCGTCGTTGACTCGAATGTTGCTGTTTGTACTTAAGTGGTAGAAGCGATCGCTTTCCCCTTCGGCTAAATTCCGTTTCCGGACTTGCCACCCAACAACTTGCCCGTCAGCATTAGTTATTGGGATAAGGGAGCCGGGTGAGTGAGTGAGTAGCCCGTCACCTCTGGGATTGAGACCTGGCAGGTTTCCGGGATAAATCTTACTGAGCTTCTGCCATTTGCCAACCGATCTAAAGTTGGATTTAACGATTTGCTCCTCAGTCATACCGCGACGTAGGAGATCGGCTTTATCCTCTGGGTTGAGAGTAAGTTCAGCCAATACTCCGCGATTATACTTATTGCGATCTACGACTGGCATTTCGCCTGCTAATCGATTTTGTTTGGCGAGGTTCTCCTGATGTTGCCATTCAAGTTTTCGCTCTCTAATTTTTTCGCTAGTAAATTCTTCTTCTGTGTCGGGTAAAAGTTGTGACCATCTGCCCAACTTTTCGTCCCCAATAACTACGTATCCCTGGCTTTTCTCACCTTTTTTGGAACCAGCTAACTCCGCGCACAAGTGCATTTCACGGGTTTTGTGTGTCCGACATTTGCCTTTAAAGTCGCCGCAATGGATACAAGGGTTGCCGTGTCGGGTAGGAGCATAGCTCATAGCCCTGCCCCCTTTTGCTGTTTAGATCGATTGACAATCCACCCGCAAGTTGGACAGTAGTTTGCCGTCAGACCGGGGATGGCGATCGCATCTGTGTTGGCGATACCAGAACTCAGCCAATCTTCTCTGACCAGTTCGGGAGATGTGAGATGTAGGGTATTTCGTGATTTTGGCGCTATAATAGGGCTTCTTATCATTGCTGTCACTCCATAGATTTGGGGTGACAGTTTCACTTTTTCTGCGGTCGTTGAGATTTTGATTTACACCGATTTATTACCCACACCTTTCAGAAAGATTTATCATGAAAGGTAATTATATATCTTTGTTTTGTGAGCTTCGTGCCTAGGGAAGCTTATTTTGGCTTGGAACGGTGTATGTAGTAGATGCTGGAACCAATCAGTAAGTGAAACTGGCACGTTGTTTACTTTTTACATTGAAGCATTAAAAAAATTGTTCTTGAAAAAAGTTGTTTTCTTTTGAAACCATTGCTAGTCAAGGGTTTCAAAAATAGTAATTTTAATGACAAAATACATTTTATAATTTAAATGACATTTTTGAGGGTTTTTGCTTCTTTGGGCGACCTCTACCTATATGTGTACACAGCGAACCATTTTGAAGCCGTGTCCATCCCCATCGCTCTGACATCTGCTCAGTCACATCTTGTCTTAAAGTACTAATTAAGGGTCTCCAATAATTTTCAACGAATCGATCTGATTTGTCCGCTCGTACTACGGAAGCTTTAATAAGACGGTTGAATTCCACAGCTTTCGTATACTCCGTAAAGGGATTTTGAAGGTCGCGAAGTTGGTTAATTTTTTCAGTCTCTCGATCTGCTAGTGCTTTTTTATGGTTGTTATTAACGACTTCCAAAGATTTTGTTAGAATCTCTTCAATTTTTATTTCTATAAGGTCGTATATACAACGAGCAAACCAGGAAACTGTAGACCTTTTGATATCCGAATCTGGCGCTTTGATTTCTTTACAGATTTCCCACAAACTTTTAATAATTAAACCTTTCGGTCTAGTTGCTGTTTTAAAGACGCGGTTACCTTTAATTTTATGTTTGGAGTTCCAATGAGCTTTAAGAAAGTGATCTATACCACCAAACCAAGGAGAGATAATATTTTGAGCTATTTCTAATCGGAGATCCATATCTATTAAGAGGGAAATCTTTTCAGGTGTAGGGTCTATTATTATCGATTGTTCATCAGGGCATACCATGACATCAAACGGTTGTATTGGAAATATTATTGGGGTGTTGCGGAATGTATTAATTAAGGTGTTATGTTCTTCTACAGTGATTTTTTTACTCATTTTAAAATTCAGTTTTTGTACAGTAAATTTTGTGGGAAAGCATCTGATTGTATTCCAAAAGTCTAAAACGACAATAAATTTTGGCTTCACAATTGGTAAGCTTTTGTAGTTAAATTATACCGTTTCAACAATAGCAGGAGCACTCCTTTTGACTAATGTCAGATGATAAAAACTGCATCAACCAAAGTTATCTGATGCTTGAAATGTGTGAATTATTTGGGATTAAGGTTACACCGGGAAACCGAAAAATAGATGTATCGCAAACAAGCATCTATCCTAGTCAGATATAGCTCGAAGCCGTTGAATCATCAAGGGTTTCGGGTACATCGGGATATAGGCATTTCCCGATGCTGGTATCCGGAACAGGCGACAACATTGACAAAGCAGCAATAGCCCCCCGAACCTGGTCTGGTTCTACCTCAAGATAGCGTTGCAGCTGCTCAAGGTTACGGTGTCCTGAGATTTCCTGAATCACCCGCAGTGGGATACCAGCGTTACTCATCAGCGTAAGCGCGGTTCTACGGCAGCTGTGGGTACTAGATCCCTCAATATCCACCCGTTTACATCCTTCTCTAAAGATGGCAGCAGCAGAATCCTCATGGATGTGACCACGCCCCCATCGACCAGGGAAAAGGTAGCCATCAGCGGAAAGTGGCGGCTTGTAAACTGATAAGTACCGCCGCAAGTCATCTAAAACCGGAATGGTACGAGTAGCAAGTTTACCTTTGGTGTTGCCTTTGCGGATAATCAATTCGGGTCTTGCTCTCCTTTTTGAATCGTACACATCTTTAATTTTTAAGGTTACGCATTCCTTAACCCGGCAAGCCGTGTAAAGCATCACAGCACACAGAGTTTTGTCCCTAGCAGTAAGCAAGCCATCGGTAAACAACCGCTGGATTTCTGACTGAGACAAAATCTTTGCTTTCCCGTGGCGGTCAATTTTCACTTCTCATTACGCTGGCTAGGCTACGTTTTTAACCGAAATAATCCCCTCACTACACCACTGTTGCAGTAGCCATCTGTCAGATTCTCGGTCTAGCGCTGGTTTGAGACGCAAAGCAAAAAAATCTTCCCATGCTTCTACACCATGAATGGCGACAAACTGATTCTCAACTTCTTTAAAACTTTCCCAGTTGCGATCGCTTATGGCGGACAGTATTGGGATTAATTCGCTAACTGGTATCTGGGTAATTGTTTCACTCATCTGGATAGTCCTCAAAAATACAAATCATTGGTAAAGGTTTTTTCTTGGTGTCAATGACTTTAACTAATCGCATTCCCCTTTTTCTTCCTATCGTTTTACAGCGTTCCTCCGATGCGGCTGGTAGCCAGTATCTTTCTTCAGTCGAATAGTCGAACTCTCCCTCTACCCGCTCTATATCGTCGTTTGGCTGATTACTCCCACTCATGCCACGCCCTTTCCTTCTGCTTTGGCTTGAGAATTGGCGTTTTCTGTAGAATTAGCTTCTGCCTCAAACTCATCAATATATTTTTGCAGCGCTTTTTCGACCACTTCTGAGATCGTGGTTTCTGTGGTTGCAACAAATACCCGAAGCCTTTTGGCTAATTCGCGGTTTACCAACCCTGTAACACGCGAATATTCAGGGTTTTCTCTCCTGCCCAAATCATTAATTCCAACAGTTTTCTCTACCATTTTCACACGATATTTTTGAAACATTCTTTTTTGGCAACGTTATAACGGGTGAACGTTAGGATATACTATCACTTATAAATCCAAATACGTCAAAGCCCAATCACATCAAATCCTCACCATGCGAGAACTTAAACCAGTTCTCGTGGCAGATTTTGATGCTTATTCAGTACCCAATTATGAGTGAGGTTTTTTGAAGAATTATTACTGACTACCGCAAATAAGTTTACACCCGCGCTGTACAAGGCTTCTAAGCTTTGATTTCTTGAAACCGGGCATCCCTGAGAAAGCTACCCGGTTTAGTCCAACCTATTTTTAAGTCATTGAACCATGAAAATTTTATCAGCTTTGTTGATTAGCGCGATCGCGCTTCGCGTTGCCTGTGGCATCGCCTTAACCAGCCCCGTGCTTGTAGATAACTACCAGCCGGCAAACAACGGACATATCAAAAGCACAAGAGTATTTGATTGTGGCTATCGGGGTAGCGATCGCCGAGAGGGGTGTTCATGAAAACAGAAGATGCGATGTTAGCTTCTACATTGGCTGAAATAGCGATCGCTGCTGAAATCCTAGCCACGAAAATTGATTCGCTTAAAAAACTTGATACCGCTGGTTTTAATAAGTTGAATGATTTGGTCTACGAAGACTGCGATCTAGCTTTGAACGATGGAATAAACGTTCTTTACTCGGTGATGTACGTTTTGAATCAACCCAATTAAACCAGAAAGCGGGTGATAGTCTTACCTACCCCCGCCTTCCTTTAGATTTCCAGTGCCTTGTAAAATCCCGTTTTGGGAAAATTACCCATAAATACTAACATGCCTAAATCAACTCGAATCACTATTAGCGGTCGCAATCTTCAGTTTTTACAAGAGCTAGCAGAACAGATGGATGAGTCCAATCTAGCCTCTGTGATGACATATCTGCTCACCGATATTCGTGGGCTGGGGTATAAGTTCGGCGATAAGCCAGCACCAACAGCGCCGCAGCCACAAGCCCCCATTGGCTATAGCTTCAATCCAAGTGCTTTTGAGCCTGCCTTCGCACCTATCAGAGAGAGCGATACCGTAGGCGCGCTTCGCGATGGTCAAAGACCCGCCGCAGGCGATCGCAACCAACTAGAGATCGACCCAATCATCGCTCGGATGGCTTCACTTATTGAGGAGTTTTAATCATGGTTAATCGCATCTTAAATTGGATTGAAGATTTAAACTTTAACTGTTTAGAACAGCAGAAAAATCTAGAAAATTTCGGGTTTATTTCTGATAGAGAGAAGCTGATCATTCTTAAGCAGCAGCTTTATCGTATGGCTCGTGCTGGTGAGAATACTGCCGATTTACGACGTGCTATTGATTGTATTACTGAAGGTCTAGAAGCCGAAAATCGGGAAAATAATTCCTTTTTGAATCAACTTTCAGGAATTACTAACAGCCTGATTCTAATAGGCTTGATTGCTACTGCTGGAAGCTACACATTAACGGGCACGACGCCGCAAAAATACTAACTCTCAATTTTGCACAGATGCCAGCGTGATACCAAGTGCGATCGCTAACTATCTCAATGATTCCAAATAATTGATAGGCAGGAAAGACCGCGAATCAATCCTGCCACAATTCTAATTTGACCACATTAGAACTTAAGGATATTATCTCATGGCAGTTAAGAAACGAGAAAACGGTTCGCTAACTGGTAGCAAGCGCTATGCAGCCGAAAAAGGTAAAACAGTTGAGGAACAGACTCAAGAAAACCACGCCAAAGCAGTGGAAAAAATCAAAGCTAGATTCCAAAAGCCAGAAAACGCTGTTAATGTTCTTGCGGACGGAGTTAGAACGGTAGCCCAAGGTGTTAAGGGTGTTGAACGCGCCGCCCGGACTGTACGCCAAGCTGTGAGCGGTGGTAGTAGCACTGTAACTGATGACGCGAAACAATCACTTAATAAAGCATCTGAAATAGCATCAGAGTACGGCATTAAAGAGATTGAAATCAGCGACTTATTAGGGAGTGACCCCTATGCTGCTGATGCAAATATTCCAGAGATGAAAGCGGCTGATGCTAACCGTGAAAAGCTTAAGATTCAGCGTCAGAACAATGCTTTAGAAGTCCGGTTAGAAAAAATTAAACAGGGCAGAAAAGTCGTAGCGGTAGCAACGGAACAACGCCGATTAATTGGTGATTTTGTTGATTTCTCTACTATGGGTATTGAGACAGCTACCAAGGTAGTTAAAAATCAAATAGCTGATACTAAATACCAAACAGAGCAATCCAAGTTAGAAGAATCTGAAGAACTGCTATATCAGCAACGTGTCGCCACACAGGGAACCATGAATCTTACACATGGCATTGAGGATGAGTGGCAATTGAAATTCCAGCTACAAGCTACTAAAAATGACAGACTCAGACTTGATATTGAAGGCTCTCACCGTGACAACGATATTAAGCGAGAGGAATTAGAAGCGCGGTTAGTTGAAGTTTAGAAACAAGAGGGGAGAATATCTCCCCAGATGAATTATTGGGGACTTGTATGAATATTTCATTAAAATCTGCATCCCGCAGTCTTACTGTTGTGGCTTCTCTTTTATGCCTTGGCGGTTTTCTTAGCTTTATTAAGTCCGATGCCAAAATGAAGCCTTTAGCACTTAATATCATCGTTGCATCTGGTGCGATCGCGCTCTGTAATCAATTCTCTAGCCGATGGTATGAAGACGCTGCTAACAACCAACTGGCTGACATTGTTGCCAAACATGATAAAGAATGGCAAACCCTAAACACTAAGCATCAACAACAATCGCAGGTTTTGAAGGAAACTGAGACGCTGCGAGATGAATTACAGCAGGAGTTTTCTAAAGCTAGTGATGAGATTGTTCTTCAGAATCAGACCATCCAATTTTTGCAAGACAAAGTTAACCAGCTAGTTGTTAGCTTTGAAGTCAAAACTCAAGAATTAGATAGCAAGCTACAGCAAGAGGACATGCGATATCAGGAATTAATCGACGTTTTTAAAGGCTTAATATTTGAACATCTTAACGAGAGAATTTACAAGTTTTTCAATAGTTTAGATGAATCAATCAGTAAAAAACTCGACAGTGAAGACTACCAAGCTATCCATGATAATTTAATACCTTTTAAAGATAAACTACAGCTTCACTATGATACTCACTGCGAATTACTCAGAAGCATAGATGAAATTGACGGTGATCTGCCTGATATTGTCACTGACATTTTGAGCATTTATTCTCGCGTCGTAGATGAGCAACAGGCACTAAAAACACGCTTCAGAAACTTATTAAACCTTGATGAAAGACGCTCTCTAGAAGATGCCTACAATACCTTAGCTGACATGAGCAAGACTCATACACCTATAGCCAAAGCTAAAGATTTACTTGGCGAATACAACGCTTTTCAAAAAAAACAGCTTAATAACCTAGGCGAACAGTTAGAGGATAATGTAAATTCTTTGTCAGAAATGCGAGGTCAAGTCTTTGATTTAATCGCTCAAATAGAGCAAATATCTCTAGAGAAAGTAGCCTTGAAAGATGAGCTAACCAAACTTAATCAGCCTCAAACTTGGAGGCTTGCCCAAGGCAGTAATGAGCTAACAAAAGGCAACATCATTATTAACTATTTTTGGAGTAAAGGCATAAAGCTTGACCGGGCTTTTACGAATGGTGATGTCTATGAATCGAAAATCTACTTCCACACTGATAACAACCCGCGCACCATCGTTTTTAAAGAACTTAACGAACATTCAGAAGCGTTACAGCAATTGTGTTTGACTCTTAAGCCTATTACTTTCGAGTGGGACGCTGATAAAGGTTTGATGGTAGCTTCATTAGTCTGGAAAGCCAGAGAGAAAGAAGAAAAGCTTGACGAATTATCTGATAAGGCAATTGAGCGTTTAGCGCGGTCTTGGGACACTTGGAAGAAACACGCTCTTAAGTGGAACCGCATTAGAATTACTGGCGGTAGTGGCGCGGGTAAGTCTCCTTTAACTGAAAAAATTATATCTGAACAGTTGCAGCACAAGAAAGCTAAAGGTGTCGATGCTATCAAACTGTATAATCCGCAAGCTGGTAGCCGTAAAGACAATTGGAGTTTCCCCAGTGTTGGCAAAAATCACCAAGACAGCATTCGAGGTATTGCAGAACTAACCGCTTTGTGTGGACGCAAATATCAAGGCTCATTTGGTATCTGGATATTCGATGAGGTCGATAGCACTTTAAGGCAAGCGCCCGGTAAGAAAAGACCGACAGCAGATGACCCGGAACCGGAACCAACAATGAGCGCTAATATGCTCTCAATCATTACCCAGATTGACCACACCTCACAAGCTGTCTTTTATCTAGGGCAAGGCGCTAACACTGGCAAGATACCCAACACCACTAAGGGAGACTGGAATAATTTAGTAGCTATCCACATCAACGGGAACGCAAAAGACTACCTCAGACTTGCTGACCACCTCGACCCCGAAAGTAAAGAGAAGTTGGTAAAACAAGCTGACTTGCTACAGCGTTACTGCGACCGTAAAAACTTAGAATTGGGACTTGACCGAGTAGAACCGGGTGCTTACCGCTTTGCGTTGATTGATGAATATGGGGAGAAGCAATACTATGTCCTGCTACCACTGTTTAGTGCTGATGAGTTTCTTGATTCCCTCTCTACCCCCGTCCAGAAAGAATCGCCTGTCGATAGTCCCTCCCCTACGGTATCCCTGCCACAAATCCAGTGCCCACACTGCGGTTCAGAAAAATTTCATAGGCACTCTGCTGTCAAGGATGTGCATAAGTATAGATACTCATGCCTCAATGTTGACTGTAAGAAAACTTTTGTAGCAGACATATTAACTAACAGTAATTAAGGATTTATAGCTGTTGGGAAGGGTTTGGAATAGTCTTGGGATTTTCTAAACTCTCCCCAACATTTCCAAACTAACAGCCCGAAACCCTTGATTTTACGTATTGGGTTTTTGTTGGGTTCCCAATTGGGACGACGCATAGTAGGGGTACGCGGTTTTCCCAATTAATGTTAGTTGAATTTAACTTTATCCTTGGCGACTGTGTTTTAAAGCATTTATTCACTAACAGCAAGTTCCTAACTTTCTCCTAATAGTTCAGTCGCACTGCAATCAAAAAATTCTCAATAAAGGGCAAATGTGCAACGGGTGCGCGTCAGTAGACAAAAAAAGTAACAATTATCACTGGTAAACAATCATGAATTTTGAAGCAAGCAACAGTCAGATCAGCAATCCCGCGTCAACTGTCGAATCAACCGAAGTTACACCAAAAATAACTAAGAAGCGTGTAGGAGGGGCGAACAACAAAGCGGTAGATTTCAGGTTAGATATTGATGCAGGAGCCAAGCGGATCAAGTGCCGTCTCAATGGGGTTTATAAATCTTTCCCTGCTGAGGCTAAAGAAATCAAGTCAGAAGTCCCTCTACGCAATGATGGTTGCTTTGGTTATCGCAAGCGTAACTATGTAGTAGGTTCTGCCATCGACCGGGTAAACGGAACTCTTATTGTGTCAAGCCAAGATAATAAGCTGTCTCACTTGGATGTCTGGATACTTGGCGCTCTGACTCACTACCGCAAGGTTTTAAAAACTTCTGTTGAGTCACGTCGCAGGAAAACTCAGCCCGTACAGATTAACTTATGGCTACGGGTCGTCACTCTTTCCAGTCCACAGCGCAAAGAATTGGATAAGATGCTCAAGCAAATATCTGATTTCACTTGGGAAGATTTAGATTTTAAAGTTAATGTCAAAGCTTGCGAATTCATTGATGAAGGCGAGGGTGCGGCGCTGGAAGTAGTGACACTTTACAATCACGAGCGCTTTCACTTGCTTGACCTTGGCGGTGGAACTATTACCTTTACAACTTACGAATGGGGAGGGGATGAACTAAGCACAGTTGCTAAAACTCCTGTTAGTGGCGGTGGGATGACATCAATCATCAATCGGATATTTAAGAGTTTGACCCGGACTGACAGAGGCGCTATCCAAGCCGAAAATATTGATATCCAGGAAGCGTTAGAGCTATCCCAGATTGGTGAGAATAACACTTGGCATGTACCACTAAGAAGTAGCGGGAAAGTTAAAGATATTTCATCAGAGGTTGATGGGGCACTGTCTGAATGGGTGGGAAATAACTACGCCATACAAAAACTGTTTGACTCTATCTCTCAAAAGTTAGCCAAAGGTGAATACCTTTACTGTTCAGGCGGTGGTTTTGCTGTGGCTGTAATTGCTGAATGGTTGATGAAATATTTAAGCAACGGTATTGATGGAGCGCGGGTCAAAATCTTGGATAGTCCGCAAGACGTTAACTTGGCAGGTTTGAAACATCTTGATATTGCAGCTTAATCAAAAACCTGGGAAGCGGTCAAACTTCCCAGTAGACTACTATTAATATCCTTGTTTTTTGACTGCTAGTTAAAATTACCTGCTTTTTTAACTACTTCCTTTAACTCTTCATAGGTAAGACTATCGTTTTTGTCTAAATTACTCTGTGCTAGTAACTCCTGAGGAGTATTGGTACTTGTTTCTAATGAGAGGATTGCACTTAAGCCAGGACTTAAAAAAATCTCATTAAGGGATACTTTGCCATCTTGATCGCGATCTAAGGCATCAAAAAGAGATCGAAGCTCTTGCTCGGTTGCCATAAGTTTCTACCTGAATTAATTTTTCAATCTAATATCCCCTACACTCTACGCAAAGGATTCTTAAATCATATGGCATGGAATCAACGAAACGATAACATCCAAGGGTATATATACTTATTTAAGGCAAAAGGTTTTCATGGTTGGTTGCCTGGATGCGTATTAGGACGTTACAAAATCGGTCTCAGCCGCAATCCAGAATCAAGACTCGACATATTAATTAGCAACCAACCGCCTACAGATTACGAAGTTATTCGGATTATTGAAGTTGAGGATATGGCGACGGCTGAAAGCTCTATCCACCAACAATTTAAAGCTTACAACGTCAAACTAGCTAAAAGTAGAGAATGGTTTGATTTGTTGCCGTGGCAAGTAGTTATGGTGCATCTGGCTTTTAATAAATATGAGGCTAGGCGGTGGAGTGCGTCAGAAATTCCACTAAAAGCGATCGCTGGGGGACTGATAGCGCTTCTAGGTGTGGGAATGCTGATTGGGCAAAGCTTTCAACCGGAACCTACCAAAGCGATAAATCAGACAAGAATCATCGGTGAGAGGTTAAGATAAAGCCCCTTTTGTCAATCAGTTAAAATACTCAAAATAGTCTTATTGAAAATGATAATCGTGCGTGGGTAGGGGGAAGGAAGCAAGCGCCGCTTGCCTCCTTCCCCCTATTTGATTATCATTATCTTTAAAGTTTTTGACAACTTAAATAGGGGATGAAAAAGTATTGTAACGAGAGAATAAATTTGTCAAAAGTGGGCTTAATTCTTAGGTAAATTCAATTATCAAACGAGGGAATGAAAAATTTGGTTTACCGCCATGTCAAAGCGACCAAAAGTCAACTCTGACCACGCACAACGATATCATACTCCGACTATAGATAATGAAGTCATCGCCAAACACTTAGAGGCTTTATTAACTCCAGCAGTTTATGCTCAACAAAAATATTATAAGCAGTTAGGATTACGAGATAGAATTCTGAATTTATCATTTATGATAGCAGCAGTATTAACACTGTTGTGGCGACAAGTTCCTGGCATTCAAGAGTTGAATCGTCTGTTAGCACGAGAAGGTTTATTATGGTGTCCTGTTACTAAAGTTGCCCAACAATCTCTTTCTGAAAGATTTTTAGTATTCCCATCTGAATTATTTGAGCGAGTATTTAAAGACTTATTGCCTCGGTTACAACTAAATTGGCAACAAAGACTCAGGCGACCACTACCAGATAGTGTTAAGCTTGCACTCCATAATTTTGAGCGAATTTGGATTGCTGATGGGTCAACCCTAGAAGCCTTATTTCGCAAGCTAAAAAGCCTGGAAGACCTAAAGACAGGACAGTTAGCCGGGAAAATTTGTACAGTTATTGATTTGGTAACTCGTTTACCCGTTGAAGTTTGGTTTCACACTAATCCAGCAGCATCGGACACTAATTTTGAAGCGGAATTATTAAATTTACTGCCTGCCAAAACTCTGATTTTACTTGACAGAGGTTTTTATCATTTCCAATTTTTACAACAACTTATTAACCAAGAAGTCAATTTTATTACTCGTTTAAAAGCCAAGGCTTCTGTTAAATACTTAAATATTTTCAGCTATGACCATTCGCTCAAAGATCGATTGATTAAACTTGGAACTGTTCGTCGTGGCGCACCAGTTTTAACTTTACGCTTAATTGAAATAAAGGTTGGTAAAACTAGTTATTCTTACATTACTTCTGTTCTCGACCCGGCAATATTACCTCCCTATGTCGTGGCAGATTTATATCGAAGAAGATGGAGAATTGAAGAAGCTTTTTACTCGGTTAAACGTTTATTGGGGCTGTCTTATTTGTGGACTGGCTCTATTAATGGTGTCAAATTACAGGTGTGGTCTACTTGGCTGTTTTATGCAGTATTAGTTGACTTGGGAGATGCGATAGCTGATGAATTAGCTTTACCATTTGACCGCATTTCTTTGGAGATGATTTTTCGTGGCTTGTACCATTTTAGTGTCGCCTATGACAAAGGTAAGGCGGATGACCCTATTAAGTACTTTGCTGCCAAAGAAAATCAAGATTTAGGGGTAGTTAAAGCCCTGCGAAAACCAGTCTCCAAGCTGGATTTATCCCCTTTTCCTGCACCCTCTTGACAAAAGTGCAATCACTCTAACCTCTCACTGATGGACAAGAATCGAAAAATCAGTCAAATTAAAATAATACGGTTTACATTTTCGTCAATGGAAAATTAACTTTGTGAAATCATTGCTAAATTATCGTAAAAATACAACTTTTAACCCATGTAATAACACTTAGGTTAATAAACTTGTTGTATACCATCAAACTAACAAACTAAGAATGATTGATATACTAGTTCAAATTTATCGGAATAAAGAATTAAAGGTTTGTTTAGATTCTTATAGATTAGATTTTGCAGCTACACCGAGAGTAGGCGATTTTATTGCCAAACACGTTGGGATAGAAGGTTCTAGTGATTGTTATGTTGAAAGAGTTGTATTTATACCTAAGTTAAATAACAGTGGAGATGCTGATGTGTTTTTAAAATGTGTTCAGACAGAAATAGATCCAAATCGCCTGTAGCTGAATAACAGAACAAAAACAACATAAAAATAGATAGTGCGTCAACACCCGTTATCGCCCACAATCCGATATCAACGAAAGCGATCGCAGGTGGACTGATAGCGCTGTTAGGTGTGGGGATGCTGATTGGGCAAAGTTTCCAACCCGAACCGATAAGCCAAACGAAGTTACAGAAGGTGAAAATTAAATAGATTGCTAATACCTCGCTATTCACCATATGGTGAGGTATTAATCAATTCTTTTTATCGTTTTAATCACTTTAAATAATAGATTTTATTTATGTAAAAATAATAAAAGTCGGCTTTTAATTAACCTCTATGAATAGATATCTTACTGTCACATCAAAACCTGTTAAAACTCAGATTAAATGTATAGAAGCGGTTATTGAATGCTTTCGTCGCCCAGGATGTAAATATACTAGTGCTTTATTAGTTAAAGAGATAAAACTATATAGTGCATCCAATGTCAGTCATTGTTTAAAGAAATTAAGAAATGCGGGAATGATAGGCGCTGATTGGGACAGCCGTAAAGCTTCTTTTGTTTATTACAATATTAAGCTTTGAAAAACTTATAGTAAATGTGCGTTCGCAGGTGGACTGATAGCGCTGTTAGGTGTGGGAATGCTGATAAGGCAAAGTTTTCAGCCACAATACAATGTACTGGGAAAATCCTTAAAATCTACCAATGGTGCAGAGCGAGAAAATAAAATGAAACCAAAAACACGGGATGCATTGTTAAAAGCTTACGCACAATTACACCAAATCATTGAAGATTTATATCAAGCCCATGATGATGCTGTGGCAAATAATGATGATGATGACGCTAGCTTATTGGTTAGTAGAGCCGATAGACTTTATATAGAAGTAGAAAATTTAGAACTAATCATCTCAGAAATGGAAGAAAAATGAAGACAATTGAAGATTTAAGAACTCGGATTAAGGAACTTAGCGGACAAGCTGTCAATTTCAGTAAAAAAGCGACGGAATTATGTTTAACTGACCGAGTACAAGCCAAACAGTATAGGCAACAAGCAAAAGAAGCTATTGATAGATGTGAAGTATTGAGACAAGAAATTAAACGTCAACAAGTAGTTTAATTACAAGTAAAAATAACGTCTCAAACTGTTGTACCTTGTGGGTTACAGCAGTTTTTGTTTAAGCGCAATGAAAATAAACAGGCACGGACGCGCTAAAATTCTCAGGCAGTCAGAGATACAGCTAGTTTTTAGTCACGGGTTAGAGTCAGAGCGTGATAAAACCCTGTTTGGCGTGTGCCTGTTTACTGCTGCAAGAATCCGTGAAGCGTGTACCCTGCTGACTGAGGACATTTACACCCCAAACGGCAAAGTTAGACCACGGCTGATAATTCGCAAAGCCAACACCAAGGGCAAGTTAGCAACGCGGTCTATCCCTGTTATTGAAGATTTACGGCAATTGCTGAATAATTATTATCCAATTAGCGGTGATATTTATCTGTTTCCCGGTCGCAGCAACGGACATATCAGCCATGACTCAGCAGCAAGAATTTTACGTATGGCTTGTAAACAAGTCGGGATAATTGGCGTAAGTACCCACAGCTTCAGGCGTACTGCTTTAACCCAGATGAGCAATGCTGGCATTCCCTTACGAGTAATTCAGGAGATATCCGGGCATAGGAACTTAGAGCAGTTACAGAAATACTTGGAAGTCAGTGATGAGCAGGTTTTAGGGGCCGCTGCGTCTTTGTCGATGTTGTCTCCTGTTGGCGAAAATGTCGGTAAATTAGACTACATTTTTATAAAAGCCCCCAGGCGTGCTACTGGAGGCGGAGGCAAAGAATGAATACCTTTGTGCTTCCCACTATTGCGATGAATTCTGAGAAATTTCTGAGGTTTTACTAGTGCGATCACACAAAGTATCAAAAAAGAGCTACGTGTGCTGAATGAAGGTTTGCTACTTAACTAAACTGCACAGGGGTATCCTAGGCAGGTGGCAGAAGAAATAATAGATAAAAGCTCTCGTAAGGTCTCGGCTGAGTTGTACCCTGATGAGCCTTACCCTAAAGAAGAGGACAGATTATTGTCAGTAGAGATGCGAGAACGGGTAGCGGCTGAAATTGGACGAAGGCGCTTTGAGGCAGAACAACAGGCTTTAAATCCAGGTGAGAAGCCTGAAACCGAGTCAGAGAGAACCATAGAAAAAAATCTATCGCTTTAAAGTTTGGATAACGTCCAAGTCTATACAGTACTATCGCCCGTCCTGTGGTGGGTTTTCTTGTGCCTGCCGCCATCCATAAAGATTTTATGCGATCACTGACCTACTTACTCAAAAATTAATCAAATTTATACTCAATTTTAAATGAAACTATACTTTTTTGCATTCATATATGTTATTTTGAGTCATTACATAAATAGCTAAGTTTGCAAAAGGCAATAAGGTTTTTGTAATAACGTCAAATATTCAAATTTATCTAAAGCTTAAATATGAGTTATTTTCGATTATTCCGCTTTATCACTACTGTACTTTTAAGTCTATTCATATTTTTATTCTTACGGTTATGGTGGACTCCTGTAGCTGTTGGACAAGATAGTTTGCAAAATTCATTAAGTCTCGAAAATTCTATGCCTAAACCTGATGAGGATAATATAGCCTTTTTCGCAGGGATTGATAGCTATTCTCAAAAAATGGCAGATTTTTTAGTAAAAAATGCTAATCAAGAAGACTTTAGTGTAAATCTTGATAATAAAGAACAGTACGAAAAAACTTTTTCTTTTTCTAAGCAATTATTACCAGTAAAACCCTTTGATAAGTGGAATAGATTCGGAAAAGTTTTTCTAGAGGCAGAAAGTAAGTTTAAACTAGCTAATAAGATACAGTTAACAGGCAATAAAGCTTCTGCTGATGCAGCTTTGCGGATTCGGCATGATATTGTGCCCAGTATGCCACCTCATTTTAGTATTAATTTTCATGTTGAAGCTTCTGATCAAGAGATACTTGCAAATAAGTCCAGAAATATGGGAAAAATTGAGCTAACTTTTGAAGGCTTGTTGCTTAAAGGAGTGCCTAATTATCTCAGAGATAGCAAAGTTGCTCAAAGAGAATTTAAGAAATATGGGATAGAACTAGTAAATAAAGAAGATCCAAATAAAATTACAGATAAGGGGGCATTAAAAAGAGTATTAAATATAAATACGTCTAGTTTAGACGAGCGTACCTTATATGCAGTATCGAATGACCTGAGGAATATTGAAACAAGGTTAGATACAGATAAAAAAGAAGTATTAGCATTAAGAAAAAATTTTTCTGAACTCAAGGCAAAGATAGAGCAGGCAAAACAAGGAACCAACCCAGAAAATGTAGAAGAATTAGAAAAACAGCTGATAAATGCTCAAAATGAACTCAAGAAACTTCAAGCTAATGAGCCAACAAATGTAGTTTCATTTATATTAGGCAGAGTAATAAAAAACAGCAGTAGTTTATCAGAAGCTAGAGCCAAACTAGAGAGAGAAATTGCTGATTTTGAAGATAAAATCAGGCAAGCGCGGATAACTTATAATACAGCATTTATACCAATACTGGAAAATAATCTTATAGGCACTCAAGATAAACTTCAAACAGTACAGGATAGGATGCAAAAAGATATTGCCGATAAATATCAAAAATTGGCAACTATACCTCTTAGCACTACATTTACTTGTGGTCCTGAGTTTTTTCGAGAAATTAAATTTCCCATTATTGAAAGAAGAGTTTCAGCCAATGGAGCAGGAAGTTCAGCACAAGCTGGTGTTGGCATTAGTGGCGATGTAGTAATTGATGTTAGCAAACCAACTTGCACAGCTGCACTTGTACCGCCATTTAAATTGCAATCTGCTGTTTATTCAGATGTCAGCATTAAATCAAATGGCTATATTGGGGCTAAGGCAGATGCTCAATCAGAAATTGCAGTTAATTTCCAAGATAGTAGTAATGCAAGAAACAAGTATGGAAATTTTGAATTAAAGTCATACAAAGTAGCTTTGGAGGATAATGAAAAAAAGGCAATGGAAGAATTTGTCAACAAACTGATAGATGATGCAAAAAGCGATCAAGAATTAGTAAATAAGCTAGCAAAAAAAATAGAAACTGATGTACTGCCTGCTTTGATTGATCCAGCTATAGAGAATTGGCCGAGTAATGTTTCATCAATAAACATAAAAGATGCCTGTTCTTCCTTTGAAAAACAGATTAAAGGTTTTAATAATAGCAAATTACAAGGTTCAATGCAGACATTATTGCAAGTATGTCGCGTGCAAAAATTAGACAAAATTGGTAAATTACCCAAACCAGCAGATGTAAAAAAATGGAAAGATGACCTGGAAGCAAAAAAAGGAGAATTAAATAATGTGCTTGCTTCATTGAAGAAAAAACTTCTTCCTAAACAGACTATAAAAAATTTGTGTAATTTAAGGAGGATATCTAGAGCAGTGAATGAATTATGTAATCGAATAAGTCCTTTAAATAGTATTATTTCTGAGTTACAAACAAGGATTTCACCATTCTCTACTGCCGAAAAATTTGCAAATCTCGAAAAAAAATATTCCGATTACCTCATTCAAAACACATACATATATGGCACAAAAGCTAAAGATGAATTCAAGAAATTAATCAAACAAGTTGCAAAAAATTATATTTTCCGTCCAGTGAAAGACATCAGTAAACCAATTGCCAATAAAATACTTAAAAGAGCATGGGAATTGGAGGAGACAGGCGGCAAAGTCAACGAATGGGTTGATATAAGTAATGAAATTTTGCAAATGGGGAACCTGATACCTGAAAGGTTATCAATAGGTGCTTCAGCTTCTGGAAGAATTGCATTAAGCTCAACAGCTACTTTTATTAAAACTAGACCTGAAATTGAAAATACGCTGGAGCTTAAATTTGAAGATACCGGAAAACCTTCTCTGAAAACAAATTCTGTAGCTTATAAAAATGGGAAACAAGCTGAAGAAGGTATACTTGGTGGATTTAATCCTCTTGGTATAAAGTTAACAGCAACACACATTCTTTGCGTAGGTGGTAAAGTTAGCGGATCAGAGTGCTCACCCGGAACAGCCAAGAAAATCGCACCTAAACCCATTGGAAGAGATAAGCATGAGCCTTGGTATATTGAGTCAACGCCAGAAGCATTTGAAAAGATAGCTCCAGGAACAAAACTATGATAGTGCGTGTTTTTGTTTAAAAATGAAGATGAATATTCAAAGAATACCCCAATCTGGCAACTTAATATCATATGAATTTGCATGATTTCTGGCTATTCTTTACCTTCATTAAAAAGAGCATCACAAATTTTAATTTTCTTGAACATATTACCTGTAATATCAAATCTAGTTTAGATAGAGGTCACTAATGATATTCACATTTGTGGAGCTTGAAAGAAAGCCAGTATTAGAGAACAAAACTAATATTTTTTGGATTTTAGGAATATCTTTGTTATTAAGTGTATCGTTGTGTTTTTACCAAATTTGGCAGCCTTTTTCCCAAGTTCATCCAATTGTTTCATCAGTTTCATCTCCATCTGTGGAAGTTAAGCAAAAGGTGCATTCTTGGTTGCTCAATTATCCAGACCTGAGCCAAGCACAAAATCGCTATAGAGCTTTTCAAGATATCACCAAGATTCTACAAGAATACGAAAACGCTGCTCCTGAAGTTGAAAATATAGTACTTTTAAATTATAAGAGTAGTATTAATTTACTTGCAGTAACTGTAGGTGCCTTATCCTCTCAAGGAACGCCTCAAGCGCAACAGGCTTTATCTCATACGTTACAGGCATTTCATTGGAATGCCGAAAAAGTGATGCTCTTGTTACCACAGATCATGTTGCTTGAAGAACCACAGGATTTCTTATTTGGTGAACTTCAAATCTTTATTCATAAAAGCCGCAATCCAATTCTTCGTGAGAATGCTGAATTAACCCTTGCAGGTTTATCACAGCGTGCTTATCAGTCTAATCAAGCCTTAGCTAAAAAAATAACTACTTGGCTAGAAAAGAAAAAGTCAACTCTGCCCCAAAATTCTCAGTCTCTGTCAGCATTCTTAGATTTACTAGGTAATACAAGAAATGAAACATTTTTAGAAGATATCCTGCAAGCAACAACTCATGAAGATGCTGAAGTGCGTGCTCGTGCAGCTTTTGCTTTGAGATTTTTTAAAGGTGATCAAGTAGCGAAAACTTTAGAGAAGCTTGCTGTTGATCAAAATTCAGAAGTTAAAGCAAAAGCAACGGAAGCTTTAAGCTACTTCCATCCTGGCTACGGTAATTTTGATGAGACTGTGCAATAACAGAGCAGAATCTAGGCATTTACCAGTAATAAAATACTCAGATGTGTCCCTCCAACCTGGGTATTTTATTTTTGGATTTCTCCACAAGCCCCCTGATAAGTTGCACCTCACAAAAGAATGACAAATATACGAGCGCAGCGACCACCTGGGCAAAATTCACAATCAATCTTCCTGTGGAAGCGATGCCCATATTTCTCCTCTGGGAACATCACACCAACAACATCCTGTTATCAACCTGAGTTCGACGTAAAAAAAGGTCTCTAATCCAGGCAGAAATAGGGTTGTATGGTTGTGGGTTAGATGATAGTAAGCGCCAAAGTTTGATCAGGAAAAAAGTTTGCCTTTTGTAATGAATCTAAATCTTCTATCGTTAGATTTAATGAAGGCTTTTTATCTTGGTATGTATAAGCAATTAAACCAGAAATAACATTAACCATGAAATTACAAACGCTGCGGTGGTATGCAAAATTTAGCTAGTCAAATTTTTGTAAGCCTCAATAAAACTGATATTGGTGGAGAGACTAAAAGTCTAAACAGTATTTTTGAAGCTTTGAAGGCTTGCAAGCGCGAAAATGAGGAATTTCTAGTACCTTACAGAGTAGGCGGTCGCACTGAAAACATAGCCGAAAGCGTGGTTGATGGTTTGAGCAATTGGATTACAGACAACCCAAGTATTGCAGATATACTCACAAAATCATCTCAGATACTTGTTAGTGGAGGGGCGATTTATTGTACTGGCGGAGGCTTCGCAAGTGGGATTATCGCTCACAAGATTATCGAAAATATCACAAATGGGATTAGCTCTGGAAACTGCGAAGTGTTGGAAAATCCCCACATCATCAATGTGTCCGGCATGAAGTACTTGTAATCAAAAACCTGGGAAGCGGTGTAACTTCTCAGGTTCTCCATCCCACACAAACTCTACGAAAGTGAAGGATTTTTCAAATTATGGCATACCAACAACGCGATGATAAGCTAATCGCCATTGATTTTTCCAGGCTGATTCGCTTGAAGTAAGGACTTCAGCGCTGGTTTTATGCAACTTAAATGCTCATTAGCTTAATGTACCAGGGCAAATTTATCTTATGAAGGCTATCGGCTATGGCGGGATAATCCCAGGCGCTCTAATCGGGCGTTACAAAATCGGTTTATCTCGCAGTCCACAAGACCGTTTAGACCAACTGCACAACGCACAACCCTGTTGTGACATCAAAATAATCCACACCGTTGCAGTGGAAGATATAGCAAATGTTGAGGGAAAATTACACCGCGTTTTTAAAAACTCAAACGTCAAGCTTGCCAAGTCACGCGAGTGGTTTAGTTTTAACCCTCTGCAAGTACAGCAGTTAAGAAAACGTTCGTTTTTGTGACTTTTATAGTTGCAGATAATCCTGGTTTGTAAATGTCGAAAAGTGCAGGTTTGAGCGATTAGTATTACAGGTCGCTATAAGTAGTCACCTCTTTCAAAGGTAGAAGGAGGAAAACTTGCCCTACAATCGGAAGCAGGACGAGCAGTAATATGTACACAATGGCAATAATTTTGTTGTCCAATATTAGTTCCTGCCTCATTTAGACATCTGCGATACTCAAGAGATAGACCATTTGCTGGTGGCAAAACTGTCGTAGGATTATCAGAATTTGGTTTTGGAACTATAAAAGGACTAGAATCATCAGTGAAAATAAAGCCAGGTTGCCCATCAATAATACGCGGTCGGGAAGAGGTAATAAAGTCATTTACTTTTTTTATGTACCGAGCCTGTTTATCTTGGGCTAGTTTGTGATATTTGTACTGTACTGCAATTGTTACATCTGTCATTACTTTGGCTCTATCGTAGCAGTTTTTGATAGCGGCTAGTCTAGAGCCTCCGCTGCTTAGAACTTCTTCTACGGCAACTTTAATAGACGGCAGTTGACGTGCATTATCTCTGCAAACTATAGCCAGTTCCGCAGCAAAAGCCGCGTTACAAGCTTCTGGACTAGTTCCCAGTGTGTAGTAACATTTATCGTGAGCGTTGCAAACTTCTTTAAAGCTAAAGTTGTAGCCATGACTGCCAACATTGTCATACTCACCCGGATTCTCACCTATACTGCAACCATTAGGTCTTTTGGCATAAGGATAAAGAGGCATGGATTCAGCACCCTCCTTACTATCTAAAAAATCCTTCCAGCAAGGTAAACGATAATTATCTTTAACTCCGCACTCTAGCGTATTGGCTGTCACTGGTTGGGACAGGAGCAAAGCACTACCCATAAGACCCAAAGAACTAACAAAAGCTGATACAGAAATTAAAGCAGTAATGCGCTTCAATAATAAATGCTTCATAATTTATTCTTTTTTTCTCCTTATTGTCTTAAAAATAACAGTATAGTTACGTAAAAACTATCATTTAAGAATTATTTTTTTTTGTATTCCTAGATACATTTAAATATAACTTTGTATAAAATTTTAGAAACCATACATCTTAACCTACAAGTCACACGCCAGCTACCAACAGGTGCAACAAAACCCAAGCAAGCATTTATAAATGAAAAGTAGCTTAAATAGTCCCCCCCTATTAATCACCCTAATCTGCGTCACTGGCGGGTTTTGCAGTCTCAATATGTCGGGAAATATGGCTAAGACGACATTTCGATAAATTGCAGGCGATCGCCCAAAGTATAGAGAAAACTCTATTACCCCATTCACTATACCCCATTCTTTTGATATTGATATCAACACTTTATCGAAATGGGGTAGTAAGATTGGGGTATAGACAAACAAAAAACACTGATAACGATTATGCCACGGTCAATAGAACAAATTAGAGCCGACTACAAAAACCAAAATTTACGTGCAGTAGTGCGCGATATGATGAAAGCTAACCCTAAACTAATCTATACAGTCGCGGGTAAAGAATGGACTGCTGGAGAAGTAGGAAGGAAAGGGAAAGTAGCTGACATGATTCAACACATCAGCTTATGGGAAGGGAAAGGGCAGCCAGAAAAACCTGTAACAGAATGCATACCTGAAACAGTAAAAGTAGTAGATGAAGCCACTGATGTAATAGGAGTAGTTAAGGCTGCCACTGATAGCTTAGAAATAATTGATACAGTTAAATCTGTAGAAACTGTGAAGGTTGCGATCGTTGAAGAATACACCCAATCTGAATCTGAGAAGTTGGCAATAGCCAAAAAAATCTACTACAGCAAAGCACAATCCGATGACCTTACTGGACTGCAAGAATATCACCTCAAATTGTGTCAGCAAAATAAGTATTTTCTACCCGAATTCGCTATTTTAGTAGCCCGGTCTAGGGTAATCATCGAAAACTATGCCGATAGCGTCAGCCCAAACGGAAAGGCTCACCCAGGCTCTACCATTGCTTTGAAAGTGGCGATTGTAAAGTATATCAAGGAATTTGTAGACGTTGACAATGATAAATTCCCCCCAGTTAACGACCGCACCTTACTAGACACTTTCAAGGATTTTGATGACGCACTCCGAGGAGCATTTAGAGACATTTCCTCTCTGAAAACTAAGATGTACTCGAAAGGCAATGAAGAGGCAGAAGCCGACGTTAGAGCCATCAATGTAGCGCCGTTTATTGATTGGGCTGTCGGCATAGTTTCAAGTCTTGGGAGTAACTCAGCCAAGTGGCGTGAAGTTACGATCGCTGTGATGTTACTCACTGGAAGAAGACAATCAGAGGTAATGGCTTCAGGTGTGTTTGAGTATGTCGATGATTCACACGTTGTCTTTGAGGGTCAACTAAAACGCCACATAGAGGAATTGGTAGCACCTGAGAAAATCCCTGTACTAGGTAATGCTGCCAGACAAGTAGTTGATGCGATCGCTTGGTTAGAGAAATATGATAAGCGCTCTATTCCCAGCGAACGTACCGCCAAAGCTATCCAAGAAGCGGCTAAAAAATCTCATAACAGATGCTCTCGTTACATAGCAGAACAGATGGATTTGCTAACCCCACTTGTTACTATTACCAACGGCAAATCTTGGACATTTACCAAGGACGGGAAAACAGTTAATAAATTCAAGGGACATCTAACCCGTCAGATTTATGCCCAGGTTTGTGAGAAACTTTTCAGCGACTCGGACAATGAGAAAAAACAATCTTTCATTGCCAGAATTTTGTTAGAGGGTCGAGACGCTGCTATGGCTTACGATCGCGATATCGAAATCAAAGACATTGACGATATCCGCGCTAAATACGGGGATGTTAAGGGTTAAGGGTTAACGCTTCCCAACCAATGCATCGTTAAAACCCCCTACCCTTCCAATTCCGGAGGGGGTTTTGATTTTAATCTTGTCTTCTTTTGTTACACATAGTAATTAAGTATTCAAACGAAATACTGAGTGACTGCGTTAATGCTATAAACTTTTGCCTACAAACGCTCTTAGCTGTAATTCTCGAATGTAACGGTATGTCAAATGCGAACACCGTAATGTAATCTTTATCGCCATAGTTATGTAAGAAACACTCACTCAAGGTAAAATACGCCTAAAATAAATGTAACTTCTGTAAAATAATGTTATTTTTGTGCCACATATGAATGAACCACCAGTTAGGAAAAAATCTCAGCGAAAACAAGTCAAATACCTGCTGGTGCAAGGCTTCTCCAAATCTGAAGCGGCTGATAAATGCGGTGTTTCACGCCAAACTGTGATCCGTTGGAGTAAGGAGGCGGATTTTGTTGCCGCGATCGCAGAGGCTGATTCTTTCAATGACTTGTCTGAGGAAACCGATTCGGCTATGGGCGAAAAGGAGTCGAGGAATACACCCCTAATAAGCGAGAATTTGCGTGCAGAGCTTAAAAAGCAGAAGCAAATGGGTCAATCGGCTGACGAGCTAATTGTAAGCTTATTTCCAATCTGCCAATCTATAATTGCCCACTTACTAGAAAACTTAAACAATATTCCGCCAAGAATGCTTACGCAGATTGGCAAAACTATTTCCGACTTACATAAGGTGTCTAAAGACTGTAGCTCGCGAGCAACAAGTCTGGAGAGTTTAATTGAGTACAAAGAAAATTCATTTTCTCAAGCAAGAGAAATGCCCCCCTTAACGGAAGAATCTCAACATTTAAACGAGATTATACGAGTCCAGCAAAATCTATTGCATGATAGTGAAACTGCTCGCATTAAATATTTAGAATTAATGCAATCTTTAGACACAGATCGAAATTCCTCGGTCTTAATGCGAGCTATAACAAGTGGCTTAAAAGACGTATACGATTTGCAACTAAAAGCATTGGGCGTAGAAGACTTAATGAAGAACTTAAATGTGTTAAATCAGGCAACAGATGTAATGACTCCTATCACAAATGCTACAGATGAAGAAGACAAGATAAGAGGAACCATCGCTACAAACGCGCTAAATGAGGCGAGGATGCCCGATTGACCATCACAGCGCCCGATACATCATTAAGCCCCCTTCGATGCGTTAAAAGCGATTTTGGAGAATAATTTCTTAATAAAAAATGAGGCAACGTCCCGTAAAAATAAGCCAGAAGAATCAACGGAAAATCGTGTAGTTGACTATACTACAGAAGATTGGAATAAGCCAGAAGAAATTGAAAACGTTGTTAGCCTGTTAGCAAGCTGTGAGAGCCTTGAGATGCTAGCCGAATTGCGAGAGTGCGCTATTCCGCCTGCGGTGTTTAAAGCGGCTGCCAAGAGCCTAGAGGCTGGCAAGCGCCAACAGATAAAAGAGTGGGTGCTGATGCTGAATCAAGTTGCCTAGATGCCGAGTAATCATTTAGTTTAAGCAGTAATATCACTTAGACAGTAGCCAGATCCTCCGCCTTCTCAATAGTATGTCTTATTAGTCACTATCTACATGCGCCAATGTAATTCTGGAAACGTTGAAGTGTATCAAAGGCTCGTTTTTGAGGATGTAGGCATATCTCTTTTTGTGCTTTTTCTGTCAGGCGCTACCTGAATGCGTGAAACCCTCTTATGGCACAACACAGTTAACCTGATTGGAACCCACACCTGAAGAAGTTTCATTAGAAGCAATCAGCGTAACTTCCCCTTTTTTCTCATCAAACACCCACCCAGTAGCAGGTACAATCGCCACACCTTCAGCAGTTTTGCGAACTGATGGCGTAACACGGGGACTGCGTGAAACAGGTAACGCTGTCAGCCGAGTATCTGACCACACCACATCACTACTGAGGAAATCATCAGGGCTGTCCGGTAAACCACCGCGTCCAGTAACAGTAAACTCGCTACCCCCTTTACCAAAAGCAGAACAGCTTTGAGCCACTAACCGTGATGTATTAACTACATTTGTTGGTAAGTCAATAAACCCACGACTGGGGTCAATATCTAGTGTATTTATATTGACAACCCCATTAATTCCCCCACCTGTTGAAGATGCTGTAATATCACTTTGTTCGGTGGGTTCTTGCCGTGGCTGGATGCCAAAAATACCTTGAGCGTTGATTGTGACAGTGCCTCCATTACCTGAGAAAGCATTAGCTGTGATGTCACTATTTTCTTGTGGTACAGCAACAATAAAGCCTGTATCAATATTAATGTTGCCACCATTACCACCAGCCGGTGCCGTGCCTGCGTTGGTAGATATTTGACCGCTACGACGCAGAAGAAGTAAATTACTTTGTAAGTTTATGTCGCCACCGTTACCCGACGCAGATTCGGCGCTGAGTCTGCCACCGTTGTCTAGGGTAACTCTAGGTGAGGTGACGATAATATTTCCAGCAGTACGCGTCGGACTTTGGGAGTTAACGAACAAGCCAGTGTTAAGGTTAGAACTGCTACCAGAAATGATAAAAAAATCAGCCGCATTAACTTTAATTGTGCCTGCATTGCCTTGTCCAAATGTTGAGGCAGTAACAGAAGCGCCATCGCGTAACGAAAACGAACCAGAATCGATAGTAATATTACCCCCATTGCCCACTATAGTGGTAGCTCCGATGCGACTTTGGTTGTCCAGGCGGACCGTATTACGAGCATTAATAATCAAATCGCCCGCACCTCCCTGTCCGAAGCTACTAACGATCAACTCAGCGCCATTGGTGACAGAAAGCGATCCCGTCGTGATATTGACACTACCCCCATTACCTCCGGCATTCTCTTCTACCTGGCTGCGAGCACCACTAGGAAAAAAATCGTCAGCAGCAGGACCCGCTCCATCAAATCGAACTGTATCGCGAGCATCAATAGTCACGTCGCCTGTATCCCCTATTCCAGAGGTACTAGCACTTAGGTAAGCGCCATCACTCACTGAGAGCGACCCTGTCTTAATATAGATATCACCCGCTTGCCCCACGCCTTTTTCTTCTACCCGGCTGTAGACACGGCTGGAACGATTATTGGGACTTTCCCCAACAAAGGAGACTGTATCACGGGCGTTAACATTCACATTGCCCGCATTTCCTTGTCCTCTAGTACTCGTATTCAATTCACCTCCATTGGTGACAGACAGTGAACCCGCCGTGACGTTAATGTTGCCTGCGTTGCCAATGGCGTTTAATTTTACTTGATAGTATGCACCACTACCTTCTCCATTAAAGGAGACATTACCAGTGCTATTAATCTCAATATTGCCTGCCTTAGTGTCACCATTACCTAACCCCGACGTTATCCCGGCTTCCAGTTTACTTCCTTGTGTCAGATTCAAGTTCTGAGCATTTATAGCAATACTACCGCCACCAGTACCAGTTACAAATACACCAGAACTATTAGTAAGGGATACTTCAGATCGCGCAACATTATCAGGAAATATCAAGCTGAGATTATCGCTATCTACATTCAGAAAGATTGTACCAGCTTGGGTCAATCCTCCTAACTCAACTCGTCCGCCATTAGCATTTAATTGCCCACCATCCATGCTGACATTACCACCCACCATCCGTGAGAGGTTAATGTAAAGTACATTATTTTTGACCACTGCAAACACCACGCTTGACAATTTCCTCTTTTCCTTAACTTGTCACCAATGCTTCAGCTTATACGTTATCAGTATGCCAACATATAGCAGCGTCAAGAAATCGCTCTTTTAATTGCGATTTGCTCTAAGCTTGAACAAGAAAGTCTGAGGCTGTAAGGAGAAGTCCATTGGTCAAATCAGCAAACTGACCACCAGTACCAAACCCGCTACTCGCTCCGTTTTGGTTGTAAAATAAATCGCCTGATGACTGAATATAAGTAATTTGAGCCGAATTAGTTTGAGCTTTTGTAAGAGTATCAACTGAGGCAAAGCTTATACTACTTAACGTCGTAAATGTTGTTCTATCAAAAACAATTTTATCTGCGCCCCTCGTAAAATCAGTGATTCTGTCTATGCCGATAGTAGCCTTGTTGAAAGCAGCATCAGTATTGAAGACGAATCTGTCATCCCCTGCATCACCAGTTAGTGTGTCAACGCCAGTACCGCCAGTTAGAATGTCATTATTTGTGCCACCTACGAGGGTATCATCTCCACCAAATCCAATTAAATTGTCATTCCCTGCGGCACCATTAAGGAGATTGCTGGCTGCACTACCTCTAATTGTATTAGCTAAACTGTTGCCTGTAGCACTATATACATCGACACTACCAAACTCTATAAGCTCCAAATTTTCTACGTTGCTAGTATTAGTAAGGGTAAAACTGGTATAAGAGCGAACCGTGTCAATACCCTCATTAGCAAACTCGACTATAGTGGCAATATCAATACCATTAACATTACCCCATACTTCGTAAGTATCATTACCAGTTCCTCCCTCAAGGTAATCTAAGTCTGTCGCACCAGTTAAGTAATCATTTCCAGATTCTCCGTATATGAAATCATTGCCCGGACCACCAGCAAGATAGGTATCGTTTCCATCTCCTCCTCTTATAGTGTCATCACCGAAGCTTCCTAATATAGTGTCTGCACCACCTTTCCCTTCCAGCAAATTAGCCTCATCATTCCCGTCGATTGTATTATCAAGGCTGTTCCCAGTACCACTAATAGTGCGCCCTGCTAAATTCAGGTTCTCGATGTTAGTGTTAAGAGTGTAGTTAACGTAAGCATTGACAGTATCTGTGCCTTCATTGAGGTTCTCTACTATCAAGTCACGGATAGTAGGTTCGCTAAATTCCCCAACACTGTAAGTATCGTTACCAGTTCCTCCAGCTAGGGTGTCACTGCCATAAGACTCATACAGCAGATCGTCACCAGCTTCACCGATTATGTTGTCGTTACCGTCACCACCGAATAACTGGTCATTTCCACCACCACCTCTAATAGTGTTATTGGCAGTATTACCAGAAATGAAGTTATTAAGACTGTTTCCTATGGCATTAATTGCGCTTTCACCTATTAAGTTAAGGTATTCCAAGTTACTACCTAGGATATAGTCAACAGAAGACTTAACCGTATCTATGCCTTCATTGAAGTTCTCTAAAATAGTGTCTCTAGGAGTGTCAACAATATAAACATCGTTATCAAGACCTCCTATAAGAGTATCGTTGCCATGACCATACAATGTATCGTCTCCTTCATTTCCTTCTAAGTAATTTCCTCCATCATCAACGTCTGTACTAATCACAGTATTTCCACTGCCATATAAGATATCGTTGCCAAGGCCACCATACAGATAGTCTTTGTCTAGGCTTCCTCTCAAGTCATCGTTGCCAGCACCACCATAAATGATGTCTGAGCCTGAGCCACCATCAAACTTATCATCACCTGCCTGTCCATCAGCCCAATCATCTAGAGCTTGCAGTTGAAATGTATCGTTGCCTCCACCCCCATACACTTTACTTGCTCGAGAGCCTCCAAGAAACTGACTATCATCGGCATCATCGTACACCCTGAAGTCGTTAAAGTACTGGCCTGTCTCTGGATCATACTCTGAGCGTCCCAAATCTGGTCTAGACATTGAATTTATTAGCATTTCTGTGTCTCCTTAGTTAATACGTAGGTTCCATTATTACATAGCTATCACTACTAAAAGCGATCATATAAGGAAGCGTAATAAGTTACATCAGTGAGAGGTTAAGATAATTGCACATTTGTCAAGAGGGTGCAGGAAAAGGCGATAAATCTAGCTTGGAGACTGGCTTTCGCAGCGCTTTGACTACTCCTAAGTCTTGATTCTCTGGGGCAGCGAAGTACTTAATCGGGTCATCCGCTTTGCCTAAGTCAAATGCGACACTAAAATCTGGAGTTTAGACTAAAAAGCAGAAAATGACTCAGGGAAGCTGAGTTGAAAACAAGCAAAGCCAAAAAATTAAAAAATCAGAAATCAAGCAGTTTTTTGGGCGGCTTTACGTGAAATAGTAGTACGTTTTTTAACCATTGGATAGCGAATTCTACGCTGTCGGGGTTGTCCGGTCTTCCAACCAGGGGATTTACCTCGTGGTTTTGGTGGTTTGGCAGGAGTAGAAACTCTGACCAAAATCCCAGGCATCGCTTGTGCAACCCGTCCAGGCGTGAATTGAGTCATCTGTTTTTGCCACGGCAGGGGATTATCACTGACAAGATCGCGAGCCAGCCATAACTCCCAAGTCATAAGTGGCATGAGGTCACTCCATCGGTCGCACTGTTGGGGAGTAGAGAGCTTTGGTAGTGTCCAATGCAAGCGTTGTTTAATAAACCGATACCAGTGGTCAACCGCAAAGCGTCGTAAACTCACATCTTGCACCTGGAAATATGGATGTCAAAACCACAACTACGTGTAAGAGGGATTAATCGTTCAATCTCAAGTAAAAGAAGAGACACAACTATTTGAGGGAAAATAGATTCAAGTGCAGTTTGTGCAGCCTGACCCCAATCAGGCAGCGATGGGAACTGAATTTGGAGATAAGTCCAGTGAGCTATGAGGTAAGCAGTCAGAGAAAGGATGAGCCAGCGGTAGATACCAAGCAGAGTACCTTGCCCAAAACGATGTAAGCCAAAGCGATGCGAGTGCAGTTTTAAACCAACCTTCTATCTGCGGTCCGACGCTTACCCCACCACTTGAGAGTAGAAGCAATAATTTGGTCGAGTAGACAGAACAAAGCGCAATTCTTCGCTTTCCATTATCACGCTTTAAGTAATACCAAGATACGGTAACAGGAAACTTTAAACCAACAATCGCGAACCTGTTGTCCCTGCTTATGTAAATGTCTTAAAATTCTGCCATCAATTAATTTACGGTTAATCGGTATACCCGTGACTGCATGATATTTAAGCTTGCGTATACCATGAAGAAATTCAATGCTGCTAAAGGCAGTATCAGCCAGAATCATCACTTGAAACTTTTGAGTTAAACATTTAGGCAAACGTTTGACTAGCTTTAATCCTAACTGGGAAAAGTGAGGGAGTACCCTTGCCTCTCCATACTCGGAAACTCCAAGGTATACGCCACTTGCCAACAACGCTGAGGAACTACTACTAGATGTAGACCACGTTTAGAGTTATAAACTCTTATTAAATCTTTAAAATCTTGAAACTTACCCCGTTTTTCTAGAGTTGTGAGGTCAATAATTACCTGTAAAAATGGTCTGCGCCCTTTGCCGGATTGGGATAAAGTATTGAAAACTTTTTGCAGTATCTGCTGGCGAATTATACGAATCATCTCCCTTGTTGACCAAGGATTAATATTTAAAAATCGACTTAATGCACTCGGAGATTTTGTTTGACTGTGTTCAGGTAGCGGATGTCCTTGCGCTTCTAAGAATAACCCCAACATCGCTTCAAGGTTATCTTTTTGGTACTGGGTGGGCATCAACTCTTTCAACGTGTAAACTAACTGTTGAGCGTGGGCAAGCATTGTTCTTGCTTTAAAAGATTTCGATATTTCACGCCCTTTTTCTCATATTTTCTGCGATCTAAGCAAATTCACACTTGGGAATTGGCGATCGCACTACAGGATGACGTAAAGCGTTATCCTCGCATCTTGTACTTTGAGAAACTTTTCTATGTAATATTAGGGTTAATCTGATTGATTATATTACTTGGCTTGGCTTAAAATCTCCCCTTCATCTCCATCACATTTTTGTATTCTTTATTTGCCTTTTACGGGTTTGTACGGTGAGGTGCAAGATGTGAGTAAACCACATGAGAGTGTTGATGGGGTAATTGCTGAAGAGGATAAAATCACTTTATTTGATAGCGACCGATATGGCAAAGAAAACAACCCAGCAAAAGACTTTATGAATCAACTGTTAAATAATTCTGAGTCTATTAAGCGTCAAGTTCCCGCTATTAAATCAGGCATACTTAAAATTAAAGATTATAAAAATCTTGCTGGAAAATATGACCAGATAGGTATCGAACCGGGAGATAGTATTTTACGTACTGTCTTGATGCAAGAGTTTTCACTATCACAATTCACATTCAAAACTTACGAACAATATATGATGTGGTTTGGCATCATTAATAAGCTGAAAGAACAGGATAAGCAGTCTTTAGAAAGCTTTTTTCTAAACGATGACGGCACATTAAACTTCAAACTAATGTCCGAGAAAGTTGACGAGATGATAGCTGACGACGTTACAAAACCTTTTGATGAGCTAGACCGCCACCGCCACAGACAACGTACTGAAAAACGCTCTAAAAACCCCGTAGAAAATGGAAAAGGCTCAGGTAAAAAAGCAAAACCCATTTCACTATCACATCCAGCCCTAGTAACATTTGACAAGCTGAAAGAGACTTTGAATGAGGGTGGCATACCCAACGAACACGCTTAAGCCCAATTCCCCATCATTTCCCTCAAACACCCTTTGCTGCCTGTTGTAGCTGGGGTGTTTTGTTTTTAGCCTATTCATTCTCAATAAGGGGGTAGTCGATTGAGAATTATTCCTAATAATTTGTGGGTAAATTTGGGTAAGTTTCGCCTTGTGGGGGGAAAGTTACCCATTTTTAAATCGCTGTAAAGTGCATGGTTGAAGGATTTTTTCCTTCTTTGGGCGCAAAAAACCGTTACTCGTGGGGTTAGGGGAAAACAACACATCACGCCGCTGTTGTTGTTGGAGAGAATACAAAAGTGCCCCCCACGCTACAACCCCACCGCCACGGTAAAGCGATGCCAAGCCATCGCCACACGCTAACATTGCATTAGCACCGTCTAGCAGCCTCAGCAAGCCAGGACAAACGCCTATCAGGTGTATTTTGTGCAAAACGTCAAGGGCAATCTGAGCGGAGTTCAGAAGCGATCGCATAGCATCGCTGCCTTCCTGTGACTAATATTTACATGACTTAACATATTGCGCCCCTCCCAAAGCAGGAGAAGCGATCGCCAGCCGAAAGTTGGTGGTTTGCGTCCAACTTCCGGATACCAGAATTTTTCCACGCCACAAAAAATCGTTGCGGTAATGTGTATAGCTGGAATAGTGAAATTGTGTCATATTTCTAGATATACACACATCTGGAAAGCCAAGTGATGAGCCAATGAAAAATGCATCAGAATTCGCTCGACAATCTGAGATTGGGTGCGATCGCAACCAAGCAAGGTAAGGTGCGATGCCAAGTTACAATTCTCCAACCGCAGAGCCGAGGCGCTGATAGAGGAAACGCGGGAAGTCTCCTTAAGCGCGATCGCTGCTAAGGCAGAGGAAGTTGAGCGGTTGCAAAAGGCAGCGGAGGATCAGCGGCAAGTAGAGCTTAACAAACGGATGCTAGAAGCACAGCTAACTCAGAATGACTTCGACCTGGGGGGCAACTTTGAATTTAATATATATAACCAGAAAGAAAAGTTGCCCCCAATAACTGAAGTAAGTCGGGGTGACTCCGACTTAACGATAAACCTTTCCATTGGGGTTTTTGACCCGAAAGCACCCTCTAATCAACAGCCCACAGTTGAGGAACAACCCGCAGATGATGAATTATGGAATCAGCCAGAACAAATTGAGACTGTCACTAGCTTGTTGGCGGACTGCGAAAGCATTGAGATGCTAGCCGAGTTGCGAGAATGCGCTATTCCTACATCTATCCTCAAGACCGCTGTTAAAGGACTGGATGCCACTAAACGGGAACAGATAAGAGATTGGGTGCTGAAGCTGAATAGCTAGGCATCTGCGAGTTGCTTGGAAATCAGCCAGATGAATTCATTGATGGAGGCTGGGGTCGGATGGTCGGGTCGGATGGTCGGGTCGGTCGGTCGATAAATCTCAGATTTTTCAGGGCGCGGTAAAATCTTTCCATCAATGCCACCTTTGGAAAGGTGGCGTATTAGGGACTTCCAAAAAATAAATTATGCCATTATTTAAAATGATAATCATTCTTGGGGGGTGAAGGGGCTGCCGTCGGCAGCCCCTTCACCCCCTTTTGTAGTAATTTGAATAATGACTAGGTTTTT
>JAHHID010000054.1 GCA_019359015.1 Spirirestis rafaelensis WJT71-NPBG6
TAGGGCATACGGAATCTCAAGCTTGTGGACAGAACAACCTCTGCTTAGGTGGGGAAACTCCTCTAAGTAAGTTGACTGGTTGAAACAAGAATCCCACTGCTTCAAGCAGTGGGAGTGTCAAATTCCCTCCTCTTATCAGGAGTCGTGGTTCCCAAGACCCAAATCTTTTTCTTGCAACATGTACCGTTTAGCTTGGTTTTCGCTTATGGCATTTATGGTCAAGATATCTTCATCATACTAAAGCTATTCAAAATAAGTTTAGAAAAACCTCAAATGCTCTCTACCCTTACTCGACTATGCCTCGTATCGGTTGAGAACGATTTCGGGTTTTCTCCTCGGAAAGTTAAAAGATATTTACATCTACGCCTCAAGAGTTACCAATTGTTAATAATTCTTAGTTAAACTGTAATAAAAATACATATAAAGCTAAGGAAAGAGGTGATCGCTATGCAAAGCACCCGGTTTGATATAATTGGGCGACGAATATCGACAATATTATCGGTTGCCATTCTGACTCTGACCTTGATTAGCGCGACCACGGGAATTTTACTCTCTTTTTATTATCAACCAGCAGCAGGCAGCGCTTATGAGTCATTAAAAATGATTGATCAGCAAGTGACTTACGGCTGGTTATTTCATAAAGCGCATAATATTGCAGGTAACGCAGTAATTATTATTGCCTTGATTCAAATTGTGGTGATGTTTTTAAGCAGACAATTTCGCAAGAGTTGGTTGACTGCTTGGATTAGCGGAATTTTGTTTACCTTGAGTGCCATCGGTCTGGATTGGACAGCAATGATCTCAAAGTGGGATCAACTAGGATACTGGCGTTTTAGTATCGAGCTAGGAACAATTGAAGCAATTCCTTTCATTGGGCATCAGTTACGAGATATCCTAACAGGCGGTGGAGCCATTAGCACAGCAACTATTCAGCATCTTTACACCATACACAGTTATATACTTTCGGTTGGTGCGATACTTCTTGCCGTGGTGCATTTAGCTGGTATATTGTGGCAAGAAAAACAAACAAATCAAGAAACGCTGAACTCTGAGTTAGGTAATTTACCACAGCAACCGATTTAAGAGGGGGAAAGGGCAAAGGGTAAAGGGTAAAGGGTAAGAAAAAAGAAATATTTTCCCCCTGTCTCCTCAAACACTAGGGGAATCAATAGCGGAAAGTTCAGCTAATTTTGGGACAGGGACTTGTTCGACTTCTGGCAACTTTTCTAGAGATAGGGGGGTGGATTGGCTAGCACCGGATAAGCGCTTTAAAAGATTGGATCTGGGGTCATGCAATAGATAGATTATGCGATCGCCTGGTTGCCAATCAATAGCAGCTGGGATAATCTGTAGTCGTTTTTCTCGTTCTAGCAATAACGGCACTAAATCCCCAGCGCGAATTTTTTCTTGGATGCGGTTTTGTTGGCTGGAAAATTCCAACTCATCAAGGGTAGTTGTCCCTAACTTCACTCGTCCACTATTTAGATACTCATTCCAAGTCTTAATTCCTAAGTCCTGGACAAAAGCCTGGTCAACTTTATTATCTCCGGATGTGGATGCTTGCGGGTCGCGAGGAAAAACCGCTAAGACACGGGGTGGGTTAAACTCTTCAGCCGCACGTTGAGCTAAAACAAAATTTACCTCACCATTGTTAGTCATAGCTAAAAAAGTTCCCATCGAAGCCAGTCCCGCTTCTTCCAAAACTCCTGTATCTAGCGCACTGCTAGCAATCAACCGCAGATTTTGTGCTTCCGCTTCTGCAAAACATTCAGGGTCAGTATCAATCATTACTACAGCTTCTCCCCGTTCTTGAAAGAATCGGGCAATCAAGAGACTTAGAGGATTACAGCCAACAATTACCAACCCGGTTGCTTCTTGAGAAGTGATTTGCAACCATTTGGCGACCATACCTGCTGTTAGCCCCTGGCAGAATACTGTCATCAGAATTGTCAAGAAAACTAAAGCTTTAATCGCTTCACCACCGTTAACACCTCGTTGTGTGAGGACGATCGCAAACAAAGAAGCCACAGAAGCAGAAACAATACCTCTAGGTGCAACCCAACTTAAAAACAATTTTTGCCGCCAGTTCAGGTCACTATTCCAGGTACAACAGATAATGTTAATCGGGCGAACGATGAACATTAAGACCAAAACTGTAAATAAACTGCCCCAACCCAAGGCAAGTACACTAGCAATAGATAAATCAGCCGCTAGCAAAATGAACAGCACCGACACGCTGAAAATCGTCAATTGACCTTTAAAGCGGCGTAACGAACGTTCTTCTGGCACTGAGGAGTTAGCAAAAACTACGCCGGCGATTACGGTTGTCATTACTCCCGACTCACTGCGGATCATCTGCGCTAAAGTAAACAAACTCCACAGCACCGCTAGCACCACTAAATTTTTTAGTTCTAATGAGAGAACATCAGCACGTTTAAAAATCAAACTCATCAAATAACCACCGACTCCACCAATTGCTGCACCAACTCCCAGACGCAACAGCAAACCGATAATTGCATTAATTGGGTCAGCATCGCCGTTCAAAATTGTATCAAGAACAACGAAGGCGAGGATAGCTCCTACCGGGTCGATTAAAACGCCTTCTCCTTCCAAAAGCGTTGCGACTTGTCGATCTACATTGACTTGTTTGAGCAGCGGACCGATGACGGTTGGTCCTGTAACTACAACTATCGAAGCGTAGAGAAAGGCAATATTCCAGGGAAATTCACCCAACCAGTGAGCTGCCATGCTACCACCAAGCAGAGTGATGAGCGTTCCCAGAGTGACGAGCAATTGTAGACTCACGGAAACTTTGCCCAACTCGCGCAAATCTAAGTTGAGTCCCCCTTCAAACAAAATTATTGCCGTCGCTAAAGCGACAATAACTTCCAATCCTGTGCCCAGTAAATGAGGGTGCAACAGCCCAAGGGCATCCGAACCAAGGAGAATGCCAAACACCAATAACAAGACGATGCTGGGTAGCCGAAGGTATGCAGCCAGCACTTGAGCGGTAATGCCTGCAAATACGGCAATCACCATCTGTTGGGTGATTTCAAATGATGCTTCCATGTTGTAGATTTTGAGTGATATATTTCAAAATCTTTTGTAAAGAACAGTTAATCTTAACTTTATCGGGCGCAATACCACACCCTTTGTGACTTCCTAAATTCTCCAATGGTTTCATAATGAGGTATTGTTTTATACAGTATTTCTTAATTATTTATCAAAAACTGGCGATCGCTGTTCTAGCATAAAACACAAAAAAGATTCCGCCAGTATCCACCCATCTGCAAAAAGGCAAATGTACGGGAGCATTCAGATAAAGTGAAAAACGCCTAACGACTGGCGGATAGGAAATGGCAAGATAATTAAAACCAAATCATAGCCCATAAAAGTAGGATTTATTATAATTCGAGAGCGATCGGGTGACCAAACAACCGATGACGAAGCCGATGGACTTTATCTTTGAATAAAAAAATGCAAAAGTTCTTCCTATAGATTGCCTTCTTGTTTCCGACGGCAGTCGCTACAACTTTCTGGGCTTTGGGGTCGGGGCAAGATCCGAAGCAAAACAAACAATAGGGAAAAAAAGCAATCCGCTCTCTTGACTTGGCGTGAAATAAAAAAATTATTTATGCACTCTTGTTTAATCTGTTGGTGACCAATTTGGCGACAAAAAATTGTGTTGGGTTAGTCCCCCACAGATCAATCAGGGGGCATCACAGACTAACCGAAATAACCCAACACAATTTTTCCAGCCTAGCCTCGGTGAAGGCATTGCCGGGTGACCGAGCGATACTAGAAAAAATGGGGGAGGGTTCGTCCTCCCCACAAATAAATTGGGAGGCTTCTCAACTAGCTATAAACCCTGCCCCACAGATGAATCAGGGGGCATCTCCTTACAAAGACGCTTCTCTTCTCCTGTCGGAGACGCTGCGCGAACGAGAGGCTTCTGAAACAGAGGCTTGTCTGCGACACGCGCTCGCGTTCGCCAACGCCAACGCGAACACAGACTAACCGAAAAAGCCCAACACAATTTTTCCAGCCGTGCCGGACGTGAGAAAAGAATTTTTTGGCAAAACCTGTTGACATTGGCACGAAAATTCGTTACTTTAATAAAAGTCTGGCTCTGATGCCCCCATCGTCTAGAGGCCTAGGACACCTCCCTTTCACGGAGGTAACGGGGATTCGAATTCCCCTGGGGGTACTTTTTGTGTTGAAAATTTCAAAGTTAAAAAACCCTGAAAAGCATATCATATAAGGGTTTTGGAGTTTTTTTGCGATGCCGCTGCCGTTCACAGCTTAAAACCGCGCGATCGCTCTTAGGATGCAACTTAGCCACAACATTTTTAGTGTAGCGGCTATTGACGTTTTATAGATAAATAGGTTACTGGAGCATATCTTTAAATTTCATTTGCCTTTTAATATTGGTGGCTTTGGGCGATTCTCCCGCATCATCAGCGTTTCAAATGCTTTTTGATGATGGCGATCTGATATCCAGCGGTGATACAAATCACTGTGGACGGCGACAGAATGTCCCATCTGTTGCGCTGCCAGGGTGATATCTAGCCCAAATTCGAGCGTGCGTATTGCCCAACAGTGGCACAAGCTGTACAGCGGGAAGGGTAAAGCAACTTGAGTTTTGAAGTAGTGACCGCAGCTGCTACCGATTGCACTGTTGCTTCGATCCAGTCGAATCGGCGGAAGCTGGACATTCAACAATTGAAAGTCTTCAACCCACTCCGGATAACAAGCCCAAATTCGGCGATCGCCAGTTTTCCCTTCCAGCACCTCAATAACTGGGGAGGTTTCCTTGAGTGATTCAAAATTAAGTCGAAACACTTCGTGATTTCTCAAGCCGTAGGTGGCAAGCATTCCATACACCCATCTCCAAGCCGGGTTTTTAATTTTGTAAAACCAGCTCAAAATAGTTTCATCGTCCGGTAGTTGGCGCGGTTGCACCCGCAACGCGCTGTATCTACCAGCTAGCGGCGGATGATCTGAGTTTATTAATCGCTTTCACCAACGCGGTGATTGCTTCGGCTTTTGGAGCGATCGTCACCGCCCCCTATAGTTGGTAGATAATTTTCGCCCAGGCTCAAAAAGTAGCCGGGATAAATAACCGCAATGAGCGCGGGTTGTTCGTCCTGGGTTACTCGCTGTTAAGTGGTTTTTTATTGGTAGCAGCTGCGGGGGTTTACACACTGGATTTGTTATCAACCTATTACTCCACCAAAAATATAGCTTTGGCGATCGCCATTGTCTTCACCGATGACGTATGCTTTTTACTTGCTAACGTCCTGGGGATAATGTCGCAAGTTGGCAGCATATCCAGTGGTGGAGCAGGACGGACTGTTGACACCAGCGCTAGACGAATTTCTTAAATCTCATATAAACCTCTGATTAATTTGTACATTTTGTACAATAAAAATGTAAGCAAAAATAATGGGGTATATATGATTCCTATCAGCGCAAGTGAAGCGCGTGCTAATTTACCTGATTTGATTAACCGTGCCGAATATGCGCGTGAACGCATCTTAATACAACGTCATGGAAAAACAGTTGTAGCTATCATCGGGCTTGACGATTTGAAGCTACTCGAAGCGGTAGAAGATGCTATCGATTCTGCCGAATTACGTCGGGCAGTTGAAGAGAATGATGGGTTTACCACATTACAAACAATAATTGCCAGTCGTAAAGATGAGTAAACGTTACGACTTGAGGATTGCCAGAACAGCCGAGAAAGACTTAGTAGACTTGCAGGCTAAACAGTTTAAACAAGTCGTCAGCAAAATATTGTCGCTTCAAGGCAATCCGCGCCCCCAAGATTGTAAATCTTTAAAAGGGTATGAGGGCGGTTATCGTGTAGATCAAGGTGAATATCGGATTCTTTACACAATTGATGATGAAAATTTTCTAGTTGACATTTTTCGAGTAGGAAAGCGAAACGACGATGAGGTTTATAAAAATTTATAAATCTCACCATGAATAATTGAAGATTAAGCCCCGCAGTTTTTTGTGGGGCTTTTTAAGTAGTGTACATTGTAAGATTTTTCGGTTAGAAATAAACATGATGCTGATGGGTGAATCGTTTAAGTGACAATTACAACCTTCAATAAAGCCAAAACTATTGTCAAAAGCCTAGATTCGACAACGGGACAGAATATAGTCCCCATTTTTAGTAATACCCTAACTGGCAACTATCCTGGGTCAATTATCAGTGTTAATGCCTTCATCAAAAATCTCAAAGCACACGCGAAAATCAGTAGCCTTGCACCCATTAAAGTTCCCAACTTCCACCTGGAAGATAGTGAAACCGATAAACTTTATAAAACTTTAGATATTGAATGGGGTAGTCCGCGCAAGCAACTAAATTTATATATTTCTGACAACGATATAGACTGGTATCAGATTGGGGCAATTAGCCTACTCAATCCTTCCGGCTATCCCTACAGAATTTACAACTGATCGCTTATTCTGCAATTTCTCGCCCACTCCATTGACTAATGGGACATCCTGATCCTTGTGGGTCCGAACAAGCGATCGCGATCATTTGAGTCACTTGCAAGCCTGTGAACTTAACTGCTGCTCCTGCACGGAGTTCATTTTGAGTTGCATCTTTCCGTACAAAAAACCACTGAGAAATATCGGTGTTAATCTGTGCTTACATATACAAAAAATTTAATGTATCAAATATATAAAAATTTACTAGATACAAAAAATTGCATATCTGACGCAGCTTTACAGCTAGCAACTAAATGGCTAACTCCTGTACACGCTGGCGAATTGCTAGCAAATTTGACTGTAGGTCATTTTTTAGGCGACGCTCAATCACTGTGACTGGCATAACAAGTTTAGGCCAAATATTGACTGTGTAGCAAAGATTAGTTCCAACATCTTCACCAACGTAGTAAGGTTCTAAATACCAGCTACCAGAGTAGTCTTTAAAATCTCCCTCTACCATTTGGAAATTAATTGCTTTGAGAGAGCATTCTTCCAAATCGAGAACTACACGCGCACAAAAGTTAAAATTTAGTAACCGCTGAGAGCCTACTTGTTCTAGCCGAATACCGCCGGTAGGATGCTCCAATCGACGGCTTTTGGCAAGGTTAGGAATAAATTGAGCTAGAGCTTCATAGTCTGTCAGGACTTTCCAAACGTGTTCAACTGATTGGGGAATTTGGATTTTAGCAGTGATTTGTCGCTTTCGCTCTGCTATTTTCTCAATTTTGACTTCCACATCGGTTGTTAAATTCTCTTCTAGGTTGGTGTCGTTACTACCAGAGTTCAAATCAAAGTCCTCTGTTGTATTGTGTTGCTCAGTCACGTTTAAAATATGGTTTGCTTTATTCAGAAAATTGGGGCAGAGTTAGGGTGAAGCAGATTTTGCTCAAGTTAGAGTCGTCAATTGAAGTGCTCTCAACAGCGATCGCTCCATTCAAATGCTGCACTAAAGACTTGACTAAAGCAAGCCCCAACCCTGTACCTGGAGTCCATCGTCCTCCTCTACCGCGACGGAACCTGTCAAATATATAAGTCGCATCTTCATCGGAGATACCAAGTCCGGTGTTAGTTATTTTAATCATAACTTGATCTATTTGTTGCTCAACTTGGTGATGAACTTGCAGTTGAACGACAGAATCACGTTCTGAGTATTTACTTGCATTGGTAAACAACTCTTGCAGAATGCGGTTCAAACTTTCTACTTCAGTTTGTAGAATTAGTGGTTCTATAGGTAGATCCACCTTAATACTTAATCCTTTATTTGCAAGCTTTTCCTCAAAGGATGCAGCTACATCTTGAATTTTTGTATTTAAATCGATGTTTTCATATTGTGGGCGTTCTTGATGAGTATCTAGCTTTTGAAGGGTCAGCAAGTCATTAATCAAGTTGATTTCTTTAGTACACTCGCTTTCTAAGATATCTACATATTTAGCTTGACGCTCTGGTGTTATTCCTGGTAGACCTAAATTGCGGATTGACATCAGCATATTCGTCAGGGGGTAACGCAAGCGATCGCTCATGTTGCTCAAAAATTCATCTTTGAGTTCGTTAAGTTCTCGCAGCTGCTCAACATGTTGCCGAGTTTTTTCGTGCAGTTTGGCTTGCAATTCCAGACTACTTTGTAGTTTTGCCGTCCGCTCGTCAACCAACATCTGTACTTGCCGCAGTGTCTGTGATTGAATTATGGCATTGCTCATTTGAGCACAAACCATTTCCACGATATTTAATTCTGCAAAGTCCCAATTGCGAGGCACTGCTTGTTGAAGCACTAAAAATCCTATAACCTTGCCTTGATTCTCTAATGGTACTAATAAGACCGCAGGCAGTAGATCCAAAGCAAACACCGGAGCAATTGAAATACTGTTTTGGTCTATATTTTCATTTATAATTACTGCTTTTCCTGATGTGAAGACACGCTGGCATAAACCACACTCGGAAACAGAGAAAGACTTATCCAAAGTTTCTAGCTGGGTGGTGAGCGAACTTTCGTCGCTAGACCATTCACCAACTACAGTTGCTTTTGCTTTGGGAATTTGTTTTTTAGGTTGAGTCCTAAATAGTGGATCTGTATATTTTAGGAGTATCAGCATACCGCGATCTGCTTGGAGACATTGTGCTGTCGAGGCGATCGCTAACTGAAGCATTTGATTTAACTCCAGGTTGCTGCGACTGAGTATTGTCAATTGCGTGATCAAGCTTTGATGGTGGGCACTCTTAGCTATATATTTTTGTTGAGAAGCAATTATCTGTGCTTGTGCTACTTGGGAAAAAGCGATCGCGCAAGACGATTCCACCGCTTTTAGCAGTTGCTTTTCTGACTCACTCCAATCATAGGGATGAAACTTTATCAGACTTATCACCCCGTTATTTTTGCCGCCAAAGCGTGTAGGAATAGCCAAAACTGCTTTAATCGGTAACGGTAAATATTGATATCCAGTTTCTAAACTGTTTTTAATAGTCGAAATATCCTCAATCGTTGGTTCACAAGCGCATTCCACTTGTTCCATTGAGAATATCTCATCTGGATGCGGCAAGCCTAAATACTTCGAGGCACACCAATTCGCAGTAATTGCCTCCTCAAATCCTTCATCCGTTACTGGAACTAAGCAGCAAGAATCAACTTGGAACGCGGCTCCTAGAAGTTGGGCAATCTCTTGCAGCATTGTTGCTGGAGCCAAACTCTTAGCGATAATTTCATGAATATGACGTGCCAAATGGTCGGCTGGTTCTTTCTGATGCTGCATCAGCTTGACTGGGTATTGTTGTCGATCTACTTCATCTTGGCGCAGTAGTGGCGATGATAAAGTTTTTTTCATTCCTGGCACGCTGTTTGATAATGACCCCATCCTCTTTTTACCCAACCTCCTGGCATTTGTTTTACTTTTTGCTCTGTAGGTGCACCTGATGATTCGCTTTATTTACGAGCAAAAGTTTCTTTCACCTGTTATAGCCCCTTTCTATTTGAGATGACCAAATCACTGGTATATTAAATAAAGGTATACTTAGTTAACAAATATCAATAATATACTAAAAGTCTTAAACCAGTTAATTTCTGGCTTTCATATGTTGGGTTAATTTACTAGCTTTGATTCAGGATACCCTGTCTGTAAGTATACATAAACAGTAATTTCTCTATTATTTATGCAAAAAGTACGTAAATCTTCTAAGAATTAACACTGAGACCATTTCCGGATTTTGTAATATTTATTTCACTTTATCTTTACTTAATTGTGCGAGCCTTTTGTTTATAAGTCAAAATTGGAATGTGATTGAAGGAAAACTGAGTCATAGTTTCTAGGCGTTACTCAGGCAGATACTAAATAAATTGTAAAGTTTTGTTAGCGAAATTTTCTTGGCGACAATCATTTACTTATTAAGTGATGCTTGCCATATGTCAAGTGTTATAAAACCTTTTGTTTGCAATCAGCGATTATATAAAGGTTCTTTAGCTTGTCGAGACTTAACATCGCAAATGTTTGCTTTCTATTAAATTTATTTTCTTAATAAAATTTAATTATAGTATAGTTCAGTTACCACCAAACATAGGTGAGTAACTGGGGTTTGATCAAAGTTATCCAGGTATAGCGCCGTGGCTTGTTAGTAAGTGATCTATTTGTATCAAGATTTGGACAGCAAATGGCACTCCCACAAAAAAATTCGGTGTTTTTCAAGATTTAGAGCGGCATTTGCTGTTCTAAAAGCGTCTTTGCAAGGAGAAACCTGCCCAATGGGTGGACAGGTTTTTCCCAAGGCTGTATTTACTTGAAACGAAGGCTATCCAACCAAGCTTTCGACACATAGAGGAACCATGTCGCCATTCCTCGTCAGTCCTAACAACATTGGTTGTTGGGGTTGAATTAATTGACCTGTGAGTACGCAGCGCTCTTCTTGTTGAGCGGTAGCAGCTATGCTCGCTCTAATATCTGATCGCGAAAATCGGGGTTTCCACTCACCTGATTTTTGCTGGACATAATTCCAGAGTATATCTCGGATCAAAGCCTGATATCCTTGGCTGCCGGCTAATTCTTTGAGTTTATCTTTTAGTTCGCGCTCCAGACGGATGCTGGTAACTTCCATATCGGTGGTTGGTGTGCGAGCGATCGTATGCATCACTTTTTCTCCTTATAGGTATGGACAGGATAGTAATACAAGTGTAGTATGTTTAAAGGAATGTTCAATAGGTGAAATTTTCTGTGAAATCCATTTACCCAAACTCTACTTCTTTGCGTGCTGCCAACTGCCGATTTAGTTGGGAATCAGCTGCTGTGGGAGTGGAGTATTTATTTATGGGTAATGATCGCCAAAATCAATGGCAAATCACAGAGGGTAATCATGATTTTAGATATCAGAGAATTAGTCGGCTGAATGCAGCCCCAAAACCAAACCAAGCAAGCGGGAGGTACAGATAGCAAGATGCTGTACCGATATAAGACCAGAATACTTTCCGGTCAATTACCAACCCCCGCTTCATAAAAAGAAGAAGCGGGGGTTTTTTAATAAGGAGTCAAGCTGTGACGAGCGCAATGCAAGTGTTAGAGCAATCCGTGGTGGTTTTTTCGCAAAACTACTTGCCACTGTGTCGGGTAAATATCAAGCGGGCGATCGTGCTGTTAGTAACAAATAAAGCTGAACCGCTAGACTTTATCGCAGAAAGCGGATGGCAAGTCCACTCACCTAGCTTGGTACTTTATGTACCAAAACACATTCGCTTGAAAATCGCTTCTAGTGAGCGCGTGTGGAAAATTCCACGAGTAAATCGGCGCGAAGTGTTACGACGAGACCATCACAGTTGCCAATATTGCGGCAGCAGCAAACATCTAACACTAGATCATGTGATTCCGCGTTCTAAAGGCGGTTTGCATACTTGGGATAACGTAGTCACAGCTTGTGAAAAATGTAACTCGCGTAAAGGCGATCGCACTCTCTTTGAGACTGGTATGCAACTGCGTACCAAGCCAAAAGCACCAGTCCATCCGGCTATATCTTTTGCCGAACACTTCTGGCGCTTTGAACAAGCAAACCTGGAATAACAGGAGAGCATAAGGAATGCTGAAATTAATTTACACTGAAAAAAGCTTTCACTTAGAGTGTCTAACTCAGTCCCTGGAGCAATGGGTGCAAGGGCGTGTTATTTTGGCACTGCGAGTCGGGCAATGTCTTTGCGTAGAACCCAGTACCGCTTCCTTTTTGCTTCCTGTTAATTTACCAGGAGTAGAAGCGCTAAAAGCTGAGGTGTTAAAAGCTGAGATAAAAGGCGATGGCAAAGAAATCATTGCCTTGTCGGTTTGTGATGCCGAGTATATAGAAGTTACTCTGCGGGGTTCTTGGATATCAGATGGTTCCGAGGATGCTGAAGGTGTGTTTATCACAGCGATGAGCGAGCGCACTGAGTTCTTCGTGCATAAACTCTGGCAAGAAGCACAAAAAAGCGCCTCCGTCGTGAGCGAATGAAATGACTTTTGGGGTGAGTAAAACAACTCCCCCTTTATTGCTTCATTTTTACTAAGCAAACTGTCACAAATCGGTAGCCTTACTGTTTAAGTCGGCTGATGATTTGTGACAAAGTTTGTGCGGCTATTTTTTTCTTCAGAGTCGCAGCTTGTAAACAGACATTGCTATATATGAAAGTGATGAAGGCAATACTACAGGCTGTAACAAAGTTGGTTTGTAACCAGATATCGCAACAACACTAAATATTTTTTGTTGTTTAAGGTAGTTGTCTATCAAGTCAAATTTCTAGTAATTCGCCCAAACACAAGTTGTAGTTTGACTTGATAGACAACTTTTTGAGTTAAAACCTAAGCACAGAAGCAACTTTAGACAATTTGAAAAAGATTTTCCCAAACCCCTTGACATCTCTTGTAGTATTTTGTAGCATAAATGTAGTGAAGCGAAAGACAAAGCTTCTCAAAAATTAAAAGCTATGTTCTACATACAAGTAGTACACAAAAGCTGGGATAGACGACAATCCCCACCAAACCAAGCTTATTCTACTTCCAAACAATCTGAAGTAGAAGCAAGAAACGAGAAAAGTTCTAAGTTCGCGAAGGCAAATTTTAGCGATCGCATTCGTAATACACTTGTTCTTTATTACTTAGATAGCCGCTTATTTTGCTAAGACTTTCTAACAGTTAAAATTAATTTCTCTGAACCTTGAAAACTAAATATCAAATGGGCAAGTTCATCAAAAATCTGTGCCTAAAAGCCTAAAAATTTAGGTACGGATTTCAAAAATATCGGGGTGTAGCTCAATGGCTAGAGCGTTCCGTTGTCTGCGGAAATGTTGCGGGTTCAAGTCCCGTCACCCTGGTTTAAGTCCTGTAGGCGAATAGTTAAGCCATCAGTTTCAAGGGTGCAAATCCCGTCGGGACTCCCAAATGGCTGAGTAGCTAAGTGGTTGAAGGCATCGGTCTGCAAAACCGATATCGTGAGTTCGATTCTCACCTCAGCCTCTGGTGTCGCAGCGTAGCTTAATGCAAAGCTCCAAGTTCATACCTTGGCTGATGCGGGTGCAAATCCCGCCGCTGCTATCAATGCAGGGATGGTGTAACGGCAACATCACGCTCTCCAAAAGCGTTGTTCTGGGTTCAAATCCTAGTCCCTGCGTTCTACTTTTTCTAAACTTGCACAAACTAGATATTTGCCCCCGTGGACGAAGGGTTAGTCGCTGCTCTTTCAAAGGGGAGATTGCGAGTACTCTTCTCCTGTCGGAGACGCTGCGCGAACGAGAACGCTCCGCGAACAAATCTCGTCGGGGGAATGATTCTGGGTCGGCTCGTCTATTGGTGCGGGCAGCGCTCTGTAAAAGCGTCCTTTGTTGGTTGTAGGTTCAATTCCTGCCCGACCCATTACGGAGAAGTGGCTGAGTGGCTGAAAGCACTCCTCTGCTAAGGGAGAGCGGTTTAACGACCGTCGCAGGTACCCTTCGGGAAGCAAGCTACAAATCCTGTCTTCTCCGTTTTGATCGCGTGGTGTAACTGGATAACATCTGAGTCTACGAAACTCAAGACTGAAGGTTCAAATCCTTCCGCGATCGCCTTACATGGGAGAGGTGATGGAGTGGCTGATTCATGTTGAATTCAAGCAGTCCACTGGGTAAAACCCATCTCTCCTTCTTTATCCCCCGGTAGCTCAGTTGGTAGTTAGCGCCTGTCTGAAGAACAGGAGGTCGTCGGTTCGATTCCGACCTGGGGGGCTTCGTTGCCCCATAGCTCAATGGTAGAGCAAGCGGCTGTTAACCGCGAGGTTGTAGGTTCGAGTCCTACTGGGGCAGCCATTTATTTCATTGCCGGGTGGACGAATTGGCAAGTCACATCGCTCTGAACGATGAGGTTACAGGTTCAAACCCTGTCCCGGCATTTATTGGGGAGTCGCCTAACGGTATGGCACCGCTCTTTGAAAGCGGCAAAATGGAGGTTCGATCCCTCCCTCCCCAGTTCTGCTTTCATAAAGCAGCTAAATTAAGCCCCTGTAGCCCAATTGGAAGAGGCTCTAAGCTTAGAACTTAGATGTTTACTGGTTCAAGTCCAGTCAGGGGTATTGGTGATATCGCTCTTGATGGAGCAACAGTGGCTCGCTACTGCTCATAACCTGAACATCAGCAGGTGCAATTCCAGCAGTAACGCCACCAACTGTCACCAAAAAAGTGTGCTGGTGTAGCTCAATCTGGAAGAGCAACCGCCTTGTAAGCGGTAGGTTGCAGGTTCAATTCCTGTCACCAGCTCTAGAATCTCGCCATTTGCGTGCGGCTATGCCAAATTTATGTAGTCGATTGAGGAGTGTAATATGACTGTAATAACTGTTACTGATGCTCTGGCAGAGTTAACATTGTTGCAAAAGCGGATTGAATCGGCAAGAGCGGCTTTAGAAAAGGGTAATTTGATAACTGTTGTTGAAGTCGGCAAAGTGCCCACTGGCTTTAAATCGAGAGAGGAGTATGAAGTCAATGCTAAGGCACTTGTACAAAGAGTTCAGGCATTGCTTGATAGAAGACGAGCTATCAAAAGAGCGATCGTGGTTTCCAATGCTTCTACTCGCGTGACAGTTGCAGGAGACGAGATGACAGTTGCAGAGGCGATTGAAATGAAAAATTTCATTGCGTATTACGAGGCAATTCTCGATACTATGCAGTCAGCTTACACTCAAACTCGCAGTCAATATGAGAAAGCGCAGGCGAAAATTAAAGAAAGACTGGATAAACTTGCTTTAGAAGTTCTGGGAAAAAATGAAGCTATAAATTCTGAGCAATATCAATCTTTAGTTGATAGCTTTATGGCAAGAGAAGGTGTGGAATTGCTCGATCCAACTAATATCTCTAAAGAAATTGAAAGACGAATGATATTTATTGAAGAGTTCAAATCGACATGCGATCGCGTACTTTCTATCAGCAATGCCACGACAATGGTAGAAATCCCAGATTAGAATAATACTTGCTGGTCACTCGAAAATCTCTGAATTTATGGATTGCCTGAAAAGGCAACGAACTTAGGATTCGTCTCTAACTTTAAAGCTCAAAGGTTAACGCTCATCGCTTAAACCTTAACGCTCAAAGTTTAACTTGTTAAAGTTCAAATTTTAAAGTCTAAAGTTCGATGAAATCCAGGAACTTGGTTTAGGTTCCATAAAGCCTTGAGGTTTCCACCTGGCTGAGTGGTCAGCATTTTTAAATCTTTCAACTATGCAGGTCATATGTGACGGTGCCATGTGAGTCTTCCAAACTCTTGGCACGAGTACTCTTCTCCTGTCGGAGACGCTGCGCGAACGAGAACGCTCCGCGAACGAGCCTCGTCATTCGCTTTATAGTCTTGAGCTTCAACCGTAGAGCATTTGCATACTGCTTGCAAGTGGTTGCAAGTTCGATTCTTGTCAGGACTATCAAACATGGGGTCATAGCTCAAATGGATAGAGCGCCTGCCGATGCTTGCAGTTCTTGTCATGGGTTCAAGTCCCATTGGCTCCACTGATGGTGTCTGAAGCCAAAGTGGTCGCGGCGCTTGTTTGTGGAACAAGTAATTAGCGGGTTCAAGCCCCGTCAGATACCTTTGAATGGAAGATGCCGCTGAATGGTCGGCAACTAGACTTGAAATCTAGAGTACAGGCAACTGTAGGGGTTCGATTCCTCCATCTTCCTTTATCCACCTGAAGCCGAGAAGCGAGGCGCTGTGCTGATAACACAGAGTTAAGAGGGGCAGTACCTCTGAGGTGGATTTGGGATCGTCGTCTAATGGCTAAGGCTTTCGGCTTCTACCCGAATAATTGGGGGTTCAAGTCCCTCCGATCCCGTTGTCCTTGTCTGCATCCAGCAGACAAGTCTGTTATCCCCATTTTTTGGGTGGTTGGCATAACGGCTGTGCAGCTGGCTTTTAACCAGCACTACATAGGTTCGACTCCTATACCACCCATTTTTAATTAATAGAATTTAATTTTCTTTTTGCTATTAAATTCTAGATTAGAGAAAATACTTTAACTAAAACTTTTTTGGCGGTTACAATTAAATTATGTGTCTCTAAACGAAAAATAATTTAGAGGCGATCGCTCAATTACATCTCTTAAATATCTCTTAGGCAGTGGATAATTAATTACTGTATGACTATACATAAATTAATTAACTAATCAACCTAAATTCAATATCATCTACATTTATAGTTAAGATACCAAAATGTAATTAACTTTATCTATCTATAGAGTGATTCTGTTGCGAATATAAATAAATAAAATTTCACCCTAGGGGTCGATGAAAATGTTAGCGTCCTAGAAGTATAAAAAAATAAGCGAACCTTGAAAGAAGAATTTTAATGTGATCCGCAAGACTTTTATAGAAAAGTCACGGTTGATTTGCCTGTTTCTCCACCAAGCCGATGCGGAACATGCAGCCCCCCTCTTCACAAGGTTTGTAGAGCAAGAACGTAAAGATGGAAGCACAGCTTGATGATTTGATTGCTCAAATTGACTAGCTAAGGGCATACGCTTCTCTATCAAATAAAAAGTTCTGCGTTAGTGCTGTTATCGAGGATTTCAAATGAAAAGAATTGATTCTGTTTTATCTATGCTACGCCCTGTGCGTTTTCTAGTTGTTGCTTTTACCTGTGCTTTACTACTTTTAACTAACGCTTTTCCGGCTTTCGCGATCGGCACTACTAAAAGCCACCCAACAGAAGCTACAGATCAGCTAAATCAAATTCAGCGCAAAACTGATCAAATAGCTACTGAGCCTCCTCCTTCAATGTCAAGGGAGCAAGAAGAAACAAGCGGCGGAGGACTTAATGAGGTTCAGGGAACAGCTGACATTGATAAAATGAGCCGTCCTGAGAATTCACAAAATGCGACGACAGTGGAAGATGAAGTTAAGGGTATTCTGGAAAAGGTGACAGGTAAAAAGTAAGTAAGACCAAATATCTATCAATCTGGACATCTTTATCAAAGTAGGTTTTGGTCTTTTTTATTGCAGACATCTTGATTGCTGATTGTAATCAAGATGTCTATTACTATTTTTTATAGTAAAATTCAGGATGTGTATTAAATTACCTTAAATTAAGACGATTAATTATTCTTTAAAAAGGAATAACTATCAATATTTAGCAAGTGTTAAATTATTTACAAAAATATAATTATTCCTTTGAGAATTTATGTGCCTTTGATAATACTTCCTTAGGTTGATGTTGCTTGGTGGGAAATTGGTGAACCTAGAAGGAGAGTTAGCCTAGAGATTGAAAATTATGCGTAAGTTAAACATTGGTTTGACAGAAGAACAACGTCAAGGTGTAATTAACCTGTTGAATCAAGATTTGGCAGATGCCTATTTACTCTTAGTGAAAACGAAGAAGTTCCACTGGGATGTCGTTGGACCTCAGTTCCGTAGTCTGCACCAGCTTTGGGAAGAGCACTACACAGCACTAACTGAAACTATCGACTCAGTAGCTGAACGCGTTCGTGCTTTGGGTGGTTATCCAATTGGGACAATGGAAGGATTTCTCAAGGTTGCATCTCTCAAAGAGCAGGCTGAAACCGTCCCCTTAGCAACTGAGATGGTGTCTCAATTAGTGAACGATCATGAGCAGGTCATTCGCAACTTACGTGACCATGTAGATCAGTGTGGTGATCAGTTCCATGATCAAGGAACTGCCGACTTCCTAACTGGACTAATGGAAGGGCATGAAGAGATGGCTTGGATGCTGCGCTCCTTTATCGAAGGGGAATCACTGCAATCAGATGGTAGTCAGCAAGCACAAGGAATCAAAACACCTGTAGGTGTGTAAGGGTAAGCAGATATAGCGTAATCCATAATGTCTGATTAGGAGAATGCAGATGCGGGCAGAGAAAATATTTCCGCATCTGCATTCTCAGTTTTCCTGATAAAAAAGCAAGATATAAGGTGCATCAAAATGACTGAAGCATATAAGGCAGAACGTACTATTTCTGCTGTTTTTAAAGAGCAAAAGCAAATTGATGACGTTATTCGACGTTTAATAGACCGCGGTGTGTCTAGAGATCATATCTCGGTGATGGGCAGAAACTTTCAGTCGGAAACTCGAATTGCTGGTTTCATCAGTAAAAGGGATGTGATTTTGGGAGGTTTGAGAACAGGAGCCATTTTTGGTTCTTTGTTTGGTTCCTTCCTCAGCTTACTTTCTGGTGTAGGTGTACTGTTTATTCCTTTTGTCGGTCCGATTGTGGCAGCAGGTCCGATTGGTGCAGTACTGTTAGGAGCAGCTAGTGGTGCGATCGCCGGCAGTGCAGGTGCAGGTTTAGTATCGGTTCTCACTACATTGGGTATGCCAGAAGATAAAGCCACTATTTATCAAACCCGCTTACAAGCTGGTGAGTTTTTAGTGATGGCAGAAGTTGCAAGCGATCGCGCTGGCGAATTTCAACTTTTGTTAGAAAGTGCTGGTGGTGAAGAGATTCACACAATTGAGGCAACATTGGCTCGCGCTTGTTCTGGTGCTTGCAACAGCGTAGAGGATTTATCTCCGGAAGCTCGCTCTCATCTTTCTGTTGACGCTCAACGCACATTTATGGAGCGTTATAACGCTGTGTTCAATGAGTCAAATGACCAAACCAAAGCGGAACATGCTGCTTGGGAAGCAGTTCATCAGCAATATGATGAAGATGAAAATGGCGTTTGGTCTAAGTCGAAAGTGGGCGTTTAAAAGTTGTAGAGACGCGAAATTTCGCGTCTGTACTTTGGAGTTCCTAACTTTTTAATACTAAGGTAACTTATAGCTGGCAACTCGCAGAGTTAATTGACCTTTGCGAGGGTCAGTCCTAAATATAAAAGCTCCTTCTTCTCTTTCACTACGAGATAAAAAATCAATCTGTTGTTCTCCTGTTTCTATAACTTCATTGTTGATTTTTAATTCAGCCATAATTTGTACTGATTCGGCTGTTTCTTCTCCTGTATTAATGATTTCAAAGGGGACATAGAATTGTCCATCTACCTCTCGAATTTTCTGTTTGTTGCTTACAGAAAGAATAGGGGGTTCATGGTTATCATTTACCCAGGTGTAACATACCAGACCGACAATTCCTGTGAGGATGAATGTTGCCGCGCTAAATGTAACCCATTCAGCAAGCGATCGCTTTGGTCGTTGTTCTGTTTGACTCATAACGTTAACCTTCCAGCTGCACCGCCAATTGTTGCAGGTAATCCAAGCAACAAAGTGTGATCTAACCACATTGTCCAAGGGTCGCTTAATGTCAGCTTTTGAAAGAACCACAACATTAAAGCGCTTGCTAACAGCGATACTAAATAGCACATAATCGTTTCACTTAGCGGACGTTGGAAAATTCCTTGTTGCTGTCTGCGTTTTTGTTGGTCTGAAAAGCCTGCTTGAAATACAATTGCATAAGAAATCACCAAAGATGAGGCAATTATTGTTAAAAGCCAAGGTGGTGAAGCCCCTGCCGCTAACATGGGAATTTCATCTGTTGGTGCAATATTAAAGGCAATTACTGTTGCACCAATTAGAGTCGCGCCAATATCAGCGAGGGTAGCTTCTAAGTCATCTGGTGCGTTCTGGTTAGGAGAGTTATTTGGCTTACCATCTGGTTGCTCTTTTGGGTTGGCATTACGACTATCTCCCAAAAGCTGGTTGGCTAATGCCACTCCTAAGCTAAATGGTACGCTTTCAAAGATGATTTTACCTAAAGCTTCCTTGAAGGCAGTTTCTGGTGTCAGTTCTCGCAATAGCAGCAGCATGAGAGCCGAGCAAATTACTCCGATTGCTATAGCTTCTACTGTATCCATTGCCGCTTCATAAGCTGATGCCATATGTCTGCGTTTGCGAAAGCCATCAGTTTGATTGAGTAAGAAAACTACAATAAATGTTAGTGCGATCGCTACCATCATCATTGGCGGTTTTGCTAGTGAACCAATCCACCAAACTTCCATCGTGTAAAGCAAGGGAATGCCAAACAAAAATCCTCCACTCGCACCCCTAATTATGTCATTAAATTCACGTGTCCAAATATTTCTCTTCCGCTTAAGTGCCACCTTTATACTTTCCTTAAGTATTTTTTATTTGCTCAAATCATAATTTAATTACAAATGTTATTAATTTTTCTTAGTTAATTATTTATGTATGACTTATATCTATCCTAGGGAAGACGATATTCAGACAAAAGTCTATCTAATGATAGTTATCAAATAAATTGTATATCGATAAAATTAATTATAAAGTTACAAAATAATAATTAAAATAGGTTCAAAAATATGAGCGCTGAAAATAGAATCAAGGCAACTGCTAAAAATATTGAAGGTAAGGTTCAAGAAACTCTTGGTGAATTAACTGGCAATCCAGAAGACAAGGCTCAAGGCAAAGTAAAGCAAGCTGAAGCCCAAGTTATTCACACAGCTGAAAACATAAAAGATGAATTTAAAAAATCTTTATAATCATCAGGGTTGTCCAGATTAGATATTAGGGTGCATATACAATAGAGCAGTTCGGCTTCTCAAAACAAGATTAGGGTGTATCTACAATTTTATATCTAAATATTCAATTAAGGTATATTAAGCTTAAAACCCTGGTAAGTTAGCGCTTAGGCAAAACAATTGCTATTAATTTTTACCCGGATATATAACTAAATACTCCACCTGCATTAAGCAAGTGGAGTATTTTTATATATCTGAAATAGTAAGCAGTTAGTACCTAATAAATTGGCTCTAACTATAATTATTATTGCCATTCAACTAAGCACTGGTACGTCCAGCAATTAATCCCCAAAGGAAAATAGCAATCATTGCACCAAGCACAGCAACAATTAGACCAGGAATACTGAGACCAGCCGCAGCAAATTGTAGTGATCCTGTCTCTAAGATGGAAACTATGGTTCCCCCAACAAAAGCGCCGACTATACCTAAAATCATTGTTGTGAGAATACCACCGCCTTGACGACCGGGGTAAATAGCTTTGGCGATCGCTCCGGCTATAAGACCAAGAATAATCCAAGCAATAATGTTCATTTTTTTTAAGCCCATCAACAATCTTACTACTATTCTATCGATTAGTTATGAACCTATTCTTCTATCGTAAGAGATAACTAATACATGTTAAGAAAACTAAAGTGTTTTTATCTTTTGTAGATACTCAGGTGGTACATTATCTACTAACCAAACATTATTATCAGAACAGTAAAACTCGTAACCTGCCTGATACATTGCCTTAGTTTTTACAGCAAAAACTATCGGTTTACCGTGCCTTGCACCAACAGTTGTGGCGGTAAGAATATCTGCCGAAAGATGGACATGATGGCGCGACATTTTAGAAAGTCCGGTTTGCAGAATTGATTCAACGGCTTTGTGTCCTGTACCGTGATAGAGGACATCAGGAGGAACAACAGCTTCTAGCTGCAAATCGACTTCTACACTATGTCCTTGGTTAGCACGAATGAGAGTGCCTGTAGAGTCAAAGGAAAAGCGTTGTTTGTCATTGTAAGCGACAACTAAATCCAATTCCTCACGGCTGATAGGAAACTGATGTTTTTTACAAGCTGCTAATAGTTCATCGACACCAACCCAGCCACTAGGGGAAAGGGTAATGTTTATTCTTTGTGGTTGATGTCGTAGATGTTTGCTGAGATATTTGCTGATTTTGACGAGACGAGAATTGTCCATATTAGGGTCAGAACTGCGCCTAAACGTCTACCACAGTACTGTATACATGAGCATCGTTAGAAACAATGGCTTGAGAAAATTCCGGATTATGTAAATCTTTAAAACCTTGAGTTTCTCTCATGGCTTTCAGATGCGCTTCACTTTCCCAGTTAGCGATCGCAGTGACTCTTGTATTATCATCGCTGACAAGTAACTTGGCAGAAATAAATCCTGGCTGATGCTTAACAACATCCATATATACTTTTTGGATATTGAGGAAAGCATCTTCTTGCTTTTCTGGTAAAACTGTGAAAACATTCACAAAAGTAATCATGATTTTATGTAAAAAAGTCTTTGTATTAAGTATAGCTATGCGTCAAAGCGTTTTTCAAGGCAGAGGAACACAGAGTCAGTGCTAAGGGACGCAGAGTTGTTCTTTACATTTATATAGTCTTGGAATATCCACCACCTAATTAAAATACTCCGGAAAATAGTTTACCAATTTGCGCTAAATCGACATTTCCACCGCTGATGATGACACCAATTTTTGCCTCGGATGCTGTTACTATACCTTCTAATAAAGCTGCTGCTGCTAACACTCCGGTGGGTTCAACGACAATTTTCAACCGTTCCCATAAGAAAAACATTGTCCGAAGAATCGCTTCTTCAGATACCGCCACCATATCATCAACATAATGCAGCACGAGCGGGAAAGTTATTTTACCCAAGCTGGGAGTACGCGCACCGTCAGCAATGGTATTAGGATTGTTTACAGTATGTAAATTTTTGCTATGAAATGAGCGTGTAGCATCGTCGGCAAGTTGTGGTTCTACGCCGATTACTTGACAATTTGGTGAAAGTGCTTTGCAGGCGATCGCACAACCGGAAAGTAATCCTCCACCCCCACAACAAACTAACAGCAAGTCCAATTCGCCAACTTCTTCAATTAATTCTAAAGCTGTTGTACCTTGTCCGGCAATTATATGAGGATGGTCGTAAGGAGGAATCAGTGTTAAACCTCTTTCTTTTACTATAGTTTCGGCTAATTCTTCTCTGTTGGTTTGCTCTCTATTATATAGAATCACCTCCGCACCATAACCCCTAGTAGCAGTTTGTTTGACGGCGGGTGCATCATCAGGCATTACAATAGTGGTAGGAATATTTAATAATTGTCCGGCTAAGGCGATTCCTTGAGCATGATTCCCAGATGAAAATGTCAAAACACCTTTTTGTTTTTGGCTTTCAGATAGTTGCGACAGCGCATTATATGCACCTCGAAATTTAAAAGATCCAGTGCGTTGAAAATTTTCGCATTTAAAAAATACTTGGCTGTTGATGCGTTGATTAACAGTTCTCGAAGTTAGAACTGGGGTACGATGGGCAATTCCAGCAAGACGTTTTGCAGCTGCTTGCACATCAGTTATAGTGATAGAATTATGCTGGGACATGAATGGCATTGTTTTCTATAAAAGAGTAATCATACCAATCATTTATAGATTGATAACCAATGGCTTGGTATATATGATTAGATGTTGGGTTTGCCAAGTCAGTGAACAAAAAGCAGTATTTATATCCTTGGTTCAATAAAGTTTGACTCAATGCCGCTACGCAAGCACTGGCGTAACCCTTTTTGCGATATTCTGGGGGCGTATACACCATATTAATACTCGCACCGTTGGGCGTTATTCCCCCACGACAAGCGATTGATACAGGAACTTCATCTTGCCAAATGTAAGCAGTACTTTGCTGTAAAGTGTGTTCAATCCAGCATTTTGGATCTGACTCAATACTACCAGATGTTTCCACCGAAAAGGCTTCATACCAGCGCAAAAGAAGTTCTTTGTCTGTTTCTGTCGCTACCCGTAAATAACCAGGTGCTTGGGAAATCGGCTGCACTTTTTCCAGTTGAAAGCAATGCAGTTTCTTGATTAATTGGTAGGATTGACCAGTTAGCGATCGCCATACTTCCGCAAAAGCTTTTGCCTCGTTCATGGGAGCAGTAACTCCCGGTAATGATTGAATCAGGTATAAATCTTGAGCGATCGCCTCCACCGCTGCAAAATCTTGAATCTTGGATAAAAGTAACCTGTGAGGTGGTGTTCTCATCGCAACTGCAACAATATTTCCGTCTGTTTCTACAGTTGCTAAATAAGGCTTTTCCCCATAGCGTTCTGGGTTGTAAATTAAAACGTTAGTAATTCCCAGCAGCAGGAAATGAAGTGCTTCCTCACTCAGCAAGTAATCTTTAACCCGCTGATAAAATTGACTTGCATCTTCATACCGATGAACTTTCATTTTACTCTGCGCCTCCGCCCCTAGAAGTGAATAAATCATCCCCCAAAGAAAGAATAATCATACAAATCTCCTACCGATTGATAACCGATCGCCTGATAAATATGGTTAGAAGTAGGGTTTGCCAAGTCGGTGAACAAAAAGCAGTATTTGTGTCCGCGAGATAGTAAAATCTGGCTCAAAGCTGCGACACAAGAACTAGCGTAACCCTTGCCACGGTGTTCCGGTGGTGTGTAAACTACACTAATTGCCGCACCGTTGGGCGTTATCCCAACATTACAAGCCATTGAGACGGGGGTTTCATCCTCCCAAAGGTAAGCAGTACCTCGCTGTAAATGACGCTCAACAGCGCGTTCTGTATTTGTCGCAGCAATAGCCAAAGCTTCCACTACAAAAGCTTCAAACTGGACTTTAGACTAAAAAGCACAAAATGACTCAGGGAAGCTGAGTTTGGAAGAAGCAAAAAGGAAAATTCAAAAAATTAGAAATCAAGCGGTTTTTTGGTCGGCTTTACGTGAAGATGAAGTACGCTTTTTAACTATAGGATAGCGAATCCTACTAGCCCGTGGTTGTCCAGTCTTCCAACCAGGGGATTTACCTCGTGGTTTAGGCGGTGAGTGCAGGAGTAGAAACTCTGACCAAAATCCCAGGCATCGCTTGTGCAACTCGTCCTGGTGTGAATAGAGTCATCTGTTTTTGCCAAGGGAGCGGATTATCAGTGACAATATCACGAGCCAGCCATAATTCCCAAGTCATAAGTGGCATGAGGTCACTCCATCGGTCACATTGTTGGGGAGTAGCAAGTTTAGGGAGTGTCCAATGCAAGCGTTGTTTAATAAACCGATACCAGTGGTCAACCGCAAAGCGTCGTAAATAAAGTTTCCACAGTTCAGACAAAGGCGGCATTTCTTGACCCACAAAAGCCAACCACATTGGTTTGTTGACTCGTGGGCAGCCGTCTTCTTGCAGCCTTTCAACCAGTATAATGAACATCGGATGCTGTGGAGAAAGACGAAAATGCTTTCTTGTCCAAAGCCGAATTCTGACTCTACCCAGTTTGGCATCAAGTTGTTCAATGGTTTGTTCTGGGTTAGACCAGGTACTGGCATCGTTGAGTTTAAACTTGTCTGCGTGTACTCGTGGTTTCCCGCGTCCTGAGTATGCTGGTGGTTCTCCCCATAAACACAAGTTGGAACGTAGCCGCATCAGTTTATCGGCGTTAATGTCCGCAGTTTTGATTACAAATGGCGCACATCCGTATTCGTTGTCCCATAATGTGATTGGTCGTGATGGTAAATTGACATACTTGTTTTAGCTGCCAAGTCGCTTTATCTATCGGATTTTCCCAACTTGTAATTCGCTCATGTCTAAGTGGTAATGCCCAACTACCTTCAGTTTCCGGTATCCAAACGATGGTACTATATCCGTATCCCAGAGTAACAGGACGACCCCCTCTTCCTCCAGCAGTATAATGCTCGTAGGTTCTTTCCTTGAGCGTGGGTGCATCCGGTCTTGACCATACTGTATGGTCTCCTGCCAAAATTATACGTCCAAGATTGGGTATTTTTTCGCTGTACAGCCTCATCAATTTGTTACGCTTTGGCCTAGTATCCTGTATTGCCTCATAGATACTTGACCATTGACGACGGAACACTGGACACATTGATAAATCTCCTAAGCTGTAAGCATTGCGTGTCAGTAATATTGCATCCATTAGTTCAAATGTTGCATCCTTTGCCCGACATAAACACTCGTATGCTGCTTGACGGAATTCCCTCAATTGTGCAAAAACATCCATAACGGCAGATGAAGGTTAGTAGTGCTTGTTTCATCTTCCGTTACTGGGGTGCTTGTTCTTACAGGCATCCCTTCATTTTTTGCAGTCCTACTATTTACCGATCGCTCTCTTTTAGTCTAAAGTCCAGTTCAAACCAATTGATAAGCAATTGGCGATCGCGCTCAGTCGCTTGACGTAATTGACCCACAGATGAAGAAATCTTCTGAACCTGTTTCAATTGAAAAGCACCCAGCGCCATTTTCATTTCGTAGCATTGACTGGTAAGCGATCGCCAAGTTTCTGCAAAAGCTTTTGCCTCAGCATTAGGAGCATTGACCCCCGGTAATGAATTTTCTGTGAGGTGTAAGTCTTGAGCGATCGCTTCTATTGCCCTAAAATCCTGTATTTTGGACAATAGCAAGTTTCGGGATGGTATTCTCATTGCTACTGCAAAGATATTTCCCTCAGCTTCCACGGTTGCTAAAAGTGGCTTTTCGTCGAAGCGTTCGGGATTGTGAATCAAGCTGTGGCAAAGTGCAAGCTGCACGTTATGAAGTGCTTCATCTCTAAGCAAGTAATCTTTTACCCGGTCATAAAATTGATTTGCATCCTGATATCGATGGACTTTCATTTCAATTACCCAAATTTTAGTTGCCAGTATTACTGCTCATTTGTTCTCGCAAAATAGCAACTTGAGAAATGATAATTTTCTCCATCACTCCAGCTTCCATAGTTCCCATCCAGCGAATCATAGATGAGAGAAATAGTTCTTTCAAGTAAGCGAAAGAAAAGCCATCTGTCATTGCAACTATCTGATTTAAAACATCTTCAGATAGACGCATTGCAGTTTGCAGGCGATTGTTCCAAAATTCTATGTAAGCTTGTCGTACTGTGATATCTGGCAGTTCAAAATGATACTTGCGGTCAAAACGACTGGGGCGATCGCGAATTGCTGAATCTAAACGTTGTGGATGATTAGTTGTCGCAATAGTGACAATTCCCTCATTATAGGCAAAACCATCAAGTTCATTCAAAAAGAAAGAGCGATTTTCGTCAGTTAATAAAGAATCGATATCTTCTAAAACCAAAATACAAGGAGCAGATTGTCGTGCTTGTTTGAAGACTTGACGGATGTTTTCGCTATCAGTAGCGTACTCTGATTTAAAGCTTTTAATGTACAAGCAAGGCTGCTGCATTTTATTAATTAATGCTTTTACCGTGTGTGTCTTGCCGTTTCCTGGGGAACCGATGAACAAAATTCCTCGCTTCCAAGGAACATTATAAGCTGCGTAAGTTTCGCGAGATGCAAAGAAGTTTATCAGGTCGTCTTGAATGTCTTGTTTGAGAGTGCCATGTAAGATGAGATTATCAAAGGTTGCACCTTGAATTGCTTGAAATAGTTCGGGATTTTTTGCCCAGTAACCATCTTCAAATACTAAAACTTCATCGCGAATTTCTGAATTCCAATCACAAACAGCAGTAAAAAACTTTTCAGCAACTTCTTTGGTATCAGCCAAAATCCAGTAATAGCGAATTTTACAATAACCTTCCTGCCAACTAATTAAAAGTACGTCGATTTTATGCCCTTGCCATATCACCTCGAAGTTAGCATTTTCGGTATAATTGTAAATTTTATTTTCCATTCCATCCCAACCAGTGAGAATCTGGTTGTGGATAGATGTTTGTTGGTGAAGAAAGCAAAAGTTTGCTTCTGCATACTTCTCTAAATTAAATGTAGAATCGCTACCTTCTACCAGCGCTTTTTTAGGATAAAGCGCGGCTAATTGTTGACTGACATGGTAAGCGATCGCATTATTAGGAAGGCTAAGTGCTTCTGTAATCAATTGTTGGATTTTCACGTTTATTTAGTCTCCTGGTTGTGGCATGATAATCAGTACGCTTGGAGATTATCTACAAGACATCTAGGACAAATTCCTGATATTAATATTATTTAAGTTTTTCTACACAGATTTTGTTTGTAAGGCTTAAACAAATTTTTGCTCAAACTTATACATCAAATCTATCCTACCTTTACGTAACATTGCCGGGTCTAATCTTTCAGTTGTGTTGCAAGTCATCAAAATAACCAAACGCTGTTGCATTTGAATCCCAGATTCATCAATTACACTTTGGTATAAAGTGCCATCCAACAAACTGAGAATATGTTCCGTTTTATTATTGTATTGCGCTACTTCGCTGGCACGGTCTTGTGCTAAGTTATCAGCTTCGTTAATGATGATACAAATTCTTTCTAAATATGTGGGTGGGACAAAGTTAGCGATCGCATCGTGATCTAAAATGAAAATCACATATCCTAAAGGCACAAGAATTTCTTTTGCTACAGCTTGCGTCCATACCGTTTTACCTGTACCCGGTTCACCATGTACTAAAACTGCTAACTGCTTTTGATTGAGAACCGCTTGCTGTACTGAATCTGTAAAACTTTGGATATCTTCTGGAAAACTCCGAATCGCAAATTGACTGTGAACCTTACCCACACGGCTTTGATATCCACTCAGCATCATTGCCAAATCATAAGTTGCTTTGTTAATTAATGGCGTTAAATTTCTTGCCATTAAAGTATACTGTCGTCGTCCGCGATCGTAAGGATCAATTTGCAACCAAACATCATGCTTAGACCAGTAAGCATAAACTGTATTTATAACATCTAAGCGTTCCCAGTTAACAAATCGTTGCACCGGAAAATAAAAATCTCTTTCTAAATAGTATTGGGTAATAATATCAGGACGACCTAATAATTCTAAAACTCTTAATACAGTAATTTCCTGAAGTCTATTAAGAACGTAATCAATAGGGATACTGTTGCGACTCACAAATTGAACGATGGGCGTTTCTGTACTTAAAACATCTTTATATCGATGATCTGGTGAGTTAGGTTCTGGTGTGATGTAATTCCAAAGCTTCTCAATTTCGTAACGGGTATTATCAGAAACAACATTTAATATATTAGCCCACCAAGTATAATTACTCCGCCCCAAATTATCAGCAATATTACTTGCTAAATTCAAACTTTTTTGAGTTAATTCTCCAGCGTCGGTATACAACAAATGCCACAAAAATCCCCAGTCAAATTCTCGGTTAAATGGTCGCCAACCGCTAGCAAGTAAGCTTTGACGATTGTTATTTGTTGGAGCGCCTTCATTTTGTCTAAAATAATCAAAATCCATATTTTAATTTGTGCGGCGGTGGTTGAGTTGTTCTGTTGTAATCTAGGAGATGGGAAAAAAGTTTTCTTGTAATATAACTTACATCTTGCACTATGAACGCCGACAGGTTAAGACCTGCGCTTACTCGCACGGCTGACTGTCGCAAAACCTGCCCACAGAAGTCATGGAGGAACCTGTGTTAGTATAGCCGAGCCACTGCGCTCCATTGCGATGCTGACACTCACGCATGTGGGATCTAGGCTTAAGCGCAGCTAGGGCAACTAGGTGCTTTCTAATTATAGTAATTCTTCAGGCGATATTACCCTGCTATTTATTATTAATGTAGTTCAGTTCCATCTTGACAAAGTAGATAGCGATCGCTTATTAATTTCAGCACTACTCTACCGATTTCCGGATACGTTCTCTCAACAATTGGTTGCACGACAACACCTTCCATCATGCAATTTGGACTTATGATACTATCAGCATTGGGATGAGTATGAAGGCTGTTTATTTTGACTACTTCAACTTTGAATATGCTCATAGTCTTAGCTCTAATTAGTAAAAAAAGGCTTCAAATCAGGTTGAATCCAGCTAGTACGAGCTTTCCCAGACATAAGTAAATCTCGGCTGTAGTATTGCAATGGTAAATTATTATCACCGTAACAATCGATAAGCTCGTTAGCTAGCTGCAATATAGAAGTATTTCCAGCTTTATCTAATAAATAACAACGTACAATTTCAATCCAAAATCGTGTTAGAGTTTCGTGATAACCACTGTCTTTTGTCGTCTTGATACCCATAGCTGCGTTATACCGTTGGATACTCTCACGAATGCGATTTACCGCTTCTATTTCTTCATAATGAGTGAGATACGATAGTGCAACTGTCAAGTGTGCAGCGTGATTCCACTCAGATGATGGTAACGTACAGCTATTAAAAGCAGCTATCAGGTTTTCTATCTCGCTAATTGTTAAATATTTTCCAGTGCCATCGCTCATTGTCAATTAAAAGTATTGTGCAAGTCGTTCTTTTATACTTGCTGTTAAACCAATTTGACCTTCTAGGTCATAAGAACGACCTTCAGAACGAACGTGAACCATTAGTACACCTGTTCGTTGCCTTGATAGTATTTGATTAAGTGTGGTGAATAATATATCTGCGATCGCTAACCAGTCATGTGGCTTTTGTCTAATGATTTATAAATGTATGATACTTTTGTTTATCGCTATCTTTATACTACATACGTAATACAAAGATGTCAAGGGGAGTAGACGGGAAATTTGCTAATTTTTACAACCTGGTATTGCTGAGTTGAGAAATCAAAACTAAAAAATAAGGGCTGAAGTCCTTACTAAAAAGTAATTCACCCTTAAAAGTAATGTGATGAAGTACTAGTGGCAATATGCACGCGGGGTGTTGTGCAGAAAGTAGGCTAATATCATTATTCTGGCGTTGGTTAATCTTATGATTTTAAAAATGTAGTGCAGTGGTATAATCTAAAATTATAATTAAAATTATTAACGTTTTATCACCTAACTGCTATCATTCTTTACATTTATCTCATATAATCAAGAAGTGTCTGATAGCTTTGTAAGTTAGATATATTCTTTCCTCGTGCATGTGTTGAGTGGGCAAAGATTATCAGCTTTGAAGGTCAAAACAAGAGCCAGTCTAGAATGAGCGTGCGTTCGCTTTCTTGAGTGCCTCCGCTGTTGTCTCAATACAGGTAATGAATTTAAATATAATCTTCTGGAGAAGATATGGATTTGGCAGGTTCTTACATTAGTGAAGAAAAGAAGCCCAACTATCCCCAGCCTTTGATTTTGGCGGTGGAAGATAACGATGACAATCTGCTGCTAATTACTTATACCCTGGAGTCACTTGGTTGTAAGCTGATTTGTCAAACAGACAGTTTTTCAACGCTACTTGTGGCGAAAGAGTATCAGCCTGACTTGATACTGATGGATATTTTGTTACCAGGTCTAAGTGGTATCGATGTTGTACGTTATCTAAAAAAAGAACCGCTAACTTCGGAAATTCCGGTGATAGCAGTTACAGCTTTAGCCAGCCCTGAGGAACGAGAACGTATCCTCATGGCTGGCTTTGATGATTATATCAGCAAGCCTTACATGATCGAAGACCTGGAAGCTTTGATTTGCCGCGTCTTGGGTAAAAAGCTAAATCCCCAATCATGTTTTGACCTACACTAACAGTAGGTTATTGAGCAGATGTCTCACTATCGCTTTTATCTGTATCTATTGTCTTTTTTTTAGTCTTGGAAGCTAAAGGCGAATTGCGAATATCTGGGGTATCTGTGAGTAAAGCAATAATTCCTGTGCGTCCTGTCTCTAGTGTGGCATCGCTAAGTAGTTCAACTACCTGGACATTTAATATACCTTCAATTAATGTTTTCAGTTGAGGTTGAATTGCTTCATCTAAATCAGATCGTACTTGTTCGGCAAGTTCTTGACGACCGCTTTGTGCTAGCAGCTGCTCTGGTTGAGTGATGGAATTTTCCAGGATGATGGTGAGATTGCTATCGGATAACTGACAGGTAACTTTACTGGGTTGGTGTCCTAGTTGCTCGCGGTACAAAGCTTGGATACGCTGCGCGAGTGTTCTTTGAATTTGTCCACGGGTTGGGGTTGATGTCGTCATGTGTTGTTTACGGTAAAGATTTAGACAACAGCTGGTAAGCCAGAAACGATTGTAATCTACGTTTCTTGATTATTCATTACTTTCTGAGTTATCAGCGGTGGTGCGACTAAGCCGAATTTCTAACTAAATTTAGAACTTCATTTCTAACTGTGGTCATTATAGTAATAGCTACTACCAAAAATCAGCGTCCAAATGTAGTATTTCTCACTCCTTTTTTATCAGTCTCCAGGTTTATTTGATTGGTAATTTTAGATATAGCTAATGGCTAATTGTTCAATTGACTTTGCTTTGGTAAGCGGACAGTAAATACACTTCCCTTACCTACTTCAGAGAAAATTTCAATTGCTCCCCCATGTGCTTCAACAATGAGACGGGATAAATGCAGTCCCAAACCGCTACCGGCGCGTTTATTTCTACCTTGGCGAAAGCGCTCGAAAATTGTTGCTTGGTCTTCCGCAGCAATACCATATCCGGTGTCTTCTATCTCAATTGTTACCAAATTTTTATCGTTATTCTCTGCGGATTCAAAAATACGAGCTTCTATCCCTCCTGTATCTGTAAACTTGATGGCGTTACCGATTAAGTTGCTGAAAACGCGTCGCAATTCCAAGCGATCGCCTGTAACTATACCAGCATTTTCACCCAGTTTTTCCAAAGCGCTAGTATCTACCTTTAGAGTTAAGCCTTTATCGTTAGCAATTGGATTTAGTTCTTCAACTACTTCAATTAGCATTTCTGACAAATTGCAGGTTTCGGAATTTAAGGTCTTTTTACCAGCCTCAATCCGATAAACTTCTAGCAAATTATTGACCATTTGCGTCAAATTATGGTTGCTGCGAATCATCACAGCGATCGCCTGTTTCATTTCTGGCGAAATCTTGCAGAAAATCTCTTGCTGAAACAAATTCAACATCCGATCCGATGCTACTAAGGGAGTTCGCAGATCATGCGTCATCCGCGAAACAAAGTCTTCTCGCTGACGTGCCATTTTTTGTTGTTCGTCAAGACTGTGTTTTAGACGTAGAAGCGATCGCACTCTTGCCAGTAGCTCATCTGTATCAAATGGTTTGCGAATAAAATCATCCGCTCCCGCATCCAAACCTTCAACAACGCTAGATTCAGTAAAAGCTGTAATTAGCAGAATGGGAATATAAGGCAACTCCGGGTTACTACGGATGCGTCGTGTTACTTCATAACCATCTATCCCCGGCATCATCACATCTAGCAAAATCAGGTCTGGTGGCGATTCTATAATTTGCTGCAAAGCACTTAGCCCATCTGCCACTAAATCTATCTCAAATCCTTCGCTCTCTAAAATTGTCTCAACGAGGATGAGATTATCTGGAGTATCATCAACAGCGAGAATACGGTCAGTTTTCAAACTTTCAACAACAGACATGACTTACCGGCTTTTTTGAAAGAAATTTTATAATTTTTGGTTTCGGTATCCCAGCGAAGTTTCGCTTTGCGGAGGATACTGGTAATTTTCGTTATCTTGACTACTTAATCTCGGTTTTTTGCGATTTTCGTCTTTGTTAGATAATGATATTTGACGTGGTATTTCAATGCTAAACATTGAACCATGACCTAACTGAGTTTCAATAATAATTTTGCCGCCCATCATTTGCACCAGCGAATCTATAATTGCCAAACCCAGACCTGTGCCGGGATATTTGCGGGTGGTGCTTTGATCGACTTGTCGAAATGCTTCAAAAATATGATTTAAATGTTCCGCAGCGATACCAATACCTGTATCACCAATGGTGAGCGCTACTTTATTTGGTCCTACTTCTTTAATATCGATCCAAATAGTGCCAGACTCTGTAAATTTAATCGCGTTTGAAAGCAAATTTGTGATAATTTGTCGCACGCGCACTGAGTCATTAAACACCATCGGGTTTTGCAACTGATTTTGAACCAGCACCGTCAGTTTTTTGGCTTCTGCAAGAGAACGCATTTCTGCGACTGTGGCATTAACAATCTTTGATAAATCAAAGATTCCTGGCTTTAAGTGCATCTCTCCGGCTTCTAAATTGGAAAAATCGAGAACTTCGTTCAGCAGCACTAGCAAATTTTTGCCATTATTTAAGATGCGCTGCATCATATCTTTTTGCTGAAGCGTAAGTTCAGCACCTTTGGGACGCAGCAATAATTGCGAAAACCCGATGATGGCATTCAGGGGTGTCCGCAATTCATGAGACATTGTTGCCAAAAACTGAGTTTTCAGCCGCGATGCTTCTAATAACTTTAGGTTTTGTAACTCAATTTGTTGCTGTTGTTTTTCTAGTTCATAGTTTTTCCGAATCAATTCCTCATTAGTTTCTCGGATATGCCTGTCTGCCAACGCTAGCTGCATTTCTGCGCGGTAAACCCGGATCGCATTCCGCAGAACTTGCGCCAAGGTTTCTGAGGATACTCTAGACTTAGATAGATAATCTGTAGCACCAGCCTTCATCAGTTCCACAGCGATTTGTTCATCTCCTTGACTGGTGAGAACTACTAAGGGAACTTTGATTTTTGCTCTTCGGATTTTTTGGATCAGCGTTAAGCCATCTTGATCTGGTAGACGATAGTCGAGGAAAACGCAGTCATAGCTATTACGTTTTAGGGCAGCGATCGCACTTTCACAGTCGCCTACTTCCGACAGTTCCATCCGCACGCCTGCTTTTGTCAGCGCGCGACGTACTGCCATGCGATCCACTGTGTCATCGTCTACTAGCAAAATTGAGAGCGTTTCTTCCATCGGCTTGAGTTATCGCTTTCAAATAAAGGTTGATGTATAACATTTCTATTTTCAAATCAATCACGAGAATTTTCTCTTTTATATTTTAAATTTTTACATTGGCAGAAACTGATAACTGTTAACCCTTAACCAATTTGAAATCCAAAATCTATCTAAAGGGAAATTTTTTTATGGCATCTCACATAATGTCCAATAATTATTTAGTGTTGCCATTAATTCTACAAAACTAGTAAATGTTACAGGTTTAAGTATATAACCAGCTACATTTAAATTGTACGCTTCCACTCTATCTTGATCCTGGTTGGAAGTTGTCATCACAACCACAGGAGTGGGTTTCAATTCCGGGTCAGAGCGTAATTCAACTAAAAATTCAATTCCGCCCATTTTCGGCATATTCAAATCCAATAAAATTAAGCGTCGCGTAATCGGAACTTGCGGTGGCTCATTATTAGTACTTCGTAGCATGGACAGCGCCTCTATTCCATTTGTCGCCACATAAACCGGGTTAGTGATATTATTCTTTTTGAATGCCCGCCGGACATTCATTACGTCAACTTCGTCATCCTCCACTAGTAGTATATTAATCACGTTTTCTAGCATCTAGTTGGACATCAATTAGCAAAGTCCTAAATAATAGTTTAGTATCTTTACTTAAATCGCCTTAGAGGATATATAGTTAATTATTCGCAGTTGACTGCAAAGAATATAACTTTTACCAATTATCCAATTGAGAATGATTATCTCTAAGAATAAAGCTTTGAGACAGCGTATCATAAATACGGCATCATCAAGTTCTACCCAATTGTAGATAAACACGCGATCGAGTGTCCTCACCCATTGGTGATAGTTATACTCCAACTTTTGTTGATCAAAACTTTGGGCAGTTTTAAAAAGGTAATTTACTTGTACCAGGTAAAACAAAAAGTGCTTCCGGCATTTATTTGGGACTCTAAAGTAATCGTCCCTCCTTGTGTTTCCACAATTTTTTTGACGATCGCCAAACCAATTCCCGTACTTTCTTTTTGATCACGGGCTTGCAGAGTTTGGAAGATAGCAAAAATCTTATCATAATATTCTGGCGCAATACCAGCACCATCATCGGTTACAGCAAATTCGTAATACGCTCCCCGTTCTTGAACTGAGATTTTTACGTGACCATCGATTCGGGGATGATGCTTGATTGCGTTGCCAATTAAGTTAGAAAATACTTGTTGTAAGGGTAATCGCTTCGTCATGAAAGTCGGCATTTGGTCAGCAACTTCGATGGTGAAACTTAACGGTGGTGCAAGCAAATCAATCACTTGCTTTATCAATTCACCAACATTTACCAAACAAGATTCTGTTTGGACACGTCCAATGCGAGAATATTCTAATAATCCGTTTATCAGTCCTTCCATTCTATGCACTCTTCCACGCAACAGATGCATTTGATGGCGATTTTCTTCTGGAAGTTGATCTGCGAGGTCTTCTTCAATCCATTCTGATAAACTAGCGATCGCTCGTAAAGGAGCTTTCAAATCATGAGACGCGACATAAGCAAATTGGTCAAGTTCTTGATTGCGCTTTTGTAAAAGTCCGGTTGTTTGCGCCAAAATAGTCGTTAAACTGGTTAATTCTTCAGCTCGTTGTTTGAGAGCTAATTCTGATTGTTTGTGTTCGCTAATATCTATTATCGTACCAACATAACCAATAACTTTACCATCATCTTTAGTTTCCGCAACTGCTTGCGATAACACCCAAGTTGTTTTGCCGTCTGCATGGATGAAGCGAAATTCACACTCAAAGGGCTTTGCATCTTGAATAATATTTTGTACTTCCAAATCTATCCGCTCTAAGTCTTCTTTTGGAATAGTACATCGCCAGCCTTTTCCTAAAGCATTTTCTGATGTTATTCCGCTAATTTCACACCAGCGATAGTTTACATAAACACAGTTTCCTGATAAGTCTGTACGGTAGATGCCGACAGGGAAAATTTTGGCTAGAGTTTCCCAACGTCGCTCGCTTTTTTCTATTGCTTGATTTCCTTCAGCGACACGTTGCTCTAGTTCTGCGTTGGCAAGTTGGCAATTGCGCTGCGCGATTTCCCGTTCGCTAATATCTCTTCCTTCTGAGATCAACAAAATTACTTGCCCACTTTCGTTTTTTATCGGTTTAATCGAAAAGTCGATGGTTATGATGTTATTACCTGCACCGACTATATCGACTTCATAGCGGATAAATTCTCCCTTAGCTGCACAGGCTATCCACGAGCGTAATTGTGCTTTTTGGGCAGATGTCCACCAACGCGCTTCCCAAAAAAAACGCCCAACCACTTCAGTGCTTGTAAGTCCGCCAAACTTTAACAAAGTCTGATTGACTTCAACGACAGTGCCATCCGGCTTTATTAATCCGAGAAATAGAGATGTTTGGTCAAAAATGGTACGAAAGCATACTTGATTTCCTTGTATATCTGCTTCCACCGACTCTGATTCGTTCATTTTGGTGAAAAATTATACTTTCTTATCTTTTTTTTCAGATGAATGCTATTTTATTCAATACTATTAATTAGTGGTTTATAAGTCATGATGAAGCTGTAAAAATTTCAGTTCGTATTAATATTTCACAATTCTTTGTCAAATAGCTATATATCCCAGGCTAGATTTTTGCTGGAATGCAAAAATAAAAAGAAAAACCAATTATTTCTATCGGTGGATGCATGTTGGTGAAAATATCATCTATCTTAAGTTTTTAAATTAAGATAAATTGAAGGCAAAAGGTCGTAATTTAATATATATAATCAATCAGGAGAAAGTGGGTATAGCTATGAGCGAAATTAGAATAGTTCTCATTGAAGACCATGATTTGACACGGATGGGACTACGGGCAGCATTACAGTCTCATAGCGGACTTCAAGTTATTGGTGAAGCGGCAAATGCTAGCCAAGGACTAAAACTTTTGCAAAGCAGTAAGCCGGATGTGGCAGTTGTGGATATTGGTTTGCCGGACATGGATGGAATTGAACTCACCAGAAGGTTTAGGAATTTCCAAGAAGAAACAGCAGACCAAGGAACGAAAATCCTCATCCTGACAATGGAACATTCAGAGGATGCGGTGCTGGCAGCTTTTGCGGCGGGTGCAGACTCATACTACATGAAGGATACCAGCATTGATAGATTAATGGAAGCGATCCAAGCGACTTACGAAGGTAACTCGTGGATCGATCCAGCGATCGCCAACGTCGTATTGCGGCAAATGCGCCAAGGTTTGCCAGAAGATAACCCACAGGCAAGTCAGCCAAAGACCGTCAAAATTGAAGCATTAGAGACTGAATACGAGCAAGTTTTAGAAACCTACCCACTAACTCAACGAGAATTAGAAATCCTTGAGTTGATTGTTGCAGGTTGTAGCAATGGGCAGATTGCCGAAAAACTCTATATCACAGTTGGTACAGTCAAGACTCACGTTCGCAACATCTTAAACAAACTCTGCGCTGATGACCGTACTCAAGCGGCTGTTCGCGCTCTCCGTTCCGGGTTAGTAGCATAGACATCTGATATGTTGCACCTACACCAAGCGAAGGGTGAGCCTATACAAATAAAGCCCACCTGGGTGGGCTAAAAAGCCATGATTTTTAGTGTTATTGCTGCTGTAAATAAATAAGTTGCTTACCCCAACTTCTCCTGCAAACATTCGGCAATACGTCGCGCGGCGCCTGGTTTACCCATGCGTCGCAAGCCATTATGAGCGATCGCTTGGAGTTTATCTGGATCGTTAAAAAGCGATCGCACAACTTGACCAACTTGTGCAGCTTGCTCTACTAAAATCAAAGATGACCCCAAATGACGACTTTGTGCTTCAGCAAACACAGGGTTATATTGAGGACCATTTCCGGGAATAGCGATCGCTGGTTTTCCCAAACCGATAAATTGTTCTGTGGCTGTCCCTGCCATAGCGATCGCCAAATCTCCTAAATGTAGGCAGTCGTTATAAGCTTGCTGAGTCAAAACCAAGTATGCATTTTGTGATGTAAAAGTCAAAGCTTTGCTATCAGAAATTTGCACAGGAGATTCAGAGTGGAGATGCCAGCCTTGAGATTGTAGAGATTGACATAAAATGTTCAAGTCCAAACTCGAAGCGATCGCACCTAAAAACACCATAGTTCTATAAGTGTGTGAAAGGTAATCGCGTTCTGCAAAACTTCCCATCAGCGAAGAAACTGCAAGCATAATTTGCTCCCAATTCGCGTAAGCTTCTGGTGGACGAGAACCAGGTAAGAGAGTCACAATCAATGGACGAATTATTTCTTGTTGTTCAGCATCACCACGATATAATCGCTCTTGAGGAAAACTCGGCTCAAGTCCATCCATCATCGGATTTCCCAAATCAAAAGCGGGAATAGACCACTTGTTTAAGATTTCCGTCGTTAGCGAGTCTCTCGGAAATATCGCTTTGCAGTGGGGACGACTCATCAACCAACGTTCCCAAGGATGATAAATTGAACCGGAAAAATTTTCCCAACGTGCAGCTTTTGATTTGCGTTGCAGTAACCCAACTTCATCCCGCACGTAATATTCTGATTTTGCCGTGCCGATAAAAGCATAATTAGCACCGCTCGCCCAAGCAAACAACAACGGTACAATATCCCCCACAGCTAAAATAGCGCTCTTATTACCTGATTGTCTCTGCAAATTTACCCAAGCACGTACAGCTTTTATTTGACTCAGGGTAAGTGGCAGTAAACCACCGCGCACATCTCGCACTAATTGCCGTCCATCCATGTAAATAAAGCCCCCAGAAGGCATGGTACGTACTGAACCAATCAGGGGAATATTTAACTGTTGATAAGCATGTCCTTGACCCACTATAGGCAAGGCGAAGATATCTGGAGGGTTGGATAGTTGCTGGAGTTCTTGCAAAATGCGGACAGCAATTACATCCTCACCATGACCATTACTTAAAACAAGTAAGCGCAAGGCAGAAGTAGTAGCTGGCGAATTTAAAGCTAGGGATAAGCTAGGTAGATCACTCATAAGAGAAACAAAAACTCATAATTAACTGTCTGTTTGGGCAAGAGGGGTGAATGGGAGTATCAATCGGCGTGGTAGCTGGAAGTTAGTATTATTCCCATTGCCCAACCTCAGTACAAAAGTACAAACTAACTCCCAGGTAATCAGGCTAAAAACATGCAAGTTTCTTCTGCTGCAATTTTGACTTTAGCTACATTAGCGACTAGCAACGCTACTGAAGCAATAGCTGCACCTTCTACAACCCCCACTCAGCCGGAAAAATCTGGCTTAGTGGTGCCTATGACCCAAGAAAATACACCTGCACCTATAAAACCAATTGCATCCCCAGAAACGGTAATCTTCCAAGAATTTTCCCAAACTCCGGCTAATGTGCAAAGTGCTGCTAATAATAATTCAATAGTACCAACACAAGAAGTTGAAATAAAAGGCGATAAGGGGACAGGAGGACAAGGGGACAGGGGGACAGGGGGACAAGGAGGACAAGGAAAGATTTCTGCCCCATCCCCAGTAGTCGTAATCCCCTCCTCCACTCCTCCTCTCTCCCCCTCCTCCACTCCTTCTGTCCCCCCCTCCTCCACTCCTTCTGTCCCCTCCTCTCCCACTCCTTCTGTCCCCTCCTCTCCCACTCCCCCTCTCACTCCCCCCACGCCTAACGAAAAGGATTTAGTCGTTACCGCTACCGATGTGCTGGTAGTCGGTGCTACTCCAGAATTGCAGCAAATAATTAACAGCGTAATTAAAACCCAAACTGGGGGAGAAACCAGTCAAAACCAAATACAAAAAGATGTAGCCGCAATTTTTGATACTGGTTTATTTACTGATGTCCGTGTAAATACCACTATGAATCCGGGGGGATTGAGTGTGGTCTATCGAGTGCAACCATTAATAGTGCGATCGCTCCAACTTTCTGGTGCTAAAACCCTTACCTACCAAGTAGTTTTGCCACTATTTCAACCGCAAATTGGCAAAGCCATCAGCCCGGAAGCTTTGAAGCAAACAGTAGAACAAATTAACAAATGGTACGCCGGTAAAGGTTATAATCTTGCAAGGGTTGTCTCTATTAAACCGAGCAGCGAAGGAATTCTCAGCTTAAATGTAGCTGAAGGTTTAGTGAGTAATGTCAAGTTTCGCTTTGTCAACGACGAAGGCAATACAGTTGATGGCAAAGGTAAGCCAGTTACAGGACGCACCAAAGAAGATTTTTTGCGCCAACAGCTAAAGTTAAAACCAGGTCAAATTTTCCAAGACAATCTAGTTAAACAAGACTTGCAGCAGTTATATAAACTGGGATTATTTGAAAATGTCAATGTCGCCTTAGAAGGTGATGCAACAGGCGTTGATGTAGTTTACCAATTAAAAGAACTTGGCGCACGCGGTATCAACCTCGGTGGTAATTACAATGCAGACCAAGGAATTGTCGGCACATTAAACTATCAAGACCGAAATATCGGTGGTATTAACGACACTTTGAGCGCGAATGTTGAAGTAGGTGCGCGTGACTTTCTGTTTGATGGGAAGTATAGCAGCCCTTATCGGATAACTAACCCCGATCGCTTTGGTTATAGCATCAACGCTTTTCGCAAGCGCGGGCTTTCTGAGATTTTTGATGGCGATGTCAAGTTAGCTAACGCTGACAGACCACGGGAAGGTAAAATTGGTGGTAGTGTAAGCTTACAGCGACCGATTGACGATTGGGATACCTCATTAGGATTTAATTACACCCGTGTTAGCATACGCGATCGCGATGGCACAATTAGCCCAAAAGATGAAAAGGGTAATCCACTAACTTTTAGTGGCACTGGCATCGACGATTTAGCTACCGTATCCTTCACTGCTATCAAAGACGAACGAGATAACCCCTTTAATCCTACCAAAGGTTCTATACTTAGTCTCAGCACAGAACAATCAGTTCCCATTGGTCTAGGCAACATTTCTATGAATCGCCTGCGGGCAAATTATAGTCAGTTTCTCCCAGTAAAATTATACGACAGTAAGAACCCACAAGTATTTGCTTTGAATGTTCAAGGCGGTACCGTACTTGGTGATTTACCGCCCTATGATGCTTTTAATTTAGGGGGTCCAAATTCCGTGCGGGGTTACGACGCTGGAGACGTTGGCAGCGGTCGTAGTTATATATTAGCTTCCGCAGAATATCGCTTCCCGGTTTTGCCAATCTTGGGAGGTGTGCTGTTTGCTGACTTTGGCTCAGACTTAGGCACTGGTGATACAGTATTAGGAAATCCGGCAGGAGCGCGTAACAAACCAGGTAGTGGTTTTGGTTATGGCGCTGGTGTCCGTTTTGACTCACCTTTGGGCTTAATTCGTGCTGATTATGGCATTAATGACCAAGGCGAAAGTCGATTGCACTTCGGCATAGGTCAGCGTTTTTAAAGGAATTGGGCAATGGGCAATGGGCTTTTCCCCTTTTCCCTTTCCCCAGTCTTCTTTCGCCTACTGTATTATTATCAAAGACAAAACTGTGGCGATGTGGTTTTTGCTTTTCCCACTCAAGGACTCACTACCAAGCTGCTCATTCAGGACTTAGGATTTTCTATGTTAGCAGGTACAACTTTGCAGGGTGGAAAATATACACTCAATCAAGAAATCGGGCGTGGGGGCTTTGGTATTACATACAAAGCTACGCATCATTACTTAAGGCAAGAAGTAGTGATTAAAGCGCTAAATGAGAAACTGCGACAACATGCTGATTTTACTAAGTTCGAGCGGCAATTCCAGGATGAGGCAAGACGATTAGCGACTTGTGTCCACCCGAACATTGTCCGGGTCAGCGACTTTTTTGTCGAGGCGGGTTTGCCTTACATGGTAATGGAATACATTCGCGGTGAAACTTTGGGCGAGGCATTTGTTTTGCCAGGGATAACTTTACCAGAATCGACGGCAATTCATTATATCCGGCAGATTGGTGCAGCCTTGGAGGTAGTACACAATAACGGTTTGCTGCACCGCGATGTGAAACCAGATAATATCATCCTGCGCGAAGGAACTCAGGAAGTAGTGCTGATTGATTTTGGCATTGCGCGAGAATTTAACGGTGGTGTGAGACAGACTCACACAGGTATGGTTTCTGAGGGTTATTCGCCGATTGAACAGTATCTGACGCAAGCACCGCGCAGTCCAGCAACCGATGTTTATGGTTTGGCTGCAACTTTGTATGCATTGTTGACAGCGCAAGTTCCTATGCCTGCATTATTGCGCGATCGCGAAAAAATGCATTCCCCCCGCGAACTACAACCTCACCTAAGTGCTGCTGTCAATCAAGCAATTATGCGTGGTATGGCGGTAGAATCTCGCTTTCGTCCAGCAACAGTCGCAGAATGGTTAAAGTTGTTACCCGCAAATGGACTAAGTGTTGCACCTCAATTGGCACCAACTCACACAATAGCAACTATCAATTTATCTACCCAGGAGTACCCATCACCTCCAGAAGTTGCGCCAAATAATACCACTGCGCCATCACCTACTGGCAATTTGACAAAAGTTGCTAGAAAAATTCGCTCTCACAAAGTTTTGATTGGTAGTGGAATAGCACTCACAGCTGCGACTATCGCTTTTGGGATCACTAGCCTAGTTAACAAATCTCAGCCACCGCAGCCAACCGCAAAGCCAGTTTTTGAACAGCCTACTACTAATACTACTAATGATACTTCTGCGGAAGTCGGTCCTGTCCAGATTTCACCGTCACCGCAGGTAACACAGACTAGCACCCCAAACCAGACTAATACCACCTCGTCTTCGTCGCGAGATGATACACCCACCTACACACCAAGACGCCGTAAGCGCATTCGTCCTGTTGCTAATGATGACGAAACACCAAAACGGACTTATAGACAAACAGAAGAATCGACATCAGACGACTCACCACAACCGCAACGTCGGCGTCGATCCTCCAACCAGGAAACACCTACACCTGAGGTTGCTCCCTCACCATCTCTTGTTGAGAAATTACGAGCGATTCGCTCAACTCGTACCACTTCCCCTGCAACCAAATCATCCTCTGATAGCGATTCTCCTGCACGGCAATCTCCCAAAGAATCAAACTCTGTAGTAATACCACAAGTACAACCACTGAAAGAACCAAAGGGTATCATCGTACCAACACAGGAACTGAAGCAGAATTCACCTGCTGAAAGTCAATCTCAGAAGAATGAAAAGCCATCCACGGAGGAAAATTAAAAATTAAAAATTTGGCGCTATACTCTCGTTCCTATGCTCTGCACATTGGTGACAACTTAAGAAAAAGGTAAGCTTGTCAACAGGTGCATCAAGGAAAAAAACGATTGTTTAATCCAAGAGTGGGAAACCCAGACCACAAGGGAGATAGAAACATACAAGCCCCCGAAAACGAAGCGATCGCAGCGGGGATAGAGGAGCTATTAACACCACTTGTATACAATCAACTTCGAGATTGAAGCTGAAAAAATTTCCATTGAGATGTTGTTTGGCTCATTTTATGACTTTAATCATGCCTATGCTCAAGAACTTTCGGACGACCTTATTGCTTATCTTACTTATCCGAAAAATCGAGATTTAGGAGTTGTTAAATATCAACCCAAATCTCGACACCGAGACACTTTGGACTTATCTCCACATCCCACTTGACATTTTGGCGATCGCTTTAAGTTGTCACCAATGGTCTGAGACTGGGAACAAGAAAACGAGAAATATCTCAAATATAAAATCCTATGAGTAAACCAATTATTTGGGTGCATGGAGACTGCCTCAGTCCCCAAAACCCCGCATTACAAGAATATCCCGACGCAGCCGCAATTTGGGTTTGGGATGATGCTTTAATAAAAGAATGGCAACTAAGCCTCAAACGCCTCACCTTTATCTATGAATGCTTATTAGAATTACCCGTTGTCATTCGTCGTGGTGATGTTGTGCAAGAAGTTTTAGCTTTTGCGAAAGAGAATAATACTAACTTAGTTGTTACAGCAGAAAGTATTAGTCCGCGTTTTGATATGATATGTGATGAAATTGAAAAAACTGTGGACTTGGAAATTTTTGAAGTAGAACCGTTTTTTGAATACGACGGCTATATCGATTTGAAGCGTTTTTCTCGTTATTGGAAAGTCGCTGAAAAATATGTTTTTGATTAAATCAAGATATATATCAACCCTGAAAAACAAGATCCCTGGCTTCTTAAAGAAGTCGGGCATCTGAAGAAATGATTTAGGATTGCTATATTTAGAAACTGATATATTATTGGGTAGATAGGCATTTGTGTAACCTATGCCCAAAGAAAAGCCCTTAGTCTTAACCGAAGAAAGTGAGGTATTGCAGCTTTACCCACGTCCGCCAATCCTCACAAGCTTAGATGTAGCTTGGCATGGGGTATCTTTTGGCTATATGTGTCAACCTGCTTATGAAGTGCCGGAAGTTTCTACCCCTCGTTGGCATTCTATCGGAATTTTTACTCATGGCGATCGCATTATTCATGCACAACGCAAACTAGATGGACGGCTTCAGCGTGACGCAGTAGCGGGAGGTGATATAGTTATTGCTCCCGTCAACGTCAGTCAAGGTGTTGCTTGGGATGCAGAAGGCGATTTTATCATTCTCGGTATAGAACCTGACGTTTTTGCTAGTGCGATTGACGAATCAGCAGAGGCAAAAGATGTGGAATTACTACCGCACTTTGCCACACCCGATCCTCTAATATACCAAATTGGATTAGCGCTTAAAGGTGTGTTAGAAAATAATCCTACAAATAGCCGCCTTTATGCAGAGACGATGATAAATGCTTTGTCAGTTCACTTAATGCAACATTATTCAACACGCAAACCGATTTTGCAAGAATATAAAGACGGTTTGTCCAAGTATAAATTTAAAAAAGTAATTGACTATATAAACGCCCACTTAGAACAGGATTTAAGTTTAACAGAGTTGGCGGCTTTAGTGCAGATGAGTCCGCATTACTTTTCTCACTTATTCAAACAATCAATCGGTATGACACCCCATCAATATGTGATTCGCTGTCGGGTCGAACATGCCAAAAATTTACTTTTGCTACGTGATTTGAGTATTGCAGAAGTTGCTTACAAAGTCGGGTTCGCTAACCAAAGTCATCTCAATCGCCACTTCAAGCGTTTGTTGGGTGTGACACCCAAACAAATATTAAGTTAATAATTTTTAGCCTTGGAGACTGAATACGAAGATGCTGATGTAATTATATCCTTAGCCCTATTACCTTTGAAATTTCTATCTTTAATATTTACGATAAAGTTGACTTCGACACCCAAGATTAAAAAATCCTGCAAAGATAGCAAGAACGTACAAAAAATCGGAAGAATCTACAAGACGTGAGCAAAAGCGTAGACGCAACGCGGCTTGTCGTAGACATCGCCATACTAATAAATAAAACTAAAATTTTAACTTTTATGAATGCAATTATCAATTTAAGCGCTACCGAAATCGCTCAGGCGATCGCCAAAGGTGAGCTTTCCGCAAGCGAGGTTGTGCAAGCGCACATTCAACGCATCGAAGCGGTAAACCCGCAATTAAATGCTGTAGTCGTACCGTTATTTGAGCAAGCACGCGCTGAGGCTACTCGTGTAAAGGCGTTTGATGAAACGTCTCTGCATAAACCTTTGTATGGCGTACCAATCACCATTAAAGAATCTTTTGATGTCGTCGGCACACCCACCACTGTGGGACTTACAGAACTTGCTCACAGCAAAGCTACACATAACGCTGTGATGGTGGAACGCTTGCTACAAGCTGGGGCGATTATTCTAGGTAAAACCAACGTCCCGCATATGTGTTCGATGAACGAAACCGACAACCCGGTATACGGACGTACCAATAATCCTTGGAACTTAGAACGCGCTCCTGGGGGTAGTAGTGGTGGTGAGGCAGCTATCATCGCGGCTGGTGGTTCACCGTTGGGGTTGGGAAGTGACATTGCTGGTAGTGTCCGTTTACCCGCACAAGCCTGCGGAATTCACGGTTTCAAACCTACATCTAGAAGGCTAACTTTGGTCGGTCATGCGCCATTGTTTGCCGGACAGCAGGCGATAATTGCCCAACCAGGAGTAATGGCGCGTAGCATTTGTGACCTCAGCTTGGCGATTAAAATTCTTGCCGCACCCGGTCAGGAAGCTTTTGATACTAATATTCCGCCCGTTCCCTGGTGCGAAGCAGACATACAAATAGAAAAATTACGGATTGCTTTCTACACTGACAATGGCATTATATCGCCTTCCCCAGCAATTAGGCGGGTGGTGCGAGAAGCAGCCCAAGCGTTAGAAAAACGCGGTGCAATAGTTGAAGAATGGACACCACCAGATTTACTGAAAGCTTCGCAATTATACAACCAACTCCTCACCGCTGATGGTTTTGCCACACTTAAAAGACAAGTAGGTACAAGTAAATGGCATTCTCGAGTTAAGCAGTATTATCAACTAGCTGCTACACCTAAAAAAATACTCAATGCGGTGGCTGGAATCAGTGGAACTTTCGGGCTGCATGATCTGGCGAATAGTCTAGGTGCAGTTGGTGAATTATCTGTGACTGACTACTGGCGAGTAATAAATGAACGCGATCGCTATTGCACTAATTTTCTGAACGCGATGAATGCCAAGCAATACGATGCCATTATCTGTCCGCCTACAGCTTTACCAGCTTTAACACATGGTAGCGGGTTTTTCCTCAGCGATGATACTAATTATACAAATCTCTACAACCTCTTAGGAATGCCTGCGGGTGTAGTTGCAGCTAGTCGCGTGGGTGCGGGGGAAGAAAGCGACAGAGAACCCAAAAAAAGCCTGATTGAACGTACAGCTTACAAAGTTGAACAGGGGAGTGTCGGTTTACCCGTTGGTGTGCAAATTGCAGCGCGTCACTGGCGTGAAGATGTAGTTTTAGCTGTGATGTCAGCACTAGAAGAACATTTTAAAGCACAACCTGATTATCCGGGTCATCCGCCTGTGTAGATACTTTCGTTTGATCGCATCTATAAGTAATTTTAAATAAGAGTGTGAAAATTATTTTTTTAACGAACTGCCTTCTCCTCTCAAAGACGCCAAGGAAAGAAATTAGGTAGTTTACGACTCACTGCGTTCTTGAAAGACTTCTTCAGCTTTCGCCATCGCCTGTTGCACTTTCACAAAACCGACGTAAGGAAGCATATGCACGATCGCTTCAATGATTTCTTGTCGGCTTGCTCCTGTGTTTAGAGCGCCGTTGATGTGAACGTTGAGTGGCAATTCTGAAGCAGCCGTACTCAAGGCAGTCAGTGCCGAAACCGTTGCTAACTCACGGGTCTTTAAGTCTAAATTTGGGCGCGAGAACACATCGCCATAGGCAAATTCCAAGATGTAGCGTCCGAGGTCAGGGGCAATATCCTCAAAGCTGTTGACTACAGCTTCACCTGACGCTTTGCTGATGCGGTTTAGCGCCTCGACCCCGCGACGATAGCGCACTTCATTGCTTTCTGCCTGACGTTGAGTATCCAGGTCAGGCTGAGGACTAACGGCAGGGGTTAAGCGTTGCTCAAGTTCTGTCAACGCGCTCAGTGCAACTGCAAGCGCAGCACCGGCTTTGGGATAACCTGCATAAACTGTCATTTGCAACAGTAACTCTTTCACTTCCGTTTGGGTAGCACCTGCACGAATCGCTACTTCAATCGATGCTTGAGTATCTTGGCAGAAATTGAAGAAGCCGAACAGGAGGCAAGACAGCATAGTCAGAAACCCCAAGGATTACTTTATGTCAGTTGCTCAACGCTCCTTGCCCATCGATACATAATTTCTCGAATTTCAGCATTTCTTGAACAATATCCACGTTTGAAAGTTAGATTAGTGTTGGCTGATGATGTTGTGGATATTTCCAATGAAGGAATTGATGTCGCTCTGCGGATTGGTGAGTTGGCAAACACCTCATTAATCGCGAAAAAACTGGTGTCAAATCGTCGTATCATTTGTGCCACATCTAAATACTTAGAACGATATGGTACGCCAACGACTCCAGATGATCTCGCTTACCACAATTGTCTAACGTTGAACGCACATAAAACCACACTCAATCAATGGCGCTTCAAAGACAAGTCAGGATTTAGAGAAATCAGTGTACGGGGAAACTTTGAAGTCAATAGTGGGGAAGCGCTATATCAGGCAGTTCTTGCAGGATTAGGCATTGGTCGGATTGCTACGTTTTTGACAGATCAAGACGCTCGCTTGGGGCAGGTTGTGCATCTGTTAGCAGAGTATGAAGATGACACTGATGTGGGGATTTATGCTTTATTTCCTAGCAGTCGCTATTTGTTACCTAAAGTCAAAGTCTTTGTTGACTTCTTAGAAAAAAGCTTTCTCCACTTGCAGTGAGTAGACCAAGTGCTACGGAATGTGTTTAGAGTTTGAAAAAGACATTAACATTGCAGAGATGCTTCTTGCATTGATTTGATTTTAAAGAGATGGAACCACAGATAAACACTGAAATTTATCGGTATTCAATTGAATTTAAAGCGATCGCTCTAAATGAATATCTCCTCGGAAGAACCGCAGATTTACAAAAAATTGATGGGGAATTGAGCAGTTTGGATACTCTCAAATTCACGTTTGAAATATTCAAAGTATAGCCGAAATGGTTGCAGCACAAAAAAAATAACGAAGCTAATAATATCCCAATATCGACAATTTATGGAAGTATTACCAATGGTACTGCTTGGCGATTTATAAAGTTAGAGGGACAAACATTAATAATCGATTTTAATGACTATCCGGTGTCACCTGTTGAGGTATTGCTAGGAATCTTAGTTTGAATGGTGCGGGAAGGTTAAGCAAGAACATACAAAAAATCGGACGAATCTACAAGACAAGAAAAAGCGCGATCGCTACACTAATAAATAAAAGTATTAGTTGCATCCCATATGAATTGGAATTTACCTGGCGTCCCTTGGTTAATTGCCCACAAATCCATGCTTAAGGTTAATAAACCTAAATTATTTACTATTTGTGGCAAAGATTATGTCCTCTGGAAAAACGAAAAAGGAGAAATTTCCGCTTTAGAAAATATCTGCCCTCACATGGGTGCCAAGCTTTCTGATGGTTGGATTTGCCCGGAAAGTAATACAATAGCTTGTCCTTTTCATGCATTAGAATTTGACGCGGAAGGTAAAGCAATTTTACCAAATGAAAAAACTTCAAAACCTCTTGCAAAACAACTTAAGTTATTTTTTCAAGGTGATTTTATTTGGACTTACGCAAATCAAAAACCCAAGCTTCCCATTCCAGATATTTTGGAAAAGCTCTCAACTCAGTTTCGATTTATCGGTGTAGCAGGAGATGTAACTATAAAAGCACCTTTTCTTGATGCATTAGAGATTAATCATGATGTAAATCACGCTAAAGGCACTCATCGAGAACTTTTTAGAATCAAAGAAACAAAAGTTGATGATTTTCAACATGATGGTTATTTTTCTGTTTCTCACATTAAACACTTTAGAGAAAAAAATACTTTTCAAGAATATCTAGAAAATATAGCTTTACTATTTACACCCAATGAGGTGGAATTACTCCTGGAAAATTACTTTCCATCTCTTGTGGTTGTTTATAGTGATTCACCCTTGGGGAAACTTGTGCAAGTGTTCACCATATATCCGGAAACAGAGAACAAAACAAAAATATTTATCCCCCTATTTACTGAAAAATCATTTGGTATTTTTAACTCAATTCTTGAACCACCAACTATCAAGGCTACTGAGGAAATAATTCGCCAAGATGTGGGTATGCTAGAAAATCTCTATCCAAGATTTGAACCGAAAATTAGACTTTCTCATGAAGAACCTTTACATTGGGTTCGTCAGCTTTATCATAATTGGTAAAGTATAATTTGGCTGGTTAAGCTTTAAATGGTGAAGCGCTTACATTGATGGCGAATTGAGCGGTTTGGATGCTCTCAAATTCACGTTTAAAATATTCAAACAATTAGGACTTTTAAGATCGCCTTCTCTACTCCAGAGCTTTTATAATAAAAAACAATGCCAAATGCCTGTCGTGAGGTGCTATTTGTTTATGATGTCATCCAACTTACGACAATATTTACCTAGCAGCGAAGAACTTCCTTGTTCCGACGATATACCTGTGGATAACGAAGACCAGAATTTTATCCCCAACTTTCTGCTGTTTTTACTAGAAGCGATTTGGAAAACTCGCCAAGATTGGTTTTTCGCTGTCGATATGGGAGTCTACCACACTACTGGAGTCAATCCTAGAGTCCCGATTGTTCCCGATGGTTTTTTGAGTTTGGGTGTGGAAAGACGCAAACAAGGAAAATCTCGCAGAAGCTATGTTGTGTGGGAAGAAAATGACATACCACCGACGCTTGTTTTAGAGGTGGTTTCCTGGACACCAGGAGAGGAGTATGACACCAAAGCCGCAATTTATGCGAATTTAGGAGTATTATACTACATTATTTATAATCCTGAATACTGGCAAAGAGACCGTCATCAACCATTTGAAGTTTATAAACTGATTGATGGTTCTTACCAATTGCAAAAAAGAGAACCATTTTGGATGCCAGAGATTAAATTAGGAATTGGGCGATCGCCTGACCCTTCTGGAATCATTCAACGCGAAGTTTTATCTTGGTATGATGAGCAGGGGAATCGCTACCCAACGCCAGAAGAACAAGCTCAACAGGCTCAACAACAGGCTCAACAGGCTCAACAAGCCAGACTTGATGCGATTCCTCGTTTACTGCAAATGGGGTTAGGTCTTGAGCAAATAGCAGAGGTGTTGGGACTGTCAATCGATATCGTCAGTGCAGAAATTCAAAAATTAGGATAAGATTTTCGGGTGCAAAAGCCTAAAAATCGTGAATATACGTTTCTTTGTTGCAAATTTTTGCAAATTGTGCTTAATCACTGCTGCTTTTAGCATTTCCGGCTGCACTTCTCAAAACAGCCAAAAGCATCTTGTGGATGAAGCTTGGCAAGTAATTAATAGCAAATTTATAGATATTACAAATAATAATCCTGAATGGTTGGAAACCAGGCGTGAATTTTTATCCAAAAATTACACGAGCAAAGAAGCAGCATACAACGCTATCCAGGCAATGCTGATGAAACTGAAGATCCGGAAACCCGCTTTTTCGATTCTCAGCAGTTTGCTAATCTAGACATGGAATCTCGCGGGAAGTCGATAGGCGTCGGTTTGATAGATTTTTCGGTAGAAACCGATGAAAAAACCAAAGAACTGAAGGTAGTTACTGCTTTAGCTAACACACCCGCTGAAAGAGCGGGTCTTCAGGCTCAAGATATAATTCAAGCTATTAATAAAGTACCTACAAAAAATCTCAGCCATAACGCAGCTATGAAGCTAGTGCGACTCGTTCTAGCGTAAATTCATAGCGCTAGGTGAGAACGTCGGAGTGAACTCCGATATTCCATAACTGATTTTTGGATGTAGGTGCAAGTCCTACCCTTTAAAGGATAAGTGACTCCCGA
>JAHHID010000055.1 GCA_019359015.1 Spirirestis rafaelensis WJT71-NPBG6
AAATTTACGCGATCGCATCCAGGAAATATTCAATCAACTTACACCTGAGCAGGTGATATCTATTTCCTCTTATAACTTTATCCTAGAAGCTCTTTTCTATGCAGCTTCATATTAAATTGGTATAAGAATATATTTAGTAACATTTGTTATTACTTCATATCTAAAGAATTTGTGAACTTTTATCTTTGTAAATACAACATTCCCTAATATTTTATTTTTTATTTCATGTATCCGACCTGTCTCTCTATTTTCTTTACTCAAACTTTCAATTATTAAGTCAATAAGTTGTTCAATGTTATCAGTTTTTTCGTCTGTTTTTAACCTCAACTTATTTTTAACTTTCTCATCAGTTAAATCGTAGTCACGCAGGTCTGGATAGTCGGGAACCCAACCAAGTCCTTTTTTCTTCCAATCATTTTTTTGATTTTGTTTTTTTGCTTGATTTTCCATGACTGTTCTCTTGGGTAGTTTAAGAATTGGCTTGTTCCTTTTACTAAAAAAAAGACATTTTTAGATTAAAATTACCTAAATAAAGACGACCATCCAAACTCCACAACTTCACAGTACTATCTTGACTAGAAGTAGCAATGACTTGGTTATCAGGGCTAAAACGAATTTTATAGACTGACCCATCATGTGCCTTCCAGCTACGTAAAGGAGTTCCATTCAGGTTCCAAAGTTGTACTTTTCCATCCCTACCAGGAGAGGCAATAATGTTGCCATCTGGACTAAAACTGACGTTAGAAATTCTTGTAATATTTCCTTTGAGAGTGTTTAAAAGTTTTCCTTCTCGATTCCAAAGTTTCACAGTTCCGTCCAGACTACTACTCGCAAGTATGTTGCTATCGGGGCTAAAACTGACGCTAGTAACACTCTCAGTATGTCCTGCGAGTATTTTGATTAACTGTCCCTGCAAGTTCCACAGCCTAATAGTTTTATCGTTACTACCAGTCGCAATGATTTTACCATCTGGGCTGAAAATGGCACTAACTACAGTATTAGTATGTCCTACAAGTGTTTTGAGTTCTTGTCCTTGCAAGTTCCAAAGTTTTATAGTCGCATCACCACTAGCAGTTGCAATAATATTACCTTTGGGGCTGATATCAACACTGTAGATTGAATCAGTATGTCCAGTAAAACTAGTTAGCCAATCATTCACTTGCCAAAGTTTAACTGTGTTGTCGTTGCTAGCAGATGCAAGTATATTCCCTTTAGGGTTAAAACTAACACTACTAACTTCATCTTTATGTCCCGACAAAGTTTGTAAAAGTACACCATTTCGCTGCCACACTTTTAGTGTTTTATCAGCACTCGCAGTCGCAATATTCTGATCATTAGGGCTAAAAACAACATCTATCACTGTCTTTTCATGCCCTGTTATAGTTAATAGCTTGGTTTTCTTGTTTACATCCCAATGAATAACAGTTTTGTCAGCACTGGCAGAAGCAATAATTTGACCATCAGGACTAAAAAGCGCACTAGATACCCAATATTTATGCCCTGTAAAAGTATGCAGTAATTTACCTTCAATATCCCAAAGTTTTACTGTTTCATCGAGACTAGCGGTGGCAATTTTCTTTCCATCAGGACTAAAGCTGACGCTGGAGACTTCTCCGGTATGACCTGTTAAAGTCTTTAAAAGACGACCATCCGATGTCCAAAGCTTGACTGTTTTATCGGCACTAGCGGTGGTAATTTTCTTACCATCAGAACTAAAACTAACACTCCAGACTACATTAGTATCTGCTTTGAAATTTTTCAGAAGCTTTCCCTCTCGATTCCAGAGTTTTGCAGTTCCATCTTGGCTAGCAGTAGCAATCGTTTGACTGTCGGGACTGAAACTAACATCTACAACTGGTTGAGTGTGTCCGCTCAAGGTTAAGAGTTCGTTGCCATCTGCACTCCAAACTTTTGCTGTATTATCGAAACTTGCAGTGGCAATGGTCTTACCATCAGGGCTAAATCTAACCTTTACAACAAAGTCTTTATGGTTTTCTAGGCGATTGCTTTCTCTAACCCAGTAAGCTGCACTAAACGCTTCCATTACTTTAGCCTTCAGCTTTGGGTCGTTTCTATACCAAATAGAGCGCTTTAGCTGTCTTCCAGCTTTTAAAGCATCTATTAAGGCATCAAACGAACTTCGGTTTAATTTGAAGTTTGAATTTGAGGATATTGTTAATGCTTGAATCTGACCTTCATCTGCTACTCTCCACTGAAATCCTGCAAAGATTGCAATTCCCGTGATGCAGATAAGAGATGCGATCGCTAGTTGAATTTTCTGCTTTTGAAATTTAAGGTTTTCTCTAGCTCTTTTTACTTCAATTTCTGCTTTTTCTGCTTTTACGGCTGTTGCTTCAGCCTCTAAAAGAAGCTGAATATCGCGCTGTTCTACATATTGGCTAGCGGCTAAAAATTGATAATCCAAATCTGTTAAACTTTGCATTGCTACCCAAGCTTGAGCATCTCGTAGCGCTTGTCCCCGCAATAAGCGTGACTCATCTTGACGCTGTGAGGCTACCCACGCATTGAGGGTTTCAGCATAAGGACGCAGTTTTGCAAGTTGGCGATCGCACCATTCTTGATTAAATACCTCTTTATATATGCGGTTATAAATTCGCAGTTTACCATCGCGCTTCACTACCAATCCTGTCAACCGCAGTTCAGTTTGTTCGGCACTGTCATCGGCTATTATTTCTTCTTGCTGCAAAATTTGCTGACACAATCCTAATAACCTGCCGCTACGCTGTTCACTACTGTAGAGTATCCTATTTATAATTGTTTTCAAATGCTCTGGTTCATCCTGCGTTTCCCAATTTTTAATAATGCGCTTTCTGACTAAATCAGCAATTAACGATTGGCTATCACCAATCCCCAATTCGTATTTCTCAGTCTTTACTAATTTACAGACTTTTTGTGTCAAAAACGGCTGTCCTCCTGTCCAATACAGCACTGCTTCTATCAATGCTTGTGGATTTCCTACCGTCGCTAATCCCTGCGCTAACGGTTGCACTTCCTCAAGTTGGAAACCAGTTAAATCAATTGCTCTACCAATATTAAAAGGTGTTCGTCTCTTATCTTGAATCAAATCTGAAGGTGTAGACACTCCCAATATTGCAAAGGTGAGACGACGATAAGCGGGGTTGTCTGCTCGACGGTTGTAGCAGTCGCGGATTACCGCAAAAAAATCATCAGGATTAAACCCAAGGCTGAGAATACTATCAATTTCATCAATAAAAATAACAATATTTGTAACAACTAATTCGAGCAGTACTTCATCAATAAACTTATTTAATCTTTGAACGTATGATAATAAATTGTTCTCAGTCCACCATGTATCTAAATCAAAAGTGGTGTAAAGATTGAAGCTGCCAATTAGTGTATCTATTACGCCAGCATACCACTGCTCTGGTGTAATATCTGCCGTACCAATTGAGGTGATATCAATTACCGCACAAGCAATTTCTTCTTGTTGCAACTGCTGCATTACCTGCACGCGCAAACTAGATTTACCCATTTGCCGGGAGTTGAGAACATAACAAAACTCTCCCGCTTTCAAGTGCTTATAAAGGTCTTCATCAGCTTGTCGCCGAACGTAGGTGAGAGACTCAATAGGTAAACTACCCCCAACTTGATATTCATAATTTGAAGCTGATTCTCGTGTCATCTGTTTTCCTAAGCAGGAATGAAAAATTTTCGGATTTTTTTCAACAACCATTAAATTGACAATTCTAATTTAGAGTATTTTCAGACACGTTAATGTTAATTTTTTTCTTAACAAATATCACGTAGGCAGTAATTTAATAAACTTTATTTTACGTGTTATTAATAAAGTGCATAATTTTCAATAGTAAATCCCATGCCAAAAATCTAATTAAAAAGCGATCAACACCCTAGAAGGGTGTCGCTATACGTACAAAGCCTGCCTTCGCAGGCTAAAATTTCCATAGCCTGCGAAGGCAGGCTTTGTTTGTGTAGCCCCAGGCTTCTAGCCTGAAGGCGTATATTTACGCTAACTCACATTAAAATTAGGGAAAGTTCGCGCTTGTTATCACCCCACTATGCAAACACCACAAACAGCGGTAAAAAGTAATGCAACTTTATGAAACTGACTTCTACGCTTGGACTCAAAAACAGGCTAACCTGCTTCGTCATCAGCAATGGAATCAGCTTGATTTGTCCAATTTAATTGAGGAAATTGAATCTTTGGGTAAACAGCAACGCGCTGAACTGCGAAATCGTTGGAGTGTCTTAATTGCACATTTACTAAAATGGGAATATCAGCATGAAAAACGAAGTCGTAGTTACTTAAATACGATTCGCATACAACGTCTAGATACTTTGGAATTACTTGCAGAAAATCGTAGTCTTAAACCTTACCTGCAAGAAGTTCTCCAAAAAGCTTATATCAAACCAATTTTACTCGCTTCTGGAGAAACAAATCTACTTATGAAAACATTTCCGCAAAATTGTCCCTATACCCTAGAGGATATATTAAGCGTTCGCGAAGCGTTGCCGTACTCGGCATCACTTTTTTCCAGGTTCACCCGCCACAGATGAGATAATGGAATAATGACGATCGCATACTCATCAAACCAATTAAAAAGCGATACCTACGGTAAGCTACGCTAACGCATCCATAAATGAATACATCACAAGACCTACGACAATTTGCACCAGCAACGGAACGCAACCGCGAAGCCATCCTAGAAATACTTTTACAAGTTCTACCAGCAAGTGGCACTATTTTGGAAATAGCCAGCGGTACTGGGGAACATGCGGTATATTTTGCGCCACATCTCAAACGTCGTAAATGGCTACCTTCCGATCCTAATCCGCGATCGCGAGCCAGTATTGCTGCCTGGATTGCACATTCACCATCTGATAATCTTTATCCACCTCTCGATTTAGATGCTAGTGCGTCAGTTTTGGCTGTACCAGATCCCACCCAAATTACAGCGATAGTCAACATCAATATGATTCACATTTCTGCTTGGGGAGCGTGCCTGGGATTAATGGCTCTTAGCGATCGCATCCTACCACCTGGCGGCATCCTTTATTTATATGGTCCCTTCAAACAAGGGGGAGAACATACCTCACCAAGTAATGCAGCTTTTGACAGTTCTTTACGCGCACAAAATCCAAACTGGGGTGTGCGTGATTTGGATGACGTTATAACCGCAGCCAAAGCACGAAATCTCCACTTGATAAATACTTACCAAATGCCAGCAAATAATCTTTCTGTAGTCTTTCAACGTGCTGAATAATGGAGGTTAGCGGACTCGAACCGCTGACATCCTGCTTGCAAAGCAGGCGCTCTACCAACTGAGCTAAACCCCCATAAAATGAAAAAAGCAGGTTATTTAAACTGCTCTGGTCATTTTAACATATATTCTTTTTTTATAAAAGGGGGACAAAAGAAATGATATTAGTTGTAACATTCTATAAATTTGTCAGCTTGCCAGATTTTGCCGAAAAACAACCCATTCTGCTGTCTTACTGTCAAGCACAAGAAGTTAAGGGGACGATTCTCCTAGCAAAAGAAGGCATTAACGGTACAATTGCGGGTTTGCGTGACAGCGTTGACTCAGTTTTATCCTTTCTGCGTTCCGATCCTCGTCTAGCAGACTTAGAACATAAAGAATCTTTTACTGACACACCGCCATTTGAGCGGATGAAGGTGCGCTTAAAGCAAGAAATTGTGACTTTGGGTTTGCCAGAAGTTGATCCAAATGAGCAAGTTGGCGCTTATATTAGTCCTCAGGATTGGAATGACCTAATTAGCGATCCAGAAGTCACCGTGGTTGATACTCGCAACGATTATGAAGTAGATATCGGTACTTTCCAAAGAGCGCAAAATCCGCAAACTGAATCATTCCGGCAATTTCCCGATTATGTTCGCCACCACCTCGACCCCTCGAAACACAAAAAGGTGGCATTATTTTGTACAGGTGGAATTCGCTGTGAAAAAGCTTCTTCTTTCTTGCTTGCTCAAGGATTTGAGCAAGTATATCATCTTAAAGGTGGCATTCTCAAGTATTTAGAAGAAGTTCCAGCAGAAGAAAGCTTGTGGGAGGGGGAATGTTTTGTCTTTGATGAACGAGTTGCGGTTTCTCACGGGTTGGAGGAAGGAACTTACGAGAAGTGTCCGAGTTGTGGACATCCAATTTCTGACGAAGATAAAGCTTCCCCAAAATATGAATTAGGCATTTCTTGCCCACACTGTTTTGATAGCCTCACTGAGGATAAAAGATTACGAATGCAGCAGAAGCAACTACAGTTGGAATTAGCTAAAAAGAGGGCTGGGGAAGCTTCAACGCCAAAGTCAAACCATCCGCGATCGGCACTAGGCTAAGAGTAATTCGTGAGTCTTGATGTAGCTTTTGATTCAGGGCGCGAATCGTCTTCGTTCTGTTATCTTGCACTTGGGGATCGGCGACGCGCCCTGACCATAGTACATTATCGATCGCTATCAGTCCACCCACACGCACCAGTTGTAACGCCCGCTCATAATAGCCGTCGTAGCTGCTTTTGTCTGCATCGATGAAAGCAAAATCAAAAGTTTCCGCTTCACCATTTGCCAGCAATCGATCTAAAGTATCCATTGCTGGGGCAATGTGCAAATCAATTTTATCTGCCACACCTGCTTGCTGCCAATAACGGCGAGCGATCGCTGTATACTCTTCACTAACATCACAAGCGACAACTTTACCGGATGGTGGTAACGCCAATGCAACTATCAGCGAACTGTACCCCGTAAATACCCCTACCTCTAAAGTTTTCTTTGCACCCATTAACTGCACCAGCAACGCCATAAATTGTCCCTGTTCCGGAGAAATTTGCATTTGTGAAAGTGGCTGCTGGTCTGTTTCCTGCCGTAATTGCTGTAAAATTTCTGGCTCTCGCACAGATACTGACTGCAAGTAGTCATAAATATGTTGTTCCAGACCTAAAGTTTGTTTTCCCATGTTTATGCGATCTGCCTTTGGCAGCAACGTTTCGTTATCGCGCTTTTTCCTACACTTTACCGAAAAACTGGGTTTAAAGCCCCGTCCTAGAAGGACGGCTTTCTCTTTGTCTTTAGGCTTCTAATGAGTTCTCTTAAGACATCTGATTTGGATCTTCCAGTTTCTTCGCAATACGATTCTAGGTTTGTGAATTCTTCATCCGTCAATCTAAAAAACACACTTTTTTTCATAGCAATTGTATATCTAATTGATATACAATATTAGCATGAAAACACTGAAGTTTAAGTTGTACGAACACAAGCGCAATAGATACCTCAAGCGGTCAATTAACGCCGCAGGGGTAATCTACAATTATTGTATTGCCCTCCATCGTCGGTACTACCGGATGTGGGGTAAACACTTGAACTGTGCAAAACTTGGCTAACGCCACGCTACGCGAACAGACTCATATTGCCAAGTTGCGGAAACGCAACCGATTTTGGCAGTTGGTAGGTTCTCAGGCAGTGCAGGATATTTGTCAACGCATTGAGAAAGCATACCAACTGTTTTTCAAGCACAACAAGAAAGGGGTTAGACCACCAGGATTCAAGAAAGTTAAGAAGTACAAATCATTCACCCTTAAGCAGGCAGGATATAAGTTTCTTGGTGGCAAGAGGGTCAAGATAGGTCAGAGGGTTTATCAATTTTGGAAGTCTAGAGAGATAGAGGGAACGGTCAAAACACTAACCATCAAGCGCACATCATTGGGTGAATTGTTTATGGTTGTTGTGGTTGATAATTGTCCTGAATCTGAAAGTAAATTCACGACTGGTAGAATAGCGGGGTTTGACTTCGGATTAAAAACATTTCTCACTTGCTCAGACGGCTCCTGTATTGAATCACCACAATTCCTCAAACAGTCTTTAAATACCATCAAGAAAGCGAGTAGACAGCACTCCAAAAAGTTGAAAGGCTCATCCAATCGGGAGCGAGCTAGAAAGAATCTGGTACGCAAGCATGAGGACGTTTCTAACCGAAGGCGTGATTGGTTTTGGAAACTCGCGCATGAGTTAACTAACAAGTTTGATGTGCTGTGCTTTGAGACACTCAACCTCAAAGGAATGCAACGTCTTTGGGGACGCAAGATATCAGACTTGGCTTTTGGAGAATTTCTACAAATTCTAGAGTGGGTTACCAAAAACAAAGGCAAGCAACTGGTGTTTGTGGATCAATGGTATCCGTCTACTAAAACTTGTTCTAGTTGTGGACACGTTCTAGAAAAGCTGAATTTGTCAGTCAGAGAGTGGCGTTGTCCGTCCTGTCAATCAGTTCAGGGGAGGGACGAAAACGCAGCTAAAAATATTTGTGCTGTTGGGGCATCAACTGCACAGGTTAGACGATGTTAGACGGGCTATACCCGCAATCGTTGTTTGAGCCTAGAATCCCCATGCCTTTAGGCATGGGAGTATGTCAAAGAATTTCACTGCGTTCAGCACATTAGGAACTGCATAACCCAATGCAATTTGTCATTCTGCAATAACGTAGTGAGGACTAAAGTCCTCATCTTATAAAAAAAGAACTGAAGTCCTCACTACGTAGCTTTACAGAAAAGCTGTAATAATTTCCGTAATCGCTCTTAGTTTTTATCAAAACTAGACTTTTTGCATCATGATATATTCATGAATTATTTAAATTAACTTACTTTTTCTAGGAGTTATTAAAGATATAAAAGTAATGTAATCTTTGGTAATCAAAAATGATATTTAAAAAGAGTATTTTTTTCCTTTTAACTACAGCAGCAATGCTAACTACATCAACTATAGCAATGGCAGATTCATTAATTAATAACGGTGGAGGTGGCGATTATAAATATCAACTTTGGCGATCCACTGATAACACTCAATATTACCTAAAAATTTGGAGTCGCAAATCAGATCCAAATAGTGAACCTTTATATATTACCCGTAGTCATCCATCTAGTCGTGAAGCACTAGATTATTTCGATTGTTATTACGCTCACAAGTCTTTACCATCTTGCCCGCGTTGATAAAAATTTAATTTAGGCAATTTATCTTAAAGGTAGGTGCAAAAATATTGCATTTACCTAAGTATATACTTATAATATTAATTTTCATCACAAGCCCTTTGTAAATCGATACAAAGGAATTGCGTATGCCATAAAAGCATTCATTGTATGTAATTTCGTCAGAAATACCTCAAGATTGTCATTGTTAAGAGACATTTTTATCTTGAGTTAAATCTGATTAGTTTCTAAAATAAGTAAAATAACATACAAAACATTAGTAACTTTGGGGGTATGATGAGCCGTCCAATAATTCTTGGCATCGTTGGTGATAGTGCAGCAGGTAAGACAACACTGACTAAAGGAATAGCTCAGGTATTAGGAACTGAGAATGTCACGATCATCTGTACAGATGATTACCACCGCTACGATCGCACACAACGTGCAGAACTCGGTATCACAGCTTTACATCCTGACTGCAACTATCTTGATATAATGCAGCATCACCTGTCTCAGCTACGAATAGGACAGCCAATCCTCAAGCCAATTTATAGCCACAAAACCGGCACATTTGAGCCACCAATATATATCAAGCCTGCTAAATTCGTAATTATTGAGGGATTGCTTGGTTATTCAACTCGTGGCGCAAGGGATTGCTATGATGTAAAAGTTTACTTAGCACCCCCTGAATCGCTACGCGCTAAGTGGAAAGTCAAGCGGGATACGCAAAAGCGGGGCTACACTGAAGAACAAGTTCTGGCAGAATTAGAAAAGCGCGAACCAGACTCAGAGCAATTTATTCGTCCGCAGCGGCAATGGTCTGATATGGTAGTAAGTTTCTATCCCCCTAGTGAAGATGAAGCGCAAGCAAATGGGCACTTAAATGTACGCTTGGTATTGCGTCCGACAATTCCCCATCCGGATTTTACTGAGATTGTCAAATCCACCAATGGTGATTCCAACTCAGCGATTCGTTTAGGATTAGATCGAGATATGGGTAAACCTGTGGATGTTTTAGAAGTTGATGGTCATGCAACTTTGGAACAAGTTAACAAATTAGAGCAGCTGATTTGTTCTGATATGCCCTACTTAAAAAATATATGCGATCGCGAAAGTAATCCAGAGTTGGGCAAAGTATCCGGTACAACCGGCGAAACGCTGCAAAGTTACCCGCTTGCTCTCACCCAGTTGCTGATTACCTACCATATGCTCAAAGCAACCCAAATTCACCAGTAACAATTTGCTCATGCTTTTCTTTGGCGCTTTTATATGAAGCTAATATTTCGATAACCAGAGAAAATTGACATCATATTAAAGATTTTGTCAAATTAGGACGCTTTGGAAAGTAAACAAGAGATAACTAGAGATAGGTTCATCTATCTCCAGTATATTCTCAATATGACCTACTGCCTCAGAGTTGCCGATATACCAACCAGCGAGCGTCCGCGAGAACGGTTAATGACACATGGAGCGAAAATTTTAGCTACAGCGGAATTAATCGCAATTTTACTAGGCACTGGTCAAGGACCGGGAAAACTATCAGCGATCGGTTTGGGGCAATATATTCTACATGAATTGGCAAAATGCGATCGCGATCCCTTAGCAGTATTGCGAGACGTTACCCCCGCAGAGTTAATGCAAATACCTGGTATTGGTCCGGCAAAGGCGACAACCATTTTAGCAGCTATTGAATTAGGTAAACGAGCTTTTCAATCTCGCCCCTTAGACCGTACACCAATTGATAGTCCACTTGCGGCAGCGGCGGCTTTGAGTCAAGATTTAATGTGGCAAAATCAAGAACGTTTTGGAGTGTTGCTCTTAGATGTTAAGAATTGTTTGCTGGGAACGCAAGTTATTACCATCGGTACAGCCACAGAAACTTTAGCCCCTCCCCGCGAGATTTTTCGCGAAGTCATTCGTCATGGGGCAACGCGAGTGATAGTCGGGCATAATCATCCTTCTGGTAACGTTGAACCTAGTCAGACTGATATCGACTTGACGCGCCAATTATTAGCCGGAGCGCAGTTGTTAGGCATTCCCCTCTTAGATCATCTCATATTAGGCGATGGCAATCACCAAAGTCTGCGGGAAACTACTGCTCTGTGGGACGACTATCCGCAATTGGATTGATAAGGGTGCGATCGCGCAAGATAAGTAGTCCAACCAAATTAAATCTAAAACCATTCTAAGGTGCGTTAGCGAAGTGCGTAACGTACCAAAACTCATATATAACAACAAATTTTTCCTTTTAGTTTACCTCGCGCAAGGTAAGCATATAAATGACAATATAGCGGTTATTAATTAAGTTACAGATTGTTCCTAAAGGCACAAGATGCTCTGCCTTTAAAGTTTATTTTTGCATATGTAATCAATCGTTACTATTTTTATCCTTAAAGTGCATAACTTGATTTGATTTATATCTATATCTGTATAAGAATGCATTTAAGTTAGCTTTGCGGAATCTCCCCAAAGAATACAGTTACTCACGAAATGCAGTTTTATTGCAACAAAACTCAACATCTCAAAGGAGAATAAACATGTCTAAGAATACGAATGATTCGCTGCTCAATGATTCAGAAAAACCAGGATTATCTGGCAACGAAAAGAAATCCTTGTTTCAAAGTTATTTACAAAATCCTTTTTCCGTCGCATGGTCAAAGTTAGCTAATTTGATTGAAACTACCGTAGCCAGTAAGCCAGAAACATCGGAAAATTCTCAACAAGAACAACACGAACCAGACTCAATCCGAATGCACCAGTTCTATTCTCGCTTCACAGATCGGGTTGATCCTTCGCTCTACTACACTATATTCTCTCCCTACGATAGGTTTTAAAAGCAAGTAAGGCATCTACAAGGGGAAGCCTTTTTCGCTACTGTAGCTTCCCCTGTTATTTCTTCTTATTTGCAAGAAAATATGTTAAAATAGTAAGTCTTGGGCGATTAGCACAGGGGTAGCGCACATCCTTCACACGGATGGGGTCACTGGTTCAAATCCAGTATCGCCCATTTATTTTGCCGAATAACTAATTAAATGTCGTCGTTAACAGATTAACGACACTGTTGACGATCTACTGTCATCTAATCACACCGCGTATACTCGATGTAAGGTGAAAAAAAGTCACCCTTAGATAAATCTGGGTGTCAAGAAAAAGCTAATTATTTACGATAAAAGATGACGACTGGGTGAAATAATCATAGCGAAAATATGCAAAGCCTTATTTTTCGCTTTTAAGCTTTGCTTACTACTTATCACAAGACATGACTCTAAATATCTTCAACTTCCAGTTGAGCCATCGTTACGGCATCAAAAGCAAACGCCAAAACTAATGGCATTGGACATTTTAACAAATAACTAGAAGCTACGGCGGCAATTGTTGTCACTACTGCTGAGATAGACAACCATTTTTCCTCGCACGTTAATCCCTTTTGGGCTTTAATCACGTTTAAAACTTTGGGAGGGATTGGTTCCGGCATTACTGCTGTTGGTGGAAAAGCCCAGAAATTATTACGCCGTTCAACAAATAAATCTGTCCAGCCATTTTCTTGACACCATTCTTCGATCCATTCAATTGCGTAATGTTTCATAATCAAAGTTGGGAATTTGGACTTAGGAAATTTCTGTAGAAGTTAAATATTAGTTACTTGAGTCTTTCTGCTCTGCCCACTAATCGCCTTGTCAATGAACGATTGTTCTTAATGGTTAAGCTTTGTTAAGCATGTGAAACATTTCTTATATAACGCTCAAACCATGCTTTTCTTAACTACAAGACTAACAGTAATCTATAGCCTCTTGGCGTTAAAAGATAATAAACTTTACTTAAAAACCTCAATATAAAGAATTGTAAAGAATGGTGTGAGTCATTGCTTCGAGTACCCAAAATATATAGCCATTGATATCAAGCAGAACAAGCTTTTTGTAAATACTTATTCAATAAAGAATTGTAAAGAAAGCAGTGAGGGCTTGCCTTGATTATAAAATGCTCTAACCCTTTGACAGTAAGACTTAGACAATAAAATTTTCGCGTTCAACATAAAAACTGTTTTAAACTTTGGGCTTGTCTAATTGTGCCGCAGATGAACAATATTTATTAAGCAAACGCTTGATTATTTTCTTTGGTATTTGGTAAGAAATTTTTTATTCAAGGCGTGCGATCGCTTGTTTCGCCCCAATCAACCTTAACAAACTGTTACAAGTTGCCTTTGTCAACGCCGAAAGCTAAAAGTTAAGCAATAAAACATCAGGGACTTGCGGTAAGCTAAAACTTGAACCGTCGCGATCTGCGATTGAACACACAACCAGCAAGCGAATATGTTTTGGCGGCAAAAGTTAGCGTTAATTACCTTGATAATTGTATTTTGCTTGAACTGGGCAACACCAGCACTCGCAGACTGGACTCATCCATTGTCATTTAGCAATGCACAATTGACAAAACGAGATTTTTCTGGGCAAAGTTTACAAGCGGCTGAATTTTCTAACGCCAATATGGAACTGACTAACTTTGCTGGTGCTGACTTGCGAGGTGCGGTGATGAGTGCTAGCACAATGACACAAGCGAATCTGCATAAAGCCGATTTAAGCAACGCACTCGTCGATCAGGTAAACTTAACTGGGGCTGATTTGAGCGATGCCAATTTAACCGAAGCTCTTTTGCTTCGCGCTGTCTTTACTAATGTAGATATCAAAGGTGCAGATTTCAGCGATGCAATTTTGGATAAAGCGCAAATCAAAGAACTGTGTGCAAAAGCTAGCGGTGTAAATTCTCAAACTGGCGTAGAAACTCGTGATTCTCTAGGATGTCAATGAAGCGTGTTGGTGTAATTGGTGGTGGACAGCTCGCCTGGATGATGGGAGACGCTGCACAAAAGTTAGGATTAGAATTGGTGGTGCAAACTCCTAGCAGAGAAGATCCGGCTGTAGCGATCGCGGCTGATACAGTTTTAGCTAAAGTTGATGATGCCACAGCTACGGCTGTTTTAGCTGGCAAATGCGATATCATCACCTTTGAAAACGAGTTTGTTGACCTAGACGCTTTATCAATCCTGGCACATCAAGGCGTTTGCTTCCGTCCCTCTTTAGAAGCTTTAATTCCCCTTTTAGATAAATATCATCAACGCTGCTATTTACGCGACTTGGGTTTACCTGTCCCTGAGTTTTTCGCCATCGAGCCTCAAGACAAGGAAAAAATCGCATCCAAGTTGGGATTTCCCTTAGTTCTCAAATCCCGTCGTCACGGTTATGACGGTCAAGGTACTTTCATCATCAAAGATTTTGCGAGTTTACAGCCCAAGCTAGATTATAATATCACGGAAAGCGCTTTTTTGATAGAAGAATTCGTCCCTTTTGAACGAGAATTAGCGATAATTGCCGCGCGTTCAGTCGATGGCGAGGTTGTAACTTACCCAGTCGTGGAAACTCAGCAAGAAGAACAAGTATGTCGGCGGGTAATTGCGCCGGCAAAGATTACACCCAAACAAGCAGCAGAAATAGAAGCGATCGCTCACACTATATTAAATAGCCTGCAAGTCGTAGGCGTTTTTGGAATTGAGCTATTTCTCACCGCTGATGGGAAGGTGCTGGTAAATGAAATTGCCCCTCGTACCCACAATTCTGGGCATTTTTCCCTTGATGCTTGCGAAACCTCGCAATTTGAGCAACATTTGAGAGCAGTGTGTGGTTTTACTTTGGGTAATCCCGCTTTGCGTTGCGCTGCTGCTGTGATGGTTAATCTTTTAGGATATGAAAATTCTCAAAGCGATTACGAACAAAAGCGATCGCACTTATTGCAAATTCCCCAAGCGCACCTGCACTGGTACGGCAAAACTGAATCGCGTCTAGGGCGCAAATTGGGACACGTCACCGTTTTGCTGGATAATCAAAATCAAAATGAAGCGATGGATGTCGCCCGCAGCATAGAATCTATCTGGTATCCAAATATCCCCATAGGCTAGAAGCCTAAGCCTATACCAACACTCGTGTGCCGACCCAGCCTTTTTTCGTCATTCCACACGATTGTAGAGACGTTCCGCCGGAACGTCTCTACGAGGGTTTTATGGTCAAATCAAGGGTCAGACCTACCATTCGCCAACGGTATCCTTCCTTGAGGACTTTATTATTTTCCAGATTAAACACACAATATCTTTTTGATAGTTATAATGGGTGAAGTTCCACTACGACGTTGGTGACTGCCATCAAGTTTTTTGATCTATGCCTTTAAAGAAAAGGGAGTCAACTGTTCTCGTGGCAGTAGACCGAGCAACGACTCGGAAACTTTAAACGAGGAATTAGGTTCCCACCTGGATAAACCCAGGTCATAAACTTAGGTAAAACGGCGTCGCGGTGAACTTCAAATTTTTAGCTCCCAGAGTCAGCAAAGACTTGGGAGCTTTAACTATATAAATTAGTTATCAATCAATTAATCAAAAATTATCTAAAAATAAAGCAAAACAAGTTATTCCAAGCATTTTAGCTGCATTGAGGATGCAAATTACCTATCTATATAAGTTAGGAAATGGTCACTTTATCTTTGGTAAAAAAATCTGTATAAATTGATTCTAATTTAGATGTCAATAAACGTTAATATAACCAAAACTGCGTTAAATTTTGGTGAAAGCAGCAAAAATTGTCACAACAGCTAATTAATACGGTGTTTCCAGCCTCAGTTTTTCAACTAGACAATGGTGTTACTTTTATTCATCAAGAAATTGCCACCACCCCTGTTGTAGTGGCTGATGTTTGGGTGCGTGCTGGTGCAACAAGAGAGCCAAATCCGTGGTTCGGCATGGCACACTTTTTAGAACATATGATTTTTAAAGGTACTGCGACCCTAGCCCCCGGAGTATTTGACGAGAATATTGAAAATAGAGGTGGCGTGACTAATGCGGCTACCAGTTATGATTATGCTCATTACACTCTGACCACAGCTGCCACATATCTAGAAGATACTTTGCCTCATTTAGGGGAACTGTTGCTTAATGCTGCAATTCCGGAAGCGGAATTTGACCGAGAGCGGGATGTGGTATTAGAGGAAATTCGTCAAGCGCAAGACGATCCCGATTGGCTGGGATTTCAAGCTTTGATTCAAAGCGTATACCCGCAGCATCCCTACGGACGTTCGGTGCTGGGTACTGAGCAAGAATTGATGCAGCAATCCGCAGAAGAAATGCGCTGTTTTCATCGCGCTCACTATCAACCAGAAAACATGACGGTGGTGGTGGTGGGGGGGATTGGCGAAAAACCAGCTTTAGAATTAGTAAATCGCACCTTTGAAAAATTTGGCGATCGCACTTCTTGTCCGCAGTTTGAGCCTGTAGTCCAATCACCTATTATCGGTATTCGCCGTCAAGAACTACATTTACCACGCTTAGAGCAAGCGCGGTTAACGATGGCATGGACAGCACCAGGAGTCGAAAAACTCCGCAGCGCCTACGGTTTAGATTTATTATCAGTACTATTAGCAGAAGGACGGACATCGCGGTTAGTTCGCGATTTACGAGAAGAATTGCAATTAGTGCAGGGAATTTGCGCTAATTTGTCTCTGCAACGCGAATCGAGTTTATTTACAATTAGCGCTTGGTTAGAAGCAGAAGAACTAGAAAAAGTTGAAGCTTTAATTTGCGCTCACCTGGAAGATTTGCAGAATGTGGAAATTAGCGATGCTGAACTGGCACGTACCCGCAGACTGCTATGTAATGAATATGCCTTTTCTACCGAAACCCCAAATCAACTCACCGGGCTTTATGGCTACTATAATACCATCGCCCAAGCTGAATTGTCCGTAACCTATCCCCAGCAAATTCAATCATTTGATGCCCAAGAACTGCAACAATTAGCTCAAGATTATCTTTCGCCGCACAATTATGCGGTTACGGTACTCAAACCTTGTTAGTCATTGGGCATGGGGGATGGGGCATTGGGGAGGCAGTGCGGTCTTCTCCCAAAGGGAGAGGCTAGCGCCAAGGGGTCTCACGCCACTCCCCTCAAGTCGGGAAACCCGCCCACGGGGGTGGCTCCCCAAGTGGAGCATCTGCCGTCATGGGGCATTGGGCATTGGACTCCTGACTCCTGACTTTTGATTTTTAACTCCTGACTCCTGATTCCTAACTCCTGACTCCTGACTCCTGGCTCCTAACTCCTAACTTTTGACTAATGACTCAAACTCTAAAATCTTCTATTTCTCACTCGCCGATCGCTCGCACTGTATTAAGCAATGGCATCGTATTATTAGTAGCAGAAAATCCCGCTGCCGATATTATTGCAGCGCGGATTTTTATTCGTGCTGGTAGTTGTAACGAAAATCCAGAGCAGTCAGGGTTAGCACATTTGTTGTCTACAGTGCTGACAAAGGGATGCGATGGACTTTCTAGCTTGCAAATCGCCGAACATGTAGAATCTATGGGCGCGGGTTTGAGTGCAGATAGTGCCGCCGATTATTTTTTGGTGTCATTGAAGACCGTTACCGCAGATTTTGCCGATATTTTGGGATTGGCGGGGCGAATTATGCGATCGCCTACTTTTCCTGAACTTGAAGTAGAACTAGAACGCCGTTTAGCTTTACAAGATATTCGCTCTCAAAAAGAGCAACCATTTACCATCGCCTTTGACCAACTGCGCCAAGTGATGTATCAAAATCATCCCTATGCTATGTCGGTGCTGGGAGATGAAACAACTATGGGCAGTTTGACTCGCGCTGATTTAGTCAAGTATCACCAGACGTATTTTCGTCCAGATAATCTGGTAATTAGTATTGCCGGTCGAGTCACATTAGAAGATGCAGTTAGTTTAGTAGAAAAAATATTTGGAGATTGGCAAGCTCCGTCGGAACCACTGCCTATAGTACATTTTCCCGATATTAAGATTGAGCCACAGCAAAGACTCAAAGTGCAACAAACACAGCAATCAGTCATCATGCTGGGTTATCTCGGACCATCAGTGCGGACTGCGGAATATGCTGCGTTGAAGTTGTTATCTACCTACTTGGGAAATGGGCTTTCTAGTCGCTTGTTTGTGGAATTGCGCGAAAAGCGGGGTTTAGCTTACGAAGTGTCTGCATTTTATCCTACAAGGCTGCATCCTGCTTCGTTTGTAGTTTACATGGGAACCGCGCCAGAAAATACCAGTATCGCTTTAACCGGACTGCGTACAGAAGTAGATTTATTATCTAGCAACCAACTAGAAGAAAGCGCACTTCAAGCGGCGAAAAATAAGATACTAGGGCAGTATGCTTTAGGTAAACAAACTAACGCTCAAATTGCTCAAGTATACGGGTGGTATGAAATTTTGGGGTTAGGAATTGATTTTGATTTATTGTTTCAGGAGTTAATTGCCGGTGTAAGTGTTAAAGACGCGATCGCAGCAGCTAACCAATATTTACGGGAACCTTATTTATCCTTAGTTGGTCAACAGGAAGCTATTAATAGTGCAATAAACTAGCTTTGTTGTAAAGCCAAGCCGCTGTACTATTAGCATCAGAATCAACCGGGGGTAAATTCCATGAAAGGCAGCCAGACAGTAAGTAGATGTAACTACTTACAAACATCAATAGCATCTCGTTTTTTTTCTGCGAGCAAGTTTTATTTGTTACCTCTGTGCTTTGCTACACCTGTGCTAATTGGCTCAACAGCCGTAGTATCATTTGCAGCACCACCAGAAATTGCACAAGTAGTTGTTGGAGGTAGCGTCAATCGTCCTACCCTAAAACTTGGTAGTCAAGGAGAGCGCGTCTCCGAGCTACAGGGAACGCTAAAACTTTTAGGCTATTACACCGGCGCAGTTGATGGGAATTTTAACCAAACGACGGCAAACGCTGTTTCTCAATTTAAACAAGCAGCTGGCTTGCCTCCAGATGGCATTGTTGATGCTAACACTTGGGCTAGACTTTTTCCTGGCGAAGGAACGGTAGCTTCTTCGACTGCTTCACCGAACCCCGCAGCCAATTTTCCCACTCCCAGCAAGACTCCAAATGCCGTGACTGGTAATGCCACTCCTGAGCCAAAACCGTCTAGCCCAAGAGCGACAACAAGCAGTTCACAAACAACCGTCAGACAATCATCGCCCGGCAGTGGTACCTCAACCAGTAGTTCTGAGCAAACTTTGCGTACTACCTCAACCGATGGTGCTGGACAAACTTCTCGCTCTGAGCAAACTGTTCGTACTACTTCCACCAGTGGTTCTCGCGAAACTGTTCGTACTCGCCAAACTCCTCGAAACCAAACTAGCAGTTCTCGCGAAACTGTTCGCACTCCTCGAAGCCAAACTAGCAGTTCTGGACAAACTACTCGCACTCGTCAAGCTAGTACTTCTGGACAAACTCCTCGAAGCCAAACTAGAAGTTCTGGACAAACTACTCGCACTCGTCAAGCTAGTACTTCTGGACAAACTACTCGAAGCCAAACTAGTACTTCTGGACAAACTACTCGGCAGACGCCTAGTATTCAATACACCGCAGCGGGAATGCCGATTTTGCGGATAGGAATGCGTGGTTCTGAAGTTGTTAAACTGCAAGAAAGACTGAAAAGGCTTGGTTTTTTGGATGGTAGTGTAGATGGAGATTTTGGCACATCTACTGAAGCAGCGGTGAAAGCAGCACAACAACGCTATGGTTTAGAGCCTGATGGTGTTGCTGGTGGTGCTACTTGGGATGTTCTCACACGGCGTCGCAGTCAACCGCGTTAGATTAGCCCTTGGGACTGATGTAGAGTAAAAAGAGAATTTTACCTTTAGTGAGTCGATTTTCTCCTACTGAAAACTTCATCAGAGAAAATCGACTCATTATTTAATTGCTTCGCTATTAGCAGCCTGTCTGATAATATAAGTATCCAAAAGAACTTTAACTGATAAATTCGTAGTGAAGACTTTAGTCCTCATTTTATAAAGTGTAATAAAGTTATGGCACACTTCTTGTTAACTTGGTTAGGCACAGCGATCGCATTGCTGATTACGGCTCATTTCGTTCCTGGCTTTATCGTCACGACTTTTGTCACAGCGCTTGTTGCTGCTATTGTTCTAGGGCTAGTTAATGCGATAGTTCGACCGATTTTAGGACTTTTGACGTTGCCAATCAACCTGATTACTTTTGGGTTGTTTACATTTGTGATCAACGCCTTTACACTTTGGCTAGCAAGTGCCCTTACTCCTGGTTATGGTTTTGAGATTCGGGGCTTCTTACCTGCTTTGTTGGGTTCAATTGTGTTGGCGATCGTTTCTACGATAATTAATTACTTACTCAGAGTAATTGACTAGAAATAGGTAAAAAAAGATATTTTCTCTTTCTCAACCAAAACCCAAACCGCTTTATAATACAGCAGAATTCAGAAGTCAGGAGTACAGGAGTCAGGAGTAAAAAAACTTTTATATATGACTTTCACTTTTTAGGTACTGTACTTTATTTACGCAGCATCGTGCTGTATTACTCTTTTTTTAAGAGGCGTCTCTACAAAGAATATGTGTCCCAACGCTAGATATGATATTAAATGTATTCTTCTTCCGCTTGGGCAATGGCTATTGTCACTGCCCCTTGTAAAGTAGAGGGGGAGACATTTTCATGATTGTAGCTTGATTTAAATATTTGTTTCGGAACCAGCAGAGTTTGACACTTAGCTGCTAGTAAAGCTGCGGCTTCAGCTACACTGGCAGTTCCCGTCTTGAGCGCGACATCTGGGGAAGAGGTGGGGACATCAATAGAAGCCAAAATATCTGCGGGAAAGGTTTTCAAAGGCAAATTGCGTTGATGACAAAGTTCTAGCAAACCGACTTCATGCGCTTTAATGTCGATAGTAGCAATCCCAGCGATCGCACTCAGATTGAGTTGATTTTTTTTAAAAGTTTCTTCAATTGCTATTGCAATCAAGTCTCGCGAAGTCAAGCGCGTACAACCAATTCCCACCCACAAAACTTTTATTGGTTGTACTGTTGTAACATTAGCGACAGAAATTATATTTTTAGTCACAACAGCTTTGTTAGGTAAAAAAATAGCGATCGCGCAAAATAATCTCAAATCGTCGCAAACAACCGCCATTAAATGATTCGTTTTATTTAGTATCGTATTGATACATCAAAACTGATCATTATAATACTGTTCCATCCCAAAATAATCTATATATTCCTATTAGCACAGTAGGAACGCCGAGGGGGAAACAAGGTAAAAGGTAAGGGGTAAATTTCCTTCTTCACTTTTGCTCAATTAGCATTTTGATGGAGCAGGCTTTTTGCTTGTAATATCTTGGTGTTTCACTAATTTTACTACTCCGTTGCAACAACTCTTTACAGTTGCAACGGAGTTTTGTTAACTAATACTACGCGGTTTGCTCTTTCTTCTTCGATACTTCCTCTGCATCTGCTTTTAAGCGACTAGATAAACTTCTGCGGATGCGTTCGCTTTTGCGAACACCACCTGCCATTTCATATTCGCGGCTATCTTTGCCGTATTTAAAGGCAACTCCAGTCAACATTTTGTCACAGAGATCGCCCAAGGTTTTTTCTAATTGATCCATTTCCGTTTTGGAAGAGTCAATCACGGATAAAGCAGTATTATAAGCATTAATTTTGGTGCGTAACTGCTCAACTATTTGTGTTAGATTTTGCAAGTTGCGACTATCCCCAAAATCCATGCTAGGGTCTATTGCTTTGAGTCCAGCGGATCTCAATTCAGCTTTTTCTAGAACGCGGTATGTACGTTTTTGACGGGACATAAATATATTCCTTACTTCTTTAGCGTAAGTCCTAATGATGTTCTAGAGCTAGCTTGCCTTACTCAAGCTGGATTTGAGGTCAGCATAACCCACAAATATTTGTCTGTTTTAGAACAATACCTTTGGGTAATATTGGCGATGTTTAAGCATTGGCGTAAAAACCAAAAGCGTGATGTTCGTAACCAAAAGCGCGATGTTTGTAACTAAAAGCGCGATGTTTGTAACCAAAAAGCGCGATGTTCGTAACCAAAAGCGCGATGTTCGTAACCAAAAGCGCGATGTTCGTAACCAAACGCGCGATTTTCGTAACGATCGCTTGTTTGAACACAAAAAGCGTAGCCTCAGGCTTCTAGCCTGAAGGCTTTTAGAGGAGCGAAAACACGCCCTAACTTCCAACCCCTTGCCAGAATAGGTAAGGGGAGTAACCCTCGAAGCTTCTCTCCTTGCAAGAGCGAAAAGTTTGAGCGGACGTTTCCTCCGCTCAAAGCTTTTCAAGAGAGAGGAATGAAAGCGAGGTCAGATTGTATCTATATAAGTCGTTTAACTTAATTACGAGATTTCAAACAAAAGCAGTGTGTTAATAAATGGGATAAACTTAGACATAAAGTGGCATATGGAACCTTTGACTACTGCGGCGATCGCTATTGGCACTGTAGTTGCTACCAAAGCCTTGGAAAAAACCGGCGAAAAGGTAGGGGAAGCTTTATGGGACAAGACTGGTAAGTTTCTCCTCACGCTGAAAAAACAGTCTCCCCATACTGTAACAGCTATCCAAAAAGCACCAGAACAAGCACTAGATTATGGCAAGGCTGTAGTGGAGGTAGAATCGGCGGCTATTGCTAATCCGGAAGTCAATCAAGCTATGCAGGATTTAGCCGCAGCAGCTAAAGCCGAACCAAATCCCAAATTCGCTGAAATTCTGGCTATGCCTAACCTGGAAAAATTGGCAGACAAGATTGGTCAGGTAGTCATGCCAGGTGGAACAGGCAACATTCAAAATATGTCTTTTTAATCTAATAGACATCTGTTATAGCGTCTGTAGAGACGGCGATTTATCGCGTCTCTACAAAGGTTTCAGGTAACGCATAATTAATTTACCCACCTATGTCTAATAACTTACAGCATTCTCGGTTAGTCCCACACCCCACCCCCAACCCCTCCCCGCTTGCGGGGAGGGGAGACAAAGCGCAGCTTTGGCGGGGTGGGGTTCCGATGAATTAAACGAGGCAAAAAAGCAGCTTTACCAGCGCAACTTGCTGCAACAAGTAGATGAAAGATGTTATAAAATTCATGCCTTAGTGCGGTGGTTTTTGCAAGGGCAGTTAGCCGAGTCTGGCGAGATGCAACGAGTTTTAGAAACAACCTTCGCTACTGCCATGATAGCCATTGCCAAAAGCCTTCCTCAGTCACCCACCTCTGAGGATATCGAAGGCATCAAGGATGTTGTTCCTCATATTGAAGACCTGGGAAACCGTTTAATTGCAGAGGTCAACAAAGCAAGAGAGGGACAAGCAATTTCCCCAGCATCAGTTCCTAATGATGAAGTAATCTGGGTATTTGTGGGGGTGGGAAGATTTTATGAAGGACAAGGATTATATAAATTAGCAGAACCTTGGCGTGAGGATTGCGTAAATGTCTGCCAAGCTTTGTTTGTCGGCGACCATCCCAACGTGGCTGCTAGCTTGAACGGTCTAGCTGAACTCTACAAAAGCCTTGGGCGTTACAGCGATGCCGAACCCATGTACATTGATGCTTTGGCAATATGCGATCGCCTTTTAGGAGTTAATCATCCAACTACGGCGATGGTTCGAGAAAATCTAACAATTCTGCAACGCCAGTTAACTCCCTGTGCCATCTGGTTACGTCGGTTATGTCAGTTTGTGCAAGCTTTATACAATTTATTAAATCGACGCTCGTAAGGTTTAACAGGGTATTGTGATTCCTGACAGACGCGATTTATCGCGTCTCTACAAGTTCTGATTTCTTTTCAATAGACATAGGTGTGGAAATTAATTATGCGTCACCTAAAACCCTTGTAGAGACAACGATTTATCGCGTCTCTACATCTTTTTGAACAGATGACTATTCCTCTGCGCTAGCTGCCCGCAGACTTTGCACCACATCTTCATAACCATTAAATTCAGCGATCGCCAAAGCTGTATAACCACCTTTATTTTTTAAATTCACATCTGCACCAGCTTTAATTAACATCTGCACTGCTTCGTTATAACCCCGCGATGCTGCCCACATTAAAACTGTTGCCCCGGCTGAATCTATATAATTGACATCTGCACCCTTATCTAGCAGTTGCTGCATTATGCTTATTTGATTGCCTTCCGCTGCTTTAATCAAAACAGTTTTGCCATCATCTCCTTGAGTATTAACATCAGCACCGTAGTCTAGCAATACTTTCGCTGTCTCAGCATGTCCTTGCGATACAGCTAGTATCAAAGGCGTTTCGCCCGATTTACCGTTTACATCTGCACCTTGCCGCAACAGCGCCTCAACAATTTTACTATGTCCCTGCAACGCGGCAACAAGCAGTGGTGTATCACCCAGGTGGTTTTTTATTTGCACATCCGCACCTCGGCTGAGTAACACTTCTACCACATCAGCGTAGCCTTCAACAGCGGCAAGATGTAAAGCAGTTTCACCATCTTGGTCTTGGGTATTCACATCAGCCCCATGATCTAATAGGATTGAGGCGATCGCATCATGTCCCGCTGCCGCAGCTGCTGATAGTGCAGTTCCCCCATCTTGATTTCTCCGCTTGACATCAGCCCCCGCTGCCAATAATGCTTGTACAACTTCCAAGTGTCCCAAGTCTGCCGCTACCATCAACAAAGTTTCGCCATCTTCATCTTGGGTATTGACATCTGCACTCGTTTGTAGTAGGATTTTTACAATCTCCGAATGTCCCTGCTTAACTGCCACTTTCAAAGCAGTGTCATCATCTTTATCTGTGACATTCACATCTGCATTTGCGCCAAGCAAGACTTTGACCACATCAACATAACCTTTCAAAGCTGCTGCCATTAAAGCTGTACTGCCATCTTCGTTAATCGCATTGACATCAGCACCTCTAGATATTAAAAGCTGGACAATATCAACTTGATTGGCGATCGCTGCCAACATTAAAGCTGTCAACTTATAGCGTTTTCTGGGTAAATTGATATTTGCGCCCGCATCGAGAAGCGATCGCACAATTTCCGTGTAGCCTAAAGAAGCACCAAACATTAACGGCGTAGTTCCAGTGCGATCGCACGTATCAGCAAGCGTACCATTATTTAGTAGCGCTTGCACTTGTTTGAGATCGCCACGAGTAGTAGCACGTATTAACGGAATATCTTGAGTAGAAACCATAAATAACCCTCCGAAGAAACGCCCGCAGGCTCGAAGCCTGGGGCTACACGTACAAAGCCCACCTCCGTGGGCTTCCATTTTTATAGGCTGCGGAGGCAGCCTTTGTTCGTATAGCCCCACCCTTCTAGGGTGAGGGTATTTTGGCATACCCCTGGAGAAACGATAGCTAGCGTAGGGTGTCCCTTACGACAAGGTATTACTGAATAAACCAGGTTTCTCGCCTCTCATCAGATCAAGGCAGAGTACACAAATAAATATTATCTGTGTTTACGTGCATTTATCAAGGAGGGGTTTTAAACCCCTTCACGGCAGATGCTCTACTTGGGGAGACCCCAAGACCGCACTGCCTCCCCTTTCCCCCCCTTCATGAACTAAGAAGTTTTCATGTATTTAAACCACACTCTTATTTCTTCCTTTGCTACGAGTGCGAACGTCAGGTGCTACAACCCTCGTGACCTCCGCAACGCACTGGCTCCTTTGCGTGAGATAAAAATAACCTGGTTCATTTATCTGAAAATTGCTCTAACTTATCCGCCTAGCTTGCTGAGGACAAACGCAGCGAGGAAGCCGACAACAGTAATCAATCCTGCGAAATTATGCGCTTTCTCAAATGCCTCTGGAATCATCGTATCAACGAGCATCGATAAAATGGCGCCTGCGGCTATCGCGGTTGTTGCGGCGATGATTTCCCGCGATAAGTGACTAAAAACGGTGTAACCCAAAAGTGCTGCCACACCGCAAAGAACTGCAATAGTAGCCCAAACACCGAAAACGTAGCGCAACGATCTACCTGCATTTTTCATGCCAGCAGCGCTAGATAGTCCTTCGGGAATATTAGAGAGAAAAACTGCTGCGACTGCGACAGCGCTGACAGATCCGCCAGCAATCATACTAACGCCGATGACAATCGATTCGGGGATACCATCTAAAAGTGCGCCGACAGCGATCGCCAAACCACTACCACTATCTTCGTCTTCTGATGGTTGATGCTTGCCAGATCGCTTGCGATGCTTGGCTCCCTGAATTGCTAAATACCAGTTAGCAGCAGTATACACAACTGCACCTGCAACAAAGCCAATTGCCGTAGAGTCGAAACCGCCTTGTTTATAGGCTTCATCCATCAACTCAAACGACAACGCCGAAATTAATACCCCAGCCCCAAAAGCCATAATTGCGGCAATTATCCGTTGCGGAACGAACCCGCGCAAAATAGCCAATTGCTGCCCCAAGCAGCAGCGCTGAACCACTAAATAAACCCCAAAACCCCGCTTGTAACCAGACCGGAAACATTCTTAGTTTCTTTCAACACCCCGAAAGTCTCATAGTATCTCTATTAAAACTTTCGCTCCTCTTCTATAAGAAATAGCTTTCCAATCTTTTCTAAAGCGATTATGCTAACTTTTATAAAGATTTAATAACTAGGCGGGAACACGTATCAATATGGAACTTTCTCCATCGGTGAAATATTGGCTGAACTTCTTTCACCCGGTAATGATGTGGGCACTATTGCTATTCTCAATCTACGCTGCCTACTTAGGGTTACAAGTACAACGTACTAGACATGCTCAAGGTGAAGAGAAGAAAGAACTGATTAAAGGTAAATATAACGTTAAACACTATCAAATCGGATCGATACTTTTAGGTTTGATGGTGGCAGGTGCGATCGGTGGTATGGCTGTCACCTACATCAATAATGGTAAGTTATTTGTCGGACCTCACCTGCTTGCAGGGTTAGGAATGACGAGTTTGATTGCATTTTCTGCGTCTCTATCTCCTTTTATGCAAAAAGGCGCCAATTGGGCGCGGGTAACTCATATTGTGTTGAATTTCGCACTTTTAGGGCTTTTTACTTGGCAGGCGATTACCGGCGTGCAAATTGTTCAAAGAATTCTTACTAATGCATAGTTAGTTAGTGGTTGGGCAATGGGCAATGGGCTTTTTGAAGAGGGGAAAAGGGGAAAGGGGAAAGGGAAAAGGGGAAAGAATTATTACCAATGCCCTATGCCCGATGCCCCATGCCCCATGCCCGATGCCCCATGCCCCACTAACCACTTAACGCTTTTTCTGATTAACAGGAAAATCTATTCCTAAAGATTGATGAAAATCTCGCTGAACCTTGTGGGTAAGGCGCTTTGAAACTTGACGGACGACTTGATTAAGTAAGCGATCGCCTGTAGATTGCACCAAAGATTTTGGCAAACGCTGAATAAACTTGGGAAAGTGAATATCAACAATCAAATCCAATTCCCATTCAACTCGTGTGATCTCAGAAATACTTGTTAGTGCATCGTTTGCCGGAGCTTCTATCATACGTAGCGATGCTTTATAGTCTACGTCATAACCGGGCGGATAGTAATCTGGGATGGGTATAGTGTGGATGCGGTAAATACCATCCTCTGGAGGTAACAGTTCTAAACCAATTTTTGGCTCCACCTCATAACCAAAAGAGCCAAAACGACCGATTCCTAAAGCGTAACCATTTTCCCCTAGCGGTTGCACCTTCATCGGTTCAGCGCAGCGCGAAAACCATGAAGAATGAGCATTGAGATACTCAGCAACCAAGCTTGCTGGACCATACATTTCCATAGAGTCGTGATAACGACCATAAAACTTTGCAGGTGTTCCACCAATTGCTTGCTCTAGCGCGTCTTCAGTATCCGCTGGTGATGGCACAGGTACAGCTGCTTCGCTTATTTCAAAGGATTGATATTCACGATTTTGTGAAAGCATATAAACATTCCTGTATAATCTGGCGTTTACCTGTATTCATAGTTCCCATATAGGGTGAGATTTTTCGCACTAAGAGTACATTTTGACGGAAAGCTCAAAAATGTGCCAGCAACTTCATAGAATCACTAAAATAAGGAACGAAGAAATCAAATATTAGTTTCCCAGGATAGCGTTTATTATGAAAGCATTTGTAGCAGGGGCAACAGGTGAAACAGGTCGCAGGATAGTACAAGAACTAATTGCAAAAAATATTCCCGTCCGTGCTTTGGTGCGCGACGCAGAGAAAGCGAAGGGAATTTTGCCTCCTAATGTTGAGTTGGTAGTTGGGGATGTGTTAACACCAGAAAGCCTGACGACTGCTTTAGGGGATAGCACAGTAGTGCTTTGTGCTACCGGAGCAAAACCTAGTTTTGACCCCACAGGACCTTATAAAGTGGATTTTGAAGGCACTAAAAATTTAGTAGATGCTGCCAAAGCGAAGGGAATAGAGCATTTTGTTTTCGTTTCTTCGTTGTGTACTTCCAAGTTGTTTCATCCTTTGAACTTGTTCTGGCTGATTCTGGTATGGAAAAAGCAAGCTGAGGAATATATCCAGAAAAGCGGTTTGACTTATACAATTGTCCGTCCTGGGGGGTTAAAAAATGAGGATAATTCCAACCAAATCGTGATGCAAAGTGCTGATACACTGTTCGATGGCAGCATTCCCCGGCAGAAAGTCGCCAAAGTTTGTGTCGAGTCGCTGTTTGAAAGTGCTGCACGCAACAAAATTGTTGAGATTGTTGCTAAAGAAGAGGCTACCTCAAAAAGCTTTGGGGAGTTATTTGCTAACGTTGCTTAATCAAGAGTGCTGAGTTAATGGTTAATGGTCAATAGTCAAGGGTCAATGGTCAATGGTCAACAGTCAATCTTTGGACTCTTGACTCTTGACTTTTGACTAGTTAGGTGAACTTTGTCGTTTAAAAGTGCGTCTATTATTGTTGAATATACGCAAATTGTAAGGAGTCAGAGTCTGAAAAGCGTGGAATCGAAAGGTGTTGAAAAACTTATTGGACCGATAGCCGCACTTCTCGGCTTTGTATATTTGTTGCAGTGGTATGTATTTGGGGATTTGCGATCGCATAGCGATCCCGTCTTTGCTCAAAAAAATCCACCCTTGGTAATGAAAGGTGGCGATCCTTACCTTCGTGCTTTAATGCGAACTATATCAGCGAGTGAGGCAAATAGCGCTCGCCCTTATTCTCTGTTATATGGTGGACAGCAAGTCAATGATTTGAGCCATCATCCTCAAATATGCGTCACAATTGTTAATGGTCCCAACAAAGGCAATTGCTCTACGGCTGCTGGTAGATATCAAATCATCAACACTACTTGGTATAGAATAGCCCCACGCTATCATCCCAACCCGACGCGGTTTATGTTTTGGGCATCTTATAGTTTTGCAGCAGAATATCAAGACGCAGTAGTTTACAGTTGGTTAAGCGATCGGCAAGTTTGGGGAACTGATATTTCTCAACAACTGCATAAAGGAAAGTTAAACGAAGTTTTGCGCCGGCTTTCCCCCACTTGGACAAGTCTCGGATATGGTATAGAAACTAATTCCGTAAGTCGATATCTACCTAAGATTTATCAGAAAAACTTGCAAGAAGAACTAAAATCCGCGACAAATTGACTTAATTCGTAGTAAGCCTTTCAACACTTATTCAAACCCCAAAATAACAACGTATTTCTCAAACAACCATAACCCCTATATATAACTTCAAACCTCAATCAAAAACTTACTAATATCTTCTACAAACGCCAAAGTACTTTCAAAATGTATATTATGCCCAGAATTACTAATCACCCGTAATGCAGCAAATTTACATACTTCCGCCATTTTTGTATTAATAACTATAAATTTTTCATCATACTCACCAACTAATAACAGCAACGGGTTTGTATTCTCTTCGAGTTTTTCCCACAAACATGGTTGCCATCCAGTACCCATGAAGCGCAATGATTTCGCCAACTCTAAAGGGTTATTCTGCAACCGACTTTCTATCATGCGCTCAAACTGAGGATGATTTTTTATATAACCAAAAATAGGTTGATTGTACCAATTTAGTAGAAAAGCTTTAAAATCAGTTTTTTCAACACATCTTATTAATTTTCTCGCTATTTGCTCATCATATTTAACTCGTTCTAATCGTTCGCCTTCTGTTAGCAAACCTGGAGAAGCTGATTCTAGAATAACTTTAGGAAAACGTTGAGGAAAATGCAAATTTAGGTATAAAGCCAATCTTCCACCCATTGAATAACCAACTAAAAAGCATTGAGAAATTTTTAGCTTATCTAGTAAGTTGATTAATGCTTGTGCCGTGTTTGCCATTGTATAACAATCATCGCCACCAATAACTTGAGTCTTACCATGTCCGGGAAGGTGAATTGTCAGACAATAAAAATCATCAGATAGTAATTTTATTGTTTCATCAAATTCATGGCAATTACCCATAAATCCATGTAAAAAAAGAATGACTTTTTTATCTGGATTGCCAATGAAAGAATAGTGAAATTGATAATTTTCCAGGGACATTAACTTGGTAGATTTAATTAATTAAATATAAACTAGGGTGCGTTATACCAATTCTATGTGAGGTTGCATATTATCGCCCTGCGCCGAGCGCACGCTACGCGAACAGGCTGGAAGCCTGGGGCTACACAAACAAAGCCTGCCTCCGCAGGCTCATTCTATGGATCTTTAAAAAGAATTGGTATTAGGCGAACGCTCCTTGCGTGTCCGCAGGGCAAGCCATAACACACCCTAGTTTTTTATTTTTTAAGGGAAAAACCGATCCAATGCAGCTTTGAGTTGTTCAATTTCAACTTCAATATTGCCTTCTTTGGAGGCTCTACCAATACATTCAGTTAAATGTTCATCGAGAACAATCCGCGCCACTTTATCTATTGCACCTCTAACGGCGGCAATTTGCAATAAAACATCAGGACAAGGACTATTTTGTTGCACCATTGTTTTTATGCCGCGAACGTGTCCTTCTATACGCGACAGCCGATTAACAATTCGCCGCAATGACTCTTCGCTATGGACGTGTGGATGAGCCGACTGTCCATGCCCATGAGTATGATCTGTGTGGCTGTGGTCTATATCGTTTTGGGAATGTTCTGCTGAAGTTCTGGACAAGGTTCCTTCAGCTAATCGGTTTAATCCATTCATGGTTATCAAAGTTCTGGCAATAGTAAGATCCTAGCCTAGAGAGGGAGGGGGAAAGGGGAAAGGGAAAAGGGAAAAGGGGAAGAATTATTACCAATGCCCGATGCGAGCGTGCCCATTGCCCGATGCCCAATATCCAAAGACAGAAGTTGGGGAGAGTAGGCGATCGCCACAAGCTCAAAACAAACAAACGTCAATACACAGGAATTTCTATCAAACCTGTAAAAATAGCTGTAGATACAGAAGTCTGAGCAGCGGTTTTCGTAGTTCAACATTTCTGTATTAATCAAGATTAAACAACAATTACGCTGAAACATTCTTGTGTGGTTATGCGATTTTCCCAAGTACCCCGGTCTATACGGCAACTTAGTACCCATATCTTAGCCATCTTTCTAGGAGTTTTGCTAACCGTTAGCAGCCTGCAAGTGTTACCCTCAGTGGCAGAACCTGCGCCAAATTCTCTAAGTACGGATTTGTCACAAATAGTTGCTCAAAGGCAATCACCAGCGACGGCTGTTATCGGTAATAGTAGTTTTGTTACAGCTGCGGTGAATCGTGTGGGTTCAGCAGTTGTCAGAATTGATATTGAGCGGACAGTTACTCGTCGCGTAGATCCGATGTTTGACGATCCGTTTTTCCGCAGGTTTTTTGGTGACAGTTTGCCTCAAAGGTTGCCTTCGGAACAATTACGCGGTTTAGGATCTGGTTTCATTATTGACAAAAGTGGCTTGGTTCTCACTAATGCTCACGTAGTCGATAAAGCTGATAAAGTAACAGTCCGCCTCAAAGATGGACGCAGCTTTGAAGGAAAAGTGCAAGGTGTTGACGAAGTGACAGATTTAGCAGTGGTCAAAATTAATGCTGGTGGAAATTTACCAACTGCGCCCTTGGGTTCTTCAAGTAATGTGCAAGTGGGAGACTGGGCGATCGCTGTCGGTAATCCTTTAGGATTCGATAATACTGTTACTTTGGGAATCGTCAGCACCCTCAGACGTTCCAGCGCTCAAGTAGGAATTCCTGACAAACGCTTGGAGTTTATTCAAACCGATGCAGCAATTAACCCTGGTAACTCCGGGGGACCACTGTTAAATGACCGAGGTGAGGTGATTGGAATCAATACAGCAATTCGTGCTGACGCAATGGGAATTGGATTTGCAATTCCCATAGATAAAGCAAAAGCGATCGCCTCTCAACTTGAAAGTGGTGGAAAAGTTGCTCACCCCTATTTAGGTGTGCAAATGTTAACTTTGACTGTTGATGCTGCAAAGCAGAATAACAATGACCCCAATTCACCACTGCAAGTAGCAGAAGCTAATGGTGTTTTGGTGATGCGAGTTTTACCCAATTCTCCAGCTGCTGCTGCGGGTATGCGTCTGGGTGATGTGATTGTGCAAATTGATGGACAACCGGTTGCTACAGCCGAACAGTTACAAGATATTGTGGAAAATAGTAGCCTAGGTCAGACTTTGCAGATAAAAGTCCTACGCGGTAACCAGACACAGCAGCTATCTGTACGCACGGCTGAGTTGCAAAATGCTTCTTTATAATTAGTGCTGAGTCTTGAGTTCTGATGGGGATAGGCGATCGCGATCGCCTATCCCTATTTTTTTGCGATCGCGGTCTGGAGAAGATACGAAAAAAACTGCGATCGCGGTCTGGAGAAGATACGAAAAAAACTGCGATCGCGGTCTGGAGAAGATACGAAAAAAACTGCGATCGCGGTCTGGAAATTTATCTACAGACAGCGATCGCGGTTACTTTAATTACCACAAAACTAAACCGATGTCAATTAAGCAGCTTTAGCTTCTTCAGTTTGGTTAGCTTCAGGAGCTGTTTGAGCAGTATTCTCTCCTAAATTAATTTTCACAACTTGGTTACGTGCTTCAATTACTTTGGGCAGTGTCAGCGTCAAAATACCATCTTTAAATTGAGCTTGCACCTTGTTGTTTTCAATCGCAACTGGTAGAGGAATTACCCGCTGGAACTTACCATAACGAAACTCGGAACGGAAGGAACTACCATTTTCAGTTTGATTGTCTTGACGCTTTTCGCCGGAAATAGCTACTACTTGCTGTGTTACCCGGATATTTAAATCTTTAGCTTCCACACCGGGAATTGATAAGCGCAAAATTACGTTATTATCTGTATCTTCGAGTTCAGCCGCAGGCTTCCAAGTAATTGCATCGCGCTTTTGGGTTAACATTTCATCAAAAATTTGATCCATTTGACGGCGTAGAGTTTCCATTTCTGAGAAAGGTTGCCAACGAATGATTGCCATAGGTAACGTACTTCGATTACTCTTTGTAATTGACTTTTGTTTCATCCCTCTCTATAATGTCCGCGCCTTACTTGAAAGCTTGTGAGGTAAACCAGATCGAGATGGGAGTGAATACCAGAAATTAATTGGGAATTCCAGGAGGGGAAAAGGGGAAGGGGGAAGGGGGAAAGGAAAGAAAAAGAAAGTTCTTTATTCCTTTACCCTTTACCCTTTAACCTTTTCCCCTCTTTAAAATGCCATTTTCCGATTTTGTAATAGGCGATCGCAATCTCAAATAGGCAACTGACGTACAATTAAAACCAGAGCAGCGCCTAGCAGACTTCCTTTTACACTGTCAAGTTGTTTAAAGTTATGTAGCCTTTTGCTTACAGGTGCTAGAACACTGCGGTAAACTATGCCTTGATTATGATTCTTTGGCAGAGAATAACACTTCAGTTAGGAGATTTTTTTGAATGTCTCATAGCGTAAAAATCTACGATACCTGCATTGGCTGTACACAATGCGTCCGCGCTTGCCCCACAGACGTGCTGGAGATGGTTCCTTGGGATGGCTGCAAAGCTGCTCAAATTGCCTCTTCACCACGCACAGAAGACTGCGTAGGTTGCAAGCGGTGTGAAACTGCTTGCCCCACTGACTTTTTGAGCATCCGGGTTTACCTGTCAAATGCCGAAACCACTCGCAGTATGGGTCTGGCTTACTAAGAAATTCACCAGAATTTCTGATTCGACTGGCAATTCCCAGTCAATAAAAAGCAGATAACAGCATCTTAGGGTAATGATTATACACTATTCTAGTCAATAGTGTATAATCATCACCCTAAAAAAATATCTGATGATGGCGAAAGTCGAAAATAAGATCGCGCGATCGAGTGATAGAGAAAGCAAATTGCTCTTTTTTTGCTTCACATATATATAAAGTTTGTTGAAGCTTGGCGAAAACCCCGCATCTAACCCCGCATCTATGTTAGTAACTATACTAAGTTTAATCGTCCTCTAAACAAAGTGGTGTGAGCAATGTGCGGCATCGTTGGTTATATCGGCACTCAAGCAGCGACAGAAATTTTGCTCTCTGGGCTGGAAAAACTCGAGTATAGGGGTTACGATTCCGCCGGAATCGCTACTATTTGGGAAGGTGAGGTTAATTGCGTCCGCGCCAAAGGCAAACTGCATAACCTACGTTCCAAACTAGAAGCCGTCGAAGCCCCGGCACAAATTGGTATTGGTCACACTCGCTGGGCAACTCATGGTAAGCCAGAAGAGTATAATGCTCATCCGCACATGGATACAGCAATGCGGGTGGCGGTGGTGCAAAATGGCATTATTGAAAACTACCGCGAGTTACGCCAGGATCTCAAACAAAAAGGCTACGTGTTTCGTTCCGAAACCGATACGGAAGTAATTCCCCATTTAATCGCGGAATTCTTAAAAAATCCCCCCTCTTCCCAGCTCGCACAGTGTTCCTCTCCCTTCTTCGAGGCAGTGCGTCAAGCTGTGAATAAACTCAAAGGGGCATTTGCGATCGCCTGCGTTTGTGCTGACTTTCCCGATGAACTAATCGCCATTCGACAACAAGCACCGCTGGTGATTGGTTTTGGTCAAGGCGAATTTTTCTGCGCTTCGGATACGCCGGCGATCGTTTCTCATACCCGTGCGGTGCTAACCCTGGAAAATGGCGAAATGGCACGCCTGACACCTTTAGGGGTGGAAATATATAACTTTGCTGGTGACAGGTTGAAAAAACAACCGCGCTTACTCAACTTGAGTCCCATGATGGTAGAAAAGCAGGGATTCAAGCACTTCATGCTCAAGGAAATCTACGAGCAACCGGGAGTAGTCAGGGCTTGTTTAGAAGCTTACTTTACAAATGATATAAATGCGCCGATTAATTTAAGCTTACCAGCAGAATTTTACGATGATTTAGAGCAAATTCAAATCCTCGCTTGCGGTACTAGTTGGCATGCTGCTTTAATCGGTAAATATTTAATTGAACAATTGGCAGGAATTCCTACACAGGTGCAGTATGCTTCTGAGTTTCGCTATGCACCATCACCTTTAACAGCAAATACTCTCACAATTGGCGTAACTCAATCTGGCGAAACTGCTGATACACTAGCAGCTTTAGCAATGGAAAAAGAACGCCGCAGCGCTTTAGAACTTAAGTATCAACCGCGACTGCTGGGAATTACCAATCGCCCAGAAAGCACCTTGGGTGAAATGGTATCTCAGATTATCAATATCCACGGGGGGCTAGAAATTGGCGTAGCGGCAACGAAAACTTTTATCGCCCAACTGATGGCATTTTACGCCTTAGCTTTGGATTTAGCTTATCGTCGTCAAACAATTTCTCCCGACAAATTAGAGGACATTATTAACTCTTTGCGACAGATTCCGAAAGAAATTGAAGCAACTTTGGAAAGACAAGAAAATTTAATTGAACAGTTAGCGCACGACTTTGCGGAAACCACAGATTTTATTTTTGTGGGTAGGGGAATTAACTTTCCCATTGCTTTAGAAGGAGCGTTGAAATTAAAAGAAGTCAGCTACATTCACGCTGAAGGCTATCCAGCCGGAGAAATGAAACATGGTCCGATCGCCTTATTAGATGCGAAAGTACCAGTAGTAGCGATCGCTATGCCTGGTAATGTTTACGAAAAGGTGCTTTCTAACGCTCAAGAAGCAAAAGCCAGAGATTCGCGGTTAATTGGTGTGACTCCCGTCAACGATGGTGAAGCAGCGGAAATTTTTAACGACTTGCTCCCCGTCTCCAACGTGGATGAATTACTTTCGCCAATCCTAACTGTAATTCCTTTGCAATTATTGGCTTATCATATTGCAGCGCGACGTGGTTTGGATGTCGATCAGCCCAGAAATTTAGCCAAGTCAGTAACGGTTGAGTAAAATAATACTGTGGAGAAATAATAATGTGGAGGAATAATAAAGTTGGAAAATAAATAAAAAAGTCGTATAACAAATAAAAAAGTTGTACAATTTGTCCTGTGGGTGGATATGCAAGCATCTACAGGACCTTTTTATGTCTAGAAGCAAACGAGACTGGACAACAAGCCAAGTTTGAGCGCTACAGAAAGGAAAGTCTAGGTCACGATGCACTCTTGTCAATGCGATCGCAAGCCTCATACCTTACAACAATAGCTTAAAACCTCTGCCTATTAAGCTTTCGTAAAATTGTACAACTTTTTTATTTGTTAATTTTAGTAATTTTAGATAAATGGTACAACTTTATTTTTTATTGCTCGTACTATTAGCGATGAAATAATAAGGTTTTCAGATGCTAAAATTGTATGATTTTTTTATTGATATACAGAGATTTGTAGATCAATAAAACGGTTCAACAATAGATAAAACGGTTGAACAATAACCCCGGAAATAGTACGATTGGATTAATAGAGATGTGCGATCGCTTTCAAGGGTTGTTTTTTATGGTTAGGTGCTTAACAGTTTTTAATATGGAAGCTTTAGGGGCGATCGCATAATTCACTTTGACTTACTCTTTATGAGCTTCGATGCGATACTCTTTCAGAGTCACTTCGTGAACGCACAGAAGAGCAAAAGTAGATTTGCGGGTGAGGTTTGCGCCAAGACGGCGGCGATCGCAGCATTACCCATTATTTTTTGCTTGTACAGATGTGCTAATCCGCCATGCCTATCTTAAGCCCTGGCTCAAAAAGACTATTATGTAAGGCTTTGAAGCAATTTTCCAACTTTTTTATTTTAAATTTGGCTGAAAATATCAAAATGGCAAAGTTATTTTCCAACTTTTTTATTTGTTTACAGCGATCGCATAACATTGTGCCGCAGCAGAACGTCTCAACTTAATCTTGAACTTATTGAGCTATCCCAAACCTTTATGAGTAAAGAGTTTACAGAATTGTTTAACCGTTTTATTCGATTTTTTTGCTGAAAACCAAGTCTACTACAGAGAGTGCGCTTAAATTGTTCAACCGTTTTATTCTGTAACCCACGATAAATTAAGCATTTGAGTGGCAAAAATTGTTCAACCGAATTATTCGTCTACATGAGAAGCCCGCGCTGTACACGCAAGTGTTAGCGTTGGGAGGATGTCACACTATACGGTTAGGAATGCCCCTCATGTCAGATACGCTATATCTAGCTCTATTAGCTTGAATGACTTGCTCAATGATATTGGCTGCTCTTGCCACGCCACCTGAAACTTGAATTGACTGCTGAATCCTCCGTGCATTCTTTGTGTATGATTTTTCTGTCAATACTCGCTCAATTGCTAATCTTAAACTGGACATATTGAGTTTCGGTAGAGAAAGTACTTCTCCCACTCCTGTCGAGCGAATTCGAGCGCCAGTTCCAGGCTGTTCAAAAGTAATAGGAATTGCTACCAGAGGTACGCCATAGCTTAGGGAATCCAATGTTGTATTCATACCTCCATGAGTAACTGTAAGACTAGCTTTCGCCAGGATGTCCGGTTGGGGAGCATACTCGACCACTAACGGGGAACCAGGTAGCGATCGCACTGCTTCTGCATTCATCCCACCTCCATGCGAAATTACCAATTGTACATCCAGTCCAACGCATGCAGCAGCAATACAATGAAATACTGATTGTTTAGTATTCTGCACGCTTCCTAAAGAGGCATAAATCATTGGCTGTCCGGTTAACTTCTCATATGGAAACTGAACCAATGGTGCTGAAGGATTTCGTAATGAACCCACATAATGGAGATGTGATGGCAAGTCGGGAATAGGAAACTCAAACGCTACAGGCTGTTGACTAATATGGGCAAGTCGTGAATTGGAAGCGTAAATATGGCGGTAGTCGGGCAACTTCCACTCTTTGCGGTAATGATTAATTGCTCGTAAAATCGGTTGACAGCTGCGATCCAACAGCGAATACGCTATTTGATTGCGGATCTTTGCCCACTGTGTATTCTGGTAACTCCAAGAAGTAAAGAAAGGTGGAACATCGGCTCGGCGGTGAATTACCTGAGCGGAAGAAACACAAATAAACGGGAGGTCGAGATATTCCGCCACTGTCTCGCCAGCGGGTTCGAGTTGATCTACTAGCAAGGCTTCAATACCTGTCGCTGCGATCGCCTTGGGTGCATCTTGGCAAACTATTTCAACCATTTGCTGGCAAAAGTCGAGGGAGTAACGTAGCGCTTCCAGAGCGCTTAACTTACCCAATTGAGCAAAGGTTTCAGCGATTGAGCCAGGTCGATAAATGGTTTGTCCAATAGGATAAAAATTTACCCCCTCTAATTGCACCTTAAATTCTAAATCTGGGATTTGTAAAAAGGTTACCTGATGACCGCGCGATTGGAGTTCTCTAGCTAATGCAGCTAGGGGATTCAGGTGTCCGGGATAGGGAGGACAAATAATACCAAAGTGAGTCATAGATTGGTTAAACTTGAGTCAATAAATGTTTAATAGATTCGCTCAGTCCGAGAGAAATATAAGAGTGCTCACTACTTTTGAAAATATTGCGGTATTATCTTCTCAAAAACTTAAGTGAGTCGATTGCACGACGAGTATCAGGTGATGAGATTGAGAGTTTTTGGATTTTTGCAAGATATGTATTGGCAATCAAACAGTTAGCTCGCACTTTCTTGCACTTTCTTCAGGTACTGACGAATTCCTTCACTCATTTGTTGGAAATTAGGTGTAATCTGTTTTACTAATGAATTCTCAACGATACGGGCGATCGCCACTGTTAACTGCTGTGGTGTACCCTTTATCTGCTGCGGGTCAATGACTAGTTCGCCCCGGCTCTGGATTAGCGTTCCTTTATCATCTTCCAGAAAGTGATTTTTGCCTGTACAGTGAACTGCTTCAGTAAAGGCGTGGGTTTTGATGTGCCAACTAGTTGTATATTCCAAATTATTCCAAATAGAATCTTCTGTCCAATTGAGTAAATCTTCGCTTAAGAAAGCACGGGCTAATGCTGGAATATTGGCACCACCATACCACTCATGTACTAGGTATAAAAGTCCATCTTGCTCTTGCCTTGATTTGAACACAATTTGTCTGACCTTTGACATGTAGGGCACAAGTTCCGTTAGCTTGTCTCGATAAGTGGCATAAACCAAAGGACGAGGAAAGGGGATATGAGCATCGATAGAAATCAACATGGAAAGTCCTGCGGTAACGCACGTTGGTAACACAAAGCCTTATTTAGGTTGTAGTCAAGAAAGCTTTCAGTTGCTTCTATCAAAGTGGATAGTTACCGCTTTATTCCCAACCAGCAGCCTAAAGCTACGATAAAAGACTTAACTGGGCGTTGTGCCCGAAAGTTTATCAAGTTTCCTTTTTACATAGTCGGCTATTATTTTTATTTTCAAAACATAGCTTTTAATTTTTCCTAATTTATCTAGTTTTTATTAGTAGCTTTAGATATATTTGATTGAAAATTTTCAATTAAATTAACTAGACAAATCTTAGCCAATAAATACTAAGTTTTATCTATGAGCGGGTCGTAGTCTTGGGCAGTACCTCTTAGTGGATGAGCCGCTTCATGTAATGCATCAGTTAGCTGTGTTGCTGCTGCATCTGACATGATAATTAGTTATTCAAAAGTTTGTGTTCTTGACTATGATTTTAGATGCTGTAAAACGAGCGGGAGTTTTAGCACAATAGCAGGTAATAAATTAGCGTGCTTTCAAATTCCTGTTGTTATACTTTTATCTTAAAATTCACTAAGTATAGTATCGTCTTACTATAGTTGTGTAATTTAAAGTATAAGCTTGCCGAAAGGTTGAATTTAGTTTGAATTTTAGGTGTAAATCACGACACAATTAAGCATTAATGCTCATAAGCAAAAAATCTCTTCGGCACTTGATGGATGAATACCAATATTTTTCTTAAAGTCATTTTTGGTAGCACCTAATTTTATAGCTACAGCAATGCTTTGAATAATTTCTGATGCTGATTCACCCATCATATGAGCGCCCAAAACTCGCGTAAAAGTCAGAGGATATCAAACATTTCAGCCGAATTTACTAGCAGTTGTGGCAATAAAGAATGCTGGGTAGGTAAGAAGGAATCGTTAATTTCCGTTCGGTGCTGGTTGAGTAAACCACTTCATAGCTCTTTGGGCGATCGCGCTCGGAACTGTGTGTAACCCGTTGAACTCAAGGTACTGGACATCATAGTCTGCTTGTCTTAACTGCTGCACAATCGGGCGACTGCACCGTTCAATCGGCAACACCGTATCCCACTTTCCATGAGAGATGAACAGACGCGGTGTCCCGGATTGTCTAGCAGGAGCCATGAATCCGGGTGAAAAGGCAATAATGTGGTTAAACAGGTCGCCATTGGTAATGCCAACCGAAAGGGCGTAGGAAGCACCATCAGAGAAACCAGCGATCGCTACCTGGTTCGGATCGATAGCGTAATGACTGAAAGTTTGTGCTAGTGCCCGTTCGATAAAGGCAATATCAGGACCGTAGCCACCCCGAATAATATCCCAAGTTTGTTGGCGTGAGTCTACTGCTAACAGAATTGTCCCAAAGGGATTTGCCAGATGACGGAGGATTTTCAGCGCACCCTCCGCATCGCCTCCTGCTCCATGCAATATCAACACTAGTGGAGCCGGCTGATCTGCCCGATAGGTTTTGGGTACATAGACAAAACCATCTCGCTGTTCATGCAGTCCTAGTGGGTGTAACCCCGCCAAAGCGCTTGTTGTCGGGCGAGTTGGGCGGGACAACAACCGTCCTTCAGTAGCTCTTGAATCAACCTGCTTTGAGCTTTCCATAACTAATAAGTTCCTCTTCTGGCAATTGGATAGTTGAGAGACAGCGAGCGGTAAAATCATGCCTGCTAGCCCAAACCGCAGTAGTTGCCGTCGTGTCCAGTAAGGAGGATTGTTGTTTTGTCTCATGGCGATCGCCTCAATCAGCAACTACCTGACACTACACCGGAGGATCTAACCGTCCTGGTGCTGAGAAATGAGGTTTGGGAGTTTGTCCGGGGGAAGTAGGGCTTTTGTGGTTCTCGCGAGCCAGGTGGTTCCGGCGTGGGTAGCTTCGGTGGATAAGGCAGTTCTAAGGTAGGACTTTCGGTTTCGGAATTGATTTTTCTTTGATACTTGGCGAATTAAGATTGCAAAAAATTCTCTTTTAAGCAATCCGTCCATGCAGCTACTTCAATAAGATGTCAATTAAATTTGTGCCCCGTTTTTGAACACTTGCGTTGCCACTACTCCTAATGCTGCCACTCCCAAGCTGAAGAGTGTACCCCACTTTACCCTTGGATGAGTTTCTAACCAGGTAGAGATGCTTGCCTGTGCCTTTTCGCTAAAATCTCCCTCAACGCGATCAAAGTCCGAGATAGGCTCAAATAGATTGTCTGGAGCATCTTCTGGCTTTGGTTCTGTTGTCTTTTGTAACTTAAAACCAGCTTGCAGTAGCAAAGTATCCATCAAGCGTGGTGATAACCGTTGGGTGAAATTCATTACTTGCCCAGCATCGCCAACGATGATGTCACGGGTTGGATGTTCAGCAACATAAACAATAGCGTCCGCAACAGCCTGCGGTTGATATATTGGTGGCAGACCTTGTGGTTTAACGCCCAGCTTAGTGCGGGATTTGTTAAACATAGGCGTGTTAATCGAGGCTGGCATCACATTAGTGACGTTAATAGGTAATTTTTCGTGCATCAATTCAACCCGCAAAGCTTCTAGAAAGCCATCTATTCCATGTTTGGATGCACCATAAGCACTATGAAATGGAAATGAACGCTTGGCTTCCACTGAAGAAACATGAATTAGCGATCCCCGACCTTCGCGTTTAAGATGAGGTAATGCTGCCATTGCCCCGTGTACCTGTCCGATCAAATTGACATCGATAACGCGTTTAAATTCTTCTGGCGTTGTTTGCTCAAAAGTTGCATAGAGATTGACAGCAGCGCAGTGTACCCAGCTATCCAGGCGTCCGTAAATTTGAATTGCCTTATCTGCTATTGCCTTGACTTGCTCAAACTCGGATACATCCGCAGTTACGGCAACAACTTTACCGCCGATTTGAGAGATTTCATCCACTAAGGATTCTAGTCCTGGTTGACTGCGGGCAGACACAACTAGCGATGCACCTTTTTTGGCAAACAGCAGCGCAGTTTCTCGCCCGATGCCACTTGAAGCTCCTACGACTGCAACAACCTGCTGATTTATCGGCTTTAATTCCATTGCTTCTACTCCTTTATTGTCCAAATGTCTATAAGTCAAAGTTGAGGAAATACTATGTACTCACAATGTCTTTTAATTGCGTTTCAGATGAACTATTTAGTTATTTTATTAAATGGATTTTATTAATATTTAGAGTGTGATACTGGTACTTAAAGAAGATTGTTATAAACTAAAAATACTTGATTTAAAAGAAGTTTTTTTCACTTTACTTATTTTTATTTTTGTTCAGAAATGAATTTCTAACTTTCAGTAAAGTTTCGCTATATTTAAGGGCTAATCATTCATAATAGCAAATTAAACATAATACTTTCAATCAATCTAGCACTTGCCTTTTTGACAAAAACTCTTTCAAAAGTTTGAATTTATTTAAAGAATGATTGTGGTAATTAATACAAATTAAGAATAAGCCCAAAATATTAAATGATAAAGCCATTGGAAGGTTAAATTTTTGTTATTTACTTAAATATTGAATTTGACAAAAAATTTCTCTCCTGCTAGAGGCATATATTAACTCTACTTTGTCAGTCTATGGAGAGTAAAATATTAGGCTTATTCTAAACCTCAGGTATGAAGAAAGCATTATTCATCATCTACTTGTTGAGTTATGTCAACTCTATAGCAATCAATCGTTACCTGCCTTAATATTTCTGCATGATTTGCAACTACTAAAACGCGAGAATCGTCATCGGTACTATTTGTTAAAAATAAAATAGTTTCCCAACTTTTTGTCTTGTAGCTCATGCATCACATCAATTTAATAATTTCCTCAATCTGGAGGAGGAGCAAGCGTTGTGATAGCGCCTTACGTTAGCTAGAGGAAAGCTAATATTTAACAGCTTAGGATATCAAATATGAGGGCAATTCCACACAAAAACGATGAGCCTATTATTGATAGACTTAGACGGCACAATTCGAGAACCACTCAGCGGGAAACAATACTTTCAACATCCTCAAGACCAAAAAATTATTCCGGGTGCTGAAGTTGCTATTGGTACTTATAAAGATGATTGGATTATTGTCGGCATCACCAATCAAGGCGGAGTTGCCGCAGGGTACAAGTCTATCCAAGAGTGCGTCAGGGAACAGCAGTACACGCTTGAGCTATTTCCAAAATTAAGGGAAATTTACTTCTGCCCTGACTTTGAAGGCAGTAAATGCTTCCGCGTCACTCGCCACAATGTCCACAACCATAGTAAAACTAAATGGTCTGGACAATATCGCAAACCCGGAGCCGGGATGTTGCAGTTGGCAATGGTTCGGCACAAACACACTCCGGAAAATACCTATTATGTAGGCGATCGCCCCGAAGATGAAGCTGCTGCCCGTCGTGCAGGGGTACACTTCCAATGGGCAAAAAATTGGATTGAGCAACATCAGGTGACGAGCATCTCTCAACTTGCAGAAATCTGAATAGGAAACAATTAATCCAGAAACCAAAAAATTTAGTGACAGCGTTAATTAATAATTAATAGCTGAACACCACACTAACGATATTCTTTAAAATATCCGATTTAACGCTCCAAGTTAATACTAGTATTTAGCTTTCTTTCAAGAATCTTAGATATAAGGAGATGTCGCAAATGCAGATTGACGAACTGAAACAGAAATATGCAGCAAATGAGAGAGATTTTTCAGGAATTGACTTGGGTGGAGCCGATCTCACTGGAGTTGACTTGAGCGGAATCAACTTGACTAAAGCGAATTTGAGTAAGGCAATGTTAACAGAAGCAAACCTGAGTGAAGCCAACCTCCGTGAAGCAAACTTGATAGGAGCCAATCTAGATAGAGCCAACATGACAGCAGCCAATCTCAGTGGAGCTAATCTTAATTCGGCTGACGTGCGTGAGGCAAATCTGACTGGAGCGGATTTGAGTGAATCTAATTTAAGTTGGGCTATCTTCAGGGGTAGCAATTTAACAGATACTAATCTAACCGGGGCTGACTTGGATGGCACAAAGCTGCCTGATTAGTTACTATTTTTTGGTTCAAGTTTGAGAAGCAAACTCATGGCGATTAAATAGCAATACCAACTTTGTTTGTAGTTAAGATCTCATTGAAAACTTAAATAGAATAATTAGCAAAGTAAGTTCAAGCAATCGTAGATTTATCTATCGTCAGACTAATTGCCAAAAGTTAATTGAATTGTGTTGAGTGATAAGCGATGTCTGACGAGAAGGGTGGACGGGTTTCCACAGCATAAAGCAAGTGGCATCCAAGACTGCGACCCCCTCACCGCTTTGCGCCTACATCTGCTATGCAAAATACTTCATTACCCTTATTTTCCTACTACTAATATTGAGGCTAACAATATGAGCGAGAACGACCCATCTTTATCAAATCCAGCTATTACCCCAGATCAATCTACTATTGCATCCCAGCAAGCTCAACCTCATACACCCACTAATGTTGCAGGAAGTGCAATGCTAGATGCACAAGCCGCAGCAGGAGGAAACGAACCAGAGGGAGATCCAACTAACTTTCCTATTGCCACCAACTTTACAAAAGCTGATGCAACTGGCGATCCCAAAACTGCTGGAGCTTCTACTATCATGGGACCTTATTCTACAGACAAGCAGATCTCAGAAAAGGGTTCTGTCAACCTCCACAATAATCCAGATGTTCCGAGCGATGAGATGCAAGGAACTTTGCCTAATACTGACCGTATTGGGATGCCGATTGATGCTGAAAACAACCTTCAAGAGTAGTCTAGAGCATCTTATTTTTTGGATCTCCCGAAATAAGTGTTCTGACTTTGAAGTATTTTCAGTAATCCATCATTTCAACAAAAAGCTCAAGTCTTTTATTTGAACAAAAACGGAGTGTTAGCCGATGAACGTAGAAGAACTCAGGCAACTATATGCCGCAGGAGAGCGAGACTTTAGTATCGCTGACTTGAGGGGTGCAGCCTTAAAAAACATCGATCTCAGTGGTGCAATCTTACATGGGGCGATGCTGGATGAAGCAAATTTGCAACAAGCAAATCTCAGTCGGGCTGACTTAAGCGGGGCTAGGCTCAATGGTGCAGATTTAACAGGGGCTAATCTAAGTAAAGCCGATTTGAGTGATGCAATTCTTGACAATGCAATATTAGAAGGTGCAATTCTTGATGAAGCCGTTTTAAATCAGGCTGATCTCAAAGCTGCTAACTTGGAACAGGCGATTCTTACTCAGGCTGACATCCGTGAAGCTGATCTGAGTGAAGCTAATTTAGAAGCAGCAGATTTGAGCGGGGCAGATTTGGCGATCGCGGATTTGCATCAGGCAAATCTGCACCAAGCTGCATTAGAAAGAACCAATCTCACCGGAGCTAATTTAGAAGATGCCAATTTAGAGGGGACTATTTTAGAGGGCGGCGACAACAATCTTGCAACCTAAGGTGATTTCTAGGAAAGAATTTACCGATGGAGATAAAATGTACTCTTGATGCGAAGGAAACAGGAGAAAGCATTTTGGATAGGTTAGCCCGAGCAGGCGCACCCAAAGCATTAACATTATCGCTCTCTCGAAGACTTGCGGTTGGCAGGATCGAAAATGAATGGAGTAGAACGTTGGGCATTTATCAACAGGAACTATTCAATCTATGGCTAAAATTTTTGAATCCATCACTGAACAACTGCAAGAATTTATTGAAGCTCAACACCTTTTCTTTGTAGGTTCTGCACCCTTAAGTCCCACTGGTCATGTTAACCTTATGAAAAAAGCTGGGCTTCTGATTTCCATAGTTTTGTAGAGAATGTTTTAAAAAAATCGGCGTTACTAAATATGGAGTTAGCAGAAGAAGGCACAAAGGCGTAGGGAAGGGGAAAAAATTACAACTGACAACTGACTGATTCCCCATTCCCTACTCCCTACTCCCTATTCCCTATGGTCACTGGTTGAACTCCTCTTAGACCAAAATGAAACAGAGCATTTTGCACGATTAGTTCCGGCAATATATCCTTGAACATCTGCACCATCTGCTGAATCTGCTCGAAATCATCAGGAGTATCTAGAATATCTCGCACTTCTCGCTCACCAACCCACACAGCAGGAGATAGGCGGCTGGCAGCTTCTTCTGCTTTCTGCACGACATCTTGCACGAGAAGTTGATACTCGGGTCGCTCTCGCCAAAGCTTGATGTCTTCCCAAGCCGGCAGAAAGAAAGCGGGCCATCGTGCTAATGCTTGGTAATCGGAGTTTACAATCGGTACACCCAAAGTTTGTTTAATATCTTGATAAACTCGTGGCATTTCTGCCGAAATTTCCTGAGCTGACTGCTCGTCTATCAGTTGGATTTGGTGATGACGATTAGCATTTGGCGCGCGGGGAGAATCGGCACTGCCATCCTGACCTATTACCTCACCTGCGAGTGACCGACTTAGTGCAACTTGCTGGATTAGCAGTTGCGGATTACCAAAAATAAAAGCGTTAAGTTCTTGCTGGATGTGACGCCGCTGTGCCTGTCCTACCTCAATCTGATAACCTGGTTGATACCAATCATTGATATCGCGATAAACATGCTCAGAAATTGCGATCGCATCCTCTAAAAATGCTTCTGTTTGCATCGCTCTTTTGAGACGTTGCCAAAATAACTGCATCACATCTGGATACATAGCATAGCCACGCCAGTTACCAGGTACCCAAGGAATTCCTAAAGTGTCTTGAATATCCTTGAAACAAGCTTGAATTTCAGGTGTTGCTTGGGAAGGTTGGATTAATTGGATTTCAGATTTATCAGTTGCGGCAGTTGTTGTCTGTGGTGTTGGCTGCGGTACAACTTGCTGATCTCCAGCCCCATTGCCATCTGCAACGGTAATTGTGTTATTACGCCGTGCGGCTCTGTTACTCAAATAGGTTAACCAAGAGGGCGACAAGAAAGAATGGCTGTCTTTTCCTAATGCTCTTTCAGTGCCAATACCACCCGATGCGGCAGGTAGAAACCAATTTACCAAAGTGAGCAAATTGGTATTCAGCCCTGGAAAAAGTCCATGAAATCTGGCAGCAATCTGAGCCGGAAGCGATAGAATTATCTCTGCATCACCTCGCTTCAAGGCGGCAATAGTTTTCTTAGCTACAGCTTCAGCACTCATTGAGAGCAAGGGTAAGGAATCACTGATCGTAAACCAAGCATATTCTTTGCGGTGCTGACCTTTAAAGATAACATTCTCAGGAGCGCCTGTGCGGATAAAACCAGGACATACGGTTGTGACACTAATTCCCTCATTAGCCAGTTCTGTCCGCATTCCTTCCGATAGTCCAGTTAAGGCAAACTTGCTAGCACAGTAGGGCAGCATATGGGGGAAAACTACCTTACCACCGATTGAGGAAATATTGACAATTCGCCCTTGATGTCGATCGCGCATTTGGGGCAAAACTGCATAGGTGGTGTATAATGGTGCCCAAAAATGCAACTTCATCGCATCGTCGTAGTCCTCCAGGGTCATCACATCCATTGGACCGACAACATCGACGCCAGCATTGTTAATTAAAATGTCGATCGCCCCGAAGCGATCGCGTACTTGTTGCACCATCTGCTCGACCTGAGTTTTGTCAGTTACATCACAAGGTACAGCTAGAACTTCTCCACCTCGTTGCTCTAATTCAGTACGCGATCGTTCCAGCTCGCTTGCATCGCGGGCACAAATTGCCAAACGTGCTCCTGCCTGAATCAACTGGCGTGCTATGACTAGACCTAATCCTCGTGAACCACCTGTAATTAGTACAGTCTTGCCGTTCAGTTCGTATATACGTTCGCGCCACCATCGATCCAATAACAGTGAACTCCATAATATACCGATGATGACTAGTGTAAAAATAAGTAGATTAGGATAGTTTACATTCATAGATAAATAACTCTCGATGACTTTGCTAGTAATTGAAATTTAAATTTAGCCAAGGCTTTGAAGTTCTTGCAGTGAAAAGTGCTATTGCCGATCTTAAGTAAACTAAAAGGCTGTTTCCTTCTCACTAAAGTTGTGCTATCTCAACCCTCAAGCTATCGAAGGATATATATAAGTTTTAAGTTTTGATGTATCAGTTAAAACAGAGATAGTTAAAATTGTAAAATTTTATTATGTTTCAGGGATTTTCTTTTTCTTCTTCTTCCTTTACCCTTTACCCCTAAGATGGGAAATAACTTCACCAACCGATTAGCATTGTTTTGATTGAAGTTGACAACACAAATAGTATTAATAAGGACAATATTAATGCCGTGGAACTATTTGAGTTTGGTTATTACATCTTCAATAAATAAGATTTATATGTTAATTTTTATGAAATAGTTAACACTTAGCGCTATTTACGGTGGGAGTAGAAACACTTGTCAATCAAAATCAATGGTTGCCTATAAAATACGAGATTAGGCTAAAGCTCTAAGTTATATTCGGACGCTGAAAAATGAATGAGACTCAATTTAACGCTCAAGCTGAATCGACTGAATCCGAACTAGTCGAACAGCAAGAAAATAAAGAATTATTTGCTACTCATATGCCTGACAGCGAGGATGCTTTGGAAAATATCTTCAGGTTGCTGTGGGCTGGCACGAAAATTGAGTTTACCGATTATAAGCACACCATCCTGAAGCGACAAATTATGCGGCGGATGGCTTTGCACAGGTTAGAAAGGCTGGAGGATTATATTATATATCTTCAGGGCAACTCTACAGAAGTGGAAGCTTTATTTCACGATTTATTAATTCATGTTACTAGTTTTTTCCGTGACCCGGAAGTATTTGAAGCTTTAAAAAATTACGTATTTCCCAATATTATCAACAAGAAAGCGCTTGGTGAGCCAATCCGCATCTGGGTGGCTGGGTGTTCAACAGGTGAAGAAGTTTACTCGATTGCCATTTGCTTACTTGAGTTTTTAGGTACTCAGCAAATGCCCACAATCCAAATCTTTGGCACAGATATTAGTGAGCCAGCGATTGAGAAAGCCCGTTTAGGTATATACATTCCCAGTTTAGTAACTGACATTTCACCAGAACGTCTACAACGCTTTTTTGTCAAAGTGGAGGGTGGATATCAAGTCTCCAAGGCTGTCCGGCAGATGTGTGTCTTCGCTAAACAAAACCTGATTTCTGACCCAGCTTTTTCGCATTTGGACTTAATTAGTTGTCGAAATGTATTAATTTATTTCAAACCTCTTTTGCAGAATAAGGTGATACGGCTGTTTAATTACAGCCTCAAACCAACAGGCTTTCTTTTGCTAGGAAGCTCAGAGAGTATAACCGACTGTTCAGACTTGTTTAGGTTAGTAGACAAAAAGCAGAGAATTTATTCGCCCAATTTGAGAGCTTCTCAGTTCAAGGCTGATTTTACCGACAATTATTTTGAACCGAGAATCAATGGTGATAACAGAAATAAACTTGCTGGACAAAGACTTGATTTGTTGTCCCGACAAGCTGACCGGATTGTCTGCAATAAATACTCCCCAGCAGGTGTAATTATCAACAACGATCTAGAAATTATCCAATTTCGGGGAGAGACTAGTCCTTACTTAACATCTCCACTGGGAAAGGCAAGCTTAAACTTGCTAAACATGGCTGAAGCAAGTTTGCTATTAGATTTACGTGCAGCTATCCTTGAGGCTAAAGGGTTAGATATTGCGGTGAGAAAGGAAGGTATACGAGTTACAAATAAAGAGCAATTTAACGAAGTCAATTTGGAAGTTATTCCTTTCAAGATTTTCTCTGACGAAGAACGCTATTTTTTAGTTTTGTTTGAAAAACTTCCTAAAATAATCGCCTCACCAGATGACAACGTGAAGGTGAAGCCAAGAAGAACAAAGCAAACATTAGCCGAGCAGGAACTTATGGAGCTAAAACAGGAACTTGCTGCCACTAAACAAGAGCTTTCTGCTACTGAAGGTTATCTGCAATCTATTATTTACGACCAGAAAGCTGTCAACCAAGAACTCAGGACTATGAATGAGGAGATATTGTCGAGCATTGAGGAGTTACAAAGCACAAATGAGGAACTACAAACAGCCAAAGAAGAAATTAAAGCCACTAATGAAGAAGTTATTACGATTAACCAGGAATTGAACAGTCAAATTCTCGAATCAAACCAAATCAATAGCGATTTGCAGAATCTCCTGAGCAGTGTCAATATTCCGATTATTATGTTAGGAAACAATCTGAGTATCCGACGTTTCACTCCGATGGCGGAAAAAATTTTTAAGCTGACTCGGACTGATGTGGGACGACCGCTCAATCATATTAAGTCAAATATTAACGTTCCTAATTTAGAGCAATTGATTTTAGAGGTGATTGACACCCTAGAAATTAAACAACAAGAAATTCAAGATAAACAGGGTCATTGGTATGATTTATGGATACGCCCTTACAAAACTCTAGAAAATCGGATTGATGGTGCGGTAATAGTATTGCTCGATATTGATGCTCGAAAACGCAATGCGGAGCAGTTGAAAGAATGCCGCGATTATGTCGAAGTGATTTTGACACAATAGGGGAACGTCTAATAAGTTCCACATCTAACTTGCATACAGTCAGCAGCCAGGATACCAATTAATTTGGCAGCATCACAATGGGTGCAAAAACGCCCACAGGCTAGAAGCTTGGGGCTAAATAGACTTCTTGCATAAATCAAAAAGAAGAACCCCACCCCGCCTTTAACTTACGTCAAAGTCTCCCCTCCCCGCAGGCGGGGAGGGGTTGGGGGTGGGGTTTTGGGGAATGAGTCTTGAGGTCTAATGAACAAGGCAGGCTTGGTGCGTATAGCGATACCCACGCGCGGGTGTTGCCGCTTTCATTGGGATGCTCCGAATGCGTGCAAAACGCCCACAAGCTAGTAGTCTGTCAATAAACAATTGAGGGATAAAGACGCTTAAGTTTAATTCGTGCATTTGCGGTAGTAAACTGCCTTTTCCCCAGTGTGTGACAAATTATTTCTGCGTGCTTCCCAGGCTGCAATCTCAGTTTTTAAAGTAGCTTTGTTAGGAATACGTCGGTCAAGACATTCACGGGCTAAAACACGCTCATTCACTTTCTGCCATGTTCAGCCAACTAGCATGTTTAGGAGTGTAACGAAACTCAATTCTGTCAAAAATGCGTTTAGCTTCGGCGGGTTCAAAAGCTTTGTAAAGAGATGCTGGAACATGAGTATTAAGTTGGTCATGTACGATGGTAATTTTAGT
>JAHHID010000056.1 GCA_019359015.1 Spirirestis rafaelensis WJT71-NPBG6
ACTGGCGAAAGGATTGAAAGTACCGTAGGGCATACGGAATCTCAAGCTTGTGGACAGAACAACCTCTGCTTAGGTGGGGAAACTCCTCTAAGTAAGTTGACTGGTTGAAACAAGAATCCCACTGCTTGAAGCAGTGGGAGTGTCAATAACTAGAGCATTTGATGTTTTAATACCTTGTGCTGTTGAGAGCAAAAAATTTCGCTCTCTGCCTTTCTTATGGTCAACAAAAAATTTATTTTTTCACAAATAAATTTGTAAATACTGACGATATAAATGACAGCGTGGGAATACCCTATCTCCTTGCAATTTTACCAGTCCAATACTGTGCAATTTAAATTTAGTGACGGTCGCTAGTTTGGCAGAGTTATTAATAACTATATCTTTCATCGCATTTGCTAATTCCGGCTGCTGTGTAAGAATTAAACTTTGACGACGTAAATGGTCTGCGTAAATACTTGATGAACTTGTGGGATTTTGTAGTATCTCTGTTAAAGTAACATTTCTATTGGCTATATGATAAAGAGTAAGACGCACTAAAAATGGATGCCCACCCACTAGCGTCATTAATTTTTCAACTTCGGTCTCAGACCAATCGAGTTGATACCTTTGAACTAAATCTAAAATCTGTTTATTATTAAATTCAGGCAGTTCTACAGACAGACCTACATTAAATGGTGATTGATTAATATCAAGAGGCACGTAAACTTCTGTAGAATGTACAATTATCAATCGCAGTTTTTTCCAAATCTCTCGACGTTTACCTTCTTCGTGTAAAGCGCGTAGCAGCCCAAAAAAATCTCGGTAAATTTCTGAATATTCAAAAACTTTATCAACCTCATCTAAACCAAGCGTTAGCGGCTTATTAATTGTTGGTAGTAGATACTCCTCAAAATAGGCTTTACATGCCATACTGCTACCCACAATTTCTGCTAAATCCCAATAATCACTAAGTTTATTGGGGATATTTAAAGCTAAACCAACACTCGCACAAAACCAGCGTAAAAACTTATCTGAATTAACGAAAATCTCCTGTGCAGCGAGTTGGAAATCTAATATGACGGTACAATCCCCTTGAGAATGCGATTTATCAATAATTCTTGCCAAAAGAGAAGTTTTACCCATTTGTCTGGGTGCTTTAATTCTTATTAAAGAACCGGGTTTGTGAATTTGTTCGTAACATCGTTCTTCGATAGGAAAACGCTTAATATAAAATAGCGAATCTAATGGCACTTGCCCGGATGGATGCTCTAGAGACTGGAATGAAGATATTTCTTGAGTTTCTTTGTTATTTTTCTCTGTGGTGCGTGCTAATGGTGATGAAAATACATCTTTCCCACTTTCCACTGTTAAATCAGCAGTTAAATCGGCAATATTTTGCCATTCCAGCCCCAAAGCTTGACAAATTTCTCTAAAGTTAAGGTAATCTACAGCTCTGCCATTAAGAAAACTGCTGATAGTAGATTGAGATATTTGCAAATGTTCTGCTAAATCAGTTTGACGAATATAGCCATTACGCGGTAGTGCTGACTTTACCTCTGGTATGAATTCAGGACGTACTCTAACTGAACGTGGCATTTATGATATGACAAGTGCTAAATTTATTGATTTTGCGAAATTTTAAAATATTCAATCTCACTAGAAAGTCGATACGTACTCGATATACTCCTATGCGAACTCAAGTACTGTCAAGGTTAAATGGGATTAATAGGAATAAGGTTCGAGATGTAACCTGTGAATACTAGTCCTACTTTAACTGAAAAATTTTTCTAGATTATATAATTATGAAATTTGCCTTCTCTATATCTTCCTTGCTTGCTTATGCATCATCTATTTTGCTGCTAAGTTTTTCGCTACCATTAGTTGTACAAATACTAGCTTCTAATGCCTCTACTGAGTGTCAAACTCTTAAGCCACCATATCTTAATACAGTAAACGACTTCATAGGCATGGGACATTTTCAAGAGGATTGCCAAAAAGACTCACTCGCTGCGGTTTCTTCTTTCACGGAGGCAATTCGGCTCAATCCTAAAGCTGAAGAACCCTACTATCATCGTGCAAACGCTTACTATAAACTTGGGAATTACAAAGCAGCAGTGGAAGACTATACCGAAGTAATTAGGCAAAATACAGGAAGGTTTGGTTTTAGTAGTCCTGCATACTGGAATAGGGCTAGGGCTTATGAAAAGTTAGGCGAAAAACAGAAAGCAATTTCAGATTGGACTCAAGTCATTAGTGAAAGTGCTTCTTCTGCTGAGGCTTACTTTTTCCGAGGGAATATGTACCGGGATTTAGGAAATAAAGAAAGTGCGATAAGCGAAGCGCAACGCGGGTACGCGATCGCAGATTACAAAGCAGCAGAAAAACTTTTCCAGCAATATTTAGATGGGGTTTTTGGAACTGGGATGATGAACCCCGAAAATCAAAAGATGTTGGATAAAGTCAGAAATGAATTATCAAACATGGGGATAGATACCCCAGCACCGCAGATTACCGCTGGTCTTATTTTACAATCCATCGCCAAAATTGAAGTCGAGCGAGCATTAAATTTAGCAAGATTGAAACCTCAACACCCAACGATTCAGCATTTTGACGCTCAACTTCAGGATTTGTATAAACAACTAGCCAACACACAACCGCAAGTAGATAAAGGGGTAGTAAAAAACCTTATATCGAATGCAGCATATCAAAAAATAGAAGATTTTGAAAGAGAGCGATCGCAACTTATAAAAAAGTTTACTCCAGACCATCCAGAAATTACATTAATTAATAATCAAACAAATGAATTAGAAGCATTAATTCGCAGAAATAGGGTGTAGTTGTAGGGTGTGTTACGGCTTCCGTAACGCACTTCAGATAATTAATGATCCATACTCTTATTATTTGCGTCCATCTCATTAATTAGCTAAACATTAGATAATGAGCAATAATTTTTCATATAAAGTTGGTGGAAGCCTGACAGAAGATGCTCCTAGTTACGTAGTTAGACAAGCAGACTCTGACCTTTATCATGAACTGAAATCTGGAAACTTTTGTTATATTTTTAATTCCCGACAAATGGGTAAAACTAGCTTGCAAGTTCGCACAATCAAACGACTGCAAGCTGAAGGAATCGCTTGTACTACAATTGATATTTCTGGACGCGGTAGTAAAGATATAAATCCAGAACAGTGGTATGCAGGTATTGTTTACACATTGGTTGCAAATTTTGAAATAGCTAATCCCAGCGAATTTATTAGAACATGGTGGAAAGAAAATTGCGAATTATCGCCACTACAGCGTTTGGATATATTTATTGAAAAATTTGTCTTAGAAAAAAGAAAAAGTAAAATAGTTGTTTTTATTGATGAAATCGATAGTATTTTAAGTCTGAAATTTGAGGGCGATGATTTTTTTGCCTGGATTAGAAGTTGTTATGAAAAACGGAATCTTAATAGCGAGTTTAATCGCATTACTTTTGCGCTTCTCGGAGTAGCAACACCTAGCGATTTAATTGCAGATAAAATACGAACGCCATTTAATATCGGTCGTGCAATTCAGCTTAATGGTTTTCAATCGTCTGAAGTTTCGCCTTTAGCAGAAGGGTTAAAAGGAAAAATTGAAAATCCGCAAGCTGTTTTGAAAGAAGTTTTAGCATGGACTGGAGGACAACCCTTCCTTACACAAAAATTATGTGATTTATTAGTAGCTCCCCAAAACTTTCTTCTTTATTCCTCACTGAAAGCAGAGGGAGAAATTAGAGAATCCGAATGGGTAAAAAATATTGTTATACAGCAAATAGTTGAAAATTGGGATTCCCTTGATGAACCACCCCATTTAAAAACAATCCAAGATAGAATTTTGATGAGCAGGCATAATACAGGCGCCTTGCTTGGTTTATATCAGAAAATTTTACAATTAGAACAAATTCCTGTTTCAGATAGTCCAGAACAGATAGAACTACGGCTATCTGGATTAGTCGTAGAACAGCGGGGATATTTAAGGGTTTACAATCGCATTTATGCAACTGTTTTTGATTTAAACTGGGTAGAAAAAGCACTCGCCGATTTAAGACCTTATTCAGAAGCATTATCAGCTTGGTTTGCTTCAAGCTGTCAAGATAATTCTAGATTATTGCGTGGTAAAGCATTAGAAGATGCAAAAAAGTGGGCGGTTAATAAAAGTTTAAATCAGCAAGATTACCAGTTATTAACTGCTAGCCAGGAATTTGAAAAACAAGAAATAGCTACGGCTTTATCTCTTCAAGAAGAAGAAAGTCGCATATTAGCACAAGCTAACGATACTTTGACTACGGCACAACATCAAGCAAAACGACAAATTCGTATCGGTGGTGGAGTTCTTATTTGTTCTCTTATCGGAGCAACTATCGCTTTTGCATCTGCAACTAATCAATTACGAGAAGCCCAGGAAGGTACAAGATTAGAACACGCAGGACTTGTAGCGCTACAACAGTTTAAAACAAAACAAATTGAATCTTTAGTGACAGCGGTAGATGCAGGGCAAAGGTTAAAAGAACTAGTAAAAGATGGACGTTCTCTAGAAAAATATCCTGCAAGCAGTCCACTTTTAGCTTTACAAACAATACTCGATAATATCCGTGAAACGAAGCAATTTATTGCTCATCAAGATGATATTACAACTGTGAACTGGAGCAATAATGGAAAGTATATCCTCACCGCTTCTAATGATAAAAGCGCTCGAATTTGGAACTTGTCAGGTAAGCTAATAGCCGAACTAAAAGGACATCAAGACGCAGTTTTCATTGCTAATCTTAGTCCAGATGGAAAGCATATTATCACCGCTTCTGGTGATAAAACAGCCCGGATTTGGGATACTTCGGGTAAACAATTAGCGATACTTAAACATCAAGAATATGTAACTAGCGCCAGCTTTAGCCACGATGGAAAACGTGTAATTACTACTTCTGACAGGCTATCAGCAGCAAGTCCAGATACAAAGCCTCTTGTTAACAATTCTGATGACAAAATAGCTCACATCTGGGATTTATCCGGTAATTTATTAATACAACTTAAACATCAAGATAAAGTTAATAGTGCTAGTTATAGCCCTGATGGTAAATATATTCTTACTGCTTCTGATGATAAGACTGCCCGTATTTGGGATACATCGGGTCAGTTATTGATAACGCTAAGAGGAGATTCAAGGGCTGTTAAAAGTGCTTATTGGAGTCCGAATGGAAAATATATTTTGACTAACTCTAATTACTCCTATGTTTGGGATGTTTCAGGTAAGCAAATCGCACGATTTAAAGTAGATGATAAATGGGCAACTATGGATGCTGGTTTTAGTCCTGATAGCCAGCGTATCTTCATATCAACGGCTCACAAAACTTACGTTAGGGATTTATCTGGGAGGCTGATTAGAGAAATAAAAAATGAGAAAGTACTAAATGGTGATACAGAATTTAGTCCAGATGGTAAGCGATTTTTTACAACCGATGACACTATAAAAGTGTGGGATATAAGAGATGAAGCCGTAAAAGTAGGGGATTTATCAGGTGATTTACTCACCGAAGTGACAGGAAATCAAAGAAGTCCTCGTTGGAGTCCTGATGGAAAATATCTTGTTACTTTTGGACAAGATAGAATCGTTCGTATCTGGAATTTATCCGATAGAATACCAGTAACTACAGTAACTATTAAGTCAAAAGATGCTATTACGGGAGCAAGCTGGAGCCCCGATGGTAAATACATTGTTACCCCAACTTGGAAATCTGTATTACTTTGGGATAAATATGGTAAGCAGTTAGCAAGATTTCAAGGACATTCAGATATAGTTAATAGCGCTAATTTTAGTCCTGATGGAAAACTAATCGTCACAGCATCAAATGATAAAACTGCTCGTGTTTGGAATACATCCGGAAAACAGTTATTATTGCTTGCAGGACATGAAAAGGAGTTAGAATTTGCTGCTTTTAGCCCTAATGGTAAGTATATTTTAACTACAGCTAACGATAGGAAGACTAAAATTTGGTCAAATGATGGTAAGCTTCTAGCTACATTTCAAGCCAGAGGCATGAATTGGAGTCCTAATAGTAAATATATTATGGCTATGTTTGATTATAACGGCAATAACTACTCTAGTTTGTGGAATATTTCGGGTGAAAAAATAGTAGAATTTCAAGGAAGTGAAAATAGTTATTTTGGTGCTACCTTCAGTCAAGATGGAGAGCGTATTATTACGACTGATGGAGATATAGCAACCATTTGGAATACATCTGGTGAAAAATTATCCGAATTCAAAGCGAATCAAGAGATTTATAACGCTAACTTTAGTCCAGATGGAAAACTAATTATTACTACTTCCCCAGATAATAGGGTGGTTATTTGGGATACTTCCGGTAAAGAATTAGTTGAAATACCGCATCAAGATATGGTTAGAATTGCTATTTTTAGTCCGGATGGTAAGCGTATTGTCACAGCGTCAGATGATAAAATTTTTCGCATATGGGATATATCAGGTAAGCTGCTTGCACAATATAAGTATTCATCTTTATTTGTATCGCAAGCGAATTTCAGCCCAGATGGTAAATATATTCTCGCGCATGTTCAGGGTAATTCTCCTGAGCAGAACAAGGTGCTGATTTGGCCGATTGACGAATTAGATGGGCTATTAGCACGGGGATGCGACTGGTTAAAAGATTATCTGAATACCCAGCCTCAAATACGGGAAAGATTAAAAGTTTGTTGGGGTAAATAGTCGTAGGACAACGGAAATATAACTGCATGACAGCAGCGACAAAAAGGACATTTTGGCGCAAGACAAAACCGGGGTGGAGTGAGACTGCACAAACTGCACTTGAATCAATTTTTCCTCAAATAGTTGTGTCTCTTCTTTTACCTTAAACAGCAAGAACGCTCACAATGTACCTTTCAAGTTCACTGTACCGGAAAGTCAGTGTAGGTAGTTCACTTGATATTCAGCGCTTGATTCCTCTTATACGTAGTTGTAGGTTTAACATTTAATTTCTAAGTATAAGATATAAGACGACAAAATAGATTCCCTAAATTCCAGTGTTTGTCACATATCTTCATCTTCTGGGCAGCCATCCACGGACACCACGTCTTTTCTTACAACTTCTGGGAGATAGTAATGATTGCGATCGCACTTTAGATAGAGATAACCGTTGTCACACCAAAGGAATTCATGTTTATTATCAGAAAGCAGGATTTGAAAAAACTTCTTTTGTCTATAACTAAGCTATGACTTCTGTTAGAGGGATGGTTACCTTTTTACAGGTAGTCTAGAAAAGTAAAAGTATTCAGTCGGTGCTAATTGGCTTGAAGATAGGTTGGATTTTTACTCAATTTCCTCTTCTCCAACCTGTACTTGGATCGAGCTGCTTTTCACCGTGAAACTGTAAAAAGTATTAAGAATCAACTAATGGAGTCAAGTGATGGCAAATCTAATTTCAAAGACAATCGCTCAGATCAGTAACCTGCTTAAAGAGCTTCAGGTAAAGCGTTTTTTAGCTGTTGTCCTAGTTGGGTTTTTACTGCTTACAACAAACGTCGATCAAGCGCGTAGCACCAAAGCTGTAACTGAGAAGATTGACGAAGTGGTACATCAAAACGATTCCCAAAGACCGAAAACAACAGGGGAGTGGAATAAGGAAGCTCGTGAAACCGAAGATGCTCCTGGTGAACGACTTCAAAAGATTGCTACTGAATCAGCAGAAGCTTTCAAAAACTTCGGGTCAGTGTACCCAGACACTGCTGAAAGAAGTGCTAATGCCCAACAGAAGTAGTCGCTACAGGCAGAACTAACTCTGTCTAACTAGGTCAAGCCTAAGTGTATTACAACACTTAGGCTTTTGTAAGTATAAGTAGCTACTTACGCTTTTTGTACAGAAATTATTGGCATTCGGCTGAATCTCTAAATCTGCACTGTATAAAATCAGTGCAGATAATGTTAATTTGGAACTTGACCGAAGAAAGTACTCAGAACATTTTCTTACTAATGAAACGTCTGTTGCATTCCTACGCTATCGCCTGACTTCGAGGGCCATCTCACAGTAAGAATAGTACAGTCAGACTCGGCAACCCAAGTATGCGCTACACCTGCACACCAAAGAACGTAGTCACCCTCACGCGACAGTACAATTTCTCTATCCTCAAACTTAAGGCAAAACCTCCCATTGATGAGGATGCAAAGTGTAGCAGCTTGGTTATTCACTGCCCACTCAGTTCTACTATCACCAGATGAGTGGATGCTCCATTTCACTTCTAGGTCTTCCGTGCAACGCGGATCGTCTTCAGGGGTGATAAAGTGACCAAGGAACCATCCCCCACGATTTGCTCCTTCTTCTTTGGCGTTTCCCAAAACAAGTTTAGTCAATAGTCTTATTCCCTATTCCCCGATGTTGTAACCGGCACTAAAATTTGTCCGGTGTAGCCAGCTTGCTTGTATTGTTCAAGGATATTCGTTGCGATCGCTTTCCCCTCACCTGCTGCAACCAAAGCAACACAAGCACCGCCAAAACCTGCGCCCGTTAGCCTAGCACCAAACACTCCCGCAGTTTTCTGTAACATCCCTACCAGCGTATCCAGTGCAGGTACTGAGACTTCGTAATCATCCCGCAAACTAGCGTGGGAAGCGTTCATCAATTCGCCAAAGCGCGAAGATGATACTTTCTGCACAGCCTCCAAAACGCGATTATTTTCTGTAACTACGTGACGGGCGCGACTTCGTAGCGGTTCTGGTAACTCTTGGACAGCATCCGCATCAGTAATATCTCGTAGCGCCTTTACATTCAGCAACCGTGCCGCTTCCTCGCACTCAGCCCGACGCTGGTTGTATCCGCTACTTGCTAGCGTGCGAGGTACGCCGCTATCTATCACCACAATCTCTGCTTTGTCAGGGAAAGGCAGTACGCGCCGTTCTAAAGTACGGGTATCTAAAAACAAGATATGCTCAGTGTCAGCCAAACTGGAAGCCATCTGATCCATGATGCCGCATTGCACACCAGCATAGTGAATTTCCGCTTGCTGTGCGAGTTGGGCAATTTCCACATCATCAATGGAGAGGTTGAGAAGTTGACGCAATGCCCGCAGTATAGCAACTTCCAAAGCTGCACTGCTAGACAAACCCGAACCCATTGGAACGGAAGATTTGACGTACAAATTCAGCGGGGGTATTGTATTTCCTGCTGATTTCAAAACCTCGATACAACCAAAGATGTAACTTGCGAATCCAGAGGGTGTATTATTGCTTTCCGAAATGCTAACTTTTTCGTCTAAATCTTCAGAATAAAAATGGTGCTGTCCATCAGTACTAAAACCAACTTGTACTGTTGTGGATTGAGGAATTGCTGTTGGGAGCACAAAGCCATCGTTGTAATCTGTATGTTCGCCGAGTAAATTTACTCTTCCTGGTGCGCTGGCTTCTGTTTCTCGCGGTTTACCAAATATTTGTTGAAAATCCATAGTGCTTTCTTAATACCAAAAGCATGAAATATTGCACATTTGCTTATAGTTTTACACTACCAGCTTACGCGGAGGGTGTGAAATAAAAAATAAATCCCCCTCTAATTTCGCGGACTAGAGGAGGAAAATGGCTAAAGGTCAAAGGATATCAAAAAATTTAACCAAATTTGCCAGCAGTAGAGGCAATGAGGAATGCTGCGTAGGTGAGGACGTAGCCAACTGTAAAGTGAACTAGACCCGTCAACCAACCTTGGACGATGGACAGAGCTACAGGCTTATCTTTCCAACGAACCAGGTTTGCTAGTGGTGTGCGCTCGTGTGCCCAAACCAGAGTCTCAATCAACTCTTGCCAGTAACCTCTCCAGGCAATGAGGAACATAAACCCGGTTGCCCAAACTAGGTGTCCGAAGAGGAACATCCAAGCCCAGACAGACAGGTTATTCATGCCGTAGGGGTTGTATCCGTTAATCAACTGAGCGGAGTTAGCCCACAGATAATCTCGGAACCAGCCCATGAGGTATGTAGAGGACTCATTAAACTGAGCGACGTTGCCTTGCCAAATGCCTAGATGCTTCCAGTGCCAGTAGAACGTCACCCAACCAACAGTGTTGAGCGCCCAGAATATAGCGAGGAAGAAGGATTGTTCCCAAGCAGAGGTTTGGCAGGTACCACCCCGACCAGGACCGTCACAGGGGAAGGCAAAACCAAAATCCTTTTTGTCGGGCATCAGCTTGGTACCACGGGCATCCAACGCACCCTTGACACAAATCAGGACAGTTGTGTGTATAGCCAGGGCGAAGGCGTGGTGAACTAGGAAATCACCAGGACCAATGGTCAAAAACAGAGAGTTGGTGCCATTGTTGATGGCATCCAACCAACCTGGTAAATAAGGAGCACCAGCTAGAGAAGCAGCGCTATCTGGGTTAGACAGTAAGCTATTCAACCCGTATATTACTTTACCGTGAGAAGCCTGAACAAACTGAGCAAACACTGGCTCAATCAAAATTTGCTTCTCAGGAGTTCCAAAAGCAACCACTACGTCGTTGTGAACGTACAAGCTTAAGGTGTGGAAGCCCAAGAACAAAGATACCCAACTAAGGTGCGAGATAATCGCTTCTTTGTGCTTCAGCACGCGGTCAAGTACGTTGCCCTTATTCTGATCTGGATCGTAGTCCCGTATCCAGAAAATCGCAGCATGGGCGAAAGCACCGACCATGAAGAACACAGCAAGATACTGGTGATGGGTGTACAGACATGCCTGGGTTGTGTAGTCCTTAGCCATGAAGGCATAAGGAGGCATGGCGTACATGTGCTGCGCCACTAAGGAAAGAGCAGTACCTAGCGCTGCCAGGTGTATAGACAACTGGAAGTGTAGGGAGTTGTTATAGGTATCGTACAGTCCTTGGTGAGGCAGGTTAAACTGTCCTTCAGTTTGGATGCCAAAGAAGTTTTTGGCGTTCAGCATCTCTTTGATGCTGTGACCAATCCCGAAGTTAGTCCGGTACTGGTGACCGGCAATGATGAAGATGACTGCGATCGCTAAATGGTGGTGTGCCATATCGGTCAACCACAGCGATTCAGTCTGAGGATGGAAACCACCCAAAAATGTCAGAATTGCAGACCCTGCACCAGTAGATGTACCAAACAAATGCTGTGCCGTGTCGGGGTTAGCAGCGTAAGCACCCCAGTTACCTGACCAGAAAGGAGCCAAACCTTCTGGATGGGGTGGCGTCGTTAGGAAGTTATTCCAGCCTACGTGCTGTCCACGAGATTCGGGGATAGCAACGTGAATCAAGTGACCAGCCCAAGCTAAAGAACTGACACCAAACAGACCTGCTAAATGGTGATTCAGACGGGGTTCAGCACTCTTAAACCAAGCTAAACTCGGACGGAACTTGGGCTGTAAGTGCAACCAACCAGCAAATAAGAATGTTGCCGCCAACAGTAGGAGGAACACTGAACCCATATACAGGTCATTGTTCGTCCGCATCCCGATGGTATACCACCAGTGGTAAACACCAGAGTAAGCAATGTTAACTGGATTGGTAGCCCCACCTTGGGTAAAAGCTTCGATTGCTGGTTTACCGAAGTGTGGGTCCCAAATCGCATGAGCGATCGGGCGGATATGAACGGGATCTTTAATCCACTGTTGGAAGTTACCTTGCCAAGCTACATGGAACAGAAGGCTAGATGCCCATAGGAAAATGATTGCCACATGACCGAAGTGTGTTGCGAAAATCCTTTGGTAAAGATTTTCTTCTGTCATGCCATCGTGGCTTTCAAAATCATTTCCCATAGCCATCGCATACCAGATCCGACGTGTAGTCGGGTCTTGTGCGAGGTCTTGGTTAAATTTAGGATATTTTACTGCCATGTATTTTACACACATCCTCCCTAGCTAATCTAAATTGCTAGTTCTACTAAACCAGCAACGCTTGCAATTTAATAAATACTCTTTCAGCCTCAAATCAAAGGTCAATCCAATAAAAACAGTAGAAGCTGGCGAGTATGGAAATAAAAAAGACTTAATTCCCGAATTTACATCCCCATGCAGGATGAAACCATTCACCTCCCTTGGAGTAATAATCAAATTTAACTACTATTACTTCTATCACATTTCCTACTTTAGGAGGAGATTTATTATAAATCTGCTTGTAATCCTCAACACAGTTTGGCTAGCTTTTTATAAAGAAAAGTAAAGCTCTGAAAAACGAAGTTTTTCAGAGCGAGTAGTCATCATATTTGGTCTACATGGCTCAATCAAAAAAGTTGATTTTGCGCTTAACAATGATTTACAAACAGTCTTTAAATGCCGCAGGTTAATATTTGATAAGACAAGAAAGTGCTAGCATATTTTTCCAGTTATTTTTTGCGGACAATTTTAAGTTTTATGAACTATGTAAAGGTATAGGACGCGATCTTCCTTCTACCTCCACGCTGGGAAAATTTGGATCAAAAGTCAAATTCTCCAACTTTCCATCCTTGACAATCACAAAAGTATCTTCAATTTTTGCCCCTGGTAAACTGGGATTCCAAGCTACAGCCATGTTTTCTGCCAAAGTATCTTTTGTGGATGGATTTGCGACAACTTCCCGCGCTAAATATCCGGTCGTTCCTCCTTGGTGATGTTCGCGGATGGCATTGGGAAATCCGTGTTGTTTGTAAGCAGCCGCCAAGCCGTGATAAACTTCGTCTAGAGTAGTTCCAGGTTTGCACATATTCAGCGCTTGAGCCTCAATTTCGCGGACATGACAATGTAAATCAGCGTGTTCATCCGCGTTCGCACCAAAACAGACAAACCGTGTCAAATTCGCATACAAACCGTATCCCCTAGCGCAAAAGACCATCATTGCTTGCCGTCCAATCTGTTCGCCAGTGGCTGTAGCATGACGGTATAGTGGTAAACGTCTCTCACCGGCTACCAATGTCAGCGCTGGATGCAAACCAGAAGCCCACAACGCCTCTGCACCCGCACCCGCTAACTGATATTCTGTCCAGGTAGGCTTGGCGGCTTTGAGTACCTCTGTCATTGCAACGCTAGCTTTTTGCCCTACTTGGCGATATCGCTCTAGCTCACTTGGCATCATTACTCTTTTATGATGTTGTAAAGATGAGGGTAATGGCTTCTCTATTTGAGGGGGAACGCGCTTCGCGTTGTCGAAGACATCAGTTAAAATTTTCCCGCCACCAGTAGCATCACGGACAAAAGACTCACGGGCATCAGCATCAGCCCAAGGGTTGACATGCAACTTAAAATTAGCTGGCAGTTCTTCATCTTGTAGACGCTGTGCCTCAATTTCATCCGTCAATACCCAAGCATCTTCTGCTGTTACCAGCACTTCTGCTACCCCGGTTTCAGCAGTAAGCAGCACGGTGTTAGAAGCGCCAGCAGTTGCCCAAGCAAACCAGTCTGTACCGCGTAATCGCACACCTTGCGCCTCATTTTCGCTGAGGGTTTGGCGAATTAATTCCAGCTTAGTCGAAACTTCTTCATTCATAGAAAATTCATATTAAAACAAAAATATCTTTTCTCGAAAAAATGCTCACTTCTCCCTCGGTTATACTACCGTTCTTTGAATATGAGCAGACAACCATCGTTAATTTATTGCAAAGCAACTATTCAAAATATGCACTTCAATTTAAAAAATTTATTTATAGTGAAAGGATAGTTTTAGATTAAGTTTGAATGTAATTAGGAATACAAGCAAAATCATCCTTTATTAGAGGCTTTTTGTATAGGCAAACTTAAAATTTTACCTATCTATCGGTGGAGAAAACATGCAAAAAATTTTATTTAAATTGGAAACCTAGAACAACATGCGAATTTCCCTGCTATCTGACTGCCATGCTAGCAGGAGGCAACTTTTGTCTTAGGTACGATGCATATGACAGACAATCAAAAAAAGGACGAAGGCAACCAAGAGGAAATCCTGACAAACCGCCAAGGTCATCCAATATCTGATAACCAGAATACACGAACCGTGGGTGACAGGGGTCCGACAGTACTTGAAAACTACAACTTCCTGGAAAAGATTACCCACTTTGATCGCGAACGCATCCCGGAGCGGGTCGTTCATGCGCGAGGAGCGGGTGCTCATGGCTATTTTGAGGCTTATGGCACCATCGGTGATGAAGCTGTAAGCAAATACACACGAGCCAAGCTTTTCCAAGAAAAAGGTAAAATCACGCCTGTATTTATTCGTTTTTCAAGTGTCATTCACGGAGGTCATTCACCAGAGACACTGCGCGATCCGCGTGGGTTTGCGATCAAGTTTTACACCGAAGATGGCAATTGGGATTTGGTCGGGAATAACCTTAAAGTCTTTTTTATTCGAGATCCCATTAAGTTTCCCGATCTCGTTCACGCTTTCAAACCAGACCCGGTAACGAACCGTCAAGACCCCAACCGCATCTTTGATTTTATCAGCCACACGCCTGAGGCGATGCACATGATTACGTGGCTGTTCAGTCCGTGGGGAATTCCTGCCACTTACCGACACATGGAAGGCTCAGGTGTAAACACCTACAAATGGGTTAATGCTGACGGTGTAGGACATCTTGTCAAGTACTTCTTTTTACCCAAGCAGGGGGTCAAGTGCCTGACTCAAGCTCAAGCTGAGGAAATTCAGGCGAAGAATTTTAACCATGCGACACAGGATTTGTACGAAGCGATCGCACGAGGCGAGTATCCTGAATGGGAATTTTGTGTGCAAATCATGTCGGATGACGAGCACCCTGAACTCGATTTTGATCCATTAGATCCTACAAAAATCTGGTCGCCAGATCAATTCCCATTGCTGCCTGTCGGACGAGTGGTACTCGACAAAAATCCTGTCAACTATTTCGCTGAGGTTGAGCAAGCCGCGTTTGGTACAGGTGTATTGGTTGACGGTCTTGACTTCTCAGACGACAAATTGCTTCAAGGTCGGACGTTCTCTTACTCAGATGCTCAACGTCACCGTGTGGGTTCTAATTACCTCCAGCTACCTATTAATCAGCCAAAAACACCTGTTGCTACAAATCAGCGTGATGGTGAGATGACTTACCGCGTTGATGGAGTTGAAGCAGGTGAGAACCCTCACGTGAATTATGAGCCAAGCAGTCTTGGCGGACTCAAAGAAGCGCCGAAATCTGGCAAAGACCACACTCCTTATGTGCAAGGTCCAGTCATTCGTCAAAAAATCAGCCGAACCAACGATTACCAGCAGGCTGGTGAGCGGTATCGTACCTTTGAGGACTGGGAGCGGGATGACCTAATTCTCAACCTTGTGTCAGCACTCAAAAAGTGCGACGCGCATATTCAAGAGCGCATGGTGGAGCACTTTACACAATGCGATCCAGAATACGGTACACGGGTGCGAGAAGGACTCAAGCAAAGCGAAGAAAATATGTAAGGGATTACTTGAGTAATTTACAATACCAAGTAAGACTACCCCCCTGCGATCGCCAACTAGACCGGCAAAAAGTCCTACAGCGTAATCTTAGATTACGCTGTAGGACTCTATATTCGCTCTTCTGTATCGCTTGCACGCCTTAGCATAAAGTTATCACAAGCGGACTGGCGTTTGGAGATTCACCACCACAGCCTGCAACTCTTTCGCCTTCTCCTCTGGTAAAGCATCATTCGCAAACATTCCCGCTGCGAGTTCTGTTCCCGCCAAATACTTCAGTCTTTCGCTTGTCCGATATGGTGGATAAAACTGAGCGTGTAAATGCGCTTCGGGATGGGCTTCACCGTCAGTTGGTGCTTGGAACCAAGCCATTAAGTAAGGAAACGGGCGATTCCACAAACCGTCATATTTGAGAGTGACAGTTTTTAAGGCTTTGGCAAGTCCCTGACGTTGTTCGGGGGTAAGTTCCATGAAGGTGGGAACAGGCTCTTTTGGCGCAATCCAAACTTCATACGGGTAACGAGCGCACACCGGCACGAATGCGATCGCATAGTCATCCTGATAAAGAATCCGCTGATTGTCTGCAATCTCCTTTTGAATCAAATCTTCTAGCAAACCCCGCTGGTGTTGCTGGTAAAATTGCCGCTGTTGCTCCAACATCCGTGCTGGAACTGGCGGTACAAAAGGATAAGCGTAGATTTGCCCGTGGGGATGGTGCAAAGTAACGCCTACTTCTACGCCTTTGTTTTCAAAGGGTAGCACGTACTGAATTTGCGGATTTTCTCCTAATACGCGAGTGCGATCGCCCCACACTTGCAACAGCAAATCCAGGTGATCCAGTTCCAAAGAACTTAGAAAGGCGTTGGGATTTTGGGTAAAAACCACTACCTCACATGCACCGTTGGAAGGTAAGGTTTCCACGATGCTCACTGGCGGATCGTGTGCATTTACCGCCATTGACGCAAAGCGGTTATCGAACACTGCCACATCATACTTACCTTGAGGTAGTTCGGTCGGAAACTCAGGGTTAAGTGTGGGTGCTAGCGGGTTATACTCTGGAGGCGGCATGAAAGTCCGCCCCTGACGGTGACTCGCATAAGCAACCCATTCGCCCCGTAACGGATGCCAGCGTAGGTGCGGATTTCCCTGTACTGGCTCATTGCTGGGGCTAGTGGCTATGATATTATCCGAAATTGGGTATCGACTGTATAATGTCAGTTGACGTCCATCTGGCTTTAACAGCTTGTGGGAGTACATAAACCTCCTGAAAGGGTTGCAGCGCGAATTGCCTCAATGGGGAATTTTGGTGTGCGATCGCTATACAACAACCCGTTTGCTTCTTGAAAGGTATCGGTGAACTGTGTATAACAGAAGCCGCTGAATATCTCAATACTATTGATACTTTGCAGCAGCGCAGTATATTTCATTTCTAGCTCGGAGATATTCCAGCAGCGCTCATATCCCCAAATTTTGTTAGCATCAGGCTTGTCATCAGGAGCATAGGCGATACCCCCAAATTCGGTCAGCATTATTGGCTGTCCCTGATGTGGATAGTTGTCTAACGTCAAGATACGCCCTCCGGGACGCTTGCGATCAAACAAATCTGATAGCTTAACTTCCGGTCCATAGCGAGCAGCTAAGTGTTCCGGATTGGTGTCATAGTCATGGAGAGCGAGAATGTCAGTATCTGTACTTTCCCAGCCATCGTTACCAATTACTGGGCGAGTCGGATCTAGCGTCTTTGTCAAGTGATACATTGCTAAAACGTAGTTCCGGTGAGCTTGGGTTTCGACCAGATTCGGAACTCCCCAAGATTCATTAAACGGCACCCAAGCCACAATACACGGGTGGTTGACATCACGTTTGATGACTTCAGTCCACTCTTTGGTGGTGCGCTCAACTGCTCTAGGCGAGAAGCGATAGGCACTGGGCATTTCCTCCCATACTAACAGCCCTAACACGTCTGCCCAATATAAAAAGCGGGGGTCTTCAATTTTTTGGTGCTTGCGGACACCGTTGAAACCCATTGCTTTGGCGAGTTCTACATCTCGTCGCAACGCTTCATCATCGGGTGCGGTCATGAGGCTATCATGCCAATAGCCTTGGTCAAGAACCAACCGCAAATAGTAGGGACGACCGTTAAGCATAAAGCGATCGCGCTGGATGCTTACAGTCCGCATAGCTGTATAATTTTTTACATAATCTAGTAGTTGGTTTCCCTGCCAAAGTTCAATTTCCACATCAATCAACGTTGGCTTTTCCGGACTCCACAGCAATTCGTTCCGGTAGTCGTCGATACCGGGGTCAGAAAAGGCAATGCGCCGGGTAACTTCGCCGTTGAATACTTCATAAGTATCGCTCGCCAGCAGGCGATCGCCTATACTCAGTTTCATCTTTATTTGTATGCCCGAAGCCGGAGCATCGCCGGCTAAAGCCGCATAACAACCAATTTCCCACCGCTCGAAGTCGGGAGTCCAGCGGATGTGATCTATATAAGTCGCACCCACCCGCTCAACCCACACAGTTTGCCAAATACCGGTGGTGCGAGGATACCAAATACTGTGCGGTTCCCGTTGCCAATCTTGCTTACCGCGAGGCTTGGCGAGATCGAGAGGATCGTCAGAAGCCCAGACTGTTACTTTTGTTATACCGCTCTCATTCAACACATGGGTAATATCGAGGGTGAAATTGGTATGTCCACCTTCATGTTCAGCTATGTATTGATCATTTACCCAGACACGAGCGCGATAGTCTACAGCACCGAAGTGCAGCAGCAACCTGCCCTCGCCTGGAGGCGTTTCAAATTCCCGCTCGTACCAGCAATTTGGGTGAAATCCTGTGTCCCCAATACCACTTTTGGTAGATTCGGGAGCAAAGGGAACTTCTATATAATCTGTCCACTGACTAATGTCGCTGGGTTGAATGCATTTGCCTTGGTCATCAAATGCGAACTTCCACAGACCGTTTAGATTTTGCCAATGCGATCGCCGAAACTGCGGGCGCGGGTATGCCGTTTCTGTCAAACCGAAATTCGTCTGATTATCGGCATTAGAGGTTATTTTGCTCTCAAGATTATCCAACTTCAATAAGTTCATCGAAATGTCTTCCCAACTCTGCTAGAGAATAAATTTTTGCTCTTTTCAGCTTTTGCCCAAGGTTTAATTCATATTGATTGCCCGTATTGGCTCAAACCACACTATGCCCTGACAACATTCTTCCCTTGCTTGTGGATCGCGTGGCTTAATCAGCGCGATCGCACTTGTCCCCGATTGGCGGTGTCAAAAGCACGGTATTGGCTTTTGACTCGTGACATTATGGCACAACTTACGGAAATGTGATCGCCATGAGTGACGGAAAAAAATCAGAATAAATATTTGCTGCCTGACATCAGCAAATCGCCCCCATATCAACTATTTTAAAGGCGGATTTGTTTAGCCAAATTTTTTTGACTGCGAAAAATCAATGTTAGGAACAGTCCAGCTTTTAACTTATGCTGCATCGTTTAACAGAACAAGGGCTACTTTGCATTACCCAACCGCATCACGCTTGGCTTGCGGGTCAATTAGCGCAAGCTTGGGGCAACGAAAAATTCGGTAAATTTGCCCCAAGAGTTGAAGTTTGTCTTGGTGCAGAGATTCACGACATCGGCTGGGCAAGGTGGGAACAATCGCCAACCTTAAACCGAGAAACTGGCTATCCACATAAGTTTACGGAACTGACGACACAAGTACATGTCGATATTTGGTCAAGTGCCAAACAGCTGGCGATGCCGATGGGGAGGTATGCAGCATTACTTGTTTCGATGCACGGTACGGGGCTATATGAAAGGTTCACAAGCTGGCAAAAATCAGCCGATTCTGTTCAAATTGTGCAGGACTTTTTAAAACGCGAATACGACTTTCAAAAAAAACTTATTGATACCTTGAGTCATGATGAATACTACACGCAGTATACAACACCAGAGGTTATCAAACGCAACCAAAAGCTAGTAGCAACGTGGGATACACTCTCAATTCTTTTGTGTCAGGGATTTGCTGATAAACAAGAGGTAACTCAAGTGCCAACGGTTGATGGTGCAACCACACTTCAATTAACCTTGACAGAAAATAAAAATAATCACCATCAAATCACAGTATCTCCTTGGGCATTTGGGCAGAGCGAGGTCAACTTGGTCTATGAAGGACGGCTTTTGCCATCGACTTTTAACGACGAAAAAACAATGCGAGAAGCTTTGATGAAAGATTGCTGGGTAACTTTAAGCACTACATTAAAGCCAGGTAGGGATTAACGAGTGCGATAACAGTTTATCTTTTCTGCTGTTGGTTCAGAGTTGCGAAATTGCTCGTTCCCGATCTTTAATTTGCATTTTTGTTACAAATAGTAAACATGACTTGACACTAAAACGATGATGTGTTTAAAGTCGAAAACAGCCTATGCCTGCCGTATAAAAACATTCAGCTTCTGGTGAATGTCTGAGGGGGTTACTTGGATTAAGATAGCCTTCAGGCTACACGAACGCTTTTTGCCTAGGGCAAACAACCTGAAGGCTAATAGAGTTTGAAAACAGACCCTAGCTGAAGTGAAATTCTATCTACATCCTAAAGACTCCCGAGTTTCCACACCAGTCTTAGAATTTACACCATTTGCTTGAGCGCAGAGTTTTTTCACTTGCGTACCATCGAGAACTGCATTGGTGAAGTCAGCACCGGTGATATCAACGTCACTGAAACTAGAACGCAACATCATTGCATCTGTCAAAACCGCATCAGTTAAATCAGCACCTTTGAAGTCTACTAGATAGGCTATCCCTTCACTAAAATCTACACCATGCAAATTCGCTTGTTTCAATACTGAACCATTAAAAACGCCACCGCGTAAATTAGCGTTACTAAAATTCGCTTTTTCTAGATTGACATTGGTATATTCAACCCTCATTAAATTTTGACCAGAAAAATCCTTGCCTTTGAATTCTGCATCACCAACGGAACGGGTGATACTTGAAGAACTTGCTGCTTGTGCTGATAAGGGAAACACAAACAAAACCATAGCTAAAACAAAGCTAACTAGCAGTCGCCAAAATTTCATATGCGCTCTTAATAAATCTCAACACTTCCACAATTAACTATTAAACCTTACTAGGGAATGGTGAGTCCAGCACCCCTTCGGGGTTTGCCAGAGCCGGCACGAACGCTCCTTGCGTCTGTGTGATTGAGAGGGGAACCAGGAGCGCAGCGCCGGCTCACCGTGCGCGGGTTAAGAGCACCCTCGTTAGTATTTTAAATTGATTACAAATTTGAGCAAATTGATTCATAATGCTCGTTTTGCTGACACCACCAGGACCGAAAACGTGCAAAATATGAAAAGGTAATTGTGGAGATGCGATCGCTTGCAGAAATAATTGAAGCTCAAAATTACGTCCTACAAATCGGCGTTGTCGTTCTGCACTCTTTTGGCTCTAGCAGAGATGTCATAGCCATCCCCCAATTTTAAGTAGGATTACTGATAGCCTATTCTAGCGTATAATAGTTTATTGAGGAAATTGCCAAAGCGCTACTTGCTGTTTAAGTTCCTCCATATCTAGATAATCGCTTGCAAAAGCTTTCCGCAAAATTGAGTGAGGAATAAAGCGATCGTACTTTTGAATTTCTGGTGCTTCCGCATCAGTTAATAAATCTTCGGTGCTAATTCTTTGTTCACATAATGACACAATTTCATCATAAAGATATTTAAATTTATCTTTACCTAATTTAATCGTCAAAAAATAAGGATTAACACCACTAATACTTTTAATTTCTAAAGATTCCCGACACCAAGAGTTAAGCAATCTTTCTAAAGTGCGGTAAGCAACCGTACCCATCCAAGGAAAAATACAACATTTATTTGTTTCTAAAAGCAGAATATTTTGTTTATCTAAACCAAAATTTTGCGCCAATTCCCGAACTTTCTGCAAACGCTCTAGCGCATTTTTTTGCAAATAGCTATATTTAATATCTTCTTGCAAAACCTGCCGCATTCGTTGCAAAATTTTTGTATGGATATTTGCGCTACCACCGCGCCAGAAAATACTAGCTTTTCCCTCTACTTGCTTAACTAAAACAATCTTTTTTCTCGAATCAACTTCTAAAACTTCCCAAGCGTTCCCAGCTAAAGCGAATTGATTCCCAATTGCAGGTGGCATAACAATACTACCAATTTCCGTTGCTGCCTGCTTAACAACATACTCCTCATTATCGGGGAAAACAGCATAAAATTGAAATTTACGTACTACCTTTTCTCCAGCCAAACCGATAATTAACTTATTTTCTTCAGTTAGCTGAACGTGGTTAATATCAATTAAATAGCGAAGTAATAGCCGAAAATCTTCGAGTGCGATCGCACTAAAACTTGGTAAACTTAAAACTTCTTTAGCAAGCGCAGCAGGCGTAACTTCACCCGTGGCTGTTAAAATACTCATTGTCTGATGATATAACAAACTCAAAGGATATTTAATCGGCTTTATTGGCTCAATCCAACGCTCCTCTAAATAAAGTTGGATAATTGCAATACACTGCAAAAGTTGCCAAGGAATTTGTTCCTCTATAGATGCTTCAGATAATGCTTTTTCTTCAGTACAAACAAACCGCATATCAGCAGCAGCACCTCTTCTACCACTGCGTCCCAAACGCTGTAAAAAACTAGCTACAGAAGGTGGCGATTCTAACTGAATCACTCTCTCTAAATGACCAATATCTACCCCCACCTCTAAAGTCAAAGTTGCAGCAGTCACAGCTGGCTTATCAACTTCACGCATCGCATTTTCAGCCGCTTGTCGCAAACTAGCAGAGATACTACCATGATGCACATGATAAATATCTGCTAATCCTTCATTCGCAGCAATTTCTCGTAAAGAAGCAATAATCGATTCAGTTTGAGCTTTATTATTAGCAAAAATCAAACACTTGCGAGATTTACTAAGATTAAAAACATATTCCTCATACCCACCTCCATCCCTCTTCCCTCTTGCCTCCGTGTCCCCTGCGTCTCTGCGGTTGGTTTCTCTTAACTCCCCATGATCACCAACATAAAAATGTTCCAAAGCCAATTTAATTTGGCGTTTTCCTCCATCAATCTCCGGAGTAATCACCAACTTATCAGTTCCCGATCGCAACCATTCTTCAGCCAATGAGTAATCACCAAGAGTTGCCGATAAACCAACGCGACGGGGTTGTTTTTTTATCAAATTCTGCAAACGTGATAACTGACAAAGAATTTGACAACCGCGTTCGGAACCCATAAAAGCATGAATTTCATCGATTATCACAAAGCGTAAATCACCAAATAAACGCATCAAGTCGTTATGCTTGTTAATTAACAAACTTTCCAAAGATTCTGGCGTAATTTGTAAAATACCCTTAGGATTTTTTAAAAGCTGTTTTTTCCGACTTTGCGAAACATCTCCATGCCAATGACAAACTGGAATATCTGCTTCTTTGAGCAAATCATTAAGCCGTGCAAATTGGTCATTAATTAAAGCCTTAATCGGACCGATATATAATGCACCGATAGTTTCCGGCGGATTTTCATATAATAAACTTAAAATCGGTAGAAACGCCGCTTCTGTTTTCCCCGAAGCTGTGCCGGCAGCAACTAGCAAATGAGCATCAGTGTCAAAAATAACTTTGGAAGCAGCAATTTGAACTGGTCGTAATTCAGTCCAGTTGTGATGATAAATATATTCTTGGATAAAAGGTGCGAGTCTGGAAAACGTGCGATCGCTCATAGCAATTTTGGATTTGAGATTTTCACTATCCTTAAGTCTGGTTGTCAGGTGGAGCTATACAAACTAGGGCGTGTTTTCAAACCCTAAAAGCCTGAGGCTATACGAACGAAGCCTGCCAGAGCAGGCAGCCAAACCTTATTTTTCCGTAGTCCACGCAGGCGGAGTTGGTTTGTGTAGCCGCACTATGCGCGGGTGTCGGGCAGGAGCGAAAACACGCCCTAGCCCAACTGCTAAATGAATTTTTGTAACAAATAAGTACAATCTGCCAAACATTTCTGTCCTTGACATAAGAGGTTCAAGGCTAACCACCTGTGGGTAGTCGCGCAACAAAAACTTGAGGTGGGAAAAACATGGCTCGAAGAATAATCCAGTTGAATATTTTAGTCACTGCACTAATTGCTACCTTCTTTCCAGGGGGTCAAGTTCTGGCAGTAGAAACCTACTCTCAAAAACATGGTATATTGGCTGACATTGCATTTCAGTATGCAGCGGGAGGAAAATCTGAGCAGGCTGTCAAGATTTTAAACCAAGTCCTGCCTTTGGCGGAAGCGAATCCCAATGAGTGCTTTAAAGCCAACCCCTTAGTGAAAGTGGCTGGAGGCTATATCCTAGCTGGACAGGAAACTAAGGGGAAGCAACTTCTAAAAGAAGCCATCCAAATTGCCCGCACTCAAACGGCAACCGGCTGTAGCGGCAGCGGAACTTCTCCGGATGAGTCTCTGCTAAACCGAGCTAAGGAATACGCAGAGGCTGGTTACTACAACTTTGCTATCGAGATCATCACAAAAGTAAACAATCCTGTGTCCACGCCTATGACGCTAGGAGAGATTGCGGGTCATTATGCAAAAGCCGGACAGCCTGAGCAGGCAACGAAAGCCCTGAACCAAGCGATCGCGATCGCACAAAGCAATCCTGATACCCTCTATAAAACCTTGACCCTGATTGTAATTGCCGAACATCTAAGTAAAGCTGGACAAAAGGAACAAGTGCCGAAAGTGTTAGAGCGTGCGCTTGAGAGCGCGTATGCCATTGATGAGGCACAATCGGGCGAAAATACCGCAATGAAAGTTAACCAGATGGTACGGATTGCTAAACAATTTGCACAAGTCGGACAAGAACGTCGAGCGGTCGAGATTTTAGATCAAGCTTTGCCAAAGATACGAACGTTTGCAGACAAACGCTTTCCCTTTGAGAAACCCAGCCAACTGCTTGAAACAGCGGTTCAGTATGCAGCATTGAAGCAGAAGAACAAGGCAGTCGAGACCCTAGCCGAAGCTCGAACAGCGGTGCAGGCAATTAACGGTGATGGATTAGCTAGGGTAGCTGGAGGTTACGCAGAAATAGGAGACTTTGAGCAGGCACAGCAAATTGCCCGCTCTATCAAGAATGTCAATGAGAGGTCGAGTGCGTTCGGTCAAATTGCGATCGCTTATGCTAAAGCCGGATACTCTGACCAAGCGGTTAAACTGGCAACATCGATTGGAAACCCAGACTTCACTTTTCGAGGGATTGTGAGGCACTATCTACAGATTGGACAGAACGATCAAGCGTTTGGGATCGTCCAACAGCGGAATCTTAAGGACATGCTGTCGGAGGTGGCATTCGCTTACCTTGAGGCAGGGCAACCTGAGCGTGCGCTGCAAATCGCTAAGTCCATCGAACCCCATCCTGATGCTACACACAAGGACTGGAGATTCCCCTCTATCGCCCGTGGCTTTGCAAAACAGGGGCAATTTGACCAAGCGCTTGAGGTTGCTCAATCCATTACAGACAAAAGTTACAAAGCTCAAGCCTTGATAGCGATCGCACAACAATATGTGCTAAGAGAACGAGAGAACAAAGGACTTTTTCAAAAAATCCTTTCCATGCTTACCAATACCTTAAATTCTCTATTCGGTGGCTCAAATAATAACAAAGCCTCTGAAATTCTAGATCAAGCGCTTCAAGTTGCTCAGTCAATGACACCAGAACGTTGATCGCGGGGTAGGGGAACGCGGATTTTTACACTCAGGGCTGAAGTCCTTACTACAAAATGCGTGTTTCTGCCCATATACTTACAATGCGTCCTGCTACCTAAGAGTGCGGTTCGTCGCTCACAAACTAAATTCTGCTGCATCGTCATCATCAACATCTGTATTTTTACCCACAGCAGTTAACTTAAAATCAGAGCCATGAATCAATTTACTCAAAGAAATTTCTGGGTTTTGGTGCAAAATATTCAACACACTAATAAAATCGCGCACAATTTCGCCGGGAGTTAACAATGCTTCTGCACCCAAGCGATTGATAATTTCTTGAACAAAGTCCTTTAATTCGCGATTTGTCAAAGCCTTCTCATAGCCAAAATTCATCGCATGAATTTCAGTCAAACTTTGCAAAAGCGTTAATATTTCGTTTTCACTCAACGGGTTTAGCCGCATCACCGGTCCCAAATATTCTTGAACACCAGCTTGGACAAAACGGCTTTCTTTAGTGCGTCTTCGCCAAGCCGGATCGGCAAAAAGCCCGCGATTTGGGTCTTCTAAAAATTTTGTAGTTCCACCGATAAGAATACCAAGATGTTCTGCTTTGCATTGCATGGTATCGTTAAACATTGCTAAAAGTCTGTTATAGTTCTTTTCGCGAGTAACTGTAGTGGATATTTGGTATATATGCACAGCTTCATCAAGGAAAACTAAAAGCCCTTTATAGCCAATCTCCGCCACAAATTTAGCGATTAACTTGATGTAGTCATACCAACTATCATCATCAATAATTACGCGCACTCCCAAAGCAGCTTTTGCCTCAGTTTTGGTATTAAATTCGCCGCGCAACCAACGCAATGCAGCATTTTTCAATTCATCATCATCAAGCCTATAACCGCGCCAATAAGCAACAATGACGCTACCAAAATCAAAGCCGTGAACTAAATCTTCAATATACTGAACTACTTCTCTAATTTTCGTTTCAACTTTATCATCAAAACCTTCATCATTAGGACGCATTCCGCTATCTTTAGCTACTTCTTGTTGAATTTTATTAATCCAACCTTCTAAAATTGAAACTAAAGCGCCACCATCAGGACGAGTTTTTGTCGCCAGACGGCTCATTAATTCTCGATAAGTTGCCAAACCTTCGTTGTTTGTTCCTGCAAGTCGCCGTTGGGAAGATAAATCAGCATCAGCTACTACAAAATTTTGCTCCATAGCACGGTTGCGAACCATTTGCAGGATGAAACTTTTACCTGAACCGTAGTTACCAATTATGAAGCGAAATGCGGCTACACCTTCACCAATATCGTCGAGATTTTGTAATAGACTTTTTAGTTCTTGTTCTCGACCTACTGCTATATGTTCCAGCCCAAATCTTGGTACTACTCCCGCGCTCAAAGAATTGATTAAAGCAGTAGATATTTTTTTGGATATTTTAAGTTTTACCATCTACTTCACCTCATTTTATTTTCTAGCGGTTATCATCCGGCTCAAGTACAGAACTGTGTTCATCTGTGGTTTTTTAATTCTTTGATGTATTGCACCCAATTTCAAACCGCTATAAACTCAGAGGCACGCCGCCAGTACTAATATAAAATTGTACGATGGCAAGAATAACTTAATTTGATGGAGCTTGTCTAGTCGTTAATTCATACATTGCAATCATTTTTTTGACGTTTGTCACATGGTCTTGATAAATTTCGGGAGTTTCCAAGCTGGGATCAATTATTAATTCTTCAATTGTATCATTAGCACGTTCATTTATAGAATCTATTAATAAATTCGGCATAGTAATATTTGTTTCGGCAATGTGTTTAATAGCAGCTTTGGGATTTTCTTGCTCTACTATGGCTTTTAATACTTCTATTTCATAAGCTGGTAGCTGTTGTAATAATTTCGCCCATTCTTGGGGTAAATCAGATGTCTTTTTAGATGTTGGTTCTAAATCTATTAAGTCAGAAAAAGGAAATAAATCTACATCTTCTTCTACTTCGTTTTCTATTAACGATTGCTGATTGTATGTTTCCGTTTGTTGGAGTAATTCCCAAACTTCATTTTGTAACAAATCGCGTTCTTGTTGCAATAATAAAAATTGCTCTTGTAAATGATTAAGTTCAGTTTTTCGTTCTTTTATTTGGTTTTGTAATAAATTTAAACTAGCTTCTGTCTTTTCTTTTTCGGCTTTTTTAGTTAAAATTAATTCATTGTGCTGAGTGACCTGATTTTCGAGTTCTTGCAGTTCAACTCGCAATTCGTAAAGTCTTTCTTCTAATTGAGGTTTTAGCCTGTCTAGCAAAGTTAAATTGCTTTCAGCGTCTTGCTTTTCCTGTTGGAGTTCGCTAATTTGAGTTTGTAGTTTAGTTATTTCCGCTCGCGATACGTTGGAATTTAATTCTAGACGACGTTTTTCTGCTGTGAGAGCCGAAAATGAATTATTCAGTTCTCCCTTACTTTTGTCCAGGTTAGTCAGTTCAGTTTGTAGAAAGTTTATTTCTGCTTCTAACTGTTTTTTTTGCCCGACAAAACTGCCTAATTCTCGATTTAAACTATCTCTGTGGTTGCGGCATTCTAATACTTGATTTTGCAGCTGGTTTGACTCTGTATATAATAAGGCGCGATGCTCTTCAATTTTGTTTATTTCTCTGACAAGACGAGACTTCAAACTCTCAAGGTCTTTTATTCGCTTGTGGAGAGAACCCAAAACGAGCATTTCATGATTTCTGCGGATATTATCGACAAATAATGCTGCTGCATAACTAGCTATTACAGTAATTGCACCTGTGAGAAAGGCTTTACTAAAATCCCAAGTCGGGACGAGGCTAAGACCAAAACTCACACTAAAGGCAACTATACCTAAAAGCAAAAATCGATTATTTACCATTGCTGATTGCATATTGCTTGTTTTTAGTTTAGTCAATTTTTGAGAATAGATATTTCTTCAAATCATAACCTTGACATTGTTCCTTTCTTCATGTAATTAATGCGATGTTTAATGCCCCATTCCCGACCTTGATGAGAGATGCTTAATTTTAGCAAGCTACTTATGTCTGCTCGTTTGAAGCCGAAAGTGCCAAATCTGCTTTCAAAAAATCAACAAACTGTCGTGCTGTTCTTCCAGAACGACCGTTGTGACGAGTAGCCCATTGTAAAGCTTGATATTCTAAATCTTCTGAGCCAATGTTAATTGCGGCTTGTGTGGCTAAATGTCGGACAATGTTTAAATAGGTTTTTTGATCGGCAGGCTCGAAGGTTAAGGTTAGACCAAAGCGATCGCTAAACGAAAGTTTCTCCTGCATCGTATCCCAAGCATGGATTTCGTCATTATCCTTAGGAGCAGGTCTATCAGCAAAAAACTCGCGAATTAAGTGCCGACGATTAGAAGTAGCATACACGACTACGTTTTGCGATCGCGCAGTTAAATTTCCCTCTAAAACTACTTTCAGTGCTTTAAAAGCGTCGTCATCTTCCTCAAACGAAAGATCATCGACAAAAATAATAAATTTCTGTGGCACAGAGCGCAACTGTTCCACAATTTGTGGTAGGTCTTTCAAATCTGATTTTGCGACTTCCAACAAGCGCAGGTGACGCTCACTGTACTCATTTAACAAAGCTTTCACCAGAGAAGATTTCCCCGAACCCCGACTACCGTAAAGTAATACGTGCAGCGCTACCTCTCCTGCTAACAAAAATTCTGTATTTTTTAATAAAGCGTCTCGCTGAGACTCATAACCCACTAATTCGCTTAACTTTACCGGATCGGCATATTTGATGCCAATCAATTGTCCGTCGCAATAGCGCAAAGCACTATATTCTGCAAATAAACCCGTACCAAATTGCCGATAATAAGCAGCTACATCTTCTATTGCATCAGCCCAATCTTCCATGTGGTGCAGTTTCGCTATTAGCAGCGATTCGGGAGTTTCTTCTACCCCTGCAAGTTGCTCGTCGTACCACACTACTGGTGAAACAGCTAAATGAGCCACAGCTTGTACCCATTCGCTCAAAAACGCGCTACTACATTCATAAAGACTTTGCAACGCTTGCAAATCATGCTGAGTCGCTGCAATTAAAGCTGGAGGCAAATTCTCAAATTCTCGCTGTTGAGCAAGCCAAGAAAATGGATTCTCATCTCTAAGAATTTGCATAATTAGATAGTCCTCCCAATTTTGATTTCTAGCAGCCAAGCACTTAAAGTAGTTGCCGTAAGCTTGGAGACAACTGCGTGCATCCGCGTCAATATAACGTATACTTTGCAACAAATCAATAAATGCTATACTGACTTCGCTTTGGAGAACGGATTGGTAGATTAATAGAGACGCTGCTTGACGCTGGAGGAACTGAACCTTTGTCTGGGACGAATTACTTGCCGTGGACATCGCTTAATTATCCATCAGTTAACAGGATGATGTAGCTAAACAGCTATGGTAAATTGTCTGCCGAGGTTTGCAGCACACATCAAAATCTACATAGGTTTTAACAATGAATTTAAGTATTATTGCTTCTCTTGGCTACGGCATTTTAGCAATTGGAGGTGGCATCATTGGTTACATTCTCTCTACTAGCAAGGTTTCGCTCCTCAGTGGCTGCATTAGTGGTGTATTACTACTTTTTGCCGCTTACCTCCAATTTCAAGGTATAATCTGGGGTTGGATTTTAGCAGCTTTAGTCACTGCTGTTTTAGTAGTTGTCTTTGCATTGCGACTGGCTAAAACAGGCAAGTTTATGCCGGCGGGATTGATGCTGTTTTTCGGTGTGCTAACGTTGGCGCTGATAGTGAATCAATTTATGACATTAATAATAAGCCAGTAGCTGAGGGTTACTGTTTTTTTCACTTCATGATTGTTTTTAGTTAGTATAGCTTTATTAGTACATTTATATTACTGTAAAGTACCTAAAAAAGGAAGGATAGGGCTACACGTAGAAAGCCTGCTTTGTGCGGGCTACAAAACTCTTAATTTTCGCCCTTCCCACGTAGGTAAGGTACTTACAACTAATAAAATATCCAGTCGTCAATGTTCGCTGCTTACGAATAGACGGCATAGCCTTGGTTTCGACTGGGGGAGATCCAAAATTGCGGTGACATGACCAATTGCGGTGGGATCTATCCATAGGCTGTTGTTTATCTGACCAACAAGGGTGTCACGGTGATGTAACTGGTGGGTAGTTAGTCGTACAAGAGTTGCACTTGTAGCTAGATACCTAAGTAGTTCCAGATTGCCGATTGTAAATTTCAATTGATTAGCGTTTATATAAGCTCTGCTCTAGGTAACAGAATTAAAACTTATCACTTGATTTATGTACCGGAAATATCTTATTGTAAGTGAATATAAATGACAGCATAAAATCAATCAACATCTACCAGCAATCAGTTTTTTTGCTTATGATTCGGTTCATGAGCAAATATTTATTTTTGTGGAAATTACTTAAAAACCGTAGCTCAATCGTTCTTTTGGGATGATGGGAAAAATGTGCATTAAAAAAAATCATTTTCACAGTTAAGGAAAACGAAGCGATCGCATATCATTGATAAACTGCCCTCAGACCCACCGTATCTAGGTTAGAGCGATTTGCTGCTCTGAGCGCTATAAGCATACGAAGAACTAAAAGCAAGTGCGAAATCATCTCATAAACGATTGACTTCGCACTTGCTTTCATTGCTAAAGAAAAATTAATTTGTGAATTTTTATTGAGCCTGCAAAAGCTTTGAAATTCAACAATAGCAAAAGGCTTAAGCAGAAAAATAAATATAAATCCAAGTAAAAATGCTTAGTAATATGAAGAGTTTAGTATTTTTTTCAGCAAAATTTAAAGTAATAGTAAAGACATAATTGCCATTTTGGCAGGTTTTTCTTTTTTGGATGGGATATTAGTAAATTGTATTGATCGTTATTAATATTCGCAGTATTGTTACTGTCTTCGACGAACTATAAAAGTTAAGCCCATCTGGATCTAGGTGATTTTCTCAGCAATTTTACGAATTAGGAAATAATACATGGTAGTTTCACTGTCTTCTCATAACGTTATCCAGTATCTGCGTTCCTCAGGTCTGTGTAGCTCAGAAGATGGCTCATCTGAGGATTCTGAGTTACCTAAAAGTACCAAAAACTTAAATTTACTGGTTACTCTGGCAGATAATCGCAAACTGCTGGTTAAACAGGAACGTAGCATTGACAATGATGAAAAAGAACAAGAGTTTTTCAATGAGTGGTTGTTTCACCAATTGCTTGAGCAATTTCCAGTCATTGGTAACATCGGGGCGATCGCATCATCAGTGTTGCACTTCGATGAAGAAAACTCGATCCTAATCCGCAGCTACTTAAGTGAGTATCAGGAACTAGGGAATTATTATCAACAAAACGATATTTTCCCCGAAGCGATCGCCAGCACCATTGGCGACACCTTAGGAGCGCTGCATCGTGCTACATTCAATCGGCGCGAATATCGTGATTTTATGGCAACTGCTCCCGAAGGACAGTTTCGCTATCACTTCAACAATCCAGCGCAAGGAATCAAGTCAATTGCACCTGAGATTTTTGGCATGGTTCCCACAGATGCGCTGAAATTTTATACTCTCTACCAGCGTCATGACAATTTAGAATCAGCAATTGGAGACTTAGCAAACGATTGGCAACCTTGCTGCTTGACTCATAACGACCTGAAATTAGACAATATTTTGATCCATTCCAGGTGGGAGCATCTAGATAATGCGATCGTCCGGCTCATTGACTGGGAAGCATGTGCCTGGGGAGATCCAGCCTTTGATTTAGGAGCTTTGCTAGCAAGCTATTTAAAAATTTGGCTAGATAGTCTGGTAGTAGATCCTACCATCGAGTTAGAAGAATCTTTGCAACTGGCGGTGACACCTTTAGAAGCTCTTCAACCTTCAATGCTTGCCCTAACTCAAGCTTATCTCAAAGCTTTTCCCAATATTTTAGACTACCGTGATGATTTTCTGTTGCGTGTTATCCAGTTCGCGGGTTTGGCACTCATACATCAAATTGAGGCAACGATTAAGTACCATAAATACTTTGATAATATCAGCATCTCAATGCTTCAGGTCGCCAAAAATTTACTCACCATGCCACAGCTTGCTATGCTAACGGTTTTCGGTATTTCTGAATTGGAAATACTCAAACCCTTTGCCAAATTAGAAAAGCTGCCTCAGCCAGAAAGCAAGCAGAATTTAGTTCCTATTTATTACCCAAAAACTCGTCTGCGTGGATGTTAAGCAAAGTTCGTAGTGAGCCAGCGCGGTCTTGGGGGTGTCCCCCATGAGCGACTGGCGAACCCGAAGGGTAAGCGGTTTAGCGCTGATCGCTTTAAGCGCTGAAGCGCTTACTACATTCTCTTTAATCTGCTTTTTTAATTTATAAATGATATATACTCCTACGAATCAACTGCTAGATTCTCTTTTTGACATTGCCACTAATATTCAAATTGAGTCCAATTTTTGTATTATTCATCCGAATTATCAACTTTTTGCCTTGCCAAAAAAAGTGGCAGATAGATTTCAACAAAATTCGCCAGCATTGCAGCGTAAGTATCTGACTCTGCTACTGCGAAATTTTATTTACGGAATTTATTATAATGGCTCTTTGCAAAACGTTTTGGCATTAAATGCCAAACCAGCTAATTTATTACCACACCAAACTTTAGAAAACAATTATATTTTCGGGACTGATTGGGAATTTTATGGACGATTAGATGCGAGTAATCATGGAGTAGGTTATTTTGATTTCGGTTGGGAAGTTTTGCGGCAAGAGCCTGATGGTACTCTGGTGGTAATTAAAGACGGTTTGACATTGCATGTTGAGTATAACTCGCCTATGCAACCGAGTATGAAATCTGCCAAAGTTGGTAACTTGGTTGCAATTGGGATGCCAAAAAATCGGCTGCAAAATGGTTATTATTTAGCGGTTAGCAATGTTATACAAAAACCACAAGACAATCCAGACGTTGATTTGGGTATGGGGCAAATCTACTTTAATTTAACTTCAGAAGGAGCGATCGCTCTTATGGATAGTCTCACCCTACAATTAAACGCGGCTGAGATTTTCTTTAGTTTTCAAGTTCTCTACAACCCCTCTGCATACAAACGCTACGACTCCGGGGTGTTGTATTTTGAACGTAACGACTATCCAGCGGTCCGGAAAGTACTTCAAGGTGTTTATTTAGAGCATCAATCTTATTTTCAGCCAGAAATACCTTTATTTACCAAATTTTTAGCCCCTGGTTTGGGTTTAGCGGAAGAACCAAACGAAAAATTTGCCGCACAAGAAAATTTTGGCATGAATCGTTGTCAAATTGTGGCTTCTTCTTTGTTGTCAGCTTGGGAAAAAAATGATAATAGTACTGAAGAGAGGATGAAAGCGATCGCTCAACATTTTACGCAGCTAAATATTGATTTACAGCGTCCTTACCTAAATCCCCGTTCGGAAGATATTTATTACCCTTTAAATTGAAACATTAAATTATATTAGAGTGCCTTAGCCTGTAAACGATGCGTTACACTCCGTTAACGTATCTTACAAATTGTTCTAGTTCCAGTAAAATGATTTTTAATAGCAGGTTATAAGCCTGCTATTTTTTTTGCTAATTATAAAATATGCCGTTTACTTATAACCGCACCGTTCGATTTTCGGATACTGATGCCGCTGGGGTAGTTTACTTTGCCAATGTTTTGTCTATTTGTCATGAAGCTTATGAAGCATCTTTAGAAGCATCAAGTATTAACATCAAAGACTTTTTTAGTAACACATCTGTGGCTTTTCCGATTGTTCACGCCAATGTAGATTTTTTTCGCCCGATGTTTTGTGGAGATAAGTTAGCTATTAGCTTAATTCCTCAAAACATCGGTGTTGATAAGTTTGAAATTGCTTACGAAATTGTAGTTGATGATGTAATGTATGCTAAGGCAATTACTAGGCACGTTTGTATTGAGGTAAATAGTAGAAGTAAAAGCGAGATATCAGGTGAGATACTAAATTGGTTGGAAACGAACCGCAAAGAAGCGGAGAGCGCACAGAGAAGAAAGTCTAGAGAAGCTATGTAATACTATTAATTAGCTTGCGAAAACAGGCTTAGTAAGTGTAGCCCCATTGAGTCTGAGGAAATTATCAGTTATTTGTTGTAACTGTTGCTGATTGATTTTGCCTTGAGTGTTACGAGGTAATGTTGGCACAGGAATCCAGTGTTTGGGAATTTTGAATTTGCAAAGTTTATCTTTGAGTATGTTTTGGATTTCTAAGCTGGATGTTTTTGATTTATTGGGTATATAAATAGCTGTTACTGCTTGTCCCCATTCTTCATCTGCGATGCCAATTACACAAACATCCTTCACCATTTTAGTTGCTCTAATAGCTGATTCAATTTCGATTGGATAGACGTTCTCACCGCCGGTAATGATTTTATTACTGCTACGTCCAACAATATTTAAATGACCGTCGTTATCTAAAAAACCTAAATCATCAACTTGTAAATAATCTTGGCTTTTCCAAACTTCGGGATAGTAACCAAGGGCTAAAGATTGAGATTTGATAATAATATTTCCTTTTTGATTTGAATTCAAAACCTCGCCTTGTTGATTACAAATCGTTATTTGAGCATGGGGGAGAGTTTGCCCGCTGCTAATTTTACCATTAAGAAAATCGTCGGGTTTGACTGTGGCGATTTGGGAAGCAGTTTCTGTCATTCCGTAAGTTGGTGCTAATCGAATGCGGTAAAATCTCGCTTTTTCTAAAAGCTCATTCCAAGCTGGGGCACCTCCTAAAAGTACAGTTTCAAATTGCGATAGCCAAGTTATTAAATTTGGGTTTTGTAGAAGACGTTGTAATTGTGTTGGAACTAAAGATATAAAAAAATCGGATGGTTCAATATTATATATTTGACTGGAGTCTAATTCTTTAAAGGGCAGAATAGCGAGTTTGCCACCACTGGTAAACGAGCGCATAAATTGCATTAACCCGCTGACGTGATATAGCGGCAATACACAAAATGAATTAACTTTATTTACTTGAAAATATTGAGTAAATCCTCTCACAGATGCCATGAGAGTGTCCCAAGTGTGAATGGCAAATTTAATCTTTCCCGATGAACCACCTGTGGGAATCATGATTGTATTCGGTATTGGGAATTGGGAATTTAGCATAGGTAATGGCGCATAAAGAATTCTGTTCCATCCTCCCGAATCTCCATCTCCTAAAATGAGGTTTGGCTGTACTAAATTAAATACTTCTTGCCATTCTTGTTGTCCCCAGTCTGGGTTACAAAGAAAAACTGGGCAATTAGCTGCACAAGCGGCGATAAAGCCTGCTAAAAATCGCATCGGTTCGCGTTCTGCCAAGAGGATTTTTTGTGGTGTTTTATATGCTAATAATTCTAAATAAAAATTTTCAAATAATTGCTGAAAATCAAAGCGATGCTTAGGTTGGGCTGCGCCTACGCTACCAATGATCCAATCATCATTTTTCCCTTTGATATAGTCTAAAATTTCCATAGGTTTTGAAGCCAATTATCCTTCTCTTGCTCAAAAAAATGGTTCACACCAAACCCAACTGCGCGATTCTGCTGAGATAATTCCGCTGCTAACTTAAGTGCAGCTTGTCTGCCAATTTCAGTTTCAAATACTGATGAAAATACAGCATCAATTTTATGAGAAAGGCAAAACTGACGTAGACGAGATGGTGAACCGACTATCCCAGGTTTAATTACAAAGATTTCTCGCCAACCTTGTTCATAACAAGCGACGAGTTGTTTGAGTGTAGCGACAGATTCATCTAAAGCGATCGCTGTACCATAGCAAGAAGACAATTCCAGCATTGCCTGAAATTGATCTACAGGTAGCGGTTGTTCGATAAATTCAACTTCCACTGGGTTTTGATTTGCCTGAAGATTGTCACAAGTGCAGAGCCATAAATTCGCATCTTCATAGCTGAGTCCCCCGTTTGCATCTAATCGCAGTTTTGCTGACGGTGGTAAAGTTTGAGTCAGTAACTCAAAAATTTTCAGTTCACAGGCGATCGCATACACACCAATTTTCCACTTAAACGTGCGATATCCCTGTTCCCATAACTTCTGCCATTGTTCCAAAGCAGCCTCACCAGCAGGTAGTAACCCACTGTACGTGAGGGAGTGGGGAGAGAAGGAGAGGGGGGGAGGGGGGGAGGGGGGGATGGGGAGAAAGAATTGTCCCCTTGTCCCCTTGTCCCCTTGTCTCCCCATCTCCCACACCCCCCGAAGCGCTGACTCAAAGCCAAATTGACAAGCGGGTAACTCATCTGGGATCGAAAAAATCGTCTTCTCAGTGATTTCCGTCGGTAGTTGGTGACAAAATAATAAAGCTTGTTCTATCGTTTCGGAACCAAACCAGCTAATTGGCGCAATTTCTCCCCAGCCAATACCTGTTTCATCGGTAAGACGGAGAATAATACCATCGCGGATATCCCAAGTACCGTGACTAGTAGCCAGGGGACGCACAAATCTCCGCCGGTAAGAACGAAACTCAAATCGATAGCGCATCAATTGCAAGTTGTTGGTTGTTGGGTGTTAGTTGAGGTTTATCCACCATCCACTAAACATTGTACAGACGCGATTAATCGCGTCTCTACGACAACATAAAACCCAAACCGAACAGCAAGCAACTCCAAAAATGCACGGCAACAGCGATGAATTTACAGTTGCTGACTTTTTCTGGCTGGTTGTGATTTTGCAAAACGTGGTTGCATAGTTTGAAGGCAAAGGGTAAACTCACCCAACTCAGCAACGTCCATACGGGGAACATCCCCAACAGCACAAACAGCAAGCTGAGGGGGTAAATACTGGCTGTGAACCACGTTAGAACCTTCGCACCTCTAGCGGTACCGAGACGGACGATAGGCGATCGCTTGCCGGCGGCTATGTCATCCTTAACTTGGTGAAAGTGCGAACAAAATAAAATTAAACTCGTGGCAATCCCCACCAACACCGAAGCTGCTAAACTTGTCATGTTCCAGCTTTGGGTTTGACTGTAGTATGCTGCCGTCACTGCTAATGGACCGAAGGCGAAAAAGCAAAGAATTTCCCCTAAGCCCTGGTATCCTAAGCGAAAGGGAGGTCCTTGGTACATGTAGCCCAAGGCACAGCACAACAAAATTATCCCAATCACAGTTAGGTCTTGCTGCCACCACGCTATTGCTAGTATCCCCAGTAAACCTAATCCCAAACAAAAATTTCCCAACCAAAATATTAATGTTTTATTGGCAGTTAAATTTACCAGAGAATGATGTTTATTTTTGTCAATCCCCGTTTCGGAATCAAAGACATCATTACTGAGATTTTCCCAAGCCAAAATTAAAATTGCAGATGCTAAAAAAGTAGAAAAAACTGCTCCATGACAAATCCTGGTTTGTGCAAAAGCTACAGCAGTTCCTACCCAGATAGGCATAATAGCAACGCTGTACATCGGCGGTTTAATTGCCGCCATCCATAATTTTTTGTTGGGATATGAAATCAGCTTTGTAGTCATCTTGTGTTAGCAATTATGGTTTCAATCTTATACCAGAACAAAAGTCACATGTTCAACGAGCGCCATTTTTTCTATGACTGATTTGCCTTAAACTGAGCATGACATCAAAAAGTATTGCAACATCGTGATTTGCACCTAGCCACTACGCTGGTTAAACAGCGACTGAATATGTTACCTGTAAAAATACGACCACGAATAATTGCACTTTAGGAAGATAACTTCAAAAAAGTTTACTAAATTTAGATCCATGACAGTTTCACCATGTCGCGCCAACTTCTTTGTATATAATAAAGAGCTATACGAATTTCTGTTAGCGGTTCAGGAGAATTGCCGTCAAAATCATTGTCGGCAGATTGTCAGTATTTCGCTGGAGATTGATTATGTTGATCCTTTGATAGTACTTGATCAACTTAATCAAGCAAATGAAATAAATTTTTACTTTGAGAACAGAGGCAAAAAAGAAGCGATCGCTGCCATTGATGCTGTCACCAAATTAGAAATTGCTGGCAAAGAGCGGTTTATTCTAGCCGAAGATTTTATCAAAGATTGTCTCAAAAATATAATTAATTTCGGTAGTCAAAATTTACCTTTTTCTCGCGCTCACTTTTTTTGTTGCTTCAGCTTTTTTGATAAAAATTCCCAAGTTGATTATCCATTTCCTGCGGCTACCATTTTTCTACCCCGTTGGCAAGTAGCTGTGAAAAATGAGCGCTGTATATTAGTTGCTAATACAATTATCAATGCCAGCGTAAATATTCAAAAATTATTACATAACCTTTGTGAACAAGTAGAGAAAATTCAATCTTTAGAAGCAAGTGCGATAAATATTGATTATTCTCGACGTAAATACAGTAAAAAAACTCTACCCAACCCCAATAAATTTAAACTTTCAGTTTTATCTGCATTGTCACAAATTCGCTCTAATCACTTAAACAAAGTTGTTTTAGCAGATGTACTAGATGTAAAGTCAAGTCATCAATTTAACTTAGTTCAATCGTTGAACAATCTTCGACAATTACATCCTAACTGTTATGTATTTTCTACAAGTAATGGTAAAGGACAAAACTTTATTGGCGCAAGTCCAGAACGGTTAATTACTATCCACGAAGAACAGTTAATTACTGATGCTTTAGCTGGTTCTGCACCCAGAGGTAAAACACCAACTGAAGATGCAGCAAACGCCGATCGCCTGCTAAATAGTGAAAAAGAAAGGCACGAACATTCGCTAGTGATTGATTTTATCACTCAACGCCTATCTGAACTAGGTTTGTTACCGCAAATGTTATCACCGCGTCTGCGACAATTGTCTAACATTCAGCATTTATGGACACCAATTAGCGCCATAGTTCCAGCTAACGTACACCCATTGAAAATAGTCGCCCAATTGCATCCTACACCAGCCGTTGCCGGTGCAGCCAGAGATGTTGCCTGTGCAGAAATTCGCCGTCACGAAAGCTTTGAGAGGGGTTTATATGCGGCGCCACTCGGTTGGGTAGATTCTGACGGTAACTGTGAGTTTATTGTCGGGATTCGTTCAGCCTTGATTGATGGCGATCGCGCTAGACTTTACGCCGGTGCAGGTATCGTCGCCGGTTCCGACCCCGACAAAGAACTAGCAGAAATTCAACTTAAACTGCAAGCGTTGTTGAAAGCATTAGTTTAACGTTATTGAGTTTTCAACAGCTTTTGCACTATGTAAATCTTCTAAATTATTGATTAATGTGATACAAATTTCATCTAAGGGTAAATCATTAGAATCTGTGCCGAAAGGGTCTTCTATTTGATTGCCAATTTCTTCAATTCCAAACAAAATAAAACAAATCAAAGCTACGATTGGAGCTATCCACCAAGTTAAATCGTGGACAAGCTTCATGGGCAATAAAAAGCAATATATTAATAGCAATCGCTTCAGATAAATTGAATAAGCTATGGGGATTGGTGTCTTTAAAATGCGATCGCAACCCATAAAAGCTTCTACCATACTATCTAGTGAGGTATTCATCGCCAGCAATTCATGTATATTTAAGCGATTGTGAAGCTGCTGCTGTTTCAGATAATCGCCAATCCAGAAAGTAATCTTTAAAGCCGGATTTTTTGCTTCTTTAAGTTCTATATATTGAGATGAAGTGACCAAAGTTTCTAGTTCACTGTTTATCGGTGATCGACGCAAGTGTAATTTTGTGGCAATCGCAAAAGCACCCAATAACCGTAATACTGCTGCTTTCTTTTCTTTGTCTACAGGTTCGATTTCTGTAACTGCTAACCGAATATTACGTGCTAAATTTAGGCTATTTATAACGATACTACCCCAGATTTTACGTCCTTCCCAATACCTATCGTAAGCACTGTTTGTGCGAAATACTAGTAATAAACCTAAGACAAGATTGTAGGCAACATTAGTAATGACACTAGCAAAAATTTCTTCGGATATAGAATACCCATAGTAGTGAATTAGCGATATTAAAAAGCCAAATGCAGTGCAGAATATAATTCTGGGTAAAATAATAGGAAAAACAGACCCTTTGATTTGTAAAGCTAATTGCAACCAACTATTTTTTTCAAGATTCATCTGCTATCATAAAATAATTTATCTGGAAAAATACACCAATTTTCTGGTGCATCTTTAGGATTTTCCCCGCGTACTATAATATAACAATCCTATTTAATTTTTGATGTATGAAATATTGCTAGGATGGGCATTCCCCACCCTATAATGCCCGTCGGTTGTTCGCAAATTATTTAGAATTGTTATATAAGTTTTTAGATTAAATATCTATGAGTAAAGGATTTAGCATTAGCCCCAGTGTAAGTAGTTACAACATGACCATCGCCAATCATTTGATACTTGTATGTTACCAAACCTTCTAAACCGACGGGACCGCGAGGTGGCATTTGTTGAGTACTAATTCCTACTTCTGCACCGAAACCGTAGCGGAAACCATCAGCAAAGCGAGTAGAACAGTTGTGGTAAACTCCAGCTGCATTCACTAGCGCTAAGAAAGTTTCAGATGCTTCTACATCTTCAGTGACGATCGCTTCCGTATGACGAGAACCATAATCGTTAATATGTGCGATCGCATCTTCTAAAGAATCCACAATCTTAATTGACAAAATCAAATCGCTGTATTCAGTTTCCCAATCTTCTTCTGTTGCAGCTACAATATTAGGCAAAATTTCGCGGCTTTGTTCATCTCCTCTTAATTCCACATTAATTTTTTGCAAAGCATCAGCAACTTTGGGTAAAAATGTTGCAGCAATTGAAGAGTGAACTAACAAAGTTTCAATGGCATTACAAGCAGCTGGATATTGAGTTTTAGAATCAATTGTAATCGCCACAGCTTTTTCAAGATCAGCGGCTTTATCTACATAAAGATGACAAATTCCATCCGCATGACCTAACACAGGAATGCGGGTATTTTCCTGCACAAATCGTACAAAAGAATTAGAACCTCTAGGAATAATTAAATCTACATATTTATCTAACTTCAAAAGTTCTATAGTTTCTTCTCTAGTTGTCAGCAACTGCACTGCATCCGGGTTAACCGCAGTTTGAGATAATCCTTGTTTAATTGCTTTAACTATCGCTTCGCAAGAACGAATCGCTTCTTTTCCACCTTTGAGAATAACACCATTGCCTGACTTAATAGCAAGAGTTGCAATTTGAATTGCCGCTTCTGGACGCGCTTCAAAAATAACGCCCAAAACACCTAAAGGACAAGTAATTCGCTTGAGAATTAAGTTAGTATCAATTTCGCGGTGAATCTGCACTGCACCGACTGGATCAACTAGTTTACCTACATCTCGGACTCCAGCGATCGCATCTCTTAACTTATGCTCATCCAACTGCAAGCGCTTATAAAGCGGTTTGGCAATTTTTTCAGCCGCAGCAGCTTCACAATCCGTAATATTCGCTTGTAAAATTTCATCCTTAGCCGATTCTAAAGCAATAGCGATCGCTTCAATTGCTTGATTTTTCACCTCACTAGACAGAACCGCTAACGAACTAGCAGCAAGTCGCGTTTTTTGAGCAATAGAAATCAGATCGCAGGAAGCATCTTGAGAAATAATCATGGCACATGCATAACATCAAACTATTCCCAATCCTATCAACAGTCAGTGTTAGTAGTTAGTTGATAGTTGTTAGTTGTCCCCCCTCTCCCCTCTTTCCCTGCTCAAGAACGCTCCCCCTCTCCCCCTGCTCCCCTCTCCCCCCTTGCCATCCTCCGATTGGGTGAACCATCAGGGTATTAAAAACTAAGTATATCGGGTGAGGGCTAACTGTGGTCGTAAAAATTACCTTGGAATTGTCCAACACCAACAAAACAAAAGTAAAGAAAATGACATTTACTGATGATCAAGCAAACGCTTCCGCTCAACTTAACAAACCTGTACTCAAAGAAGGTTCTAGAGGTGAAGCCGTAGAAGAACTGCAACTACTTTTGCAAAAATACTGTGCTTACTCAGGTCCTGTTGATGGCATATTTGGTTCAGCCACCACAGGGGCTGTAAGATTATTCCAATACCGCGTTTTTCTTACACAAGATGGCATTGTAGGCGATAAAACTTGGCGAGCGCTTTACAAAGGTGCCCCAGTTGATATGCCTACACTCAAGCGAGGTAGCAAAGGACAGCTAGTTAAAACCCTTCAAGAGAGACTGCATATAGCTGGTGAATATGCAGGTGAATTTGACGGTGACTTTGGTTCAGCTACAGAAGCAGGTGTGAAATCTTTCCAACAAGGCAACGGTTTGTCTGCTGATGGAATAGTAGGCGATCGCACTTGGTTTGCTCTGAGCAAAGTTGCTGAACTTGGTTGTTAAAAACAAACGCTCTGACAGAAATATGATTTTTCCTTACTGTCAGAGCGTTTCGCACTTATTGATTTCTAAATTAATTTTTTAATTGCATAATTTTACTTCACTTATACCTATTAGAGATATAGAGAAAGGTTTTGGTATTAGCTGTTACTGGCTTATGCCTGGTACGGTCTTTTAACTTTCTCTAACTCGTCTTTTAAACGATTTTCCCGAAACATTTACTTTTTTTGGAGTAACTAAAATGCAATCTACTAATGATGTCTCTGCTCAACTCAACAAACCTGTACTCAAAGAAGGTTCCACAGGTGATGCGGTCAAAGAACTGCAACAACTTCTCAAAAAATACAATACTTACACAGGTGCTATTGATGGCGAATTTGGTCCAATGACCAATAAAGGTGTCATAGCCTTTCAACATCGCGTGTTTCTCAAAGAAGATGGTATTGTTGCCGATAATACTTGGCGAGCGTTGTATAAGGGTGCGCCAGTCGATATGCCAATTTTGAAAAAAGGCAGCACAGGCGACTTAGTGATAATCGTTCAGAATATTCTCAAGTCTACCAAAGATTATAACGGTGCGATCGACGGTGAATTTGCTTCTAAGCTAGAACGTGCGGTAAAAGCCCTGCAAAAACGCACCGAGTTGCCTCATGATGGCATTGTCGAAGACCGCACTTGGTTCGAGTTGAGCAAAATTCCTCACTAAGCGGATACACACAATTAAACCTAAAACCTCCAGGCTTCCAGCCTAAGGCTACTGCTTGGAGGCTCTATTTGAGTGGAGGCAGAGCCTCCCGTAGAGCGTTCCCAGTCTTATACTGGGAACAAGACAACATTCTCCCCTTTCCCCAGCTTGCGCGATTTACTTAAGAAAATTAAAGAAACTTTACAGAATTAGTGAAAACACATATGTAGATATGTGTCGAAAAACTTTTCCGTAATTGCGGTGGTGATCGCTGTATCTAGTGACTATTGATAGATAAATACCACTCCTCCTAAAGGGAGATATTATGTCACTGCAATCTGGATTAGATGCTTTTAAACAAGGACGTTATCAAGAAGCTATTCAATTACTACAAGAATTCAGCCGAAATTGTGTTGATGAAATTTCTCCCGGCTATTTAAACGCGCAGATGTGGCTATTGAAAGCCTATCAAGCCACAGGAGAAATTGAAAAAGCTCGCGAACTGTGTCAGCAGTTAATGAGCAGCGATAACTTAGAGGTACGCACCTGGGCAGAAAAAGCTTACCCTACTTTACCTCAGGCTTTAAAAATGCCATCTTGCAAAATTGAAAAAAGCGATGCTGAGTACGGCACGCAGCGCGATCGCGCTACGACTGCAAGTGTCAAGTTAGCAATGAAGGGCGTAGGTGGTAGTTTAGTATTAGCATCTGGTGTCACCCTCACCTTGCTGTTTGGCATGGTGTTTGTTTTAGGTTTAGCCCTGGTATTTATTGTAAATAGCGATGCACCTGTAAATGGATTAGCGATCGCTCTAGCTATCACTGTTATTTTCAACCTCGTTGCCTTCTTTTTGTCTCCCTTTTTGATGGACTTAACCCAAAGTTGGCTCTACCATACTCGTTGGGTAGACATAACAGAAGTTCAAAATCTCAGTCCAGAAACAGCCAGAGTAATTCGTCGCGTTTGCCAGCAGAAAAAGCTAAAAATTCCCCGATTGGGAATCATTGACGACCAAAACCCCACGGCTTTTACTTACGGTTCATTACCTAACAGTGCCCGTTTAGTCGTCAGTAACGGACTTTTCACTTACCTAGATGATGATGAAATTGCTACCGTCTACGCCCACGAATTAGGACACATCGTCCATTGGGATTTTGCGGTGATGACAGTAGCTTCCACTTTAGTGCAAATCTGCTATTTAATTTACATTACAGCCAGAAACCTTGGGCGTGGCGGCGGGGATAGCAAAATCAAAGATGCGGCACAAACTGCTGCCTTAGCTGCCTATGTATTTTACTTTATCGGTACATACTTAGTACTGTATCTCTCTCGCACACGAGAATACTTTGCTGATCACTTTGCCGCAGAAACTACCGGCAACCCCAACGGACTTTCCCGCGCCTTAGTGAAGATAGCCTACGGAATTTTAGAAGAAGGTTCGCGGACAAAAGAACCCAGCCGCTTAATTGAAGGTACTCGCGCTTTAGGTATTTACGATCATAAAGCTGCTGCCTCTACAGGAACCGCTTATCGCATTGCTTCCGATCCGCAAAAAATCGGTCGCGTCTTTCTGTGGGATATGTTTAATCCGTGGGGCTGGTGGATGGAGTTAAATTCCACTCACCCCTTGACTGGCAAACGAGTCCGCGCTCTCAGCACCTATGCAGAACAGCTAGGTTTAGCAACTGAATTCGACATGGGGCGAGTTATTGGCGAAGGCAAAACTCTGAATAAAAGTAAGCTTTACGGCAGCTTTCTGTTAGATGTTATCCTGTACGGTGCCGAAACCATTGGGTTTGTCGCCGGCTTAATTATTAGCGTTATTCTTTGGTCAAGTTCACAAAACCCAGGTTTGATGCTGGGTGCGCCACTCATCGGCTTAGGCGTAGGAGTGGTAATCAAAGCCTTGATCATGTTCCCCAGCTACAGCCAAGCGCCAGAAACCGACGTTCTCACTTTGATGTCAGACCCTTATGCTAGTCCGTTGCGTGGAAGACCTGCGAAACTGCAAGGTACACTAATTGGTCGTGGGGATTCCGGTTATAAATTTGGTTCCGATTTGAAAATCCAAGACCGTAGCGGAATGCTTTATCTGCATTACGCTTCCCGTTTTGGTCCCATTGGTAATTTCTTATTTGGGATGAAACGAGTTGAAAGCTTGATTGGCGAAGAAGTTGGAGCGGTAGGTTGGTTCCGTCGAGGTGTTGCCCCCTGGATGGATTTGAGTAAACTCAACAGTGAAAGTGGCACCATCGTCAACAGTCACCATCGCTTTTGGTCATTCGTCTTCGGTGGCGGATCGATTATCCTAGGAGTGGTCATTACATTGTTTATGACCGGCAGATAGGTGACGTACCTACACCTCCTGAGTACAGGTAGGTGTAGGCTTCTCAAAGACTCCTCAATGAGGACATTGTTTGAGCTTTTAGACCTTGCGCCCCACGGTTCTTTATGTTTATAGCCGCGTTCAAATCTCTGCACAAACTCCCGTGGCATACAGGACAATTGTGCATCCTTTGAGATAGCGGCTTTTTAAGTTTTTGACCACAACTAGAGCATTCTTGGCTAGTGTCATTTGGATTTACAGCTATTACCTTCAAGCCAGCATTTGCGGCTTTGTTTGAAAGTATGGTTACAAACTGTCCCCACCCAGCATCATTGATACTTTTAGCCAATCTTGTTTTAGATAGTCCTTTGATATTCAACTTTTCAACAGCTATGACATCATACTTATCAAGCAGTGATTTAGCTGTTTTAAAGTGGAAGTCTTTACGGGTATCAGCCACCTTTTTGTGCCGCTTACCCAACTTTTGAATAGCTTTTTTACGTCGATTAGAACCCTTTGTTCGTCTCGATACTTTACGTTGTGCCGATTTTAATTTACGTTCAGCTTTGCGTAGATACTTTGGTGCTTTAGTTCTAGAACCATCCGAAGCAACGTAAAAATCAATTAAGCCAACATCAATTCCGACAATATTATCAACATCAAAATCGGGTTTTATTGTTGGAACTCTTTTATCATCAAGGCTTAGAGTTACATAATAACCGTCTGCTTTTCTGGTAATGGAAACAGCTTTAATATAAAACCCGTCCGGTATTTGACGATGAACAATTACTTTTACGTCCCCAATTCTTGACAACTTAATTTTATTGTTAGCAAAATGTTCTCTTTTGAATTGAGGATAGGTGAAAGTTTTGTATTGACCTTGGCTCTTAAATCTAGGTCTACCAGATTTTTTACCGTTAATATCGCCCTTTAACCATCGCTCAAAAGTTATTTCAACTTTTTTCGGGACTTCTTGAAGTACTTGAGAGTGAATCTCTTTGTACCAAGGTCTATCAATTTTAAGTTGAGTTAGTGAGGCTTTTTGGTTGTAGTAGTTAGGTTGGTCTTTTAATTCGGGTAAATAACAGATTAAAGGACATCTATCAACCGGACATCTGTTCTGTTCATACCAATCAAACCTTTGGGCAAGCAAATAGTTGTATTGACAACGAAGCATTTCAAGCGTCTTATCAATTTTTTCTGCCTGCTCTTTTGTCGGTTTGATTTTGTACTGGTATGAAATTCTCATTTTTTATTTTTTGCTTTCGACCTCCAAATACGATAACATAAATGCAAAGACATTGTGTAGGCATAAATGAAAGCCAAAGCATTAAATGTGAGAATATCTGAACGCAGATTAAATAAATTACGCTTATACTCTGCTCAAAATGATAAAACTATGACTCACGTTATTGAGGATTTTATCGACTCCCTTAATATTAAAAATGGTGATTCCTCATCGACTCCCTGCCCGGTCAAGCCTAAGGCTTGAATTAGTTGGAAGTCATTTCGTCATCACCCAAAAATTCATCCCACACTGCCCTTACAGGTCAGATGTGGGGCTTCTTTTTGATTCAGCTAAACCAGGATGAGGTACACCTATGGAGCCAAGAAGGAAAGGCTCTGCTACTGAAGTGTTTTATTATCTAAATTCTCTAGTCAAACATCGTCAAAAATCTGTTGAGAATGATTGGCAATCTTATGTATTGCCGCATAGTAATATTGAAAGTTTAGCCCCGAATCTATGGCATGTAACAGGCACGCTGCCTAATCCGATGCTTCCACCACGGGAAATGGTGATCTTTAAGCTTTCAGATGGTGACTTGCTGATTCATAGCGCGATCGCTTTAGACTCCGAGACAATGACAAATCTCGAATCTCTCGGAACTCCGAAAATCCTGGTTGTGCCTAATCGAATTCATCGCTTGGATGCAGTTGTGTATAAACAGCGTTACCCGAAGCTCTTGGTTGTTTGTCCATCCGCAGCATTGCCATATGTTGAAGAAGTTGTGTCAGTTGATGGACTTGCCGAAGAAGTTCTACCTAACTATGGAATTGTCTGCCACGATCCTGCCGGAATTCGTCCGCAAGAGCTTGTTTACGAACTACCATTATCACCGGGCAAAGCGTTGGTGTTTACAGATATCTTGTTTAACTTGACAGAATCCTATCTTCAGCAGTACGCACCCAAAAGTAAGCTCGTCCTTCAGTGGATAGGAACCGGTGGGTTCTTCGGAATTACCGAGTTAGGTAAGCGGTTTTTTATGAGCGATCGCAAAGCTTATCGTCAATGGCTCGAAGAATTAGCCACCAATACATCTGACTTACACGTAATTTGTGTTGCTCATGGTAGCCCAATCGTTACTAACTGTAACCAAAAGCTTTATGAGGCAGCAGCACGATTGTTGTAGAAGAATCTTTACATAGGAGTGTGTTTTCCATCAATGCCAGGTGCGACTTTCAAACAGCTTTGCTTACTTTTTTTCTTGTGCCAGTTTAGCTTTAGCTTGTTGCCAAAGCGCTTCTAACTCATCCAAAGTGTAATCGGAAAGGGGGCGTTCAGCAAACGCCTCCATTTTTTGTAACCGCTGAATAAATCGCAGATTTGTACCTTGTAAAGCTTCTGACGGGTCAAGATTATTCCATCGCGCAAGCTGAATAATCGAAAATAGTAAATCGCCTAATTCCGCTTGTTGTTCTGCTGGTGTTTCTTGTTCTAAAGCTTGTTCAAATTCCCCTAACTCCTCATGAAACTTTGCCCACACACCATCAATATTTTCCCACTCAAACCCAGCAGCAGCCGCTTTTTGGGAAATCTTCATTGCCGCTATCATTGGGGGAAGAGTCTTAGCATAACGACTGAGTTTAGAAGTTAGCTTTTGGTTTTCTGGGGATGTTTCGCCTTTTTCTTCAGCTTTGATTTGTTCCCAATTTTGCCGCACTTCATCAACACTTTCCACCGATACATCACCAAATACATGGGGATGACGGCGAATCAACTTTTGGGAAATGCCTTGAGCAATTTCTTTGAGGGAAAATTGTTGATATTCGCTGGCGATTTGCGCTTGCAATACTACCTGTAATAGTAAGTCTCCCAGTTCTTCGGCGATCGCATCCTTATCGCCACTCTTAATTGCGTCTACCACTTCATAAGCTTCTTCTATCACATATGGTGTCAGCGTTTCGGGAGTTTGCGCCAAATCCCACGGACAACCACCATCAGGCGATCGCAACTTTGCCACCACATCAATTAACTCTTGTAACGCTGCCAAAGTGTCATTTGTCATTTTCCCCTTGTCCCCCTTGTCTTGCTTGTCCCTCTCGTCGTTCCCTTCGTCCCCCTTCTCCCCCTGTCCCCTTCCCTGCTCCCCCTCCTCCCCGCTTTACGTTTCTTCATTTTCGCACGCGGTAGCAAACCCTGAACCCCTTGCTTTTGATAACGCTTGTAAGCCGAACCGCCCCAATCGCTGAGAGAATGACTCATAGCACCGAGTTCTAGCCCCAAAAATAGGGCAAGGAATTCGCTAGAGTAACGAGTAAGCGATCGCCCAATATTTTCACTTATATCTTGCCAATTCAAAGCCACATTTCCCAGCTTTGCGCCAATTATCAAACCTAAGATTGACAACATTGCCAGCAAAGTCGTCAGATAAAGCACCCGCAGCGTTGTCCCAATTATGGGACCATGAGAGAAAAAAGAACGATGGCGCAAACGTTTTTGATAAGGTAGCCAAATCCAGCGCAACCAACCCCAGCGCTGAAATTGACGCGAGTAAATATCTAAATCGGGACCAAACATCAGCCCACCGAACATAAACCCAGAAGCAACCAATAAAGTCAAGTTGCCACTGTGAGTTTGCCAGAAGGTGACGACAACCACAAAGGGTAAAGCCCATAAAGTAATGCGATCGTGCGTCCGACCAGAGGGCATAGGGATTTTGGATTTTGGATTTTGGATTAAGCGATCGGCAAAATTAGGACTTACGCACGAACCACGTATTTCTGTCATTGCGACGTTAGGAAGCAATCTCAAAGTCTTGTTTTCTCGCGATTGAGTGCGTAAGTCCTAAAAATATTTCTCAAAAATAGTAGCGCGATTTGGAATAGTTTGCTATAGTTTATAAATGTGAGTCAAAACGGGCGGTTAGCTCAGTTGGTAGAGCGCCTGCCTTACAAGCAGGATGTCATCAGTTCGAGTCTGGTACTGCCCATTTTTAATTTTGGTTAATAGCCCAATTGCAGAGAACAGCGCATTCCTTATGGTCAGCGCTGTTTGCTTTATTGACTATTAATATTAGAACTACTAAGGAGACTTCTTAGGCTGAACATCTGAGCCTATTGTCCCCGTATGTCCTTCTTTCCCACCTGTTCCTGCCAAACCGAAGTTATCTTCATTAAACCATTCTGACTTCAGCAGCGACCACCAAGCGGCAGTAAGTCCAGCTAACACATAGTCATAGGGAATCCAGCCATAACCCTTTACTCCCCATTCTGGTCCCCAAGAGTTTCTGATTAAGAATGCACCTTGGGAATAGTGCTTGCGATCGGCACACAACATGAATTTGTAATCATTATATCCAACTACTACAGCGGTGTGCCCACCGACAACTTTATCATTCTTTTGATCTGGATAGGGAATATGACCTGGTTCGTTTGAATCTTCGTATGCAGAAGCATAAAGTGTGAACCCAAAAATACAAGGAAAACCTGCGGCTAGAACTGCTTTAATTTGAAACAGAAGGCTTTCTTTAGAAATGCCTGGATAATCTAAAAGAAAGTATTTCAGTGTTTTATAATTTTGAGCATAAGCGTAGCAATATGGAGGTGGTTCTTCGTCTACTTTATCTTCATCGTAACTCCAGGAATCTTCCGGGGGAACACCAAATAGCGCTAGTACTTTGATTGTTTCTCTTATAGATGCTCCCACGTCTCCTGTAACATTCATTTTTTTGCGTGCAGTTTTATAGAGAAACAAAGCAGAAGGATTTATTTTCTGTTGATAATTTCTATTAGCAAAATACTCTAACAAAGCGATCGCAGCAAAGGCAGTACAAGAGTTCAGTGACCCCTGATCTCTGACTGGAGAACACCAAAAGCTTAAATCTACTACACCAGGAAGAAAAAAGAACGTCTTTTCACTTGAATTTCCGTTTTCATTCCGTATTTTTAATTTTTTAATTACACTGTTGCTTACTAGAGGAATGTATAATTGTAAAGTCGGGAAAAGCTCTAACTTTTCTTTTTCTGATTTAGTACTATCCTCATTTTTATCATCAACTACGTTTTCAATTTCAAATACTTCTTGTGTATCAAAGATGTTAGGCTCAATCTCTAGATTACTAGCTGCATGTACAGCATCTGTAATACATTCTGTAAAACCATTAAGATATTTTTTTAACAAGAAACAGAACAAAACAGCACTGATAAATTCCTTTCTCTCTGCAAGAAATTTATTTTTCTCTTTGGTACTTTTAGCTTTATGTTCATCTTCATCAAGTTTTTTTTCTACCTTTTCAAGTGACTGTATTTTAAATTTCAGAAGACATACAGCTTTAGTAATCGCAAATTTAGCTAATTCTTTCTGAGAATATCCTAAAGTAGTTTTGCTTTCAGAGGATGTTGGAGAATTTTGCTTTCAGAGGATGTTGGAGAAAGAATTTCTTCAAATTTATTAAAGCCCATTTCTATAAAATCTTCAAAACTCTGATTTTTCGATTGAGCTAAAGGAGAAAGGATATGAATAATAGCTGAAATTATTGGTTGAAATAAATATGAATGTTGTAATACCAATTTAATATGAAGCTGCATATAATAGGCAAGTACAAACTCAATAATTTTAGATGCCCATGAGCCGTCCGTTCAAGATTGAAATCGCAGAGAGCGAAGAGGAACTCAAGAAACGTCTAC
>JAHHID010000057.1 GCA_019359015.1 Spirirestis rafaelensis WJT71-NPBG6
GCTAACGAAGGGACTGCACCTAAAGGTGCTTCGCATTCATCCCACCCCTGAAGGACGTAACAGCCTGAAAATTTTTTGGATTTTCAGGCTGTTACTGGTGGGCTTTCTGCTTCAATACTTGTAAGTGCAGGATTCGTTCTCTTCTCGTTAATATTGCCGGTGAAAGCAACGGCAGCAAGTTTTAGTACAATTTACGCATTTGGCGATAGTCTTTCTGATACTGGCAATGCGTTCAAGGCTACAGCATCCCAATTGCCTCCAAGCCCACCCTACTTTGAAGGACGTTTTTCCAATGGTCCGGTTTGGGTAGAATATCTAGCAAAGGCTCTGGGATTAAACCAAACAAACTTTGCCATTGGTGGTGCCAACACCGACAGCAACAACACCCTAATTCCCGGTAACCCACTGAATTTACCAGGATTGGAACAACAAATCAAAAACTTTACCACAGCAAATCCAACTGCTGATAAGGACGGGCTGTATATAGTGTGGGCTGGTGCCAATGATTACCTGGCCGGTGGCGTGACCAATCCGACTCAGCCGGTGACTAATTTGGCAAATGCGGTGACATCGCTTGCCAACGTCGGTGCTAAAAATATCATGGTGGTTAATTTGCCGGATTTAGGAAAGCTTCCAGGTACTAGCAGTAATAGTCAGACTTCCGCCGGACTCAGCACTTTGACTGGATTTCATAACTCAGGCTTGAACACAACCCTCACTGCTTTGAGCCAGCAACCAGGCATCAACATCATCCCTGTTGATATTAATTCTTTGTTTAGTCGAGCGACCGCCACTAAGGAAGAATTTGGTTTCACGAATGTAACCGACTCTTGCTTAAACCTCGCAGCTCAGACAATTTGTCCTAACCAAAACGAGTATTTATTCTGGGATGCAATTCATCCAACAACACGCGCTCATAGCTTCATAGCAGAAACAGCACTAGCAGCTGTGGGTGGTAAATCTATTCCCGAACCTTCAGCGGTGTTGGGTATGTTGGCTCTTGGTGCTTTGGGTGCAGCAGGAATGCGAAAGCGGAAATTAACTCCAGCAGGTCAAGTTGTTGAGGCAGAACCTTCTAGGATGAGATAAATTCTTATCGTTTAGGTTTGCGTTTCTGCTACGATAAAACGCAAATCTAAATCAGATTCTCGATGTCGGATTACGACAATTTATTTAAAATTATTGAAGAATTGGTAATGCACCATTCCCCTAGTGGTGTAGAAGCTGAAATTAACCAGTTTTTAATGCAGCGCTTTGCAACCTTGGGTGTGCAAGTGTGGTGCGATCGCGCAGATAATATTATTGCGAAAATTCCAGGGAAAAATCCAGATCGAGCGATCGCTATCACCGCACACAAAGACGAAATTGGCGCAATTGTCAAGAGTGTTGGCGATGAAGGTCGCGTGGAAGTCCGCAGGCTGGGCGGTTCTTACCCGTGGATTTACGGTGAGGGTGTTGTAGATTTATTGGGAGACACGCAAACAATCAGCGGTATTCTCAGCTTTGGTTCTCGCCATGTTTCCCACGAGTCGCCGCAAAAAGTCCAGCAAGAAGATACGCCTGTAAAGTGGGAAAATGCCTGGATTGAAACGAAATGCAGGGCCGAAGAATTAGAAGCGGCAGGTATTCGACCGGGAACTAGAATGGTTATCGGCAAGCATCGCAAGCATCCAGTGCGGTTAAAAAATCACATTGCCAGTTACACTCTAGATAATAAAGCCTCTGTAGCGATTTTGCTCGCTTTGGCAGAAAGAGTCAAACAGCCAGCTGTAGATGTATATTTGGTAGCTTCAGCAAAAGAAGAAGTCGGGGCAATTGGGGCATTATTTTTTAGTCAAAACCAGCAATTAGATGCAATGATTGCTTTGGAAATTTGCCCACTATCGAAAGAATACCCAATTGAAGACGGGGAAAGTCCTGTAATACTTTCTCAAGATGCGTATGGGATTTATGACGAAACGCTAAATCGGCAATTGCGTCACTGTGCGAAGCAGTTAGATATGCCAGTGCAGTTAGCCACAATAAGCGGCTTTGGCAGCGATGCTTCTATTGCGATGAAATTTGGTCATGTCGGACGTGCGGCTTGTTTGGCGTTTCCTACACAAAACACACACGGCTATGAAATTGCTCATTTAGGAGCGATCGCTAATTGTATCGATTTATTACAAGCCTTTTGCGAATCAGAGTTTGAGTGAAGACCCAGCGTCCGCAAAAGTTGCCAGAATTAGAGTTTGCAACAAGTAACAATCTATTAAACCCGTCCGGTTGATACCCGTAATTTTCTACAATGAACCAGAGAGGTTGATAAAAGGTTAAGCAAAGCAAATGCCTAAAACCGTTGCCGATGTAATGAGCCGTGACCCGATTGTCGTCCGGTCGGAAACTCCCTTGAATGAAGCGATCCAAATTCTGGCAGAACGACGCATCAGTGGATTACCTGTTGTGGATGATGCAGGTAAATTGGTGGGTATTATCTCGGAGACGGATTTGATGTGGCAAGAAACTGGTGTAACTCCACCGGCATACATCATGTTTCTAGATAGCGTCATCTATTTAAAAAATCCCGCCACCTACGAACGTGACCTGCATAAGGCACTGGGGCAAACAGTTGGGGAAGTTATGAGCAAAGACCCCATCACTATTTCCCCGGAAAAAACTTTAACACAAGCAGCCAGACTTATGCACGATAAGAGCGTTCACCGCTTGCCAGTACTTGACGACGCTCTTCAAGTAATTGGTATCCTCACCCGTGGTGACATTGTTCGGGCAATGGCAGCAAGTCAAGATTAATTGTTGGGTGGAGCCTTGTTGGGTGGAGCGTTGTAGGTCATTGGTTGTCCAAAAGCACTCCTATCCACTAACCACTAACTACTAACCAATATCTAATGACCGTTGTTTTTAAAACACGATTGAAAAGTAGGATAAATCAATAAATGAGTATTACTCCTGAGTCTGTCAAACAAATGCTCAGTTCTGAGGATTTGGGCGATCGCTTGCGTGCGGTTAATCAAATCCGCGATTTGGAACCTGCGATTGGTTTTGAGTTGGCTCAAAGTGCGGTTACTGACAGTAATGCCCGCGTGCGTTATTCGGCAGTGAGTTTGTTCGATACTCTTGGTAAACAAGATTTAGACGCGTCTTTGAATATATTGCGCGATCGCTTGCTCAACGATCCTGAACCTGATGTCCAAGCTGCCGCTGCTGACTGTTTGGGTGCTCTTAAATTACATGCAGCTTTTGAAGACATGCAGCAGGTTTACCGCACAACACCAGAGTGGCTGGTACAATTCAGTATCATTGCCACATTAGGAGAGTTGGGCGATCCGCGAGCGTTTGAGCTACTCAAAGAAGCGCTCTCCTCAAACAACGACTTAGTAAAAACCGCTGCCATTAGTTCTTTTGGGGAATTAGGAGATGCACAAGCAGTTCCCTTATTAGCTCCCTATGCGAGCAATCCAGATTGGCAAGTCCGCTACAGACTAGTGCAATCTTTGAATCTTCTGGGTGGTGCAGATGCCAAATCTATATTAGAAACTTTGGCTACTGATGAAGTAGAGGCGATCGCTACTGAAGCGAAAAAATCTTTGCAGTCAGCTTAAAGCTGCTTTTGTTTGGATAATCTTTGGTAAAACACCACTTCCAAGTCCCCATTTAGTGATAGATGGGGATTTTTTCATGGTTACTGTTGCTCAAACAGTAGAAAGGCTTTAGTTTTCGTCAAAGGCAGATTGGGTTTTTCTATAAATACGTAAAGTCAGTTCAAGTTTGCTGCCGTAATAGCTGACAGGCAATGTTTGCTTTCAGCTTGATGTTTCCTCCCATTTTTTCATGAAAAATTTTCAATTTATTTGTAAAGAGTCTGTAAAAAGCTGGAATTTATCACGCTTTATTTTTACATGACAACTCTATATAGATGTGAGTTTTTATTTATAGATAACAGTATTTCTTCTATCAGGGTTTACGTAAGTAAAAAGTTTCGATGAATGTGTCACTTTACCCGATGACACCACAGTCAATGGCGAATAACATACGACTATACACGCAAAGTCGGCACACTAAATCAGTTGCCTCAAGCATTAAAAATTACTTGATATTCGCAAGACACAATCATGAAACTAAACAAACAATTTACCGCGATCGCTAAATCTCTAACAGTATCTAACCTCGCAAAAGAAATGATGAATTACAAAAAATCCTTAGCTTTTATCGGTTTATTAACCAGCAGTGCTCTGGCTCTGTCTTCTAACCCCGCTCAAGCCTTTAATTTCAACACAAGTACTGATTTAGGAAGTTGCTCTGCTCTAGCGAGTCCTTTTACAAGCAGCGGGTTAAGTTCTACCACTATCAAGCCAAACTGTAAAACTGCTGACGGTTTCACCATCACACCTAATCCTGAAGGTAAAGAACTTCAAGGTAAAAAAGTTAACGGCATCATTGGTGTAGGTGTATCTGGTAAAAAACCTGTTCGCGATGTTGTTGGTGGCGAAATTGACTACGGAGAGTCGATTGTATTAACTCTGCCGAATCCAAAAGATGTTCTCGAAAGTATCGGTTTAAGCTTTTTATACCGACCTGGTGTCTTTGCAGACAAAGTGTGGGAGGCTGCGAGAATCACAACTAATACTGGGCTTAAAGGCATTCTCACAGTAACAGGTCAAACTTCTGCAACCTGGAGTTTTCCTGATGGTGGTTTAGTTACAAACCTCAGCCCTTCTAAGGGTAATGGTGGCGGTTATTACGATATTACCAATCCTTTTGGAAATGCAAAATTTGATTTCCTAACCCTCACTCCATTCACCTATGACTTAGTGGATCAAAAGAGTAGTGCTAACAGTGACTTTGCTCTAGCTCATGCAACAGCAGTCGCAAAAGCAGTTCCCGAACCAACAGCGATCGCTGGTTTAGGTTTAGTTGGTGGATTGTTGCTAACAACTCGTCGTCGTAAAGCTATCCAATCTTAATTACCAATGGGTGTGAGTTTGGCTGCTGTGGCTGTAGCTGGCATGTTTGACTTGCGATAAAGCAATAAATCATGCCTTACAGCTTTCAATTACCAGTTTGAACTTTTTTTATCCTACCTGTAAGCGAGGCTGCAATATAAAAGTGTATTAATTAGATGATTTTCTAACAAAATTATCAAGGTTTTGCATTTTTATTTTATTCAACTAGGTCATTTTCCAATGTCTTTTAAATGAGTATAAGAAGTAGTTAATTACTGTCCTATACTCATTTTTTCTTGAGAAGCAAACACCAATTTTACGTGCCAAATACCTGCGGCCAAGTTGTGAATAAGAAAACGCCAACCGCAGCGATCGCTAATATTCCCTGAATCAAATTGCCAATTAACGTTCCTGCTACAATCCCTATACCAGCTTTCACCGCTAATTGAAAGTTACGTTGGTATATATACTCAGCGATAATTGCACCTAACAACGGTCCTAATAGTATCCCTAACAACGGACCTCCAAAAGGCAAAGCCGGCAATAATCCAAAAAATCCCAGCAATAAACCGACTACCGCGCCAATTTGCCCCCATTTACTAGCACCTGCTTGTTTTGCGCCTAAATAGCCAGCTAAAAAATCAACTCCGATACTCAAAACCAAAACGAGAATGGTCACAATTAGTGGTATTTTAATCGCCACAAAGGAACCGCTAATAATGCCCCAGATGATAATTGCCGTTAAAATTAAGCTACTTCCAGGAATGGCAGGAACCACAGCACCGATGATACCCACAACCATCAACGCAACTAATAGCCAATAAATAATTTGCATAACGTTTTAAACTTCCGAGTTAGCGGTGATTTATAAAGTAAATTTACCCCATTTTATGATTTGTTAGGACAGACGATAACACACGCCTAGACTTTTAAATTGAACCAAATTAGAATCTTCCACCTCAATCTGGTAGAATCTGACTGCGTTCGCTCTTAACTTGTCTTGGTAATTGCCAGTGTAAAAACTAATACCATTTTACTTTCGGGTTGCTATACATGGGCAGCAGGCGGCAAGGGAGAATGATTTGTAGCTATTTTTTTGATAATTGGTATAATCAGTTGCTGGGTAGATGCTATTTACAATAATTCAAAAATCTGAACAGCAAGCCCGTTACTTGCAGTTTGTTTATTAGTTAAATTTCTAGCCACAAGCGTGGTGACGGCACAAGCTGTTCGCAGTCAGTAACTGAACTTTCCAAACACTCCTCAGAAAGCTCAAAATCCATGACAAGAAAAATATTAACTGGACTGAGTTCAGAAGCCTATGAACACCCCTTTGATCGCAAAGCCTTGGCTTCTTTGAAAAGTATGCCTGGTGTCTCTCTGCTGCTCAAAAAAATTAACGAGTACGGCATTGACCGTCTACTCAGGCTGCAATGTCTTGGTAGTGAAATAAGAATCACACCCCGTAATTTTCCCCATTTGCATCAGTCACTTGTAGAAACTTGCCAAATTATTGATGTTGCTTTACTTCCAGAACTGTATCTGTTTCGAGGCACAGGTCACATTGAAACCTACATTGTTGGAGTGGAAAAACCGATTATCGGTATCAATATAGAAGCAATGGAGTGGCTTGATGCAGATGAGTTACTTTACATTTTTGGACACGAAGTCGCTCGCATCAAAAGTCAGCATATGGTTTATCACCAAATGGCAATTGTTATGCCAGCTCTAAAAAATTTATTGAGCAGTACTACATTAGGGGTCGGGGGTTTGGTAGCTAGTGGAATGGAACTGGCTTTGTATAATTGGCGGATGATGGCTAGGTTTACTGCCGATCGCGCTGGTTTGCTTGCTTGTCAGGATATTGAGGTGGCAACCACTGCACTCATGAAACTTGCGGGTTTGCCAGATGAATACTTGACTCCTCCTGTAATCGAAGAGTTCGTCGCTCAAGCTCGCGAGTTTGCATCCACTAGCTTTGATAATGTGGATCAGGTCACCAAAATATTAAGTTATTCAGAAAATGGGCTTTCCTGGGTAGTTATGCGGGCTAGCGAATTATTGAAATGGATAGATTCAGGTGAATATGATAATTTAATTCAACAGAAAAGTTTAAAGACACCAGAAGAAATCGAAGGGTGGAATTTTATGACTTCTTGGTGACTTGCAAATCGGTAACCAACCTAATAAGGCTTGGCTCCTAGGGTATGTAAAAAACGCTTATCAAAAATTTATTTTATAAATTAGAGCTAAGAGTAACAGCTAATTTGTCAGCAATACCAGCAACCCATTTTTCATCTTGTTTGGTATAACTGCGAGGAGCATTCGCTGCTAAAATCAAAACTCCTTGATTGCCGATTGGTTGACAAATTACACCTTGAGTGTTTTCTGGCAAATAATCAAATTCAATTTGTCCTGGGTATACTTTTAGAGCGACTAAATAAACTGCTTTTTGCGTTTCGAGTACTCGCTTTAAAATTGGTCCTGGTGTGACTTCCGATTTAGTAGCGAGAATGCCGCGACGCAACAAAACTTTACCTTGATAGAAAACTACAAGCGATCGCGTGACTGTATTAGTCAACAATAAATGAGATGCCCAAGCTAATTCTGTTTTTACAGCATCAGGTAAATCGGGCGAAAGTATAAAACCTTCTTCGCCAATCAATTCTACAGTCTGTGGCGATCGCGGCTGTACCTGCTGCCAAATTAAACCCGTTAAAATCAAAACCGCACTCAAAATTACACCCAGCACATCCCCACGCGATTGAGACTGAGTTAGTTCTGGTGTAAACAAACGGTTAATCAACAAAAGTACAGCGCCTAAACCACCAACAACGATGGGTAGACGCCGCAGAACTCGATTAGGATCGGGTTTGGTCATTGCTCAAAAAGTCATTGGGCATTGGGCATTGGGGAGCCAGTGCGTTGGGCGGCTCTGCCGACTTGTTCGCGTTCGCCGTTGGCGTTGCCGCAGGCTAGCGTCTCCGCATCTGAGAAGCATCTGGCGTCATTGGGCATTGGGCATTGGGCATTGGACATTTGGCATTGGGCATTTGGGCATTGGACAAGGAGAAATTTTCCCCTACTTACCCCACTTTGCCACTCCCCCACTCTCCCCATTTCCTCATTCCTCCCCTGGTTCAATTATCCGTTGAAACAAATAACCAGTACCTCGTGCTGTGAGAATCAACTCTGGGTTACTGGGGTCATCTTCCAATTTTGCCCGTAGACGCGATATATGCACATCTACCACACGGGTATCTACATGGCGTTCTGGTGTGTATCCCCAAACTTCCTGCAAAATTTCCGAGCGGGAAAAAGCTTCTCCAGAGCGGCTGACTAACAACTCTAGTAAGCTAAACTCCATACCTGTCAAGCGAATGCGCTCATCACCTTTGTATACTTGTCGTTTATTAGTGTCGATTTTGATATTGGCAACATGAATCACCCCGGAACTAGGAATTCCCGAAGCACCAGTTTTATCTACGCGTCGCAGTACTGAGCGAATGCGAGCTTCTAGTTCTTTTGGCGAAAATGGTTTAACTACATAGTCGTCTGCACCCAACTCCAATCCGGTGATGCGATCGGCGACATCGCCTAAGGCTGTTAGCATAATAATAGGTACATCAGATTCTTTACGTAATTCTTGACATACCCCATAGCCATCGAGCTTTGGCATCATCACATCCAAAACAACCAGGTCAGGTTCCGCTTTGCGAAAAGTCTCCAAAGCTTCTTCGCCATCGCCTGCTGTCACCACATCGTAGCCAATCATCGAAAGGCGCGTTTCCAAAATCCGGCGAATACTGGCTTCATCATCTACTACTAGAATTTTTTCTTTATGACTTTCCAACTTTCTCAATGCTCCTTAACTAAAATTTTTCATGATTAATTTTTAATACCATAATATTAAGATATCATTCCTTGAATTCATTTGGAAAAAGCTGGAAATACCGCTATTCTTCAAATTTAGTCGTGGTAAAAATTAATAATAAATTAAGATTATTTAATAAGTTTTAAGAATGGCTAAGTCAAAAACCGTTTTTGTTTGTAATGAGTGTGGATCAGAATCACCTCAGTGGTATGGTAAATGTCCAGCTTGTGGTACTTACAACTCTTTGGAAGAGCAGATTACTAAACAATCCTCAATGGATGTCCCTAGTCGTGGGGGAGTCAGTGGTTGGCAAGCTGGTCAGAACGGCAAGCCTGGTGTTAAGACACCGAAGGCACGAGCATCTTTAACTTTCGATCAAATTACCGATCGCCAAGTAATGCGCTGGGAATCTGGCTACGGAGAACTAGATCGAGTGCTTGGTGGTGGTATAGTTCCCGGTTCTATGGTGTTAATTGGCGGCGATCCAGGCATAGGTAAATCTACGTTACTGCTGCAAGTATCAAATGCGTTAGCAGAAAGATATCGCATTCTCTACATTTCTGGAGAAGAATCAGGACAGCAAATCAAATTGAGAGCTTCTCGCTTAGGTGTATCAAAAGAGACAAGTGAAATAGGCGAGGAAAATGGCAAAGTAGTATTAGTAGAAGAAACACCGCAACCAAAAAACTCCGAAAGTATCGGTGCAGATTTATACGTATTGCCAGAAACAGATTTAGAAGAAATTTTACGCGAGATAGATTCGCTAAAACCAAATGTGGCAGTAATTGATAGTATTCAAACAGTATTTGTTCCCGCGTTAACTTCAGCACCGGGTTCGGTAGCTCAGGTACGGGAATGTACTGCCGCGTTGATGAAAGTGGCGAAACACGAAGATATCACCATGTTAATTGTCGGACACGTCACGAAAGAAGGAGCGATCGCAGGTCCGAAAGTATTAGAACACTTAGTAGATACAGTATTGTACTTTGAAGGCGATCGCTTTGCCTCCCATCGATTGTTAAGAACAGTCAAAAACCGTTTTGGTGCAACTCACGAAATCGGCATCTTTGAAATGGTGGCACAGGGACTGCGAGAAGTCGCCAACCCCTCAGAATTATTTTTAGGTAATCGCGACGATCCCGCACCTGGGACAGCAATTGTCGTTGCTTGCGAAGGAACTCGCCCGATTGTGGTAGAATTACAAGCTTTGGTAAGTCCTACTAGTTACTCTTCACCGCGTCGTTCCACCACCGGCGTAGATTACAATCGCTTAGTGCAAATACTTGCGGTGTTAGAAAAACGGGTGGGGATTCCCATGTCGAAGTTGGATTCTTACGTCGCTTCCGCAGGTGGGTTGAATGTCGAAGAACCGGCGGTAGATTTGGGAGTAGCGATCGCTATTGTTGCCAGTTTCCGCGATCGCATTGTCGATCCAGGTACAGTGTTGATTGGTGAAGTGGGTTTAGGGGGACAAGTTCGTTCAGTTTCGCAAATGGAACTGCGTTTGAAAGAAGCTGCAAAATTGGGCTTTAAAAGAGCGATCGTTCCCAAAGGGCAAAAATTCCCAGAGTTGGATATTGAAATTTTACCAGTTGCCAAAGTAATAGATGCAATTATCGCCGCCATTCCCCAGCAGGGATTGACGGAAGAAGATTTGATGGCAGATGAAGAGGATGAGGATTAACAATGCATTATGGCAGGCTCTGCGTCGTTTTAGATGAGGTGTGAGCTTGATTCTAAAACTGAAAACACTCAATTCCTATTCCCACATATTCAGCACTTATTGGGCTTTCATAAAGTTATCCAAAATTGGGCAGGCTTATTCGTTGATCAACAATTTGTACCGAGAGCCAAACACCAAATGGCGCTCCCACACCCAAAATTTTAGGTATTTTTTAGGATTTGTAGCGCCATTTGGTGTTCGCGAAGCGTCTCCGCAAGGAGAAGCCTGCCCAATTTTGGACAGGTTTTTCCCAAGGGTGCGATCGCTTCTGATAGAGTACATCAAACTAGAAATAATCAAATTGACACAGCGATAGGCAGTATGGCTGTAAAATTCTCATTTGGTTAAAAAACTATGCTTTCGCGCCGTTTTCTGCTGTTACAGACTCTAGTGCTAATTCTGCTACTTACGGTAGGATGTGGTTTAGAACAAGAAACTGTCATTTCCAAAAAACTGACCATTGGTGTGGTGAGCTATGAACAAGGAACGGTTTCTCTAGACAAGTACAATCGCTTCAAAGAGTACATAGCACAACAAACTCATTCAGTTGTAGAGCTAGAACCTACATACAACGAATTGCAGGCAATTGAGCAAATTCATCGCAAACAGTGGGATATTGTATTTGCACCTCCGGGTTTAGCAGCGATCGCAATCAACAAAGAACTTTACATTCCTTTATTTTCAATGGGAGGAGTCAGTAGTCGGCAACGTTCCTTGCTCGTAGTCTTAGATGATAAACCAATTAAAAAGATAGCCGACTTGGCTAATAAGACCGTCACTTTAGGACAAACAGGTTCCGCAGCTGGTTACTATGTTCCTTTGTATGACCTTTATGGTTTAACCCTCGCGCAAATCCGTTTTGCCCCTACTCCGAAAACAATACTACAATGGCTGAGTGAAGTCAGCGTTGATGCTGGTGCTTTATCAGAGATAGATTTCGAGCTTTATCGCCGTGAATTTCCTAGAATAAAATTTAGAATTTTACACACAAGTAGATGGATTCCTTCAGGTGTTGTGCTGCTAGGATCAACTGTAGAACGTAATTTACAACAGCAAATTCAAAAAGCGATGAGTGAAGCACCACCAGATATTACAGCAGATGCTGGTTATGTTCCTACTGCTAAAATACCTAACTACCAGCAATTCATTAAATTAGTTGAAAAAGTTACACCACTCCAAGAGCGAGTCAAGCAAACACCCGCAGTTCTACGCCATGCAGAACAATCTGAAAAATAAAAGGTTAGTCAGTAATAAAGTCAACTAATTAAGCGTCATAAAAATTAACAACTTTTTTGCTTTTGTTCAAAAGTATTCTGATAAACTTCGTCCATGCCGAAGCCTGGGTTTTCGCTCTTATTCAGATATGTCCTAATCGACGTAAGGAAGCAATCTCAAAGTCTTGGCAGAAAACTACGGTTCTCAAGGTAGACAAGGTTTAAATATTTAGTACTAAGATATAAATAAACAAGTTAATGTACATAAAAATTAATATATTGAAATAGTCTTTACTCTTGCCTTACCTCAACAACAAATATTTATATATATCTATTTTTTTTCCAAAAATCGCTAGGAGTGCGATGAGATGTCACAGTCTCCTTTAACAAAACCAGAAATAAGTTCTGGAACTCTAATTGATAATCGCTATACGATCCAAAAACTTCTTGGACAAGGAGGGTTAGGACGAACGTACTTAGCATTTGATACTCGTCGCTTTAACGAACCTTGTGTGCTGAAAGAATTTGCACCCATTGGCACAGGAGAGAGTGGGCTAGAAAAATGTCGCGATTTATTCAAAAAAGAGGCAAAAATTCTTCATCAGCTACAACACCCTCAAATTCCTAAATTCTTGGCTTGTTTTGAAGGAGATGGACGGCTGTTTTTGGTACAAGAATATATTGATGGTCAAACATATTCAGAACTGCTACAAAAACTTCAAAAACAGGGACGCAATTTTTCCCAAGACGAGGTTATAAACTGGTTAAAAAACCTATTAGTTATTTTGGAATATATTCACCAACATAACATTATTCATCGGGATATTTCTCCTGATAACGTTATGTTACCTGATAACAAAAATCTGCCAATGCTGATTGATTTCGGCGTAGGAAAACAAATTGCTGGGGAACTGAACGATACTATAAATTCAAACCGGGCGACCTTTGTCGGTAAAATCTCTCTTGTCGGAAAAGTGGGATATGCTCCCCGCGAACAAATTAGCTTGGGATTGTGTTCTCCCAGTAGCGACCTTTATGCTTTGGGAGTAACAGCTGTGGTGCTGCTAACAGGTCGAGATCCATCTCTACTAATGGATCAGTATTCCCTAGAATGGAAATGGCGTCTCTACAGCTACGTCAGCGATGCTTTTGCTCAAGTACTTGATAAGATGTTAGCAGATACGCCTAAAAAGCGATACCAAACAGCAAAGGAAGTTCTCAGGGATTTGCAGTGTTTAGAACGTGAAGAGTTACAGGGAACAATGAATAATGTACCTTCTGCGGTATTTGTAACTGAACTTTACTCTTCTGAATTAAGAACCCCGGATACCATCGACCAATCAGCAGTAAATTTTGATAGTTTGCTTATTACTCCAAAAAAATCTCAAACTCAACCAGTAAACTCATTTAAACATGGATTCATTAAGCGTTGTCAGGAAAAGCTAGCTTACCACATCGGACCAATAGCAAGTTTGATTATAGAAGAGACATTAGCTGAAAATCCTGACATTTTACCTGATGAATTTGTGAGATTGTTAGCTAGAGAAATTACTGATTTGCAGGCAGCATTTGAATTTAAACAATCATTTTTTTATGATTATTAATCAAAAAGGATTAAGTAGAAAACAGTTAAAACATTATATTTAACACTTTTATTTCTGGTTGCTATATATTAATTCCCTGTATTTTCAGAACGACGTTTAATTCTTTTCATTGCCATTTGCAAACTTAACTGCATCCGTCTAAATGCTCTGGCAAGTTGACCGATTTCATCATTAGATAATTGCTCAAATTCTACATCCATATGTCCCGTACTGACTTCTTCAGCTACGCGAGTTATCCGTTTGAGAGGACGAACAACTTTTTGATTCAAAAAGATGTTGACTAAAAAGATAACAGCTATAAAAACAGTTGATACAATTAAGAGAACGACAAAAGAAGATTGATTAGCTTTGCTAATTACTTTACTTGCTGGTATTGAGATAATTTGAGAGCCAATAATTTCATTCATGTGCCACCCAAATCCATTAGCTGTGCCATAACGCTCAATCATACTTTTAGGTGCAATATCGGCTGAAGTATGACACTTCAGGCAGCTTTCTTGAGTAATAGTCAGTGGACGAGCTATATAGAAAATATCCCCACCTGGCATTGAGCGAAATCCGCTTAATTCTTTGAGGTCACGTTTATTTTTGAAATTGTTTATAGTTATAGTTTCAAAATTATCAGCTTTATCTCGAAGATTAGTGGGATTAAGCGTGGCTTCTTTATAGAAAAAGTCCCTGTACTTTGGATTTTGTCGCAGATTCTCAAAAATTTCCCGTGCAGAGTACGCAGGAACACTTTGCGGCAAAAACTCAGCTTCTAGTTGATTTTCCAAAAGTGGCTGAACTTGAGTATTAGTGTAGTCACGTACAGAAGTCATCGTTTCCATAAGTATGAGAGCGGTTGAATTAATATCATGTATCGCATTCTGCTTCAGCACAGAAGACAGAGCGAATCCACTTAAACTCAGACCTAATGCAAGAATTACAATAAGCAAAACTGTGAATTGTTGTTTCAAATTGAGATTTTTTAACATGATTCTGGCTCACTTGCAATTGAAATTTCTCTTACCAAAGCTGGTTGAAGTTACAGTCTGTTACATCTTAGTTTTTAGTAATTTATGTAGCTACAAAAGCGAAATGCAGGATTCCGGACTATGCCTGGATAAGTCTGTAAATAAGGTTGGGGGAAAAGTTAATATAATTTGAGATTTGGGATGTGTGAATTTTAGACTATAAAAGCTTTATCCTAAAAGAGATTCAAGAATTCCAGTGGTGTAAGCCTAAAGTTAAATGGTATAAAATAATTGAAAAATTATCTACCTTTCTACCCTAGGATGTATTGCAAAAATGAATAGCAGCATTTGGTAATTGTTAACAATGGTGTGGAAACCGGGGCAGCCTTTATTTGGAGGGCGCTACATTATCGAAAGCAAACTAGGCGAAGGTGGAGTTGGCATTACCTATCTTGCCAGAAACCAACGCAATGAACTACGAGTAATTAAAACCCTCAAAGAAGAAATTCTTAATCACCCGGTTTGGAAACAGCACCGCGACAAATTACGGCAAGACTTTCGCGATGAAGCTGTTCGCCTAGCTGTATGTCGCCATCCTCATGTAGTGGAAGTAGAAACCATCTTCGATGAGGGCAAATTTCCTTGCATGGTAATGGAATATGTCGAAGGAGAAGATTTAGGTAAGCGTTTGGCAAGGATGAGGTTGCTATCAGAAGCAGAAGCCTTATTATATATTCGACAAATTGGTGATGCGTTGACGCTAATTCACAATAAAGGCTTGCTGCATCGTGACCTCAAGCCGCGTAACATTATGATTCGTTCTGGCAAATCAGAAGCAGTGTTGATTGACTTTGGTCTTGCTAGAGATTTTATCCCTAATGTTGTCCAAAAACATACAGTGTATCGCACTCCTGGTTTTGCCCCTCCAGAACAGTATGATTTAGTTGCACTACGGGGAGAATTTATTGATATCTACGCCCTCGCTGCTACTTTATATAACTTATTAACCGGAGTTGTGCCCACGACTGCAGAAGAAAGACGCAACAATATTCCCCTGCAACCACCGCAACACTTCAATCGCAATATCACTGACAGAGTAAATCAGGCAATTATTCAGGGTATGGATTTGCAGGCAAATTATCGCCCCCAATCCGTAGAAGAGTGGTTGAATTTATTGGCTGCTGATGTTACAGAAGATGTGGCATCAACGTTTAAGACCCAACTGATAATATCTAATCCAGAAATCCGAAAACCTGCTATAGTATCTCCACTAAAGTGGCAATGCGTACATACCCTTAAAGGTCATACCAGCATGGTTCAGGCGATCGCTATTAGTCCTGATGGGCAACTAATTGCCAGTGGCAGTAATGATAATAATATCAAGCTATGGCAACTAACAACCGGCAAATTATTACGTAATTTCAATCGTTGGTTTTCTGGTCATACCAGCATGGTTGATTCCGTCGCCTTTAGCCCAGACGCACAGCTTATTGCCAGCGGCAGTTGGGATGACACTATTAAATTATGGCAAGTAAATACAGGCAAACAAATCCGCACTTTCACAGGTCATTCTAACTGGGTTAATTCCGTCGCTTTTAGTCCTGATGGGCAACTTCTCGCTAGTGGTAGCGCTGACTGCACGATTAAATTTTGGAAAGTACACACAGGCAAACAAATCTTAACTCTCACAGGCCATTCCGACTTAGTTGGGTCAGTCGCCTTTAGTCAAGATGGAGAAATTCTCGCAAGTGGCAGTGCTGACTACACTGTCAAACTTTGGCAAGTACATACAGGTAGAGAAATTTGCACTCTCACAAGTCATTCTTTCTATGTTAACTCTGTCGCCTTTAGCCCAGATGGACAACTGCTTGCTAGCGGTAGTGCTGACAACACGATCAAATTATGGCAAGTAAGTACAGGTAAAGAACTTTGCACTCTCACTGGGCATTCCGACTCAGTTTGGTCAGTCGCCTTTACTCCAGATGGGCAACTTCTTGCTAGTGCTAGTTGGGATAAAACTATCAAAATTTGGCACGCAAGCACAGCTAGAGAAATCTGCACTCTCACAGGTCATCTCAACTATGTCAGAACCGTCGCCTTCAGCCCCGATGGGCGAACCCTAGTTAGTGGTAGTGATGACGACACCATCAAAATTTGGCAACGAAAATGATATTGCTAAAAATTTAACATTAATTATTAATATATTAAAAATTTTTTTAACCCTTCAGATAGACTTCCTATTTGGCAAATATTGTCAAAATAATAACGGCAACGCCTATTTTTGCAGTCAATCCTTAGCTGACACGTTTTTACTTGTATAAAGTAAGCAGCTGGAATGTCTGCCGAGATTGTGCTGTAAATTTTGAAGTTGAAAATTTGAATTATGGGCTTTGGTATCGGAGATTTATTCTGGATTTTCCTTCTCCTGTCTTCCCTGCAACCTATCTGGCAAAAACGTCAGATTGAATATCGTCGCGTGACTTCTCTACAGCAATTCCAGCAAGAACGTAAAAGCCGGGTGATATTGCTGATTCACCGTCAAGAGTCTATCAGCTTATTGGGAATTCCTATATCGCGCTACATTACCATCGAAGACTCAGAACAGATACTGCGGGCAATTCGTCTCACCCCGCCAGAGGTGCCGATTGACTTAATTTTGCACACTCCAGGTGGTTTAGTTTTAGCAACCGAACAAATTGCTAGAGCATTAATTCGTCATCCAGCAAAAGTGACTGTCTTTGTACCCCATTATGCTATGAGTGGCGGTACAATGCTTGCCCTCGCTGCTGATGAAATCGTCATGGATGCTAACGCCGTGTTGGGACCAGTCGATCCGCAATTAGGTAATTTTCCAGCGGCGAGTATCATCAAAGTTGTGGAAGATAAACCCATCGGTGAAATTGACGACCAAACCCTGATTATGGCAGATTTGTCACGCAAAGCAATCCAGCAAGTGCAGCGATTTGTCAGGACTCTACTGAAAGACAATATTCCCACACAGAAAGTTCAGCCAGAAAATATCGAATCTATCATCGATGCCTTAACTACTGGACGGGTTACGCACGATTATCCGATCACAGTAGAGGAAGCTACAGAAATGGGGCTGCCCATAACAGTCGGACTGCCCCGTTCAATTTACGATCTCATGGATATGTATCCACAGCCACAAGGCGGACGCCCCAGCGTGCAATACATACCCATGCCTTATGACAATCGCCGCCCAATTCTACCCATGCCTAAAGGCAGACCCTTAGAAGAACCCACTCAGATGAAATGAGCCTTAGGTGTCATCATTTTTTGCCTGTACCTAAGGTGTTGGTGAAGATGTAGGTGTTGGTGTCACCCTAGGTGAAGATGTCGGTGTTGCCTCAGGTGAAGATGTTGGTGTCACCTGAGGTGAAGATGTTGGTGTTGGCGTTGGTGTAGTTCTTGTTCTCGGTCTTGTTGTTGGTGTTGTTGTCGGTGTTGTTGTCGGTCTTGCTGTAGGTCTTGTTGTCGGTCTTGCTGTAGGTCTTGTTGTCGGTGTTGTTGTCGGTGACGCTGTTGGGGTTGGGGTTGATGTCGGCGCAGGAGTTGGCTGAGTACTCGGCTGACCTCCGCTCGTCTTTGCTTCTTCGTTCAATCTCTGGCGAAATGCCAAATCAGCAATTCCAGTTTCTTGTAACTGAAATCTTTTTTGAGCTTCTTTAACCGCTGCTTCTGTCCGCGCACCATAAAACTGATCGCGGGGTAAAGGATTTTGAGGCTTCAATACCGCATTCAAGTTTGCTTGTAAAATTTGAATTATGTTCGCGGCAAAATCTTGAGTTTTTGGTCCTGCTATGCCATCAACAGGTGTTAATTTGTACCCTGTTTGAAATTCACGAATTGCTTTTTTAGTTTTCGCATCCGTCAAGGGTGTATTTGTTAAGTCCACGCTATAGCCCAATCCCCGCAATACTGCACGGAATTGTTGTGGACTATAATTACGTTGGCGGGCAGCACTAGCTGTATCTGAAATTACCACGCTAGCTGTTATCAGGCAGACAACAGCAACCGGAATGCTTGATTTTCCAAACCCACACCACATGGTTGAAACTCCTTTTGGTTAAATCAGCTATATATTTGGCTGAATAGCTGATCTTAAGTTTATTTAGCCTCATTATTCTTTATTATTAATTATTTTTTATTAAATTAAGTTATATCTAAAGAAAAGTAATTTAAATAGTATAAATAGATTTTTGTCATCTTTCTGTAGAGTGATTTTAAATTTTAAGTGGTTATATACTGAAAACAGCATAAAGCACATAAATTAGAGATGTTATAAGGAACATTTCTAAAATCCACTTATCAGCAAATGTCTAAAATAAACTCGAACAAGCCGCGAAACCTATGGTTTGAGCGCCTAATGGCAATTATTGCTACAGCAAATTTATGCATTTGTTTGTTTGATTTAAGTTATATACCTTGGCGGGATTTCTACTTGCGAAAAGTTCCCCAAATTACCAAGGTTTATGACAAAGTAAAAGGTATTGAACCGCATCGAGAAACAGAAAGCTATCTAGCAAATGTCAAGTTACTAGAAGAACAGGTAAGCCAAACAGGGTTAAACTCAAAGGAAAGTGCAACCCAACTCGAAGAATTGCGGCGTCTTAGCACTGAGATGATTGACGGTAATCCTTTTGCCGCAGTCAACAAAAGTGGAACGCTGGAAAAAATCAAAAATAGAATGCGCGATCGCACATCTGTAAAATCTGCTAAACGAGCCTTTAACACTTTTTGGAGTCAAGCTTATTTATCGGAAAAAGGGTGGAATCAAGAAATTACTTTTTTCAACCAGAAAATTCAACCTTTAATCGCTACAGACTACTACCGCACAATTGGCGAAAACAGTGAATTTACTGATAATTTTTGGCTCATAGATTTACCTTTTGTTATTTTCTTTGCTTTAGAGTTACTGACGCGGACTTTTTATATCAGAAGACGCAATCCCGGATTTAGTTGGTTAGATGCAGTCTTGTGGCGCTGGTACGATTTATTTTTGCTGCTTCCATTTTGGCGATGGTTGCGAATAATACCTGTGTTAGTTCGCCTTGATAAAGGAAATTTATTGAATCTGCAACCAGTAAGAAAGCAAATTAATCAAGGAGTTGTCGCCAATTTTGCCGAAGAACTCACAGAAATTGTCATAGTTAGGCTAATTAACCAAATCCAAGGATCGATAAAGCGGGGAGAGTTAACGCGCTGGCTATTGCAAAAAGAGAATCATTCTGAGTATGTAGATATTAATAATATTAATGAAGTGGAAGCGATCGCAGGTATCTTTATCAAAGCGATCGTTTATGAAGTGCTACCGAAAATCCAACCAGAGATAGTTGCCATATTGCATCACAATATAGATAGCGCCTTCAATCAATCCCCCATCTATCGCAACCTGCACAATCTCCCCGGAGTGGGGCAAATGCAAGCTCAACTGAGTGAACAACTATCAACTCAAATCGCCACAAACCTTTACAAAGCTGTAGTTAGCGCCGTTGAAGATCCAGTAGCCGCAAAACTTTCGAGTCAATTACTCGAGCGCTTTAGCGAAGCTTTGGGAGCAGAAATGCAGAAAAAACAAGTACTTTCAGAAATTCAAAGCTTAGTGTTTGACTTTTTAGAAGAAGTCAAAATCAACTACGTCCAACGCTTGTCCCGTGAGGATATAGCCCAAATTATCCAACAAACCAGACAAATGCGATCGCAAGCATCAGTTACCACAGTAGTCACTAAAAGCTCTGCTCTACTACAAACTAGAAATAAGGCAAGCGGTAACTAGGCAATGAGGAGATGGGGAGAGGGGGGACTTGAAGAGGGGTAAAGGATAAAGGGAAGAAAAGAAAGTTTTTTTATTCCTTTCCCCCTTGCCCCTTGCCCCTTCCCCTTTACCCCTCCCTCTTGCCCAACGCCCATTATTAATTTGTCACTTCTCCCTCCAAAAGAAATGCGCTAAACTCAATTTAGGTCGATCCATCTTTGGTTCGGCACAATACTTCTTGGAAGATATCCTTATCGCAGGAAGTGGGTCAATGCCCACTTTTTTTATTGAATTATTGCATGACTCATCCCTTAGTCCCACAAATTATTGATTTGGCGACACCAGTAGCAGAAGAACTGGGATTGGAAGTCGTTGGCGTAGTTTTTCATACTAACCAAAGTCCGCCAGTGTTGCGGGTAGATATCCGGAATCCCCAACAGGACACTGGATTGAATGATTGTGAGCGGATGAGCCGTGCTTTAGAAGCCTCCTTAGATGGATCGGATATCATTCCAGATGCTTACGTTTTAGAGGTGTCAAGTCCTGGTATTTCGCGGCAACTGACAACCGACAGGGAATACCTGTCCTTCAAAGGATTTCCTGTAATTGTCTCTACTTCCCAACCCTACGACGGACAGAAAGAGTGGATTGGTCAGTTGATTCGCCGGGATGAAATATCAGTTTACTTAAACCAAAAAGGTCGTGTAGTCGAAATTCCTCGCACTCTCATAAGTAGGGTGCTGTTGGATGAGGGCAGATAACAGTTAGGAGTTAGGAGTTAGGAGTTAAAAGTTAAGAGTTGAGTTTCGAGTTATTTTAAAACTCTTAACTCATAACTTACAACTTCTAACTTCTGCTTGCTGTCTGCATAACACTTAAAGGAGATAAATCTATGTCTACAGTTAAATTAACAGGATTAAAAGATTTAATTGAAAATATCAGTCGTGAACGCAATTTACCGCGTCTGGCAGTTCAATCAGCTATTAGAGAAGCACTGCTAAAAGGTTACGAACGTTATCGGCGTGCCCAAAATTTAGAGCGAAGACAATTTGATGAAGAGTACTTTAATAATTTTGAAGTAGAACTTGATATTGACGAACAAGGATTTCGCGTTCTTTCCACCAAAAGCATTGTTGAAGAAGTTAGCAATACTGACCATCAGATTTCTTTAAAAGAAGTTCAAGAAGTAGCTCCCGAAGCGCAATTAGGTGATTCGGTGGTCCTAGATGTTACCCCTGACAAAGAAGAATTTGGTCGCATGGCAGCGATGCAAACCAAGCAAGTTTTAGCGCAAAAACTGCGAGATCAGCAGCGCCAGTTAGTGCAAGAAGAATTTCAAGACTTAGAAGGAACTGTGCTGCAAGCAAGAGTACTGCGCTTTGAAAGGCAGTCAGTGATTATGGCAGTTATCAGTAACTTTGGTCAACCAGAGGTGGAAGCTGAATTACCCAAGCGGGAACAATTGCCCAACGATAATTACCGGGCAAATGCTACATTTAAGGTTTATCTAAAAAAAGTTTCTCAAGGACAGCAACGCGGACCGCAGTTACTAGTTTCCAGAGCGGATGCTGGTTTAGTTGTATATTTATTTGCCAACGAAGTGCCGGAAATTGAAGATGAAGTTGTGCGAATTGTTGCTGTAGCCAGAGAAGCTAATCCTCCTTCGCGTTACGTCGGACCGCGAACTAAAATTGCTGTTGATACCCTTGATCGCGATGTAGATCCAGTTGGTGCTTGTATTGGAGCGCGGGGATCACGAATTCAAGTGGTGGTTAACGAATTGCGTGGGGAAAAAATCGATGTGATTCGTTGGTCGCCAGATCCCGCAACTTACATTGCTAACGGCTTGAGTCCCGCACGAGTCGATGAAGTGCGTCTCATGGATCCTGAAAGTCGCCAAACTCACGTTTTAGTAGCTGAAGATCAACTTAGTTTAGCTATTGGGAAAGAAGGACAAAACGTCCGTTTAGCTGCTCGTCTGACTGGCTGGAAAATTGACATTAAAGACAAAGCAAAATATGACCCCGCAGCGGAAGATGCAAAATTTGTCGCCGTCCGAGCGAAATATCAGCAAGAAGAAGATGAAAGGGAGTTTGAGGAACTCGAAGAAATAGAGCAACTACAGCTAGAGGAAGCAGATGAGTACGAGGAATTAGAAACAAACGATGAGTATCAAGACGAGCAAGACGAACAAGATGAGCAAGACGAGCAAGACGAGCAAGACGAGCAAGACGAGCAAGACGAGCAAGACGAGCAAGACGAAGAAATAGAAGCATGTCAAAACAAGCTAGAAACAGTTATGAAGTCAGTTGAGAATTTTCCATCTGACTTAAGAGTAGCGTTGCAAAATTTCATAGACGAAAGATCTCAATTAGCAGACAATTTTAGACAATTGTTGCTGAAAAGTTCTTTAAGTTCGCTAAAACAGCTTTTAGAACGCCTAGCCGACCTAGCTGTGGCTTCTGATACACCGTTTGCTATAGCCAAACTTACTAACGCTTTAGGAATAAAAGGTGCTACATTTCAAAGCATCTTGTCTTTATTGGTAGTTTGAGTATTCCAAAGATATCCGCTCAGTTTTTGAGAAATAATTACAGCATCGCCATTTGTGTAAATGCTTTCATTCATAGGATTACCGCTTACCAACATCTTTATCTGCAAAATTTAATCGTTTTTTGGGTTGAGCAATAGCCTCTCCCCTACCTACGAGCTTTTTGAAAAATAGAAAAGCGATCGCACTTTTGTTGTCAAGAGTTAACGGTGAATTATCAACGCCAAGATGATCACCTTATCATCAGCAACTTAGTAGAAATATTCTCAGATGTTTCAATAGCCCAAGAAACCGGGTACAAATACAAAAAACTTAACAAATCTTAATTTGTCATTAACCCGGTTTATAAAGGTCTAGTTGAGAATATAACAAAATACAACTATTAATACTGAGGAGTTTTATCACAAAAAGTCTTGTCATGAACCCAGAGAAAAGAGATGAAAAAGAATTACAGACGTTGTATCAGTTGCCGCCAAGTCAAATTAAAAGAAGAGTTTTGGCGGATTGTCCGCGTCTTTCCATCTAGACAGGTACAATTAAATGAGGGCATGGGGCGTTCTGCCTACATTTGTCCGCAACCGAGCTGCCTTTGTGCTGCTCAAAAAAAAAATAGACTAGGGCGATCGCTACATGCATCAGTGCCAGAAGCACTGTACGAAGCATTGTGGCAACGTTTAGCCTAAAGCCATACCTATTAATATTTGTGGTTTGGCGGTAATCACTCTAAGAATTGTACTGACAGCCGTACTAATACGCTATCATCACATTCTGACTTGATTGCTTGGGTTAATGCCAAAATAGTAAATGGGTGTAGGCAGCGTAGCTAGCTTCTCAACTTTATAGCAGAGCGGCGAAGCAAGACTCAACCAAAAGTTTTACTCGATTGTGTTGTGGAATCAGAATCAGCAAAACCAAAAAAAAACAACATGGCAACCTGGTAGCGCGATCGCGCATGGCATCAACCATCCTTGAGTGTGGAGATGCCAGCAGTAAACCGAAACATCTCTCTTTCCTGATTGGAGGCAACGGCAAAATCACCAAGGGCAACCTAAACACAGTAGTGAAAGGATGGAGATGTCGCACTCCCAGGCAGCCATCCGCTAAAACTGTAATCTTATTGGGGAAGAGTGGATGAACAACGGCAAAGTTAGAATTTACGAATTATCAAAGGAATTGGATTTGGATAACAAAGAGCTACTAGCAATTTGCGACCAGCTCGATATTGCGGTCAAAAGCCATAGCAGTACAATTTCGGAAACAGAGGCAGAACAAATCCGGACAGCAGCCGAAAAACTCGCTGCTACGAATGTAATGCCAAAAAAAGAACTTACAACCAGTCATAAACCCAATTCACCGCAAATTGGTGGACCCTCCCGACCAACCGCACCCCACAAACAACAAATTTTGGAAATTCGCAAACCCAAAATATTGAGAAACACTACCTCCAACGCCCAAGAGGCGTCAGTTGCTATTAGTACTGAATTTACTTCTTCGGAGGCTAATCCTCCTAACTCTCCACGACCCTTCGCCACACCAGTCTCATCATCAATGAAGCCGACGGCACCAATTCGACCAGTACCCAGAAATCAGCCGGAGACCCCACAAAAACCTCCTGAAGCTGAAGCAGAGCAAACACTTGATAGTGCTGCGACACAAGAAAAAACAGCCCCAGAAAAACCGGAGAAAACAGTTGCTCCCAGAGCAAAACCGGAAAAACCACAAAGACCGCAACTAGTAGCGCCACCCGCCAGACCATTTGCGGAAACAGCTACTAGTTCATCAGATGGACAGGCTCTGGTGGAGACGGGAGAACGTATTGAGGCATCTTCGCAGACTCAGGCAGAAAAACCAATCCTGAAGCGCGATCGCGATCAGGTAAAACCCACCAGGGTCGCCAGACAAACAAGCGACCAACCCGCACAAGATCCACCCCGTCCAGCAGGACCAGGAGCAGGGCGACCCACTCCCGCACCAGTCAGACCGGAGCAAAAAGGTAGTAGACCATTTGCCCCAACACCTGGTGGAGGAGATCCGCAACGACCCAGACCAGTACGTCCAGGTGAAAAACCAGCAGCCTCACCGGTGGCAACTCCACCAAGAGGACTGGCGGGCGTTTCCGCAAAACAAGATGGGCTAGATGACGATCCCGTAGCACCCGATTTGCTCGACCTCAAACGCCCCACACCACCTCGTCTACTCAAAGGTGGTAAAAAGTGGCAGGAAGAGGAAATTATTGACGAAGTTAAAGAAAAAGCAGGCAAGGGAGTCACCAAAGGCAAGCGAGTTAAGCCGATCCTGGATGATGAGTTTGAAGAAGACTTACTCGATGATGAAGATCCAGATTCACCAGCAACCGTTCAGGTCAGCCTTTCCATCGCTCGTCCTCCCAAACCGAAAGCAAGCCGACCTTCCTCACCTACAATAGCTCCAACAACCAGCATCCCAACTGCTAGAGGTAGTAAAAAATCCAATAGCCGCGATCGCGATCGCGACCGGGATCAAAAAGGTGGACGCCAACAAGAGCAAAAGCGCGATCGTCCAGAAAAACTGGTAGTAACCGGTCCAATGACCGTGCAAGAATTGGCTGAAGCCTTAGCAGTTGCCGATACAGAGATTGTGAAAATCCTGTTCATGAAAGGCATGGCGGTAAGTATTACCCAAAACCTGGATATTCCTACCATTACGCTGATCGCAACCGAGCTAGAAATAGAAGTTGAAACTGCCGAACTAGAATCCGAGGCAATCAAAGTCACGGAAATGATCGAAGCAGGAGACTTGGAAAATCTTGTGCGCCGTCCGCCAGTCGTGACAATTATGGGTCACGTAGACCACGGCAAAACTACCCTGCTCGACTCGATTCGCAAAACCAAAGTGGCAGCCGGAGAAGCTGGTGGTATTACCCAACACATCGGTGCTTACCACGTCGATGTCGAACATGAAGGCAAGATGCAGCAAATCGTCTTCCTGGACACCCCCGGTCACGAAGCTTTTACAGCTATGCGGGCGCGGGGAGCGCGGGTAACAGACATTGCTGTGTTAGTAGTAGCAGCAGATGATGGCGTTCGTCCTCAAACCATTGAAGCTATTAGACATGCCCAAGCCGCTGAAGTGCCAATTGTCGTAGCAATTAACAAAATTGACAAAGAAGGGGCACAGCCAGAGCGGGTGAAACAAGAACTCACCCAGTATGGTTTAACCGCAGAAGATTGGGGCGGTGACACAATCATGGTTCCTGTCAGCGCCATTAAGGGCGAAAACTTGGATACGCTCTTAGAAATGATTTTGATTGTTGATGAGGTAGGCGAACTCTCTGCCAATCCAAATCGTACTGCTAAAGGAACAGTCATTGAAGCTCATCTGGATAAAGCAAAGGGAGCAGTTGCTACTTTGTTAATTCAGAATGGTACTCTCCACGTCGGCGATATGCTCGTAGCTGGATCAGCCTTTGGTAAAGTTAGGGCAATGGTCGATGACAGAGGAGCCAGAGTTGAAGTTGCAAGTCCAAGTTTTGCCGTCGAAGTGTTGGGTTTAAGTGATGTGCCAGCAGCAGGCGACGAGTTCGAGGTTTTCGAGAACGAAAAACAAGCACGCGCACTCGCCTCAGACCGGGCAGACAAACAACGCGCTTCCCGTTTATTACAGGGACGTGTTACCCTGACAACCCTTTCCGCTCAGGCACAAGAAGGCGAGTTGAAAGAACTCAACTTGATTCTGAAGGGAGACGTACAAGGTTCTGTAGAAGCCATTGTGGGATCGCTCAAACAAATCCCGCAAAACGAAGTGCAAATTCGCATGTTATTGGCTACTGCTGGCGAAATCACCGAGACAGATATTGACTTGGCTGCCGCTAGTAACGCCGTAATTATTGGCTTCAATACTACCTACGCAAGTGGTGCCAGACAAGCCGCCGATGAAGCTGGTGTGGATGTCAGAGAATACAACATCATCTACAAACTTCTAGAAGACATCCAGGCAGCCCTGGAAGGTCTATTAGAGCCAGAATTGGTGGAAGAACACCTGGGGATCACCGAAGTACGTGCCGTATTCCCAGTGGGACGCGGTGCGGTTGCTGGTTGCTACGTGCAATCTGGCAAGCTAGTTCGGAACTGCAAAATCCGCGTACGTCGTAATAACAAAGTCATCTATGAAGGTGTTCTTGACTCCCTCAAACGGATGAAAGATGACGTTAAGGAAGTTAATGCTGGCTATGAATGCGGTATCGGCGTTGATAAATTCAACGACTGGGCTGAAAGTGACAGCATCGAATCCTACCAAATGGTGACGAAACGCCGCACTTTGACTCCGACAAGATAAGGCACAAGTGCAAAATAGCTATGAGTTAGGAGTTATGAGTTACGAGTTTTTAACTCCTAACTCTGAACTCATAACTCCTAATTCTTCTACTATGTCCTCATTTCGCTCAGAACCTATTTTGTGGATTCACGTCGCTGGATTGGCAACGCTGCCGATTTTTTTGCCGCTGTGTTTATTGTTTTTGGCAGTAGGCGATCGCCAACTACCAACCTGGCTAGAACTACTTATAGTTGCCGCAATTGGCATTCTACCGCTGTTGTGGATGCAGTTACGCCGCCCTTTTTATACATTTGCCCTTCTGGGAGTAGCCCTAAAGCCAGAAATCCTCAGCGAACCCCAGCGTAAAATTCTCTGTTTAGTTAATACAAAATTAAATCGCCTGCTAGCAGTTTTAGGATCTGTATTATCAGTTTTGATATTGGGGCTGCTTTATCAAGCAACTCCGTTGGTAGCAAACATTGCTCAGTTTTTACCTCAATCGCGCGGTTTAGCATTATTGCTTGCTGGTTTATTCTTTTTGGCGAGTAATTTATTTTTGCAAATTCCCCTGAGTGTCGCAGGAGTTTTGGTGACCAAGGAAACAGAATTTGCGGCTATAGAACCGTTATCTTTAGAAAAGATTAAGCAGGATTTTACAATTTTAGGGGTGCGGGTTAATCAAATCTTGCCCCAGTTGACTGGCAAAGTTAAAACTGAGGAATGAGTAATTATGGCTGGAATTCAAACTTCTACCGATATGGAAATTTGGAATAATCTTATATCGGCGATCGCCGCGAGTTCTGGTTTCCAAAGCTGGCAACTCGAACACGATGCTCAATTACAAAAGCTTCGGCTTGAGCAACAAGTACAGCGCTATTTACGGGAAACTTTAGAAACTTTAGCTTACTAAATAGCTAAGTAGAAATGACCAACAAAATAATCCCAATAGCTGATTGCTAATATTACAAAGGCAATTGGCTGTTTGCTATGAATATAAATAATAAGTTTTTTTACCTCAAAAGTACTTAAAAACCAAGAATATCTTGTAAATTTCCCTGCAAGCGACGCAGTTGACGGTAGGCACTTTCTAAGCGATCGCCTTCAACTTCCACCTCATTTGTGGGATAATTTTGAATTACTTCTATAAATGTAATTTGCCCATCTTTACTGGCAGAAACTACTAAAGCAGCACGCAAAGCTTGTTTGTCTGCCTGACGCGATCGGGTGTGAATAACTTCAGTAAGTTGATCTAAAATCACATTACCAATCCGGCTATTCAGTACTTTATCTAAAATGACCGGATTCACCTTTACAGGTTCCGTCAAGTACTGACGAATTGCTTGAGGGTTTTGTCTAGCCAAAGCTAAATTCACTCTTAAGGAAGTTGAGAGTTTACCAGTTTGGGCAAAGGTAGACAACTCCTGCACCGAAATTGATTCTCGGAAGATACGGTATTTCAATACCACCGATTCCGCAGCTAAAGCAGGAGCGCCTGAAAGTATAAAATAAATACTTATTACTAAAACTAACCCACCAGACACAGACAAAAATTTGCAACGCATTTACCTTCATTTTCCCAAGCTTGGCTGTGCTTTTAACGATATCCACTGCTTGTTATTTGCAACATCTTCCTCACGTCATAGCATTTGACTTTAGATTTGGTACGAATGGACAGCACAAGGTCAGAAAAAAATCATTTGTAGCAGTAATGAGCGGAAATTAGCACCACATATAAATACCAGATCTTACGTGTATTTTTATTAAAAAATATTAAATTATCAGCTTTTTAGATAATAAACTTAAACATGAAAACCTCAAAACAAGTATTTTAAAATACAACCGCTTTGAATTACAGCCCAAAAACATCACTATAAGAGGCTTTTTGGTTTAACTTAGATTAAACTTGACAGTTTTTAAACTGTAACATTCAACAACATTAGCATTGATTTTTCTTCAAGAATTTGGCTGATAAGGTGCTGTTATTCCGGTATAGTTTTGCATGGGTTTTACAGCTACCTGGCTGCTATCGACACCTCTTTCAACGTACCTTTATTCACTCAAATCACAGATATAAAAAAGATGAAACGTCAGGGTTTTCAAAAGCCTCAATCGAAAACTTCTCGCCTTCTTTCTAGCAGTCACCCTAGATATACTCTACCCTTGCGAGCAGGACTAAGCGCTTTGATACTGGTTTCTGCTGGGTCAATGCTATCGCCTGGTCAAGTCAATGCTAGTGCTACCTTCTTTGAAGCTATTGCCCCAACTGTAACCGCGCAAGTTCCTGCAACAGCAACAGCAACAGCAATTTACGTTAACCCAGCTACCGGTGCAGACAACGCTGCTAGCAATTCTGAAGCAACACCCTATAAAACTATCACGTTCGCCCTCAGCAAGGCTCAACCAGGTACCGTAATTCAACTTGCTGGTGGTACTTATAACACTGAAAGTGGCGAAAAATTTCCACTGTTTGTTAAACAAGGTGTGACGCTGCGCGGTGATGATGCTAGCAAAGGTCAGGCGATATTAATTACAGGTGGCGATTTCTTCGTCAGCCCCACCTTTGCGCGTCAGAACATTACAATTCGCGCTGACAAAGATTCTACTATCACTGGCGTTACTGTCACTAACCCTAATCAACGCGGTAGTGGCGTGTGGGTTGAATCGACTAATCCCACAATCACAAACAGTACATTTGTTAACAGTATAAGAGAAGGCATTTTCGTCACAGGTACAGGTAATCCTAAAATTGAAAATAACACCTTTAGTGAGAACAAAGGCAACGGTGTTTCCGTAGCTAAATCTGCTACAGGCGAGATTCGCAATAACTTGTTCCAATCAACTGGTTTTGGTATTGCTGTCAGTGACCAAGCAGCCCCTTTAATTACTGATAACCAAATTACCCAAAACATTGGCGGAGTTGTTCTCACTGGTAGCGCCAAACCTGTGTTGCGTAATAATGTAATTCAAGATAATCGAGATCATGGGTTAGTTGCGCTTCAAAAAGCGCAAGCAGATTTGGGAACCCAAGAAAATCCTGGTAAAAACCTAATTCGCAATAACGGCAAAAAAGACCCGAAAAAGTTCTTCGACGTACTGAATGCGACTGCTCAGAACACAATAGTCGCTGTTGGTAATGATATTGACCCCACCCGAATTTCCGGCAAGGTAGATTTTGTAGCCGCTAGCGTTGAACCCCCCGCAGGTGGTCAAACTGCCTTCAAAGATGTGCCAGGAGGTTATTGGGCAAAAGGCTATATTGAAGCCTTAGCCTCCCAGAATATTATTGCTGGCTTCCCCGATGGCAGTTTTAGACCGAATGAACCTGTAACACGCGCTCAATTTGCTACTATCATCACTAAAGCGTTGTCACCAACAACCAAACGCCCAGGTATTGATTTTAAGGATCTGAAAAACAATTTCTGGGCTTACGCAGCAATTCAATCTGCTTACCAGGGTCAATATGTCTCTGGCTATCCCGACGGTACCTTTAAACCACAGCAGCAAATTCCTAGAGTCCAGGTGTTAGTATCTTTAGCCAACGGTCTGGGTTTAAATGCTGATAGTCAGAATGCTTTGACTTTCTACACTGATGCTACCCAGATTCCCAAATATGCAACAGGCTCTGTTGCTGCGGCAACTTCAAGGCAATTGGTAATTAATTATCCTACCGTTAAGCAGCTAAATCCAAATCGTGAGGCAACTAGGGCAGAAGTTGCTGCTTTTGTTTACCAAGCGCTAGTTAGTGCTGGACGCGCTCAAGCAATTCCCTCACCTTATTTGGTACAAACTCCTTAATAAGAAGATAGAGAGACAAGGGGAGAAGGAGACAAGAAGATAAAGATAAATTCGCTTCCTCATCTTTTCGCACTTCCTTTACTCCCCTTACTCTTCAAGGGGTTGGGGCAATCAAAAATTGAGTTAGTTGTGAAGTTCATACTGATTTGTATAAATCAAAGCGCCAAGACCTAACAATTGTTAAGCCTTGGCGCTTCAAATATTTTGAGTTTTTTAACTTTGGGGTCTTTAAAATTTAGTAGACCCCATTTAAATTTATCCGTTGATATTCAGGGTCTTTATATTGGCTGACCCCGTTTGAAGTATTATTAGTTTCTATTGAAAATCTCAAGTTTTCAAATTTCCTAATAATTTCTTAATTTTTCCTGTCTATATGTTCCTGATTATATACTTCTGTTAAGTTTATTAACTAAATTAAACATTTATTACCAAATATAAAAGGTAAGCAAGCAAAAAGGGAGAATTTGTCCGATAAGAAGCTTATAGTTTTATTAATTTATGAGCGTTTTTGCCGACGTTGCTCCCATCGCCAAAGAAATACCATTAAAGCAACGACTCCTACCTGAAGTGCTAAGTTCGGCAATGCACTATTAATATCCCGTCCGGCAAGCAGTTGGGATAAAAAGACGAGTCCACCGATAAAACCAGAAGCACCACAACTAATATATATAAATTGCCGCAAGCCACGATAGGGAGCTGCTATTTCTGCTTTTAAACGGGCGTATTGTTCTGGGTTAACGCGATTTTTTGGATTTTGTTGTACCATGACCTTATTAGTGCTATAATTTAAGATGGCTTTTGCCGATGTGGCTCAGTGGTAGAGCACTCGATTCGTAATCGAGCGGTCACGGGTTCAAATCCCGTCATCGGCTTTATTGACACTCTCAGGGCTGAAGCCACTGAGATTGTGCGGACAAAGTACACTTGGGTAGTACCCAAAGTCTAACTCTCGCTACGGTTGTCAAAGACCGTCTACCCAGTAAGCCTAGGTCTAAGCCTAGATTGCTGGCTACTTTTCTTAGAATATTTGCCGCCCCATTAAGGTCAGCATTAACAACAAAGCCATTTGCTGACCGATACAATCCACGCTCAACTCTCTTACCTGACGCTTTCCACCCTTCTGGCTTTTCGCCATACTTGGGTAGGGAGTCTCCATCTAAGTAACTAGCTTTTGAGGTGTAAGATTCTTCGGTTTCCTGAAATCTAATACAATGCAAATCACAAAGCTGTTTCAATCGGTTTTTGAGCTTACCCAACGGCATTTGAACAAACTTTTGGTTGTTCAGTCTACCCATATTGGCGGCTTCCTTAAAACCTTCATTCCACCCAATTACTAGTGTCCCAATGCCGTGTTTTAAGCAATGGTCAATAATCAGTTTTGCGGCTTTGTTAATCCCATCACGTATCTGATGGTTACGTTTACGTGTCACACGGTCTAACCAGTTATCCCAGTAAGCTTCCGGCTTGCCTTCCTTGCGTGTTGATACTTTTTTGTTCCATAGTTGATTCATCGCCTTCATTGCACGGGCATCAACTAGCAAAGAATTGCCGAAAGTATCCACACAAGCAGCGAGATTATCAGCAGTACCAAGGTCAATAGATAGTGCTTGGTTAATATCTAATTCATGCTTTTGTTTGCTTACCTCATAGGACATTTCAAGGTAAAAAGCACCATTATTCGGAAGAATAGTAAACTCTTTAACCTTTGAATAGTCAACATTTGAAGGCATAGGAAAAAAAAATTCTGAAACACCAAACCAACGCTTAACTGTTAGCCCTAAAGAAAATCTAAGTTGACCATTAGCAAGTGTTGGTCTTTGTCCTCCAGAGTTCGGGTAAGCAACCTTAAACAACTTAGAACCTTTAAGGTAGTCGGGGGGCTTAGGCTTGAAAAGCAATTGTCCTTTAAAATGTAGCTCTCGGAGTTCTTTAAAAGATTTAAATGCTTCTGCCACAGACATTAATGTTTGTTGCATTGGCGTTGATGGCAAAGACTGAGCAAGTGTTGTCTTTGAAACTGATGGTTCAAAAGCTAAATCAAACTTTCCAGTTAGTAGTTTCCCGGTCTTAAAAAAGGTTTGACGAGCAAAATAAACCCCACAGTTATACAGCTTACCGGATTGTTGACAGAGGTACTCTAACAACGCTTTGGTTTCATTGTCTGGAGATAGCAATATTTGCTGAACCCCCATTGTGTTCTTAACTTTACCCACTGGTTCGACCTTCCAGACTTCTGTTGACCTCTCCATACTAATCAACTAAGGTAGGAGTGTCAACAGCTATTGAGAGAACAACAGATAAATATGTTAGTTCAAGAAGACTACAAGACGCACAACCACGTTAAATTCTTAGTTAATTACCATTTTGTATGGATTCCAAAGCGCAGAAAAAAAGTTTTAGTTGGTGAGATAGCAACAAGAACACGTCAAATTTTTCTAGAATTAGCCATAGAAAAAGGATGGGATATTCTAGCTTTAGAAGTTGCGCCAGACCATATTCACCTGTTTGTTAGTGTTAAGCCTACAGATACCCCACACCTTGTGGTTAAAGCATTCAAAGGACGCTCCAGCTTTTATCTACGTAAAGAGTTCCCGCAGTTAACAAAACTGCCTTCGTTGTGGACAAATAGTTATTTTGTTAGTACAGCAGGCAATGTAAGCAGTGAAGCGATTAGACGTTATATTGAAGACCCACATCACGGACAAGTCTAAAGAACACGAGCGGTTAAAACCGCTCGTGTCGCTTCCCTCCCAGGGCTAAAGCCGCTGGGTTTCCCCCATCCCGCTCACTCTCTATGAAAGTATTGTTGAATAGTTAAAGTTTTACATATATTGTCTTGCGATCGCACTTTGCGCTCAGACTAAAATGGCGTTATACGAACGTTCGCTGTTTGCGTTCCCGCTCGTCTTGCCTGCCTTATTTAAGACACGCTCCGGAGCGATCGCGGGCTAAAAATTTAATGCGATCGCACCTCACCTTCAGACTAGAAAGGACTGTACGAACAGAACCCACAATTAATCAACCTTTAAGGATGAGAGCGATCGCCTTCACGTAAAACAGCAATAATTTCAATATTTGCCTCAGGAAAAGCAAACTGATCGAGTTCATCCAAACTCACCCAGCGAATTTCATCGCACTCCAGCGGTTGAGGAATACCCGTAAGATGGCGGCAATGATGTACTGTAAGGGTGACACGCAAGTGGGTATACGTATGATCGATAGTGATCAGATGTTTTCCCACTTCAATAACAATTCCCAATTCTTCATTAATTTCTCGTTTGATACATTCTTCGACGGTTTCGCCTTTCTCGATTTTACCTCCTGGAAATTCCCACAAACCGCCCATTGTGCCTTCTGGACGACGGCGATCAATTAAAATTTGCCCTTGATCATTTGATATTACAGCCACGCCAATGATTTTGTGGGGTAGTGGAGAAATAATTTCAATCATGGTTTTTAGTTAGTAGTTAGTAGATAGTAAAACAACTAACTAGCGTTAACAAAAACTCGGCAGATTAATTTGATGTCTGCCGAGTTTATGTTTCATATCAAATTTTAAGTCTGTTTGAATTTGTCCAGACACCTATATCAAAGTTAAATTAATGAAGTAATTTTCAATTGTGTATTTTAAGTCACTTTTGGACAATGAGAAAAATTACCATTCCCCTCTAATAGCTAAGGTTAGAGGGGAGGCAGCTTGTAAAAATTTAACAGTCCTTACGATTTCTGATTTATATTGTCGTGACAATACTAAAGCATTTATTTAACAACATCCAATCTTAAGGACGGAATCTTTAAATCCTTAGTCATTTTCGGTCTTGTTAGTTTCAGTTCCTTGCAATACCATTTCAAAGCTCATTCTCTGTTCGGCATTACGCAAGAAATAACCACTAATCATGGCAGAGGCAAGAAGCCTACCTAAACTTTCCCGGCTGGTAGTAATGGTAACACCAAAGTTTTCCGCAGGCAGGTTGCCCAACAACCCGACAATATTGCGCTCCATTACTTGAAACACTTCTGGAGAATTGGGTTTGGATAACTGAGTAATTGTCTCTGGACTCAAGGCTTTAACGTACTGCCACAGCACTTCACTCGTTTCTGGCTCACTGTTAAAAAATTCTGATACTTGATTGGATGGGTTACTCACGTTTTGCCTCCTTTACTACCACAGCTATGTGCGGTGTTTGCAACTTTAATCGTAAAAGCTTGTATTAGATTTGACTAAGCAGCCTGTTATCTGTTCCTGTCAACTAATGTAACAAGCTAATTCTCATTTAGGAGTCGGTGTAACCGTACCAAAAGCAGCGTAGTTTCTCACCAGATTGGTTAGGGCGTGTTTTCAAACACATAAATCCCTGCGCCGAGCGCACGCTTCTCTGCGAGAGGCTCCGCCAACGCGAACAGGCTGGAAGCCTAGGGCTACACGAACAAAGCTCCCTTGGTGTTAGCGGAGCGTCTTGCAGACAAGCCTCTCTCTGCGGACCCAGGCTAAAATCTTTGATTTTCATAGCCCACCTCCGTGGGCTAGGTATGTATAGCCTTACCCCTCTAGGGTGTCGGGCTGTTTGAAAACATGCCCTAGTGGTTAGTGGTTATTTGTTAGTTGGTAATGGTTAGTCTCACATCTTGCACCACGTTGCACCACGCAGCAACACCCTATAAGGGTGTCGCTATACGTACAAAGCCCACTGAGGTGGGCTTTGCAAAATTACGGGTTTCACAGCTTGCTTAGGAGGGCTTTGTATAATTAGCCCTACCCTTATAGGGTACGTGCATCAAGAGTGAGTAGTCGTACTTTTTGACAACTAACAACTAATACCCAAGCACTAACTAACTCGCCAAATATTCACCCATGTTTGCTTTAGATTTGCGAAGTTTGGTTAGAGCTTCGCGTTCAATTTGGCGTACTCGTTCGCGGCTGATGTTCAGAAGTTCACCGATTCTGGCAAGAGTAAGCGCTTGTCCATCGGTTAATCCAAAGCGGAGGGTCAGAACTTCTCTTTGTTGTGGGGTAAGATCTGCCATGAGGCGGTCTAAGTCAAAAGATAGGGAAGATTGCATGACGAAATCTTCTGGAGTAAGCCCTGGATCTTCTAACATTTCTCCGAGTTCGGTGTCGTAATTATCTCCTAGCCGCAAATCGAGTGATAGGGGCAGACGAGCTTTTTCTAGATACTCTCGGACTTGCTTGGGGGTTAATTCTAATTCTTGTGCTAGTTCACCAGCTGATGGAGCGCGTCCTAATCTTTGGGACAAATGCCGCTGTGCTTTTTTAATTTTATTCAGTTTTTCGGTAATGTGGATGGGTAGCCGGATGGTGCGAGCTTTTTCGGCGATCGCTCGCGTGATGGCTTGGCGAATCCACCAATAAGCATAAGTGGAAAACCTGTAACCTTTGGTGGGGTCAAATTTTTCTACGCCCCGTTGCATCCCAATGCTACCTTCTTGGATTAAATCGAGTAAATCGACGTTGCGCTTGATGTACTTTTTGGCAACGGATACGACTAGTCGCAAATTGGCTTCTACCATTTTGCGTTTGGCTATTTCACCAATGGCGATCGCTTCGTTCAACTCTCCTGGTTCTAAATTTGTCGCTTCTGCCCACTCTTCTAAAGTCGGTTCATGACCTAACTTCATAAAAAGCGACTCCCTTACCTCGTACAAAGCAGTTGCACGTTGCACCTGTTTGCCATAACATATCTCTTCCTCGTGGCTTAAGAGTGGCACGCGGCCAATCTCACGCAGGTAAGTCCGCACTAGGTCTGTGGCTGTCTGAGCGGTCTTCATGGCGCTACTCTTTAGTAATGGTGGGTTTTACGGTAGGGTGAAATGATAAATGCATGTATTGTTGTCGGCGTTACTCAGTGTATTTGATAATCCTAAAAATTAATTTACAACTTATACGCCTCTGCAAGACTAGTAATAATATTTATATTTAGTTGTCAACTGCTAGAAGGTACAATTGTTTTTCCTTCGTTGCAAGTGTCTAGAGTTAGATAAAAGGTAGCCGATACAACATATTTTTTATCTTTCGGGTATTAATAATTGTAACATTTATGAGAATATTTTGACTAGAGGGTAGGATAAAATTTCCTTACTCTTTCCTTTCATGAAAGACTAATATTTCCCTAAGCCTCTCTAGAAGCTTATTTAATAAATCTATCTATGAGAAAGAGAAGTCCCTAAGATTGCTTAAAAAAAATTAACAATAGATTTTAGGGGTGGGCAGAAAACTCCCCGACACCCTGAAGGCTTTTAGGAGAGCTTGTTCAGGCAAGCATAAAAAGGAAATACTACATCTTTTAGCCCGAGGGCAACAAAATGTTGCACAAAGTTGATTTTTGAAGAAATCGACTTTCTGACTACGTATTTATCAACAAATATTATCAGCTTGCGTTTAAGTAGAAAACCCGCTTTATCGTGATTTTATTGATCGCACATCAAAAATTTCAAAAAAATACTTAAGGGCATTAAGGAGGCAGATGCCGAAATGACTAAAAGTTGCAAATACTTAGTAAGGGCGGTAATTTTAGCTCTTGGTGGGATGTTCGCCACTGCAAGTAGCGTATTAGCACAGAGTATCACCATAGATGGCACGCTGAGTCCGGCACAAAGTTTAAATGGTCCAAATTACACAATTCCCCAGTCAGTCGGTCAAAGAGTAGAGAGTAATTTGTTTCACAGCTTTGGTATTTTTAACCTGAATATGGGTGAGATAGCCAACTTTGAGAGTGCTGGAAATATCAGAAATATATTATCTCGTGTCACAGGCGGCTCTGCTTCAATGATTGATGGTTTAATTTCCACCAACAGTGCCAACGTCAATTTGTTTTTGATTAATCCCAGTGGAATTGTCTTTGGTCCCAATGCTTCGTTAAACGTTGGTGGTTCGTTTGTGGCAAGTACAGCGAATGCACTGCAATTTGGAAACCTTGGATTTTTTAGCGCTACTGATAAAAATATCCCTTCACCGTTGTTGACTATTAATCCTTCTGCGTTGTTATTTAATCAGATTAATCAAAACGCAGTGATTCAAAATAACTCAGTTGCGCCAGCAGGTATAGACCCAGCAGGCTTTGATGCATTTGGTTTACGAGTACCAGATGGTAGAAGCCTACTGCTGGTGGGTGGTAATGTCAGCATGGATGGCGGAGGATTAAATGCTTATGGTGGACGAGTTGAGCTAGGAGGATTGACCCAAGCTGGTACTGTTGGGCTGGGTGTAGATGGCGATAATCTCAGCTTGATATTTCCTGATAATGTTGCGGAATCAGATGTATCCCTTACTAACCAAGCTGCAATATATGTAGAAGGCGCTGGTGGGGGTAATATTGCAGTCAATGCCAGGAATCTAGAGATATTGGGAGGAAGTTTTTTAACTGCTGGTATTGGGCAAGGTTTGGGGACACCTGAAACTGTTGCGGGAGATATTAGGGTGAATGCTATTGGGGAAATCAAAGTTGCTGGTGGGAGCATAGTTAGCAATGTTGTGGCCTCAAACTCACAAGGCAATGGGGGCAACATTACTATCGATTCTGGTTCGTTCTCGTTACGAGATGGCGCTGGACTTGCTGCCTTAACACTTGGACAAGGCAATGCAGGGAATGTGACACTGCGGGCACTCGATGCTGTTTCCCTTGCCGATGCTTTCATCTTCAGCACGGTGGAACCAGGGGGCGTAGGTAAAGGTGGCAATATCGACATTAATGCTGCAACATTATCAGTAATTGATGGCACTCAACTGCTAACTCTTACTAGAGGTGCATCTGCTACCAAGCCAGCAGGACAGGGAGATGCGGGGAATGTCAGTGTGAAAGTTGCTGGAGCAGTTGATATTGCTGGGATGAAAAACGGTTTTCGCAGTGGGATTAGCAGCTTTGTGGAAACCGGGACAGTTGGCAATGGGGGCAACATTACTATCGATTCTGGTTCGTTCTCGTTACGAGATGGCGCTCAACTTGCTTCCTCAACACTTGGACAGGGCGATGCAGGCAATGTGACAGTAAGTGCAAAAGATTTTGTTTCCCTTGCAGATGCTCGCATCTTCAGCACGGTGGAAGCAGGAGGTGTAGGTAAAGGTGGCAATATCAACATCAATGCTACAACACTATCACTCATTGATAGCGCTCAACTAGCAACCATTACTCGTGAAGCATTTAACACCCAGCCAGCAGGACAGGGAGATGCGGGGAATGTCAATGTGAAAGTTACTGGGGCTGTTGATATTGCTGGAGAGAAAAACGGTTTTACCAGTGGGATTCGCAGCGAGGTGGAAACGGGGACAGTTGGCAATGCTGGTGATATTACTATAGATTCTGGTTCATTCTCGTTACGCGATGGCGCTTCTCTTACTGCCACAACATTTGGACAAGGTAATGCGGGAAATGTGACAGTGGGTGCAACAGATTCTGTTTCTCTTGCAGATGCTGACATTTTCAGCCAGGTGGGAGCAGTCGGTGTAGGTAACGGTGGCAATATCGACATCAATGCTGCAACACTATCACTAATTGATGGCGCTTCTGTTACTGCCTCAACATTTGGACAAGGGGATGCAGGCACAATTAAAGTTAATGCGGCTGCTAATGTCACCATTTCTGGTAGCAGTTCTAATTTTAACAGTGGCTTGTTCGTTAACTCCCAAAGTCTAACGGGTAATGCTGGAGATATTATCGTCACCTCACCTAGAGTTACGCTAGATAACTCTGGCAGACTCAACGCCGAATCTGCATCGGGTAACGGTGGCGACATCAACTTACAAAGTAATTTACTCCTTCTCCGTCGTGGCGGTCAAATCTCTACCACCGCAGGCACGGCACCGGCTGGTGGTAATGGTGGCAACATTAATATTGATGCAGACTTTATTGTTGCTGTACCACAAGAGAATAGCGATATTACTGCTAATGCTTTCTCAGGTAATGGAGGTGCTGTCACAATCAACGCTCAAGGTATTTTTGGCATCCAGCCACGGGAACAACCCACCCCGGAAAGTGATATTACAGCATCTTCAACAGGTGGGGGAATTAATGGGGTTGTCGATATAAATACACTTGAGATTGACCCCAGCCGTGGGTTTATTAATTTACCCACAAATGTAGTTAATACATCACGGTTAGTGGCTCAAAGCTGTTCCGCTTTTGGTAAAGGGGGTAGCGAGTTTACTGTTACTGGACGCGGTGGTTTACCGGACAGCCCTGATGACTTCCTCAGTAGTGATGTGGTGTGGTCAGATACTCGATTGACAGTGTTACCTATTGAACCTAATTCTCGTGTAAAGCCATCAGTTCGCAAAACTTCTGATGGTGTGGCGATTGTACCTGCTACTGGATGGGTGTTTGATGAGAAAAAAGGGGAAGTTACGCTGATTGCTTCTTCTTCTAGTTCTTCAGGTGTGGGTTCTAATCAGGTTAAGTGTATTGTGCCGTAAGAGAGTCTCACGCACTCGTAGCAAAGGCGCAAAGGTCCTGTGCTGTAGAACAAATAATCAAATCACCCCAAACCTGGGAAAACCTCACCCTGTCCTGAGGACATCCCTCTCCTTAGTAAGGAGAGGGAAAGATTTACCCGTAGGGTAAAGTGAGGGTGAGGTTTTTCCGAGTTGTGTGTACACGGTAGTAGTCTGTCAAACTCATTTTGACGGTTAGAGAGACGCCGATTTATCGCGTCTCTACAGAAAATCTATCCGTCAATTAGCCGTTGACGCACTAGTAGGATGAGGGAACGCTTCCCCCTTTCCCTCAACCGTTAATTAACTATGTTGTACTCTTGGATGACTTTGACATCTAAGGTTGTGTTTTGCAGCGAACGAATGGCAGCGACGGTGGCTTTGGCACCGGCGATGGTGGTGATGATGGGGATTTTGTAGCCTAAGGCTGTGCGACGAATTAATCTAGCATCAGTATGAGCTTCTTCCCCGGAAGGTGTGTTGATGATAAGTTGGATTTTCTGGTTTTTAATTGCGTCTAGGACGTGAGGACGACCTTCATGGAGTTTCAAAACTAACTCAACATTTAGCTTATGATCTTGCAGGACTTTACGTGTACCTTGGGTAGCCATGACGGTAAAGCCTAATTCGATAAATTCTCTGATGACATCAACTGCGGGAGATTTATCGCGATCGCTCATCGAAACAAATACGGTTCCTGTTAATGGTAAACGTTCACCAGCCGCAATTTCCGCTTTGGCATAGGCGCGTCCAAAGTCGGTGTCAATTCCCATCACTTCACCGGTAGAACGCATTTCTGGTCCCAAAATCGTATCTGTACCAGGAAATTTATTAAACGGTAATACTGCTTCTTTCACCGCAATGTGTTTTGGTATAACTTCTTGAGTGAAACCTATTTCCTCTAAAGTTTTACCGGACATAATTAAGGATGCTAGTTTAGCAAGTGGTACGCCAGTAGCTTTAGAAACAAATGGCACCGTGCGCGAAGCGCGTGGGTTTGCCTCTAAAATGTAAACTTGCGGAGAATAGCCTTGAGCGCCAATCACAGCAAATTGAATGTTCATCAGCCCGACTACCGATAATGCTTGGGCTAGCTGGGTTGTCCAGGTGCGTATTTGCTCAAGAACCGCTGGTGGTAAGGAAATCGACGGTAAAGAACAAGCGGAGTCTCCTGAGTGAATCCCGGCTTGCTCGATGTGTTCCATAATACCACCAATTACGACCCTTCCGGTATGGTCAGCGATCGCATCCACATCGACTTCAATCGCATTTTCTAAAAATTTATCAATCAAAATCGGATGTTCCGGTTCCACCAGCACCGCAAATGTCATGTAGCGTTCTAACTCTGCATCAGAATAGACGATTTCCATCGCTCGTCCCCCCAATACGTAGCTAGGACGCACTACCACCGGATAGCCAATCCGTTTGGCGACAATCAACGCATCTTCGTAACTCCGGGCAATACCATTTGGCGGTTGGGAAATATTTAATTGATTGAGAATCTTCTCAAACCGCTCTCGGTTTTCTGCCATGTCGATAGAATCAGGCGAAGTACCCCAAATGCGAGTATTAATCTTCCCGTTCTTTGCCTCTTCCCGGTTCAAATACTCCTGTAACGGTATTGCCAACTTCAACGGGGTTTGTCCACCAAATTGCACAATCACCCCAACCGGGTTTTCCGCTTCGATGATGTTGAGAACATCTTCTTTGGTCAACGGCTCAAAGTAAAGGCGATCGCTTGTATCGTAATCTGTCGAAACTGTCTCCGGGTTGGAGTTGACCATAATTGTCTCATAACCTGCACCCTTTAAAGCATAGGCAGCGTGACAACAACAATAGTCAAACTCAATTCCCTGTCCAATACGGTTTGGACCACCACCCAAAATCATCACCTTGGGCTTGGTGGCTGGCATTATCTCGCTTTCGTCTTCGTAGGTTGAATAATGGTAGGGAGTAAACGCTTCAAACTCGGCAGCGCAGGTGTCCACTGTTTTGTAAACTGGAATCACGCCTAGTTGTTTGCGATATGTCCGAACTTCATCTTCGTTCTTTTTGGTTGCATAGGCAATCTGGCGATCGCTAAATCCATCTTGCTTTACTGCATACATCTGCTCTTTTGTCAATTGCTGCAATGGTGTGCGCTTGAGGAATTTTTCAGTTTCTAGCAGTTGCTGCATTTTATCCAAGAACCAAGGGTCAATCCCAGTTAATTCGTAGATTTCCTCAAGAGTTATTCCCGATAGCATTGCATGACGCACAGAGAAAATGCGATCAGGGTTGGGAGTACGCAATTGAGCACGTATTTGTTCGCCACTGGGTAGTTTCTCTTTAATGTCGCAACCCCAACCAGCGCGACCGGTTTCAAGCGATCGCAGCGCTTTTTGGAAGGATTCGTTAAAGGTGCGTCCAATCGCCATTGCTTCCCCTACCGATTTCATCTGGGTAGTCAGCACAGGTTCGGAACCTGGGAATTTTTCAAAGGCAAAGCGGGGTATTTTTGTTACCACATAATCGATTGTCGGCTCAAAGGAGGCGGGTGTTTTCTTGGTGATATCATTTTTGATTTCATCCAATGTGTAGCCTACAGCCAGCTTTGCTGCCATTTTAGCGATGGGAAAGCCTGTAGCTTTAGAAGACAAAGCCGAACTGCGGGAAACACGGGGATTCATTTCAATGACAACTACATCGCCATTTAGGGGATTGACGGCAAACTGGATATTAGAACCGCCAGTTTCCACGCCAATTTCGCGGATGATTTTGATTGCCATATCCCGCAGCCGCTGATATTCTTTATCAGTCAGGGTTTGTGCCGGAGCGACGGTAATCGAGTCGCCGGTGTGGATACCCATTGGATCGATGTTTTCGATGGAGCAGATAATCACGACGTTATCTGCCAAATCGCGCATGACTTCGAGTTCGTATTCTTTCCAGCCGAGTAAAGACTGATCGATGAGAATTTGCGACACGGGGCTAGCATCGATACCCGTTTGTGCCATTTCTTCAAATTCTTCTTGGTTATAGGCGATACCGCCACCGGTGCCACCCATCGTAAAGGCTGGACGGATAATTAAAGGATAGGAGCCAATTTTGCGAGCGATCGCTTTTGATTCTTCTAAGGTTTCGGCTGTACCGCTAGGGCACACTTTCACGCCGATTTTGTCCATAGCCTCGTTAAACAGCTTTCTATCTTCGGCTTTTTCGATTGCCGGGAGTTTAGCGCCGATTAACTCAACATTATACTTTTCTAGGGCACCACTTTTCGCCAAAGCGACAGCGATGTTGAGAGCAGTTTGTCCTCCCATCGTTGGGAGTAGAGCGTCGGGACGTTCTTTGGCGATTACTTTTTCGACTAACTCTGGTGTTAGCGGTTCGATGTACGTGCGATCGGCTGTTTCCGGATCGGTCATGATTGTTGCTGGGTTAGAATTTACCAGCACCACTTCATAGCCTTCTTCTCGCAGCGCTTTACAAGCTTGCGTACCAGAGTAGTCAAACTCAGAGGCTTGTCCAATCACGATAGGACCAGAGCCTAACAGTAGAATTTTCCTGAGATCATTACGGCGGGGCATAGTCGTTACTCTGCAATATAAGAATAGAAATCCTGATTATTTTAAGGTTCTTTACCCATAACTCATGTTGTTTATTATCAACTTTTCTCGGTTTGATGACATGAAGCTGGGGGGAGTGGGGGAGGGGGAGATGGGGAAGGGGAAGATGGGGCGGGGTTTCCCCACCGAATGACGGCAGGTGCGCGACTGTCGGGCATTGCCGACGGCAGATGCGCGACTGCCGGGAAACCCTTTCAGCAGTCGCTCATGGGGGAAACCCCCTTGGCGCTAGCCTCTCCCTTTGGGAGAAGACCGCGCTGCTTCTCCCAAAGGGGGACGCACTGCCTCCCCAACGCACTGCCTCCCCAACGCACTGCCTCCCCAATGCCCAATCCCCATTCCTATTCCCCTTTTTGTATGTCTAAATTTATTTAATTATGATGTGGAAATTTACAAGTTTCTTGCAAATGATTTTTGTTTAAAATAGTAAATTTTCTCAAGATAAAGAAAATTTTTTGATAAAACATATAATTTTGTATTTTAAAAAAGTGTATCAACTTAGATGAAAATATTTATTAATTAGCTCAAGCCAAAATTTTTTAACGTTAAATATCAAAACATAATATTTAAATTAAAAATGGCAGAGAGCCAAATATATAACTCTCTGCCATGTTTTATATTTTTTTAAGAAGAAGTACTGCCAACTTTTTGTTCAATCTACGCTAGATGACTCTAGATGATGAGCTTGTTAGTTCTGAGCAGGTTGGACAAAGCCTAAGGTTAAGCTATCTTTAGCTAGGAAGTGAGCCAAATGATAAGCTCTTTCTTCAGTTTTTAAGAGAATTGTTTCGTACAAATACCGTGTAGCACGGTCGCCTAAACTCTCTGCCTGAGCAGCTTGGCGGCGAATTAAGCTAATCATAGCTTGTTCTGCTGCTAAGTCATGTTCTACCATTTGGCGGCAAGAATATACGCCATCAGACTCAGGCTCAAAACAGCATAATTCTGCTAATTTGCTGAACGTAGCAACTGGCACACCGCCCAATCCATCTAAACGTTCTCCAACATCGTGGACGTGTCCTTGAACTTGTTCGTAGCTTTCACTAAAAAACTCATGTAGTGAGTAGAATTCTGCACCTTCTACTACAAAATGATGTTTTTGGTACTGTAAGTACAGTGCTTGGAAACTAGCTAAGACAACGTTAAATCCTTCGCAAACTGGTGCTGTTACACTGCGATCCAGTAGTACGGGATTGTCATAAACCTGACCAAAATTTCGTAACAAAGTTTGCGTTTCAGACATTGTTCTCCTCGCTTTTAGGCAGTTATAGTAGTTAACTGCTTAGTCACTACATATTAACATCTAAGAATTAAAAGTGAACCGGATCAATATAGTCTGAAACATGCATTGGGTTTTGTTAATTTTTGCCGCGAAAGCGATCGCTAATCAATGAATATTACCAATTGAATATAGACAGGTTTAACAGCATATGATAAGCGAGATAAGCAGAAACGTTCTATTGTCACGTTTCTATGAGAAATTAGGGATTTGTGACCTTAATTCGGTTCAGCAACGCCAAAATTACTAGAGCTTACCCACTTTACAATTCGATAATTGTGTGCTTAAAAAGATAGTGCCAACTTCTATCCGCTTGGGCAATAGTCAGATTGAGCAAAAACTTTCGATTTCTATCTCAGGCATTGCATAAGCTGATTTTGCTTGCATTTAATTAAAGAAGGAAAGAAAGCAAATAAGTATTACTCACATAATCAAACTTTTGTCAATGCATAAGTCCTGCTTCCATAGCCTCAGTTGCTCAAATTAGCACTGCGCCTACTTTATGAGCAATATTAGATTTTTTTTCAAAATTTTAATGAGAATTGTTTGCACTTGGGTTATTCTTATTTAAGAGGCTAAATTTGTAAAATTTTCAATTAGAAAATAGTACAGTTGCTTAGTTACTGCGAGTTTATAGCACTTGGAGGGCAATTAAGTTGAAATCGTTCAGCTCAGAAGTCGAAGAACAGCACACTATTGAGATGGATTGGGTAGATCGCTGGCAAGTCTATCAACGCTTGCAAGAGCTAGATATTCGTTGTTGGTGTGAAACTAATCAGCCATTAAAAGTTGAAATTAGCAATCCGATCGCAGCTATTCAACTCTGGAGTGTGATGCGACAATTCACAATATCTCGCCAAGAGATGATTTACACTCTTGAGGATTGTTGGCAGAAGAAAGCTTGATAGTCTATGTCAATTAAATTTAAATCAAAAAAGTCAAAAACCTATGAGTAAATTTGATCGTAACCAGGTATCAGAATTTTGCCTTGAAGGACGATTTCTCGATTTTGCAATCAAAGATGGCTATAAGCTCAAAGGCTTGTTGCTGGCAACTGCTGAAGGTGAATGTTATGTAAAATTAGCGAAACATTTAAGAGCTGCTTTTAACTTGCAGTTACCAAAAGGCACTTGGCTACAAGTCGTTGGTGAGAAAACTTTAGATTTGAAAAGTGGTGAAGTTAAGTTAAAAGCCTCGCGGGTGATGGCTGCGGGTGCAGAGAAGCAGACAAGGGGAGAAACTGTTGCTGTGTCTTCTTTTGGTGACAAGAAAGCCAAGCCAGCGAAAGCAACTATATTAGTGTGTCAAAAGTCGGATTGTATGAAACGCGGAGGGACTGGGGTTTGTCGAGCGTTGGAATCAGCTTTAAGCGATCGCTCTTTATCAAACGAAGTTACCATCAAAGGCACTGGCTGCATGAAAAACTGCAAAGCTGGTCCAAATCTAGTTATGCCAGATAAAACCCGCTACAGTCGGATTCAGGCTTCGCAAGTTCCTGCACTCATCGACAAACATTTAGCTGACAAGATACAAAAGCAAGAAAATCATAGGGAAATAGTTATATCTACAGTCAGCATTAGCTAAAAGCATTCCCAGGTTCTCTTTGCCTGAAAATAAATCATATATCACAACAGCTACATCGAATCTAGACGATGACGTAATTGGCTGCTGAAAACATCGATTACGGTGACAACTATTAACAGCACTAGCATCATCGTTGTTGCTTTAGTGTACTCAAAGCCGTCTATATAACTTTTTAACTCAAAACCAATACCACCGGCTCCGACTACACCCAATACTGAAGCGGCGCGGATATTGTATTCAAACATCCATAAGGTGTAGCCTAATCCTAATGGCATTACTTGCGGCAAAATCCCATATTGAAAAATTTGCAGCTTGGATGCACCAGTGACTTGCAAAGATTCTACAGAACGAGGGTCAACGGCTTCGATCGCTTGTTGATAGAATTTTCCTAAGTAGCCAATGGTGTAGATTCCCAAAGCCAAAGTACCTGCGGGTGCGCCGAGTCCAGTTGCAGCAACAAAAATTAGCCCTAAAATAATCGAAGGAACCGAACGCACTGCATTTTGCAGCAAATTAGCTAACCATTGCAACCAACGAGGAGCAATGTTATTGGCACTTGCAACTGCAATTGGTAAAGAAAGCATTGCACCGATGGTGGTTCCCCACAAAGACATCTGTATAGTTTCAATCAGTGCTTTAATCGCGATGTCTACAACTTCCAGGTTGGGAGGAAATAACCTGGAGACAAAATCGGTGATGTAAGGAAAGCTATTTTTAAGTAGTTCAAAATCGACTTTTAAACCTTGCAACGCCCAACTATAAAGCAGTACAACTAAGCAGAGGATGAGGAGACGGCTGATCCAAGAATAGCGATTGATGAAAGTAGCAAAATCTTTCATGAGTAAGAATTGTGATTAATCTGAGCAAATTTTGCTTGTAGATTATGGCAAGAACCATCATAAGCAATGCGTCCATTATCTAAAACGATCGCTCTCTGGGCGTATTCTGCTGCTATACCCAAATCATGCAAAACTGCGACAATTGTCATATTTTGCTGCGAGTGCAACTCAGATAAAGTATGCATTACTTGTTGAGATGCCATAACATCTAAGCTTGTGATTGGTTCATCGGCTAGAAGAATCTGCGGTGATTGAATTAAAGCACGAGCGATCGCTACTCGTTGTTGCTGTCCGCCACTTAGTTGACTGGTTTTTTGATACGCTTGTTCTCTTAAGCCTAGCTCCTCTAACAACTGTAGCGCCAAACGGCGATCGCTTTTAGGAAATCCAAACAGCGTTTGCCAAGTTTTTTTTGCACCCAAGCGTCCGCACAAAACATTTTCAATTGCTGATAATTGCCGAATCAGTCCCCCACCTTGAAATAACATCCCAATGTCGCGGCGAATTTGTGGCAGATTTCGGGAATTTATTGCCACACCATTAATGTAGATGTTTCCCTGATGGATTGGCACTAACCCAACAAGCGATCGCAGTAAAGTAGACTTACCCGCACCGTTGAGTCCGAGCAAAACGACAAACTCACCACGCTTAATTTGGCAATTAATGCCTTGCAGGATCGGACGATTCAGAGATGCAGCATAAGCTGTCTCCACGTTATGACACTCAATGACGGAATTCATTATTAATTGGGCAATGGGCAATGGGCATTGGGCAATGGGCAATGGGCATTGGGCATTGGGCAATGGGAATTGGCAATTAGGCAATGCGTATTGGGCAATGGGGATAAAGCCAAATCTCTTTCTATGCCCTATGCCCCATGCCCCATGCCCAATTCCCAAATTATGGGCTAATTCCTGCGTTCTTTAGGGCTGCCCTGATTCCTGCTAAGTGTTGGTTATGGTCTACTCTTACCAATTCTGTAGAGTTATATAAATTACGTAGCAGTTGGTTATTTGGTGATTCATTTAACTTGAGTAGGGCGTTGATAATTCTTTCCCGCATGGGGGAAGGAACATCATCATCAATAGCGATACCGTGTGCTGGTACACCAGAAATTTTATGCAGAATCCGCAACTGACTTTTTTCTGCTTCCGTAATATACGGAGCATTGAGAGCGTATTCTGACACAGCCGCTGCATCTGCCTGTCCGCGCAATACGGCTTGTAATGCTTTGCTGTAATTGCCACCGTAGGCGACTTGTCCAAAGAATCCCTCTAAGCGATCGCGGTTTGGCACTAAATTTAATGTTACCAGTTGACTAACTGGGAAAATAAACCCACTGCCAGAAGTTGGCGAGGTAAAAGCCATTCTTTTGCCCCGCAATTGTTCGAGAGTTGCTTTGGCTGAACTTCGAGTTTGCAGAGGGCTATTTTTGGCAACCACGAATACTGAGTTATAAGTGTATCTGCCAGAGTAAGTTGAACGTACTTCTGCTAGATATAAACGGGCGTTTGCCAATTCTTCAGCTTTCAATGCGGGACGGCTACTCAAGAAAGCGACATCAGCCCGATTTGCTCGCAAAGCTTCCACAGCCGCTGTATCATCGCCTACCTGCGCCTGTACTGGCATTCCTAATTCTTTAGATAAAAATGCAGCGACGGCGTTCGCTTTATTTTGCAAGTCAGTAGAATCGGATCTACTAGGAAAAATTATTGTTAAACTTTTCTGATTTTGGGCAAGTAAAGTTGATGTTTTTTGACTCGCGGTAGGCTTGGCGATAGTCGCTTGCATCCCTACAAATGTACTGACAAACAAACCTGTAAGCGCTATCAATCCAGCACCAAGTAACCCTTTTTTTCTCACACTCATTTGTAATTCTCCACTGGTAACTATTATTAGTATTTTTGCTAATTAATTTCAATTACTATGTTAAAAACTTTAGAGGTTTAAACAACAAAAGTCAATGTTAGTGGTGCGAACGTAAGGATTCAGCAGCGCTTGTCTACGGACGCTGCGCTGCTGCTACTCGTTTACCCAAAAAAGAAACACCCAACCACTGTTTGAAGATGGGTTGGGTGTTTAGTGCTTAACTTGATGTAATTGAGTCTACGGTATCAATATAAAAAATTATTACAGGTTATTTCATCGGACTTTTGTCATGACCTAACCATGACTAAAGTACTGGATTTTTTTATCTAGGTTGCCAAAAAGACCACTTGAAGACTATTGGAGCGCGATCGCTTGCACCCTAAATCCTCAACAGTGGCAAACTAGGTAGAAGGAGCAAATTTTACTCTATACTTTTTCAGAGCGAGTTCAACGGCTTTTTCTAAGTCAGCGGGAGTGGGGAAAACCAAAAGGTTGCGCTTTTCTTCTTCGCTCATCGGTAGGTTGACTTGCTGCCCGAATTCTGGAAAGAATTGCTCATTTCCTGGTGGTGTCATAAAAGCCAAGACTTTGGCAGGTTGTGAAGTGACATTCTTAAAAGCGTGGGCTTGTCCGATGGGAAACTGAAGAAAGGCTCCGGGAATTGCAACGATAGTTTTGTCGTCAAGCTGATACTCAACTTCACCCTCAAGAATATAGTGTGCTTCTTCAAATTGGTCGTGAATGTGCGCTGGTGTAACGCTTCCCGGTTGCATCACCATCTCGGTGAGCGAATACTTTCCATCGGTATCTTTGCCTGTAGCGAGAAAGGTGTAAAAGTCACCGAGTGTTAAATATGTAGGTTTAGAGTTGACTGTCATGGTGATTCTCCTCGTTTAATTTCAACAGCCTTGATGGTTGTATGGGTGTAGTTTCAATCAGCTTATGCAGTTGACGGGTGACGAAACTAAATTTTTAACAATCTTATTTGTGAAGAGTGGGCTTGAGAAAGCGATCGCTCTTTTTTGGCGTTGCTGATTAAGAATATGAATTTGTCTCACGCAGAGCCGCAGAGTCGCAGAGAGTAAGAGTTTGAAATGCTTGATTTTTAAGTTTCATATTTTGATTCAGCAATGCCTCTTTTCTAATTAATGCAACAGCCATCAAACCGACCCGGAAATAAATTTCACAGGCTTTTATAGCCAGGACTTACGCAACTGGCATAAAGCGCGAGTGGGCAGACAGGGCAAACACATCTGAACATGACAAGCGCGGGGGTAGTGCGAGGGATTTGCGCTTCAAGGCATTCTCACAGACAGGCGATCGCCA
>JAHHID010000058.1 GCA_019359015.1 Spirirestis rafaelensis WJT71-NPBG6
TTCACGCTGAAAACTAGTAAAATGTCCTTTCGTTGGCTAAATAGTTCACAGGAGCCGAGTGCTTGGAAACTTGCACGCTCGGTTCTTAGGGGGGAAAGGGATAGCAATATCCCTGACCTACCCGATTATCATTTGCAATACCTGAGCGTGCAAGCAGTTCTGAAAATGCCGAAGAATCGAAATTGAAACGATAATCGGGTTGCATGATGGTGGTGAATGCGTTCCAGAAGATGGCACCTGGAATATGACCAGAGTTATAAACTGTGATATCCATATCGGTTTCGATAATACGCACTTTGCGATGGCACAGAGTGCCCGCTGCGCGATCGCTCAAATGTTCAGCAACCCATTGAGTATCTACGAGAACTTCAGGATGAGCGTAATTCAAGATAATGACTCCTTATTGTCTGAAATATCAACAGCATTTGATCCGAACACCGTTTGCCGCACCCGATGAACTAGAGTTGTGGAAACAGAGAACAGCGTGAATCCGATAAGTGGGTGGAATACTGCTAAAGGAAAAGGCGAATTTAGATGAATTGTGAGAAATTGCAGTCCCAGTAGTACTGCCATACTGGCTGTAAGGGTTTGCACTCGTCGTGGAAACTCAATCAAGAACACCCATAAAAGCAGAATCGCTGTCAATCCGCTGTATCCGCGTACTAGCCAAACATGGATATTCCACCACTCAGGGTTGTGAAAGAATGCGAGTCCTACCGTCAACACCTGGGCAATCAGACAGACATTGAAAAGCGTGGCTACCCAGTAAAAGCCAATTTGAAGCTTGCGTACAGATGGCTGCACGCTATCAAAGTTAAAATCTATGGTCATGATTGATGATTCTTAAGGGAAATTAGGACTATGTTTCCGTCAATGTAATGAGAATGCGATCGCAACAAAATCTATACTAAGAACAGCCAGCGATCATGGCTAGTCCTCGAACGAGTACTCTTGGCAGCAGTAATAATGACAAATTCCTTGCAGTCTTTATTTGAAGCAATAGCTCATGCTAATGATGAGCAAGAATTACGACTGCACATAATGCTTAAAGTCAGTGAGTATTTTGTTGCCCAACGTTCAAAGCTTTTTTTATTTAATGAGCTTCCCTCTAGCCAGACAAATATTCCGGGCATGATGAAATTGGCTTTATCTTTAGAACATAATCCGGTTTTGCGCTACTTAGTTGAGCATCATGCTCCAGTTCATGAAGAATTGTTATTACCTTCTGGTATGTGGAAGACTATATGCTCGCGCGTTGATCACGGACATGTGATGGCTGGACCAATTGTCAGTAATGGTCGTCTTGTTGGCGGAGTTGGCTTTACCCGCGTTCAAGGTACTTCTGCTTTTAATGTTCGCAATCTTGCCGATCTAAGTGCGCTGTGTCTACATCTATCAACCAAGTTAGCAACATTATGGTCGCAACAAATAGAATTTAATTCTTTGGCAATTAATCGCTTAACCCAGCGTGAAATTCAAATTGCTGAACTAGTAGCACAAGGGCTAACAAATGCTGAAATCGGTACAGCACTTTGGATTACAGAAAATTCTGTTAAGCAAGCTTTAAAACGGATATTTCGGAAGATTGAAGTTTCATCTCGTGCTGAATTAGTGGCACGCCTTTTCTCAAACACAAAACTTTTTCAATCCAAGTAATCGCGATCAAATCGCAGAGAAAGATGTAAGGTTAGCATAGAGTTTTTATTTTTTATTTTTATTTAACAGGGGGATGCAGTAGATGCGGAGGCTATTTAAGCGAATTGCAGAATCTACCACAGATGAAAAATTTATGCACCACATTGAAAGCATAGAGGTGGTAGTTTCCAAAGTTTTATCTGTTGCGATGGTCGTGGTAATTTTGGTAGCAATTTTTGACTTGGGAGTTCTTCTTATTAAAGAACTTTTTTCCACGCCATATGGTGAAATAAACAAAACATTATTTAAAATATTTGGTTTATTTTTAAATATTTTAATTGCTTTAGAAATTTTAGAAAATATTACGGCTTATCTGCGAAAACATGTTGTGCAGGTTGAGTTAGTTATTGTAACTTCTTTGATTGCTGTATCTCGAAAAATTATTATACTCGATTTAGAAAAAACCGATGGTGTTGAACTAATTGGGTTAGCAATTGCTATTTTCGCTTTATCAATAAGTTATTGGATTATTCGTTACAGTAATTCCAAATGAAAATATTAAATTATCGCTGGAATATTATGGCAGTCTTTTTTAAATTCGAGGCAGATTTTGTTGAATCTCTACGTTGCATTCCTATGCAAGTGCGCTACAAACTCGATACTTGTGGTATCAAGCTGAAATTATCTGATTGGAACCACATGACGCAAGTGGAACGTGAAGCTTTAGTGGAACTACCTTGCACGACAGAAAGCGAAATTCAAGCTTACGGCGAGTATCTCCAGAATTTGATTTTACAACGCAACGGCACACCAGCGGCAACATTATATATTGAGCCGGCTCCTGCATGGATGGATGCTAATACTGTGCCAGATAGCCTTCACAGAAAAGCTGAAGAAATAGGTGTTACCCTTACACCCCAACAGTGGAAAGATTTAACTCCCTTACAGCGTTTTTCTTTGATTAAACTCAGTCGTCCCGGACATGAAAACGAAAATTTCCCCAAAGCGATCGCCGAATTTAATTTAGTTAGGAGTTAGGAGTTAAGAATAATTAATTTGTAACAACTAACAAGTAGCAACTAACCAAGGAAAGAATAATATGTCTGCAAATAAAATTTTAATGATTGTTGGCGACTATGTGGAAGATTACGAAGTGATGGTTCCCTTCCAAGCGTTGCAAATGGTAGGATATACCGTTCATGCAGTTTGCCCCGATAAAAAATCAGGCGACAAGGTGCGAACTGCCGTTCACGACTTTGAGGGAGATCAGACTTATAGTGAAAAACCTGGTCATAACTTTACTTTAAACGCCACATTTGACGAAATAAAAGCCGAAACTTACGATGCTTTAGTTATTCCCGGAGGACGCGCACCAGAATATATCCGCCTGAATCGCACGGTGTTAGAAATAACCCGTCATTTTGCCCAAGCGAACAAACCCATCGCTGCTATCTGTCACGGTTTACAGTTGTTAGCAGCTGCTGATGTACTTCAGGGCAAACGTTGTACTGCTTACCCTGCCTGTAGTCCAGATGTAAGTAGTGCTGGTGGTATTTACGTAGATATTCCCGCTGATGAGGCAATAGTTGATGGTAATTTAGTGACGGCTCAGGCTTGGCTTGCTCATCCCCGGTGGCTAGCTGAATTCCTTAAACTACTGGGTACAAAGGTAGAGCATCTAGAGGTAGCGAAAGTTAATTAAGTGTCTTAGTTTATAAGTTTTGAGATAGTCAGTAGTCAGAGGTGAATTGTCAGTCACAAAAAATAACTGACTACTGAGCGCTAAAAATTTATACTTTTTATATTTTTAAATACAATTAGTCTTAGTAAACACTACTAATATTTAATAAATTACCATAAATCTAAACTTTAATAGGGTGCTTTAAAGCAGATAATCTCTGAGCTATAACCTCATACAACTGACCAAAAAGAATGCATCAAAATAGCTTAGATAGACAGAATACTTACGTGTCTGGGATAATAGTATCTTAAATTTTGATTTATAAATTTCTAATTGTTTAACAGTAAGTGAGGCTATATTGTATTTAGCAATGCTGCTGTTGATGTGGCTACGGTTAAATCCTGCTACCAGATAATTTCTAGAATTAATTTAGAAACGAATTCTAACTCGATGATAGGGAAAAACGTAAGACATAATGCTTTTCTGCGGCTAGTGTCTGGTAATGAAGCAGTTTTAGGGTCAGCATCTCGCTACTCGCTGCTCGCCAGTAAAGACGCGGTAATTGGACGTGATCCCAATTGCCAAGTTGTCTTCGATGCCATGATGTATCGGATGGTATCCCGTCGTCATGCGGTGGTTCGTCCCGTGTCTTCATCCACAGATGCAAGATTTAGCTGGGTAATTTCTGATCTAAATAGTGCTAATGGCACTTATTTAAATGGAAAACGCTTGCAAGGTACTCAGGAATTGCAACCAGGCGATCGCATTACTCTGGGTTATGACGGTCCAGAATTACTCTTTGAATACGAACTCATCTCCCAAGCAACGGTGATGTCGCAACCTGCTTCTAAACCGTTACCACCGGCGACTCCTCTCCAGTCGATGCAAAGACCAGATTCTGTAAGCTTCACTCAACTATTTCCGATTATTTCTACTGGCAAAGATTTAACTCGTAAAGCATATCTGATACCAGGAATGCTGACAGTAGTTTTTGTAGTGCTCATGTTTGCCACGGTAGGTCATCCGCAAGCCAATCAAGTTATTGTCGCTACTTACATCGCTTTTGCGGCTTACTATTTTGTCTACCAGCTTTGCGGCAAACAAAAGCCTTGGTGGGTGCTACTGGCTTCAGCCTTGGCGACAACGCTGATTTTAGTCAGTCCTTTGTTAGATATATTTATCTTCGTATTTCGCGTTATCTTACCTGGTCAGTTGCCCTCTCCTGAAGATCCTACCACCTTCACAGAGTTACTAGTGCGTTACTTTTTTGGCGCAGGCTTGATGGAGGAATTACTGAAGGCTTTGCCAGTATTAGGAGCCTTTGCGATCGCCAGAGTACTACCCTCGCCTTTACGCGAACGTGTCGGTGTTTGGGAACCTCTAGATGGCATTCTCCTTGGAACTGCTTCGGCTGTGGGTTTCACACTCTTAGAAACTCTGGGGCAATATGTACCTTACATTACTCAAAATGCATCAGTACAATCGGGGGTAGCGGCTGGTCAACTGGTCGGATTGCAACTGTTAATTCCTCGCATTTTAGGCTCTGTTGCCGGACATATGGCTTACAGCGGGTATCTAGGCTATTTTATCGGGTTGGCTGTTCTCAAACCCCGTAGGAGTTGGCAGATTCTGCCGATTGGTTATTTTAGCGCTTCAGCACTTCACGCTTTGTGGAACGCAACAGGATCTATCAATGCCTTGCTTTTGGTGGTCGTTGGGGTGTTGTCTTACGCCTTTTTAATGGCAGCAATTCTCAAAGCGCGGGTACTATCTCCAACGCGATCGCAAAATTTCGCTACCCGTTTTATCGGACCTAAATAAGAGATGAGGGGACAAGGGGACTAGTACTTTTCAATTTCCTTGGATGCTTTACCTACAAGGCGCTACGTTTGTTGAACTTCAATTATCTTTTATCTCTTTGGGTAGATGACGCTTGTCTTGCATATATTGTAATTTTATGCTGAAATGGTAAATTTATACCTTGATAAAGATAATTAAAGATTCTGAAAATGGCACATAGAGCGTGAAGATAACGCAGGCATCAGATAAAGACAAAAACCTTACTGTACAAGTCTTTTTACCTTCTGCCTTTTTATAGTAGCAACATAAGTGCTATATGCTTTTCAAAGCGGGTTTGCCAGATAATAAAATTATAAATTTAAGTTTCTGATTTAAACCCATTTAATTGCGTGAAGGCATAGTGAGCGATCGCTAAACTAACTTTTGCTTGTTCGATTTGAGATAAAGCTGTCCACTCTCGATTGTCGATCTCCGTAATTGTAGATTCTGCATTTTGCGGTTCGCTACCTCGCATGGCAGAAGCGTAAGGACGCGCTAGAACTAAAAGGTCTTCTGTTCCCCAATTTGGTAGTACAGTCTGAACACATTCAACTAATAATTGATCGCCAATTGCTCGGCTAGTATTTAACATCTCTGATGCAGTATGAGCGATCGCGTTTAGCCAACTTTGGGGTACACTAGCAGCAAAAGCCGAATGTAAAGTTTTTTCAAGATTCCCTAAAGCAGATTCTTTTGTATTACATTTGTAGTGTGAACATTCAGAAATCTCAGACCAAAGGGTGTCAAGTTTTTCGTAAAAAGCCTGCGAACCAGTTGTCAGTTCTTCATCTGTTAAATCTTGAGCGAATTGCTCTTCTAGTTCTTGAAAATACATTTCTGACTCTTCGTCAGCGGGATTCCAGGGATAAGTTGCATCTTCAGGTTCTAGCAAAGCTTCCAACAATTCTAAATCGAATTGAGAGGGTAAAGAATAGGAAGTTTCTGAAGCGTTTATATTTTTAACCATTTGTCGTCTCCCGATTGATTATTTAGCAATATTGACAGCTACAGCTGGAAGAATGTCATTTCCGTAAAATAAATTTGATTTATTTGAGAGTGAGATCTGATTTTTCAAACGATTTATAGTGGCAAAAATTCTATTTATTTGTTATTAGCCCCTGATGTTACTCTGGGAATTAACAAATAAACTCCCATTATAAAAAATTATTTTATTTTTAGTTCCTAGTCCCCAGCCCCCAGTCCCTAGTCCCTAGTCCCCAGTCCCTAGTCCCTAGTCCCTAGTCCCTCAGTTTAAGAATCTTCAATAATAAACTGCCATATTTCACCTTTAGAACTACCAAACTTTAACTGCATTCCCGATTTTAAGGGTACTTCCTCCCGGAGGATTTGTTGCCAGCTGTTAGCAGCTAAAAACCAAGTTCCGTAACTGGACAAATCTTGCAGGGAATAAGTTCGGATGGGAGTAGCACCGCTGAGATTATTTCGGCATAAAATTTCCGCGTGGCGTTTAGAAACAGATCCTTCTGGAATGACGATATCATTATCTTTTGTGCGACCGATACGGGTGACACCATTTCGTAAAAAGCAGCTTACGCCTTTGTCAAGCGATCGCAAACAAGCAGTAGGAACCGACGAACTTATACTGGGGATGGCAGTTTCCGGGAGTTCGGTAATTCCTTCATCAAAGCTCTTAATCAGTTCGCCATTAAAATTGGGATGTAAATAGAGAACTGGTAAAGTCCAAGCGGGTTGATTGAACTTATAAATTGTTAATAAATGTTGCCTTGCTTCTGCTACAGCTTCATCAATTGGTAAACGCTTTCGCAAAGCTTGGGCAAAAGCTTGAATAAAACTTAGACTCTCATCATCGCGAATTTGGTCGCGCATTGCCAAAACTGCCGGAACACCATGACGAATCAGCACTTCTGCCAAACTACTAGAGGGTATAGCTTGGCGATTCACCGCAGCTGGTTGTGCTCCCCAACAGGCATTAAAAACCGCCAAATTCACGTTATTGCGGGTTAATACTTGCGCTAATTCTATGCCATTAAGTGTCATGCCTGGTTGCAAAAACAGTAAACCTCCATCTGGTGCTGGCAGACCATGACCGGCATAAAATAAAACATTATATTCTCTACTTTCTAGCTCTTGAATCAACTCTTGTGGAGTTGGTTGCAAAAGTGTAGTCACCGTACATGGCGCATATGCTTGAGAATGATTACCGACTACAGGACTATCGCAAAGAGTTTTTTTGAGAATAACCGCTTCTTGTTCGAGCTGGAGTTTATGGTCATATCCCAAAACCAGCAGAATATTTAAAGCTGGATCTGTTCGCAAATCCGGCAGAGGGTCTACTTCTGTGGTTGTGCGACTAAAGAACACTTGTTTACTAAGGGAAATTGCGGCTTGACCAGCTTCCCTCTGCATAATTTCCCAAGGTAGAGCGATAAGGTCTGGGTCACGAATTTCCAGTCGCAAGCGCAAAGGTGTATGCTCACCCATAGCCATGCCTTGACTGCGTTCTAGACTACCGAGAATAGCGCCGTCAAATACCCAGCGCCACAGGTTTATTCCCAAGTATTGCATCAGACGACTAGTGTAAGGACCGGCGGTCTGACCATTCGGGGGTGAAACCAAGTCCATAGTCTGTGGCTTTGTAGGTGGAGCTGTTGAACCGGGAGGAAGATCCAACCGACCATGACCAGCAAACATTTCCTGCCACTCAATCCATGCTTGAGTAAGGTGTGGGGACCATACACAGTCATGGTGAGCATAACCACTAGGATAGGGGGCGTTGACCACCCAAATGGCGAAGTTGTCGGTGCCTATGTTGACGAGACGGGCGATCGCCAGGTTCAGGGATGGCATGGATTCATTAAACTAAAAGGTTTAATCAAATAATTTCAAAGAACAATTATACAAGGCAAAAATTTCTGCCTTGCTAATTTTTTCTTCTGATTCTTCCCTTATTATTTTAGGTTTTTTTTAGTTTATCGATTCTTTTACTTAAGACCTCAAGACTCATTCTATATTCGCCTTTCCCCTTTCCCCTGACTTCTGCAAGAAGTCTTTAGTTGTCCTTCCATAACTGGTGTCACCTTTGGGGTAGAACATCATCATCAGGTGGACGTGGGGGGCTAGATTGAAGGGGTGATTGGTCAACATCTGGCGCAACTTCGCTCTGAAATTGACATTGACCTGATTGTCCCGGTGGAAAGACGGAGGGATTTAAGCGCTCAAGTCGGGATAATTCAATCCATCCCTCTTCCCCGTTTTTCACCAAAGGTTTAGAAGCGGTGGTGGAGGATTTGGTGTTAGATAATTTTTTTACTGTTTGTGCAGTGCTATTATTCGGTTGAGTTGCCGCGCTACCTACTGAACAGACTCGCAGATGCACTAAAAACCCTTGCTGTTGAGGAATTGGTTTCTCAACAACTTGCAAAACACTACCTGCTGGTGCTGTGATTCCTAGATTTGGGGCAGATTTGTTTTTACTCAGAGCTATTTCTTTATCGCTGGTAATCTCAAAACCACGATCTAAATTAGAAAGCGCTGTTTGCCCAGGTACAGTGACAACACTCGGATCTGTACCCTGCACTTGACTGGGAGAATTGCCAGCTGTAGTTAATTGCGATCGCCATTGTGTCGCCAAGTAGCCTAAAAACCCGGCTCCTGTTACCAATAGTAAGATAACTCCCAGTTGTAAGGGTACTTTTAAGGGTGTCGCAGGCTTTCTTTCTGGAATTACTTGCGTTTTTTGGTTCGGACTGCTTAAGGCAGTATTTTGGGCTACTGTGGGCGCGTAATCAGAAGCTTTAATTGGAGATGGTTCAGGAATGACTGCTGTCAACTTTGACTTTGGTTCGGAGTATTTGACTTGACAGTGTACTAAAGCTATGGTTACGTTATCGTGTCCATTTTTGGTGTTAGCAATTTCGACTAACCTATTAGCCACTTTGACAACATCTGTCTCACCAGTGAGAATCGGCAAGATTTCCGTTTCCCAATATTCATCAACTCGGTCAAAATCACTTAAACCATCAGAACACAGCAGGAAAATCGAATCTTCGTCCAGGATAAACCGCTGTGCCGTAGGATGCAATGAAATACTGGGACTCATTCCTAAAGCCTGCACCAGAGAACCAGACGAACTTTGTTGTACAGCCTCACGGTAAATAGCATAGCCTAGCCGCACTTCACGCGAGGCGACATCATCATCAAGGGTAACTTGATAACAGCCGTGGCGTGTAATCCAGTAGGCGCGGCTATCACCGACGTGGGTAATATACATTTCATGGGCAATGGGTAATGCCATTACCAAAGTTGTGCCCATGCGCTGACGCCCTTGGCGATTTTCGCTGTCATTGCGCTGGCTAATTTTATCATTGGCGACTGCTGCTGCCTTTTCTAAGTCTGTCAGCAGATTTGCTGGTACTATGTGGTCGGGGGCAACTTTGGTGAGATGCTGTACTTGTTGCTGAATCGTTTCAATCGCTAAATCTGATGCGACATTACCGCCTTCGTGTCCGCCGATACCATCACAGACAATAGCTAAAGCTGTGGAGTGAGGTGGTTTGCTTAAAAGAGTTCCTGCGGCAGGATAACACGCATCTTCGTTGCGTTGGCGGCTGGGACCTGTTTCGCTTTTGGTGATAATGTTAATCGTAGGTGTTTGTGTTTTGCCTAGGTCTGCCAGTCCTTTATCTAAAACTTCTATTAAATGTTCAGAGGAGTTTATTTCTCGTTCAATCAAAGAACGACAAATTTGATTTAGCAAAGGAGCGATCGCACTTTTTGCCTCTTGGCATAACTGCTGCCAAAACTCACCTAATTGAGGTAACTCTGGTGCGATTGAAGAATCTACACGCAATTCCAACAAACGCACTAACGAGCCTTCTACCCGTAATAAATTAGCATCGAGTAAGCTAGAGGCGACACCCTCACTCGCTAGAGGTTGCCAAAGTTGAGCGATTTGCCACAGCCAATTGAGTTGGCGCATCGACGTGGCATGACTCCAAGCAGTAATTAAATCGTTGTAGAGTTGTACTTGGTTAGTGCTGTTATTGGTAAAGAGTGGCGGTTTTTCTAAAAGTAATATTTCTCGCATTTGCTGGTTATCAGCTAGTTGTAGCAGTCCATGCACCTGCGGTACGTGTAACCGATAGGGAATTAGTCGCAGATAAGGTCTGATTGACTGTAAATTTTCTAACCCTGGAGCTTCATGTACAAAAGCAGGTTTAGTATCAAAAAGAAGTGATTGACTGATGACTAAATAGCGATCGGCTAATATTTCTCCGGAGTTACCCACACTTTCCCCATCTCCCACTACCCAGAGGTAACGCTTCGGTAAGGGTGTGCGGCATTGCTGACAAAACTTATGGGTTAAGGGGTTGGGCGCCTGACAAAGTTCATTTGGGCAATACAGCGTTGCCGCGTCATTTTCCATAATTTTCGCACCGATCAGCGATTACCAATTTCCAAAAACAGCAGTGACAGGGGCACTTTAGACCGCTCATGTTTTAACTTGACTTATCCAATGAATCATAGGAATGCCGGCGCGGCAGCCAGCAGGTGCTAATACTTATTTATCAAATTTATCAACTTTCCCAACTAACATGCTCCTAAGTAAACCCTACAGCCAGATCATAGCTTCTCTGCTCTGTTACTCTTTGTCACCAAAGCATCGATTACTCTAAACCTGTTAACAAATCATAACCCCACCAGAACATGCAGTTTGCTTTTGATGAATTATCTCATCAGCAAGAGGCGCATAATGCTGGTATTTTTATAGTTTATAAGTAGGTTGACATGAATTAACCTTAATTAAGCCTAAAGATAACGAATAGTTAGCCATTAATTGCTACTGGCTTCATGTTCATGGCAATCAGCCGGATGGGACACTCAAACATCAGGTTTATTACTATTTACATTACTTACGCCTAGCAGATTGACACGTTGAATTCAAGCAAAGTGTAATCAAAATTAATAACATTCTGTTGAAGATAAAAATATTGTGCTCTAGCTAGAAAATAAGAAAGTAGATTGTTCTAACCAATATTTTCTCGGAAATTGTGTCTAAATAGACTTCTTAACTTAGTTTATCAGTATGTATCCCTAAGTGAATTTGACAAAGATAAAAATATAAATAATTTTTCTGTGTTTTCAATTATTTAATAGCTCATTTTTCACAGAAATTTTATAATTAAACTTAATATTATTGACTTTTAAATAAATTTAAGGGTTTATCTAGCCTAATTTTTATAAATTCAGTATTATCGGCTTGTCCTGGATAACGACCAATGGTATCAGCATAATTGTTATCGTTGATAACCAGCAATGTTGTGGCATCTATAGCCAAAATGTTTTCGATTGTCACAAAAGGAAATGTAAAGATACTGTTTTTGGTAACGTTTCCACCAATACCTTTGGGATCGGAGATTCCCAGCAAATCTACTAATAATTCTTTTTTGACAAATCCCTGTTTATCTAGGCTGGTGATATTAATTTTATAAAGGCGTTTGAATTGAGCAGGTGTTTTGAAAGCTGGATTATTAGGGTCGCCTTGCTTATTGTCGCGCTCGATGACAAGAAATTCGTTGTCGTTAATGGCAGTTAAATCACCAATTGCGTAATTGGGGTTTTCTAACTTATAGGAAAAAACTTTACCTGTGTACTGTTTGGTTGCTAAATCAAATTCATTAATTAACAAGCGCGATCGCACTTGTTCATCCTTTAATGCCCCTTCTAGCATCGCATAAAGCTTTGTACCGCTAGCGTTAAGCGCCAAGCCTTCAAACCCCTTAGAACCGCCAAGATTAGCAGCAGCAATTCGGGCGGGATCATCAGGTAAATTGGCGAATTCTGGATTATCTGGAGATTTTACAAAATTTAACTTACCGTTCGCCCTTAAGTTCGGTAAGGGAATCGGAGAATCCAGCAATTCACCATTTTGTCCTACGTGCAGCAAAAAGGGACCAAACTCATCTCCCACCCAGTAAGTGCCATCACTGAGTCGCCGGAAGGATTCTGTATCAAAATCGCCCCCTGTCAGGAAGCGATTTTTGGCTATTTCGGGACTAACAGAAATGCTACTACCTGGATAAATCTTCTTTTCAGCGATTATTGGGAAGTTAACTTTCTGCCTTTTATCATTTAGTTCTAGAAAACTTTCGCGGGTAAAGTTTTTAAGTCTTTCACCAGTTTGGAAATTAACTGCTCTGACTTGACCCGTGCTGAAATCTGGTTCTAGTGCGTAAATACGTAACACGTAATCAGGTGAATTTGCTTTTGAACCGAAACCGTTATCGGAAATCACTAGATAAGTGCCGACTTTTGGTCCTAAGATGATGCCAGAAAATCCCTGTACGGGTTGTGCATTAATAAAAGGAACGGTGCGATTTGTGTTCTTGAATTGACCTGTGGTTGGACCAGGAGCAAAAGTATCGGCTGGTAAAACTGCACGTCCTACTAGTTCGGCGGCGAGTGTTTGAAAGTTCAGTAACACTGGCAAAATAAGAGCAGGCATAAAGATGAGCCTGCTTACCAAAAATTTAGTCATTAGATAAAACGGGGAAAGAAGAGGGGGAAAGGGGAAGGGGAAAACGGAAGAAAAAGAAAGTTCTTTATTCCTTTACCCTTTTCCCTTTAACCTTTTCCCCTGTTTAAAAACTCTTTTCCCCTCCTTAGTGTTGTTAATTTTCAGTTTTGGGCGACTTGGGGAAGACCCATGCTGTAGTTAGTGACGCGGGCAGTGAGATTGTAGCTGATTTCGCCTTTTTGAAGAAGCGATCGCATATAATGCTCCAAATCTGACCCTATGCGGCGTAAGTTGTAGTCTGTCAGGTCTGCACCACTAGATGCTTCGACCAATTCATCAAACTTGTGATAAATTTTTTGCAGCGCATCCTCGTTCCAGTTAAATTCGTTGTCTGGGTCTACATCTAACGTTAAGACCTGATTGCTAGGAACCAGTTCGCCATGAGAGTCGATTTCTCCGGCAAAAATGCGGATATGCCGGGTTGTGGACTTGAGCAGCATCGGGTTGTCCATAAACGGTGTAAGATTTTGATTGATTACACTGAAATCATTGTAAACGCTCTTCCTGCTCTTGAATGCCTTTTGGGATTCACATCTAAGGCGCACCCTTACTTTCTTAGGGCTGATAATTATGCCTATCACCCTAGCAACGTAGCGTCAGCGAAAATCATAGGAGCGTTAATCGTAAGCTTCTACCATTTAATTAGGAAGTAATGCACGATAGCAAACAAAAGTCAAGATAGAAAACTTAAGGAAAAATACACGAGAAAATCAAGAACAGATGTACGTTAAGGAAAGAGAAAAATAAATTTTATTCGTCATTGATGTCTGGGGAACCCCAAATTTGCCCTAGCGGTCTGCTTATCAAAGCAAAAAGGTTTATCCAGCTTTTGGTACTGGTTAGCCTATTTATGATGGGACAGTGAGGCACTCAACTCGAATAATTGGATTGGAGTCTATGTCATCCAGAAAAAAATTTATCTACAATAATTTTTCTCATAAATGCCTCATTTAATTCCTCGTCACCAAATCGTACATGTAGTAATTTTACCGAATTATGCTATAACCGCTTCAGGCTATGATTAAATAGGAAAAAATAATGATTTTTACGTAAGTGTAACCACTAGTTTTCTAGTAACAAGTATAACTGTTATTGACTGAAAGATAAAGTTGATGTAAAAACCTTTAAAAAGGTCACGCAAGTTCTTACAGAAACTTTATTGTATAGAATCTTAAAAACTGAATAATAGTTATGGCTTACCATAAAGCGCATATGGCGCAGCAGTGGCGAAAATCTAGACACCGAAAGTTTAGCTATAAACAAACCAAAGGAGAGTGCAATGGAATACAAATGTGATGGATGAAGACAAATTCTTAATTCAAACACTTTGGATTCAAAAAAAATATAAAGAATTTTTGCCCGGAATTTAGCTGCTGACCATGATGACCACCAAGTAAAGGAATCCTAAACACTATGAACTCCAAAGCATTACCATGTCAGGTAAATAATATCGATGTAAGTGTTTATGAGTGCGAAATTCATCTGAAGTTCCGAATGATTGAGGAAAAGAGCATATTGAGCGATCGCGATCAACTGTTGCAGGTGCTGCTAGAAGCTTTAACAGAAGGGTCTGACGAGTTCCTAGAAACCCTGCACGCGTCTGTCAAGGCACAGGAGGTTTCTGAATTTAAAGCCTCACCGCAAATGCGCCGCCAACTGATGCGATTGAGAAATTCTACTGAGACTAATCAATAGTTCGCTGTGTAATTTGTTTATTTTATTTCAGTAGTAGCACATCGTATTTTGGGCAGAAAAGGGTGATTTTTTTAAGTTTAACCATTTGCCTATTTACGCTCACTTCTGAGTTGGCTTGTTTAAACTGATAATCAGGCGAACAAAGACTTAGTACACTCTATGAGGAAGCCACCCTAATTAGGCTTTAAGGTTAGCGATCGCGTTTACAGTACCCGTTACAGGATTGCACTACGGATATAATTGGGTGCCTACTATGGCTTTATATCCAGAACACTTGAAGTTACGCTTTTTGAAGATGTGTTTTTCCGGGTAATTGCTCAAACCAGATTACTCTTACTAAAAAAGTCTCACGTGATAACCGTTGCTGTTAAACATCGATTATCTAGAGCTTGAGACATTATTTTGGGTGTCTGTCTTGTCTAAGCCTTACTTAGCTGTTTACTTACATAGCAAGCATTGCAAATTCAACTGGGTGCATTTAACCTATTTTTTGTTCTCAACCAAACTAAAGATGCCCATTGAGCAAGAGTTAATAGTCAGTTGTCATTTGTCCTTTCTCTAAAATTAATGACTAAAGACTTGCAAAATTATTTTGTGGTACGATTAGAGGTTATCTAAAAAAATGCAGAAAAAAAGTATACAGAGAACCTGTGTTCCCTCATTCGTATGTCTAATTGAGGTAGAAAGCATATTTTTCAAACCTCTATTATACCATGAATTATTTTTGCAAGAGGTTTAATGACTAATGACTAATGACAAATAACTAATGACTACTTAGCAAGACCGTGTTCTAAAGCAAAACGAACTAATTCAGTACGGCTGTTCGTGCCAGTTTTACTAAACAAACGACTGACGTACTTTTCCACGTTGCGGACGCTGGTTTCCAAGCGACGGGCAATTTCTTTGTTCATTAGTCCTTCAGCGACCAAATTTAAAACACTTTGTTCCCTAGGGGTCAAGTCGATGGTAAAAGGGGCTGGAGACTGAGTAATCGCATTTTTTTGAGTTAACAACGCCTTAATTTGGGCAATCTGATTCGCAAGTTCAGCAATGTCAAACGTTTCTCCCTCTTCACCTGTAGCATGCGGCTTGGCAGTGCGACGGACAAGTAAGTTTTCGATGATCGCTACTAATTCATCCGGATCGAAAGGCTTGGGTAGATAAGCATCAACACCAGCTTGATAACCTTGAATGCGATCGGTTGTCATTCCTTTTGCTGTTAAAAAGACCACCGGCAGCGTTTTAAAGCGGGGGTCTTCCCGCAGTTGCTTTAAGAACTGATAGCCATCTACCTGAGGCATCATGATATCGGAAATCACTAAATCAGGTATGCTTTGTTGCATCAAGTCCCATCCCTCGCGGGCGTTACTGGCAACTTGAACGCTGAAACCGCTTTCTTGTAAATAATCCTTGACGGCTTCACGCAATCCAGGTTCGTCATCCACCAGTAACAGTTGTGCTGACATCTAAAGTTTCCTTGACACTAGTTTTCTTCAATTTAGCGAAAATTAGGTACTACTGGGTAATGGGTATTGGGCATTGGGCATTGGGGATGGGTAAGAAAATTATTGCCAATGCAGAATCCAAAATCTAGAATCCAAAATCCAAAATCCAAAATCCAAAATTCCTAAAGCCAATCAATGATTTTAGCTTTTTCTGGCAATTGGGCATCTTTTTGCCCTGAGTAACGCGCTTTCGCTGTCAATAAACTAATAGGCGTACTTAACAAGTCTACAAGGCTAGCTTTACGGGCGATCGCTTTCAGGCTATTTTTTGGTAATTCTTTCAACAACCAACGCAGCAACAGATAGCCGTATTCTTTAGCTGTGGTCTCACGCATCAACTCAATACCGTGGAGTTCGTGTAAATAGCGATTTGAGCGTCCATAGCGTCGCCATTGACTTTTTAGTTCTTGGAGTGTAGCGCGGTGGCGATGCTGGACGATCGCTCTTGGCGAAAATTCTAAACGCCCAATGTTTTCTTTGAGAATTCGCCAGCACATGTCAGCATCGCCACCAGTGGTCAGATAAGGACGGAACAAACCTGCTTTTTCAAATGCGATGCGTCGAATTGCTAAATTAGCGGTTTGACCGTATGGACAAAATTTATGGGCGAGGGTGTGCTTTTGTGATAGTGTATCCTGGCGATCGGCGTACTGTTCTAAAAGCGTTTCGCCTGGTAACGCTGTAATTTCTCCGGCGACAATTGTCACATCTAGATTGACAAAAGGCTGCACTAATGCTTCTAACCATTGATGTTGCGGACGGCAATCAGCATCAGTAAAGGCAATTATTTCACTACTAGCAGCGCGAATGCCTGTGTTTCTGGCAGCGTAAGAGCTTTGAATTTGGCTTTCGCTTAAAGGACGAATTGTAATTGGGCAATGTTCGGCGGCTGTTTCCAGAAAAGTTAGAGTGCGATCGCTACTGTTATTGTCTACCAGCAAATACTCAACCTGCTGTTTTGGGTAAGTTTGTGCTAACAGACAAGAAATTAAATCTGGTAAGTCTTTTTCACCATTATATATAGGCACCACGACCGACACTTTTGGGAAAAAAGCGTTGGTCGTGGTGAAGTCAAGTGGCTGATGATTCATGGACTTATGATTTTGGAGGTGGCATTAATAACTATTATTCCCAGTACAAAATCGTAAATCCGTAGCATCATATTTTGTCTATATCTAAAATTTCAAATCTGCGGCACGAGCGCTGAATGGTTTTGAGCGTTGATTTGCTGGGGGTTGGGCGAAGTTTCTGCTGGATAAAGCGGCGATCGCCCGCGCATATTGCGGATCGTTTTGAGTCGCCACCAAATTTGGATTAATCGCCAACTGACGCTCTTGCGCCTGTGACAAATCTATCTGGATATCAGGGGTGATACCTTTATGGTTAATGTCTGTTCCTTGAGGGGTGTAGTAATGAGCAATGGTGATAGCTACGCCTGAACCGTCTGGTAGTTCATGCACCGATTGTACCAAAGCTTTACCAAAGCTTTGACTACCAACAACTACCGCCCGCTTATTATCTTTAAGTGCGCCTGTGAGGATTTCACTAGCACTAGCTGAATTATTATCTATAAGTACTGCCAAGGGACGTTTTGTAATGGCAGTGTTATTTGCCTTGCTGAGTTCAGTTCCTCCCACACGGTCTACGGTCTTGACAATCGGACCATTATCTATCCACATGCGAGCAATTTCAATGCTTGCAGTCAACAAACCACCGGGATTTCCGCGCAAATCTAAGACGTAACTATCAACTTGCTGACCGTTCAAATCGCGGATCGCTCGCCGCATTTGATCGGAAGCGTGTGCGCTGAACTCTCGCAATTTGATATAACCAACACGCCGAGAACCTTCTTGCTTGAGGGTGTATTTGACCGTTGGCACTTCAATAGTGGCTCGTGTCAGGTTGACATTCATTTCTCTTTGACCCTGACGTGCAAGCCGCAAGGTTATAGCAGTACCCGCTTTGCCGCGAATCAGCTTAGAAGCGTCTTCTACTTTCAGGTCATGTGTGGGTTTGCCGTCAATTGCTACAATCTCATCACCGGCTTTGACACCTGCTTTGAGTGCTGGCGAATTTTCTATAGCTTCCACAACGGTGAGTCGCTTGGTTTTTTCATTCAGTTCCATCCGAATGCCAATCCCAGAGACTTCGCCAGATGTTTGGCTGGTTAGGGCATCATACTGTTTCGGGTCCATGAACCGAGTGTAAGGATCGCCCAATTTTTTTAAAGCTTCCCGGATGGCTATATAAGCTTCGTCACGAGAAGAATAATTTTTACTTAAAAGGCTTTGTCTAGTTGCTTGCCAATCTTGTTGATTAAATTTGCCATCAACGTATTCACGATTTACTAATTGCCACACTTGGTCTACAATCGCTTTTGGGCTATCTTGTAAGGCGGCGCGGACGGAGCGACACCACGCTTGACCGAACACAGACAAAGTTGCTGTTGTGGCGATCGCTCCACCAATCAAGGCTACTTGGAGCGGCGAGGAACGTTTCGCAGATTGGTTCATGTATATAAGCTGGAATAATTGTGTTATTGACAGTTTAGCAATCTGGCTTTCCAGGAAATTTACCAGAAATTTATCGGTTTTGTGCTTAGAAAGCTACAATTCCTTCATAATTTTGCCCTTTAAATTCGGCGGTGGCACTGCGTTACTTTTTAACAATTATCCTTCCGTTTGTCATCTCTTTCCGGAAGGTTAATCTTAATTGTTGACACCTTGTCAGTGTAGTCCTCTCACCCTCAATTACTTTTAATAAGATAGCACTAGCTCATCCTTAAGTGTATGTCTGTAGGACGATATCCAAATTAGCTCTTTTTGCGTGTGCCATGAGACGTATTTTGACAACAAAAAAACATTCATTGAAGATAGGATAAAAATCAGCAACATGTGGCAAATGTTACAAAAATTCGCTCTGAGTTTATGTGCTGTGTTGGCTATTTGGCTGATTTTTATCACTATAACCTTACTTAATGCATCATCCTCGCCAGTTGATGGCTTTTTTGTGCTTGGTGGCAGCATTACAAGAGAAATTTATGTTGCCCAACAAGCAAAACAATCTCCCGAAACGCCGATTTTAATTTCTCGTGGTTCACCAGACCCTTGTATTTGGCTGATTTTTCAACGAGAAGTAGCACCAATACAAAATGTTTGGTTAGAAAATTGTGCCGATTCCACCTTTGAAAATTTCTATTATGGTATTCCAATTTTGCGGCGTCTGGGAGTGCATAAAGTCATGCTTATTACTTCCCAAACTCACTTACCAAGAGCCAAATGGTTAGGACAAATTCTCTTAGGTGCTAATGGTATTTGGGTAGAACCTGTGATTGTTGAGGAAAAAGGTATTCCCGGTAATCAGGAATCTTGGTTGAAAACGGGAGCGGATGTAACGCGCAGTATATTTTGGGCAGGTTTAAGTCAATTTATTCAGCCAGAATGTTCAAGTGTGACTAGACTACCTGAAGTGAATATGCAAGATTGGCAGCAACGCGGTTTTCGGTGCGAACGGCAGGGTAATTTGGGGAGATGAGGAGTGGGGAGTAGAGACGCTCCGGTTCCTCGCGTCTGTGGAAAGTAGAGACGCGATTAATCGCGTCTCTACAAAAGTGGGGGAGATGGAGGGATTTTACAGCTACTAATAATGAATAATTAAGCACTGAGAAATGCCGATCGCTCTGGTATTGTTTAAAATAAGCCTGGATTAGATATGCTTGCAGGTAAACTATGGCAGAAATTCGGTTGGCGATTGAGGGTGAAGATGCGATCGCTGCAACAGAGGAGCTTTTGGCAATTCCCGGTATATCTGGTAGCTATAAGGTTAGTTCAGAAGCACCGGAAAGAGAGGGAGTAGTCGCAACTGTTGCTAGCATCGTTGGTATTGTTGGGGGAACGATCGCTATTGCTGAACAAATCCGCAAGTGGTATCAAGAGTATAAACAGAAACAATCTGGTAAAAGAATTGAAAAGGTGTTGATTGTGGGACGTAATGGCAGACGACTTCTTTTAGAAGATGCAACTTTGGAAGAGATTCGCCAAATTTTAGAAGAGTGAAGATAAAAGAACCCCACCCCGCATTTGAATCGCGCAAACGCTCCCCTCCCCGCTTGCGGGGAGGGGTTAGGGGTGGGGTTCCGAGTATTATGGTAATCAACAGAAGATAAATATTCTCCGAAATCGAGGGTGATAGACTTGAGGTAAATGCTGAAGTCTCAAAGTTGTAGAGCAGGAATGTGCAAACCCTCCACCTTGACCTGAAGTCAGTTGCTGATAATTACGTAGAGTTACGTTACTTTATTGATAATCCCAACCAGTATCAAAAGCGATCGCTTGCTCTGACAGAAATCGCCGATTTGATTAAGTTGGCTGAGAGAGATTATTATGTTTCGGATTTACCAGAGGATTATACAGTAACTGGGCAGCGGTTGTATAACTGGTTGGATGGGAGCGATCGCTGGCTGCAACCCTTGCTGGATAAGTATCGGCATCAGGGGATCGTTTTAGCGATCAGCACGCCTGTAGAGACGCGATTAATCGCGTCTCTACACCATCTGCCTTGGGAAGTGTTGCACGATGGTAATGGCTTTTTGGTGCAGCGTGTCCCGGCTATTGTCCCGGTGCGGTGGGTGTCAGATAGTACGGTAAAAAAATTGACAATTGTAGGGGAAGCAGAAAACCGGGCTTTGCAAGTTGTGTTTATGGCGACTTCGCCTCTGGATGTCAAACCTGTGCTGGATTTTGAGGGAGAGGAAGCACGGATTCTCGAAGCGACAAAGCGGCAACCTTTAGCATTGACGGTGGAAGAAAGCGGCTGTTTGTCGGAGTTGGGTTATTTAGTTGATGGTTACGACAGGGATTATTTTGATGTTTTACACCTGACGGGTCATGCTACTTTACAAGATGGGCAACCCCGCTTTATTACAGAAACCGCAACAGGTGAAGCTTACTATGCCAGTGCTGGAGATATCGCCCAAGAATTACAATTTCGACTGCCGAAACTCATCTTTCTCTCTGGTTGTCGCACTGGGCAAGCTGGCAATGCGGGTTCTGTGCCGTCAATGGCTGAAGAGTTGCTGAAATCGGGTGCAAAAGCGGTTTTGGGTTGGGGTCAAAAGGTTTTAGATCCTGATGCTACAGCCGCAGCTGCTGCATTGTATGAGGAATTGTCTGCGGGGAAGCAAATCACCGAAGCTCTTGCTAGTACTTACCAAGCATTAATTAAGAACAACGCGCCGGATTGGCATTTATTGCGGCTGTATGCAGCAGGCAATTTACCAAGTTCATTAGTTACACCTTTGCGGACTCGTGGACGGAAACCAGCACCAGCGCTTTCTGTTTCTACCCAATTTTTAGACCCTGCGGGTAAGGTGAAAGTCCCGACGCGGGAAAGTTTTGTTGGTCGTCGCCGGCAGTTGCAAAGTTGTTTAAGGGTGCTGACACAATCAACTGATGAAGTTGGGGTGTTGATTCATGGCATGGGGGGTTTGGGTAAAAGTAGTTTAGCAGCTAGGCTTTGTGACAGACTAGCGAATTTTGAGCGTGTTGTTTGGGTAGGGAGAATCGATGAAGCTAGTTTGGTGAGTCGTTTGGCTGAAAAGTTGGATGACAACGAACAACGCAAAAGCTTACAAAATTACGATGAAGCGATCGCTCTTTATCAACAAGTCCTGGCTATCGATGAACAAATCGGCAATGTCCAAGGTAAGGCAGCGACGTTGTACGAAATGGGGAAACTCAAAGCCGATAAAGGAGAAATAGAGGAAGCGATCGCTCTTTATCAACAAGTCCTGGCTATCGATGAACAAATCGGCGATGTCCAAGGTAAGGCAGCGACGTTGTACGAAATGGGGAAACTCAAAGCCGATAAAGGAGAAATAGAGGAAGCGATCGCTCTTTATCAACAATCCCTTGCTATCACTGAACAAATCGGCAATGTCCAAGGTAAAGCAGCGACGTTGCACCAATTCGGGATACTCAAAGCCAATACAGGAGAAATAGAACAAGCGATCGCCCTTTATCAACAATCCCTTGCCCTCAATGAACAAATCGGCGATGTCCAAGGTAAGGCAGCGACGTTGCAGTGTTTGGGGACACTCAAAGCCAATAGAGGAGAAATAGAAGAAGCGATCGCTCTTTATCAACAATCCCTTGCTATCACTGAACAAATCGGCAATGTCCAAACTAAGGCAGCGACGTTGTGGTGGTTAGGACATATAGCAGAAGAACAGGGCGATTACAATCAAGCTTTAGATTATTTGCAGCCAGCCTTGGAGATATTGCAGCGTATCCAATCTCCTGATGCTGAGAGATTGGGGCAAGCTGTAGAGAGAGTGCAAGATTTAATTCGTAATTAAAAAAGTCAGAATTTAATTTGGCTTTTCAGGTTGGCATCTGTCGCCTATTTTGAAGAATTGGTGTAAGCGATCCGCCTATTTTGCGTTAAGCTGACTCATTAAAGAGCCTTTTAACCTCATTAAAGAGTCTTTTAACCTCATTAAAGAGCCTTTGATACTCATTAAAGAGCCTTTGATACTCATTAAAGAGTCTTTGATACTCGTTCATCTCCCTCAAAGACTCGTTCATCTCTCTCAGATACTCGTTCATCTCTCTCAAAGACTCGTTCATCTCCCTCAAAGACTCGTTCATCTCCCTAAAAGACTCGTTCATCTCTCTCAGAGACTCGTTCATCTCTCTCAGAGACTCGTTCATCTCCCTAAAAGACTCGTTCATCTCTCTCAGAGACTCGTTCATCTATCTCAGAGACTCGTTCATCTCCCTAAAAGACTCGTTCATCTCTCTCAGAGACTCGTTCATCTCCCTAAAAGACTCGTTCACCAGTTTTTCAGACTTGTGCCTGGGTTATCATAGCTGGCAGTCGATATAATTCAGCGTAGAGACGCGATTCATCGCGTCTTCTAATCGTCGATAGAGACGCGATAAATCGTCGTCTCTACATTTAAACGATTCATATCATGTCCGCTTGATTACTTATTAAACCCGGAGAACCCCACCCCTTAATCCCCTCCCCGCTTGCGGTCCGGGGAGACAAAGCACAGCTTTGGCGGGGTGGGGTGCAGTGTGTGGGAATCATAACTAATTATCCGGGCTTGATATCATCGGGTCTTGAAATCGTCGATAGAGACGCGATAAATCGTCGTCTCTACATTTAAACGATTCATCGCGTCTTCTCTAAGAAAGAGGTCTATTCGCGATCGCCATAATTGTAGATAAAGGAACTTCCGCAAAATACTCACGTTGAAATTGTTCTTCTCGCACTGCGGCTAAAAATTGTTCAACCGCAGCATCGGCTACTGTTTCGGCAATATTGGTAGAATGCAAGCTCATTTGCAAGTTACGATCAACTCGAGTGATTGAGAATCCTAAGCATTTTAAAGCTCTAAATCCAAAATACAAGGTTTGGTCTTTAATGCCGAGTTTTTCTAAAAGCTGTACGCGAGTAACTGTTTCATTTGTGCGACTGAGATATTTAGCAATTCCCACAAGGGTGAGCCAAATTTGCTCAGGTTGTTGGTTTTCAGGTTTAGACCAAGCGATCGCTAGTTGTTGTTGATTGTAAAGCGATCGTCTTAACCACACTCTTAAATCATCCCAGCTTGTAGGGCACTCTTTAACTAAAAGTGCTGAGTCTTCTTTAGTAGGCACATTTCGCCAATCTACTATCAGTGCTGAGGAGTTAACTGCGTGCTGAAATATTGAGTTTTCACTTTTACGCACCGCAATTAATCTGATTTCATAGCGCTTCTTGAAGGTGTTGTAATCTAATTCAGCGATGCAATCACACCTTCCCATCGGTAATTCATCTTTATAGTGTCCCCACCAAATCCCAGGAAAACTGCTTCTAATAGAATCATCCCGAATTTCAAAATCTGTTTTAATATACTGTACCTTTTTCCCCCGCGAATCTTGCTGATTGCGATTCCAAGAATTTTCAAACCAGCAATTTTGAATTAGCAGTTTTGGTACAGGGTTTCCCATTCCGCAAGGTTCAAGTAATTTCAGTTCATAAAATAACTCTTTACCCAAGTCTGCTACCGTTACTGCCAAGTCTGCTTGTATTGTTGCTGTCAGGGTTGCACCACCTAAAGTTTGCCGCAAGCGTTGATTAATCGCTTCTGTAAATAAAGGAATATTCTCCACCGGCAAACTCAAACCCGCTGCAAAGGGATGTCCCCCAAAGCGATGTAACAAATGTGCTTGGTCTTTTACCAATTGATACAAGTCAACTGAGTTTACCGAACGAGCAGAACCTCTTGCGAGAGGAGGGGGGGAGGGGGAGAGCGGGAGAGGGGGAGCAGAGGGGAGGGGGAGATGGGGAGAAAGAAGAATTGTCCTCCTTGTCCCCTTGTCTCCTTGTCCCCTTGTCTCCTTGTCCTCCTTGTCCTCCTTGTCCTCCTTGTCCCCTTGTCCCCCTGTCTCCTTGTCCTCTATTCCCACACCCTCTGTACTCAACAAAATCGTCGGTCGTCCTGTCTCTTGTGCTACTTGCCCAGCAACTAAACCTAAGACGCCAACTGCCCATTGGGGATCTTCTAAAACGATGACGCTGGCGGTTGATAAGTCTAACTGGGTAAGCTTTTGAGTTACTTGTTGGGCAACGTCTTTCTGTAAAGATTTGCGTCTACTGTTTGCTAGTTCTGTTTCTTCTGCTAGTTTATTGACGCGCTTTTCGTCGCGACTAGTCAGTAGTTCTACGCAAAAAGAGGCATCGCCTTGAATGCGGCTGACAGCGTTAATTCGTGGACCCAAACCAAAGGAAATATCTGTAGGGCGATCGCCACTTTTCTGGCATAATTCTAATAATCGCCCTACCCCCGGACGCCTTCTGGTTGCTGGTGGCTGTTTAAAGTCTTCTTGCAGTCTTTGAATTCCTAACTGCGCTAAATAACGACAATCTCCACTTAGCTGCACTAAGTCTGCAATTAAGCCCACTGCCACTAAATCTAATAAATCTTCTAGCGGTTGTTGAGGTACTTTCGGTAAGCTTTGATAAAGCGCTTCAACCAACTTGTAAGCTACCGCGACACCAGAAAGATAAAATAATGGATGTGTATTTGCTAGATAGCGGGGATTGATAATTGCTGTAACTGGTGGGCGTTCAGCGGGTAATGTGTGGTGGTCTGTAACAATAATATCTATGCCTTGTTCTTTAGCATAAATTATTTCACTGATATTTGTGCTGCCAGTGTCGCAAGTAACTATTAATTTGCAACCTTGTTTTACAAGCTTATCAATGCCTTGATTGTTGAGTCCGTGGGATTCTGTTATCCGGTTAGGAATGTAGTAATTTAAGTGCGTATTCTGTTCAAAAAACTCTCCTAAACCATCCCACAGCACCGCAGTTGAGGTGATACCATCTGCATCAAAGTCTCCCCAAATAACGATTTTTTCCTTTTCATCCCGCGCTTGTTTGAGGCGTCTGACAGCTAAGAGCATTTCTTCGCCAAACTCAAACGGACTCGCAGGTTGATAAGCTTGAGGGTTGACAAAATCAGCTAATTGTGTTTCTTCCTTGATGCCTCGTTGCCATAATAACTGCGCTGCGTAATGTCCGCTTTTATTGGGGGTGTAATGTTTTACCGCTTCGATGAACCATTCTGGCGGTTGTTCAGTTGCGACAATATTCCACTGCTGTTGCATCTAAAATAAATTAAAAATTAAGAATGTAAAAAGTAGAGTCAGGATACTTCTCCTAACTCCTAATTGCATGAGTCTAAATCGGACTTTGTTCGTCAGTTGTTTGAGGTTCGTTGACGAGGGGATTGAGGACTACTTCATTACCAATTGCATCAGGTTTGCGTGCGCGAATGGCGGGACGCGATCGCCTATAACCCGCTCTTTCTGCTTTTTGATGCTCATAATCAATTAGTCTGCCATAATAATCGTGCTTGCTTAAATTCATCGACAAGAAAATATGCTGGCGGATATTTCCAAAACCTTTGCGGTTAAAAAACTTCACTGCTGGTATATTTGTCGGATCGGTGTCTACCAACATAAACCGCGCTCCATCTTCAATCATGCGTGCGACAACTTTATCAACCAGCTTGTCAGCGACTCCGCGACGCTGAAATTTAGGATTAACTCCTAGCCAGAGAATATAACCGTAAGTCCAAGATGCTTTGGTGATGATAGTTCCCAAAATAAATCCGGCTACTTCCTCATCGATTTCCGCAACCAAACAGTATTCTGGATCTGTGTTGTAAAGTCCAATCACCTCCCATTCATCCCAAGTACGGTATAAATATGGGTATAATTCGCTAGTAAATAACTTTTCCCCCAAGTGGTAAATGGGGGCAATGTCATCAATTCCTAATTCGCGGACATAAACCGCATCAAATTCGTCGAAGGTCATATAATTTGGGGCATTGGGCATTGGGAATTGAGCATCGGGCATTGGGCATGGGGGAGGCAGTGCGTTGGACGGGTTCCCCGGCTTGTTCGCGCAGCGTCTCCGTAAGGAGAAGCATCTGCCGTCATGGGGCATTGGGCATTGGGCTTTTCCTTTTTCCCCTTTCCCATGAGTCCCTTTTCCCTTTCCCCGTCTTTAAAATCCCTAGTCCCTAGTCCTTTTATAAAGTTACTTCCTGAATGGTAGCGAGATTAAGTAGAGTCTTGTCTATACTAGAAGCAGAATTTGCCGCAGATATTACATCAGTCGATATTTGTGTGCGATCGCATCGAGTGGCAAATTGACAATATTCACAAGCTTTGTTACCTTCTGCTACTTGCGGAAATTGTTCTCCGTGTTGATAACGTTCTAACCAATTAGTTAACTTGTTTAATAGCTGATTTAGCTTCTTTGCGGTTTGTTCATGTGCGGCAGTATTGTAACTAAATTTAATACTTTGCGGTTTGCCTTCAGATTGCACAAACCAGTAAGTCATAGAAATATTTTCTGGCGGGTATTCGCTGGTTTGCGCCAATACATACATATAAAGACGTGTCTGCCAATTTTTTTCTAACTTGCGCTTGTTTGGCGGTTTGGGATAAGTTTTCCAATCGAGAATTTGCGCTTGCAGGTTATCTGCAATCAATAAATCATATATAACTGTGAGCAGATAATTTTGAACTTGCAGAGTGCGATAATGTTCGCTCTCGCGGAAAGCGTCACTATCAGCAGAAGTTAAAATCTCTGGTGCTGCATTGGCAAAAGCCGACATCCAGCTTTGTAGTTGCGCGTCTTCTTGCAGAAAACTGTCTATTGGCAAACCCATTTCTTGCTGCTGCATTAGCCGGTGAAAGCGACTACCTAAAGTTTGCCGTTCTTGGTGTTCTGGATCTAAGGGAGAATTTAATTGTTGTAAATAGGTATGTTGAAACTGACGGGGACAACGTTCTAGTAAGTTAAGTTGCCCTTGAGAAAGTCGCAGTAGTTGAGGTTGAGTTGAAAGCATGATTTTATTTTAGGAGATTGGCAATAACCTTCGCGCTCCAATTCCTAATCCAACCGTGCAAGCGTCAAGTTTCTCGTTCCCAGTCTTTGGCTGGGAATGCTTTTTTTCGAGGCTCTGCCTCGAAGGAAATTAATGGAGGCAGAGCCTCCTCTATCTGCATTCCAATGCGGAGCATAGGAACGAGAATAATGCCCATTAAACAATTGCCAAGCGCAAAAAATAAAAGGTAAAAGGTAAAGAATAATTCCGTCCATCCTTTTTCCTTTTACCTTTCTATGTACCTGATGCTTATTTAATGTTAGCCTTTGTATCTCGCACTGCGGCAAAGAAAAATAATCCGGTGAGGGGAATGCTCAACGCCAAAATGATTGCGGTTGTTTGCATACCTAAATCGGGTTGTCCGGAAGAGAGTTCAAAAACTGAACCGACTGCGGCGATCGCTGTTATACAACAACCAGCTAAAAACAGTCCGCTTTTTGGAGTCATCATCATGGTTCACACCACCTTATGCTACTGGTTTCACAGCTTGGTAGGAGAAGCCATGCTTGGATAACTCCTCATTCAACGTCAGAGAATTTTCTACCCGATCTACAAATAATACACCGTTGAGGTGATCGATCTCGTGCTGAATGCAGCGTCCGAGTAAATCGTTTGCTTTTAATGTCCGAGGACGCCCATACTCATCTTTGTATGCAACTTCCACAACTTCTGGACGCTTCACATCTATATAAACGTTGGGAATGCTCAAACATCCTTCTTGAGCTACGCTAATATCGCGGCTTACCTGTTTAATTGTCGGGTTAATCAAAATCAGTGGGGGATTAGCTGCGTTATCTGGTTCGCAGTCGATGACAATTAGTTGTTTGTTAATTGCAACTTGGGGTGCAGCCAAACCAATGCCATCTTTACTGTACATTGTTTGTAGCATTTCGCGGACGATTTGGCGAAGTTCGTCATCTACTTTTGCAATGCGCTTGGCTGGTTGACGCAAAACGCGATCGCCTAGATAGTGAAGTTCTAAAGGCGGATTTTTTAACTTTTTTTTCTCAACAGAAATGCAAGGAGGCATGTTTCTCTATGGCTAGATTGAACAATAGTGCTACTACTTCAATTCTATCAATCTCAGCCAAATACCCTCTAAATGATTCGGTAATCACTCTTCGGGATAAATAGATTGTCTATGGTATCTATATTAGTGGATACAAAAAATTATTTTTTTCAACTCCAGCACTGTTGTGGTGGAGTTTGTTAATGGAAATTTTACAAATGAATCAAAAGCGTCTCTCTACTGGAATACGAGGTTTTGACGAAGTTCTTCATGGCGGTTTTATCCCAGGTAGAGCTTATTTGGTGCGCGGCGGTGCCGGTTCTGGTAAAACGACACTGGGGCTGCACTTTCTCTCAGTGGGTGTAGCTAACGACGAACCGAGTATGTATATAACTTTCGGAGAACCCGCAGAACAAATCAAAAGTAATGGTGCGGAAATTGGGTTAAACACCGAAGCGATGCACTTTTTGGATCTCAGCCCATCTGCCGAATTTTTCAGCCAAATGCAAACTTATGATATTTTCTCACCAGCTGAGGTAGAGCGAGAACCAACTACTCAAAAATTAATTGAGTCTCTGGATACGATTAAACCCCAGCGAGTATTTTTGGATGCGATCACCCAGTTCCGCTATATGTCCACTGACGCTTTCCAGTTTCGCAAACAAGTGCTTTCATTTATGCGCTTTTTGTTAGAAAGTGGTGCGACGGTAATTTTCACTTCTGAAGCTAGTCGATCTGCTCCGGATGAAGATTTACAATTTATGAGCGATGGTGTGATTCACCTGTACAACTCTAGCAAAGGCAGGACGCTTCAAGTTACCAAGTTTCGCGGTTCTGATTTCCGCACTGGTTTTCATGCGGTGCGCTTAACCGACCAAGGAATGCGACTTTTTCCGCGTCTGCAACCAGAAAATTACAAACGCGAATATACTAATCAGGCTGTTGCTTCTGGTGTGCCAGAATTAGATCAACTGCTCCACGGTGGTTTAGAGCGCGGGACGGTGACTCTTTTAACTGGTCCTACTGGTGTGGGCAAAACTACTATCGGACTTCAGTTTATGAAAGAAGCTGCCGGAAGAGGAGAGCGATCGGTAGTTTACACCTTTGAGGAAACCGAAGAAACTCTGGTGGCTCGTTCGGAAAGCGTTAATATTCCGGTTCACGCTATGATTAAATTCGGCACGCTGTCAGTTGTGCCAGTCGAGCCATTGCACTTAAGCGCCGATGAATTCGCTAGTTTGGTGCGTGAAGAGGTAGAAGAGAGACAAGCCCGGATTGTGATGATTGATAGCGTTGCAGGCTATCGACTGTCGATGCGTGGTGACAACTTGGTAACTCACCTGCACGCTTTATGCAAGTATTTGCAAAATATGGGTGTGACAGTGATTGTGGTTAACGAGATCGAATACATCACCGGTGAATTTCGAGCAACTGATCTTGGGATCAGTTACATTGCAGATAATATCATTTTCCTGCGCTACTTAGAAATTAAAGGAGAAATGCGGAAAGCGATCGGCGTTTTGAAGAAACGCTTGTCTGACTTTGAAAAAAGCTTACGCGAAATTGAGCTAACTCGCTACGGTATTAAAGTAGGTAGACCACTCAGCAAACTTAGAAAAATTCTCAGCGGCACTCCCGAATGGGCGGATAATTATGATGGGGAAGAATGAGCGAAAAACCCCTGATTTTAACCGTAGGCAGCAACTGCCGCAATGTCGAATTACTTAACCAATTTTTAAATAAAGAAGGATATCAAACCATTGGCGTTAGTAATTTGGAGGAATTAGATCGCCAATTAAGAGAATTATCGGAAATTAAGTTAGTTATGTTAGATATTGCTGGTTTTGATCGCACTATCTGGGAACGCTGCGAACAACTGCAAAATCAACAAATCCCCTTTTTGGTTATTTCGCCTAAACAAAGCGCTACAATTCAACTCCAAAGCCTTGCTCACGGCGCTAGGAGTATGCTGGTTAAGCCGCTTGTAATGCAACAATTATTAGCGTTGATTAAGAGTCTATTAGGAGAATAAATATGTGCAAGATTTTGCTAATTATAGAACATAAAGAGAATCGCCGCTTACTATCAGAGTGGTTGGAAACACGATACGAAGTATTTTCACCTGATTTTGATGATGAATTGCCTAGCTTGCAACAATCTTTTGATTTATGTATTTTATGCGGTAGAGCATTGGATCGATATGGTCATTGGTTACAAGGGACTAAAAAAGCTCAAGAACCATTATTTTTACCTTTTCTATTAGTTACATCCCGCCAAAATGTGGGGATGGTAACTCGTCATTTATGGCGCACTATTGATGAACTGATTATCACTCCTGTGGAAAAGGTAGAATTGCAAGCGCGGGTAGAAATGCTGTTTCAAAGACGAAAATTGTCTTTAGAACTAAAACTTGCTAACGAAAATCTCCAAGAAATCAACGAAATAAAAACCCGTTTTATCTCAATCGCTTCCCATGAGATTCGTAATCCACTACATACAATTTCAGCTTATGCACAAATACTCCTCCACCGCTCTAGCAAGAAATTAGCTGAAGAAAGAAAGCAGGAATTTTACGAAAAAATTAAAGCTTATGTGAACAAAATTACAGATATTTTAGATGATATATTATTGCTATCGAGAGGAGAATTAGGAAAGCAACAATCAAATATAATTGAAATTAATTTAACTTCTTTGTGCGAACAAATTATTCAAGAAACTAAATTTTTCAGTAATAATATAATTAATTTTTATGCAGAAGATAAATATATAAATGCTTGTCTTGATGAAAAGCTATTACGACATATTCTTAGTAACTTGCTGACAAATGCCATTAAATATTCACCTAAAGGTAGTCCAATTGATTTGGAATTAATTTCTAATGACGAAGAGGTAATTTTTCATATTAAAGATAAAGGTATTGGCATTACTCCAGAAGACCAACAGCATCTTTTTGAGTCATTTTATCGTGCCAGTAATGTTGGAAACATTCCCGGTACTGGTTTGGGATTAGCGATCGTCAAGCAGTCTGTAGACTTACATGGTGGTAAAATTGCAGTTAAGAGTGAACTAGGGGTAGGAACTACTTTTACTGTTACATTGCCAATAGGCAATACTCAAAAAGAAAATGTGCCTATACAAGAAGAGAACCCTGACGAATCGAATTCGCGGTTATACAAACAAAGTTCGCCTAGCTAACTTCTGAATAATTCCCAGCGCCAATTATATCATGTACCGTCATATAACTAGCGGTAAGTTCGTAGTAAGGACTGAAATCATTATATTTATAAGATAAGGACTGAAGTCCTTACTACAAAAATCTTTTATTATGGGTAATTAAACTGACATGAGATGATATTGATTTTTATAAACTGCTAGCTTGTCAAGCAGAAATTATGGTTCATCTGACAATAATTCATCACTTGTTGCTGTCATTACTTGCTTATTGTTTGCTTGATTGATAAATGCTAAAGCTTTTACCTGTTCTAATGCTTGAGCTTTATCCACAGGCGATAATTGATTATTATTTTCGATCCGTTTTTGTAATTGAGCAACAAGTGCTGTGATTCCAGATGTATCTGCTTGTTGAGAACCTGGAGTATCATTCATAATATTTGCAACATCGCCACTAATTTTCCCAATAACTCCTTGGTTGTTCACATCGCCAAGTGCGATAATTATTACATCAGCTTCGGGATTAATATTGATTCCGCTATCTTCAGGCATAATTTCTCCTTTTAACTAAGTTAGGATTTACGTACAACTTTTATTGTCATGAGTCGCGCTACACTCATTCATGACATATTTTGGTTAAATTGCGTTAATTTTCAAAGGTAAATTAAAAATAAGTGGCAGTCATAATGAGACAATTAAGCTCTGGGATGTCAGTGCGGGTGACTGCGTAAAAACGCTCAAAGCTGACAGGCTATACCAAGGCATGAATATTACACGTATTACAGCCTTAACAGAGGCGATTATTGCCACACTCAAAGAGCTTGGTGCAGTATCCACGCTCCTAAGTTAATCACTCCTGACGCATCTGCACCCTAAAAGGGTGATGGCGCATGGTGTAAGGTATGAGGAGTCAGAAAAATGGCAAAGAGAAATATAAAAAAAATAGGTTGTAACAAACTGTACTAAAATATCCGCTAACATCCGTTAACCTAATTGAAGCCATAAATGTAATTCAGGCTACATAAAAATGCGCCTAGAGCAGTTGCAAGCCTTTCTAGCGATCGCAGAAACTGGCAGCTTTCAACAAGCAGCGAGAAAATGTGGTGTCACCCAATCAACTATCAGTCGCCAAATTCAAGCACTAGAAGCAGATTTGGGCTTAGAATTGTTTCACAGAACAGGACAAGCAAAACTGACTCTGGGGGGTGAACGGATGCTACCCCGTGCCCGCAAAATTTGCTTCGAGTGGCAAACTGTCACTCACGAGTTAGCAGATTTAGTCGCAGGAAAGCAGCCAGAACTTTGTATCGCTGTAATTCACTCGCTGTGCGCTTATTACTTACCACCAATTCTGCAAAAATTTTGTCATAAATATCCAGATGTGCAATTGCGCGTGACATCATTAGGAAGCGATCGCGCTTTAAAAGTCCTTAAAGATGGGCTGGTGGATCTGGCAATTGTCATGAATAATCGCTTTCTCACCACCGCTAGAGAAATGGTTGTAGAAACGCTATTTGATGAACCTATAGAATTACTCTGTTGTGCCAATCATCCCATAGCACAACACGATCACGTTCCTTGGTCAGAAATAATTCGTTATCCCCAAGTAGTTTTTAAAGATGGTTATGGGATGCAACGCTTAGTGCAGGATAGATTTGAGCGCTTAGAAGCCACACTTCAAGCAGTTTTAGAGGTAAATACTTTAGATGCCTTCCGGGGAGTGGTACGTCAAGGAGAACTAGTAGCTTTGCTACCTCACTCTGCATTAGTTGAAGCACGTCTTGATCCCACCCTTGCAGTTCGCTCCTTAGCCTGCAATGCTAACACTACTTTGCCTGACAATTCTAGTTTAACTCGTCGGGTTGTCATGGTAACAACTGGCGATCGCCTGCAAATTCCACCTATTCAGTACTTTTGGCAATTGGTGCAGGAACATATACCACAACAGTTTGATTCATTAAAGCGATCGGCTTGTTAATAGATAGTTATTAATCCATAGCCCAAAGTCTATAGTCCAAAAATCTTAACTGTTAACTCTTGACTTTTAACCATTGACTCTTGACTCTTAATTTTTATGAGCAATATATTCAGAGAATTACTAAAGAAAGTAGGCAGCGGAAACCACACAGGCGAAAATTTAACTCGTGCTGAAGCAGCTTCAGCAACAAAGATGATGTTGCTGGGTGAAGCGACACCAGCGCAAATCGGCGCTTTTTTAATTGCCCACCGCATCAAACGTCCCACGGGGGAAGAGTTAGCGGGAATGTTAGATGCTTACGAAGAACTAGGACCACTACTGCAAAATATTAATTCTGCGCGTCCAGTGATAGTTTTAGGCATACCTTATGATGGCAGAACCCGCACCGCACCCATCAGCCCGGTGACGGCTTTACTGTTAGCTTCTGCGGGGCAATCAGTGGTGATGCATGGTAGCGATCGCCTGCCGACAAAATACGGTCTACCCTTGGTAGAAATTTGGCAGAAGTTAGGAGTTGATTGGGCTACACTTCCATTAGAAAAAACTCAGCAAGTCTTTGAAAGAACAGGCATCGGCTTTGTTTATACACCTCGACATTTTCCCTTAACTAATAGTATTTGGGAATACCGCGACCAATTAGGCAAACGTCCACCCTTTGCCACAATGGAGTTAATTTGGTGTCCTTATGCTGGTGATGCTCACATTATTGCTGGGTTTGTCCATCCTCCTACAGAAGCTATGTTTCAACAAGCTTTGACACTACGAGGAGTAAGCAAATTTACATTAATAAAGGGATTAGAAGGTAGTTGCGATTTACCGCGCGATCGCACTGCAATCATCGGCTTATCTGCACCGTCAGCACCGCAACAAGAAGGATTAACAGCGATAGAAAGATTGCTTCTTGCCCCGCGTGACTACGGCTTTACTACCAAGAATGTACCCCTTGAAACCACTGAAGAATTGGTAGCAGATATGCAAAACGTATTCAGTGGAAAACCTTCCGAACTGATGCAAACAGCCTTATGGAATGGCGGGTTTTATTTATGGCGCAGTGGTATTTGTTCAGATATGCAAGCGGGTATAATTAAGGCAGAAGAATTATTTACCAATGGTGCAGTAGCGGCAAAACTTCAAGAACTTACTCAGATAGTAAATTCTGTTTCCTCATCGGTATATCATATGATGTCCTTAGAATCACACAGATTGTAGAGACATTCCGGCGGAACGTCTCTACGACGGTTGCGGTGTTTTTATTACTGTTAATTTAACAAACATCATATCAGGTAGTTTAAGCGGTAAAATTAATATTGTCATAAGTGTCAAACTCTCTGTAAATTTGTTACTTGAGAGGAATATCGCACATGAGCAAAATAGAAATCCGGCGATTAAACTTTGATTTTTCCGCAAATAGTGAGAGATATTGGTTTAACCAAAGTGTTTTCAAAACTCACTTGTTTAATAGCATTACAATTTTCATTCCGGAAATTGAAAAATATCTGATTCTCAACGTCAAAAAAAGAATCAATTTTATTGACAATCCGCAACTCAAACAACAAGCTCAAGCTTTTATATGTCAAGAAGGGCAACACTTGTACCAGCATACAAAATTCTGGAATATTTTACACGCTTCAGGCTATAAATTCGATACTTATCTTCGCTGTGAACAGACTATTCTTTTTGATATTCTGGAACGGCAAATAAGTCTTAATTTAAATTTAGCCATTGCTGCCGGAATTGAACATTTAACAACTTTGATGGCTGAGTTTGCTTTAGAAACTGACTTATTTGCTGAAGCCGAACCAGAGTTAAAGCAACTTTTTGAATGGCACGCATTAGAAGAAATTGAACACAAAACAGTTTTATATGATGTGCTGCAAAATGCAACTAATAATTACTTCTTGCGCCAAGTGGGTATGTTTCTAGCCCACATTTTGATTTTATCGTTATTAAATTTGGGTTTAGCGATACTGTTATATCAAGACAGAAAACTCTTCGATAGAAAAGTTTGGCAAGAATTAATTGAGTTTTGGATTACTAAAGATAAATTTTTGTACAAAGCACTATTTAACGCCAGAAATTATCTGAGAAAGGACTTTCATCCTTCACAATCATAATAATCTGCTCTTGATTGACAAAGTAAAAGTCTGAAGGCGCAAAAAGGTGCTTTGGAAGAGGTATATTACTTTCCGGGACAACTAGCAGAAGTAGATTCTAATCCTTGGGGAGTGTCACTGGGCGATTGTGCAATTAGCGTTACTTCACCCTTGCCGTTGAACACCCAACCAGTAGCAGGTACTATGACAATGCGATCGCTCTTTTTTCCTTGAGTCCGCACTTTTGGAGTAGTATTTGACACTTTGCGATTTTCTGTGCTGCCAATGCTTGTCAGCCGAGTATCTGACCATACTACATCACCGCTAAGGAAATCGTCTGGACTGGGGGGTAAACCACCACGTCCGGTAACAATAAATTGACTACCACCATTCGCAGTCAAAGCCCCACAGCTAGAGGCAACTAACCTGGTAGGTTCTAGCAGACCTGCGGGTAAGGTAATTAAACCACGACTAGGGTCTACATCTAATGTGTTGATCCTCACAGTACCAGGAAAGCCAAATTCCGAGCTAGCATCAATGTCATTGGTGGTATTTTCGGGAGTTGCTTTTCGCTCTTCAATGCCGAAAATGCCCTGAGATGTAATATCTATTTTGCCACCTTGACCTTGAAAAGCATTAGCAATGATGTCATTGTTTTGCCCAGGAACCGCAACAATAAAACCGTTTGCAGCATCAATATCAATGTTACCGCCGGTGGCGTTGTTAAAAGCTTGAGCGGAAATTAGGCTTTGATTTTGCAACAATAATAAGTCTAAATTCTGTAGCTTGATATTTGCCCCTTCTCCTGCGTTGGTTTCCGCAGTCAGACTTCCTCGGTTCAAGCGAACGTCATTAGCTGTTATGGTCAAGTTGCCAGCAGAACCTGAACCTAGACTGCTGACAGTTACTTCTGCCCCATCTTCGACATTTAACCTAGGGGTTGTAATGTTTAAATTGCCAGCTTTGCCTGCACCTTGAGCTTGACTGAACAGCGTACTTTTGACTGGTGTGGAATCAATGGTTCCTGTACCTATGACCTGTACTGACTCGGTAGCGTTTACATTCAAAGTTCCGCCGGCACCTTCAGCAAAAGAACCCGATCTGACTTCTCCCCCATCCCGAATTATCAATCGCCTGACGTTTAAGGTTTGAGTTGCTCCTTGACCTGAACCGAAATTATCCGCTGATATTCTGGCTCCATTTTCAACAGTCAGTACTCCGGTGGTTAGTTTCAAACTGCCGACATTACCCGTAGCTTGTGGCTCGTCGGCAGAGACAAAAATTCCACTACGATTAATATCAAGAGGTGAGGCTGTGGCAAATAGTGAAGTTCCACTCAGTTGAATCGAATCTGAGGCATTAATAGTCAAATTTCCACCATTTCCATTTTGCCGTGCTGCTGTAGAAATCTGCGCTCCACCTTGGACATCGAATTTTTTAGTTTCAATAATCAAATTTCCACCATTACCTGTGGCTCCTTGTGCGACTTGAGCAAAGATCCCGCTAGCACGCTGACCATCTGATGTTCTTCCTATTAGTTCTATACTATCCGAGGCTCTTACTAGCACATTACCGGCTGAACCTGCCGCAAAAGTAGAAGCATCGATAATGGCTCCATCTCGTATTAGCAGTTTCCCAGTTTCAATAGTTAAATTGCCACCGTTGCCTGTAGCTGGTTCAAAAACTTGAGAAGCCAAACTACTAGGAAACAAACCGTCTGATGTTGTTCCCCCCACTTCTACGGAATCTGAGGCTCTTACTAACACATTTCCTGCTTGACCTTCACCCAGAGCTAAGGTTGCTATCGCTCCACCTTTTTCAACGCTTAATTTGCTGGCGTTTACTACTATATTTCCTCCTATTGCTGCCCCTAAAGCGTTGGAAACAACTAGGGAACCTTCAGTGATATTGACGTTTCTACCTTGCAGTTGGATATCGCCACCCCCCTCCCCACTTCCATAAACAATTGCACCTTGGGAGATTTGAATATCGTCAAAGTTCTGAACACCTGCATAGTTGAGAGCATAGCCTTTTTCAATCTCTGTCAGATTGACTAGACCTGTTCCAGCAACGCTACCTAGCTCAATCCTGCCTCCTGTAGTCGTTAAATTGCCACCCTCTAAGGTCAAATTACCTCCTACCAGCGCTAGGGTTTTACCGATGGGAACTTTTAGCCCGATGGGGTTGGGAGGGTCTGCATCTGTAAGTTCTCCATTTGGACTTGCCTGGGATTGATTAACAATCCTGCCAGGACTTGAGCCAAATTGCAAACCGATAGGAACACTCACCGTTAATAACGGAGAAGTTTGAGGAGCCGTTGCACTAAATTCGGCACCATCAGCAAACTTCAAGCTATTCGCTGTACTTGCTACAAACGAACCCCCTATCTGCAAAGCTGCATTCGGTCCAAAAACTATGCCATTAGGGTTGATAAAAAACAGATTCGCAATTCCATTAGCTCCAATAATGCCATTTATATTAGAGGGCGATCCACCTGTCACACGGGTGATGATGTTCCTAACTGCCATGTCGTTGTTGAAAAAAGCAGTACCCCCAGAAAAAGAAAACTCCTGAAAGCTATGGAACAGATTATTCCCTGCGGGAGTGCCTCCGTCAATCAGTCTAATGTTGCCTTGGGGAGTAACGGTTGAATTTACAGGAAGTGTCGTATCTGGAATTATTTCTGCCGCTGCTGGATAGGAAGCTAACAAACAAAATAAGATACTCCCACTAAAGCTCCAAAATCCAAATTTAAAAGGGTTCATAGGCTGAGTTCTATTTAGTTACCATATTTAGGCGCTCCCTCCTTTTTGTCTAAATAACTCTATTAATTAAGTACATTTTTATGACAAATATATTGAGGGTTTTGTGTGTTAAGAATTATCCAAAACTGTCTAATACCAATTCGATATCAAGATGCATATAATTAGCCTGCGTAGGCAGGCTTTGTTCGTATAGCCCCAGGCTTCTAGCCTGTTCGCGGAGCGTGCGCTTGGCGCAGGGGGATTAAGCGCAACATCACAAAGAATTGGTATAAGCCCGAAATCAAATTCAAGGGTAGCTACGTAAATCTTATATATTAAACAGTCTTTTTCAGATGTTTTTTACGCTTCAGCAGTGATGCCACACCCAAAGCTCCTACACCCAGAAAACTAGCTGTAGCACTAGGTTCAGGGACTCGCTGGGAAGAAACTTGTCCCAGGCTAAATGTGCCCCCAGCATTGTTAGCACCGTCAGAAGAAACAACTTGAGGAAATATTCCTTCTAGTTGATTAAATCGAGTTAAACCTGACAAATTATTAATCAGATTAGAGTCGTTTTTGCAATGTTTTGTGTAAACGATTTTTACGCAAACGCATCTACGCGTTCGCAGATTACACTGTTGAAAGCAATCTAGTATTAGTCATTAACTCTTTTTAACCCCTTTTGTTTACTTAAAAGGGGTATCTCTACGACTAAATGAGATACACAATCTTTGTCTGAGAGAGCTTAATTTTGTTTGTGCAAATGCCTGCTGGAATTGTATTGCTAGACAAACAAAGTAATCATTCTTGGCTGCAATCCTGTATTTGTACCGAATATTAACATGTAAACTGAGATAGTAATAACCTTTACTTTTGTCTTTATGAAAAATTAATATTGTTAACAGGTTATCTACATAAATGCTTAATTTTATGCTTAATATAAATTTATGATTTCTTTATAGTAAAGATAGCCATAAGTGGAAATCATACTTAAAAAATAATGTCAATTTAATTTAATAATTATTAACTCTATGCAAGGGAAAGCTGAGAAAGAGCAAGATTCTTCTTTCTGTGTTTCAATAATTGCTTTACCTATTCCACCTAACAGTTAGTGAAAACCTTTGTGGTACTTGAAGCGGATAAAGCTTAAAAACTCGGTTGACGCTATAAACTCTGCGCGAACCATTACCAGCGTAATTATGACTAAATGATAATAGAGTATTATTTTAAGCCTGAGAAACTCGCACAACAGGTAAAATTAACCCTTCACGAGCTAGTAATGCTTGAGGAAAAGCATTTTTAATTTCCGTTTGCACAAAGTCGAGAAAATCATCGTGATCGTCTGGGTGGTGGTGAGAGATAACTAATCGTTTCACACCAGCATGATGAGCCAAATTCACAGCAGTTTTCCAAAGCAAATCAGGTGATTCATGATTGTGAGCGGTTGGGGGAGTGTATGTAGCATTAGCAATCAGCAAATCTACACCTTCAATTAGCTGTCTAATACACCCAACCTCCATTTCGTCAGCACCTTGATACAAATCTGTCATGTAGGCAACGCTGTAATTCTTCCAGGAAACTCGGTATCCTGCCGATCGCTGATTTTTATTTATCAATGCAGTTTGAATCGTCACATCGTCTAAAGTTACCTTACTACCCGAAGTCAGATTGTTAAACTGCAATTCTGCCTGCATCACTTGCAAAGGATAAGGAAAGTGCGGTTGCAGCATCTGATCGCACAGAGACTGCTTAATAGAAGCTCCATTTGAGGCAGCTGTACCGTAAATATGAAAGCAATTTTCCCGAACAAATGCAGGGGCAAAAAAAGGAAACCCTTGGATGCGATTTGATTGAGAGTTGGTAAAAAATAAATGGGCTATTAGTGGACTTTCAAGTTCTAGCCAACTTCTTCCCAAAATGCGTAAACCTGTACCACCATCAAAAATCAAGCGTTTTCCGGCTACGCGCATTTCTACACAAGCAGTATTACCACCGTAGCGGTTGGTATTGCTGCTAGGAGTAGCTATTAAACCCCGCACACCCCAGAATTGCACGATAAATTCCCCAATTCCTTCGTTGGGTAAAGTAGTTTGTTCAGTTACGTGGTCGGAACCTGACAGCTCAGTATTTGACATTTTGCTTAGAATTAGACTTGACCGAGCAGGTCATCGTAGTGCCGCACTTGGGAAAGTCGGTTTTTTTCATCCACAATGACAACCGTAGGAGAGTAATTTTTTAACTCTTCTATGGTGAACTGCCCGTAAGTCATTATAATCAAGCGATCGCCGGTAATGCCTAGACGTGCCGCAGCTCCATTTAATTCAATCGTTCCTGAGTTAGCTGCTGCGGGGATCGCATAAGTAATGAAACGCTCGCCATTGGCAACATTCACTACTTGCACCTGCTCGTAGGGTAAAATGCCAGATTTATCTAACAAAATTTGGTCGATGCTAATACTACCGACGTAATTGATATTTGCCCCCGTGAGGGTGCAGTTGTGAATTTTTGCCAAAAGGAGCGTGCGCTGCATTACTTTTAGGGGTTCTGTGGCAATTGAGCTATCAAGAAAGAATTCAGAATTCAGGAGTCAGGAGAAAGAATTCAGGAGTCAGCATGGTATGTTACGCTCCGCGTGGGATGAATAAACGGCGATCACTTGCACCCCCTGCTCATACTATAGAGCCTGTACGAAAAATGCTTGTGGCAGTAATAAACCCTACCCAAACTAGGATATTGCTAACTTCTAAATTTTGAATTCTGACTTCTGAATTCTGACTTCTTAACTTTCGTAGAAAGTTTGTTCAGGTAGTTTCCGAATCCGAATCCCGACCTTTTTCGCTACCAGCTTTGATGCACTGTTCTACTAAAGGCATAACGTGGTCAACATCTAGCCAACCGCGAATTTCTGTCACCTTTTTTTCCAAATTTTTATAACTGCGGAAAAATTCGGCAATTTCATCCAATCGGTGTGATGGTAGGTCTTTGATGGATCTAACGTCTTTGTAGCGTGGGTCTTTGTCGGGAACACAAAGAATTTTTTCATCGCGATCGCCACCGTCAATCATCTCTAACATCCCAATTGGTCTTGCTGCAATGATACACCCTGGAAAGGTTGGCTCGTCAATTATGACCATACCATCTAGGGGATCGCCATCATCAGCCAACGTGTTGGGTACAAAACCATAGTCATAGGGATATTGTACCGAGGAATAAAGTACCCGGTCTAGGGCAAAAGCTTGTAAGTCTTTGTCAAATTCGTATTTATTTTTACTGCCACCAGGAATTTCAATCAGAACGTTGATTAGACCTGGTTTAGGTTGGGCAGGAATACGGGATAAGTCCACAGTAAAAATCCTCAGCTAACAGTGAATCATGGGCGCACGCAACGGTGAGACCAGCCCCCGTCTTCTCCCAAAGGGAGAGGCTAGCGCCAAGGCGGGGTCTCCGTCACGATGGGGGACTGGCGAACCCGTTCGCGGAGCGTCTCCGAAGGAGAAGGGCTCCCCGTGTAGAATTTTAGGCTAATATGGACATATCCCAAAATACTTAGTTCAAACAGTTTTCTGGCGGAGTATGCTTTGAGAATTTAAAATCTTTGCAGTGTAAATAAAATAAGTATGCGTTAGTGCCTAAAGCCGCCAAAGATTTTTACACTAACTAATCGCATCTGCGCTTTTGTATAGCCGCACTCAGCGCTCTTAGTGCCGGAAAAGCGCGAAAACACGCCTTAGTCCCCAGTTTTTCTGCTTAAATTTAAACGGCTCCCCAAGTTCCGAACTCAGGAAGCCTCTATTCGGACTTATGAAAGCCGAGTAATGAAAAATTAGATATTAAATTCTACGCTAACGTTCGCGCCAAATCTCCTTTGTGTTGTCAAAGCTTTCTTGTTTGGGGAATTCTAATGTTAATTTTTGCTTGATGTTCACTATTTTTTCGGTTGTACGTAATGGGTTGCTGATTATTCTGAATGCTGGTTGAAGAATAATTAGCGATGACTAATATTGGTAACGTTAGAGTTAACAGAGCGATCGCTGTTCCCACAATGTCTGCCAAACGATGGGAATATGTGTCGGGATTGGCAGACTGGCTATTTGAATTCATAGAAGATTGCAGGTTTTCACATCACTTGTTGCTCAACTCTCAAAGTTGAGAGTCTTGCTGTTATATTTAGCTACTTTTAAATTATAAGCTATTTAGTATTCAATAATATCAACCACTTATTAAACTGTCATAATACTCTTTTCTCATACCAAAGATATTTGATACGAAGCCGCTATTAAACTATTCTTGTTTATTGGTGACTAATATCTCAATGTAGTTCATGGTACGGTGTTATGGATAGATTCCGCATCTCTTACGGCAACAGCATTAAAAATTACAACTATTTTTGTATTTTAGATTACTTATAAACAGACATTTGAGTAATCTCTTACAATTACAACATCCGGAAATGCTTTTGTAAAGGGCGTTATGCGGTTATAAATTGTTGTTTAATACCAAATACACATACTCAATAATCACCCACAAGTATCTGTGTTTCGCATAATTACAAGTACTTACACGAGATTTTTTTTGAGACGCGATCGCAACTTAAGCAATAATCAGTTTTATCATCAATTCACACCGAACAAATACAGATAAATCAAAAGTATTTTAAATTGTTAATCAGTGATTGCACTCAGAAAAATGTTTCAAAATTTGAAGATCATAATTTGGGTGATATTACTGTATTTTTGTCAATCTATATATAGGGAGAGTAGAAATACTTTTACCTAAAATAAAAGTCAAGTCTGATTAATACAAAATCCTAATTTAAAATTTAAATTGGTAAAGCTATCAGCCAGAAGCTGAAAAAAATTCCTGTTTAGCACGTAGGATAAATCTTATAACTATTTGACCAATAAACGAAACGAAAAAAACCGCCACTAAAATAGGGCGGTCTGGTTAAGCAATCGGAGGGTAATTACAGCTTACTCTGCTAAGAATGAAGATTGTTGTAGCGAAGTTTGCATTTGTAGATAGTTGGTTGGAGCCTTCGAGCGTTGGAGCGTTAACGGTTAACAGTTATCCACTATCCACTATCCACTAACTACTAACCAATAGCCTAAGATTTACCATAAGCACTCATCGGTTCTTTGATAAAACGGATGTAAAGATGCTTAAACGTAGACTTAATAACGCGGGGCATTCCAAAATCGATAGGCATTAATTTATCTGGTAGCCGCCAATCATCTATTTTTAGTAAGTCAGGATGTAACTGAGGAAAGTCAATTTCTGCAAGTTCCGGACACAGCCCCAGCCGCTTTGACGCTGCGAGGGTAGGTACTTGTTCTGGTAAGACATTGAGGACTTCTACCATTGCCCTATCGAGAGCAAAGACATTTGCAGATGCGGCTAAAACGCCGAGTGGACGAGGTTCGCCACCGCTGGGACCATTACCTTCATGACCGATGATGCCATCTAAAATGGTTAAATCTGGGTTAATTGCCCTAGCGGTTTCTGCTAACATTTCGCCAAATCGGTTGGCATCTTTTCCAGCTTCCATGTGCCACCAAGCTTTCATTTTGCCGGGAACGCAACCAAAAAGGTTTTTTACCCCCAGCGTTAACGTCAACTGAGCGTGAGATTTCACCTTAGGCAAGTTAATCACCACATCTGCTTCCATCGCTTCTTTGCACAGCAGCAGATGGTTAAAGTCTTGGTTGAGGGTTTCGTAACGCGACCCGTGAAAATCTATAATCGGAAGCTTGAGTTCTTCAATAATAGGAAGATAGTTATTTGCGATCGCTACTGCCTTAGCACTCCCAAAAGCAGGGCTATCTCCCAAAAATGGCTGACCACCAGCCTCAATTACCATCTTGGCAACTTCATAAACTAATTCGGCGCGGGTGGTACACTCTTTACCGGGACGCGCTCCGGTGAGTAAATTCGGTTTTAATAAAACTCGTTGTCCTGGTTTGACGAATGCCTGCATTCCCCCTAAAGGTTCTAACAGCGTTGATAAAGATTCTCTTAACGCCTCTTGTTCGTAGGAAGTAGCCCGAATCAAACTGACAGATGGTTTTTGAGTCTGCATGGGTGAATAAAGAACGAAGATAAAAGATAGAAGAAAAAAATCTTCTATCTTACCTTATTCATTTTTAATCTACTTCTGTGTCAAGTGCCCTGAGGGGTAAGATACCGCTCATCTGTTCTAGATTTAACACTTGGGCTAATTCCAACTCGCTCATCAGACCTTTTTCTAAGACAATCTGCCTTAGGGATTTACCAGTTTCCAAAGATTCTTTGGCGACAGCCGCAGCATTTAAATAACCAATGTGGGGATTTAATGCCGTTACTAAAGCTAAACTACCTTCAGCGTAAGCCAAACAACGATCGCGGTTGGCGGTGATTCCTATAATGCAGCTTTGGCTAAGTGAGGTGATCGTATTACCAAGAATTTCGATGCTGTGAATCAGGTTGTAGGCAATCAACGGCATCATCACATTTAATTCTAATTGCCCGGCTTGTGCAGCAAGAGCGATCGCACTGTCGTAACCCATCACCTGAAAACACACCATTGAGGTCATCTCTGCCATCACTGGGTTATATTTTCCCGGCATAATTGAGGAACCTGGTTGCACTGGTGGCAGTTGAATTTCTTTCAAACCAGTTTTTGGACCCGAATCCATCAACCGCAAATCGTGAGATATTTTAACTAAATCCTGTGCTAAGTTGCGTAAAGCACCAGAAACATTGACAAATGGTGCCATACTCTGCATTGCAGCCATTAGGTGAGGCGCAGGTTCTAACGGGCAGTCAATCAATTCTGAGATAACTTGCACCACACGGGCGCGATAATCAGGATGAGTATTCATACCCGTTCCGGCGGCACTACCCCCCAAACCCAGTACCATCAAATCACCAGAAGCCGTATAAATGCGGTTTTGATGTTCGGACAAGATTTGTGCCCAAGCGCGGAAATTTTCACCCAAGCGGACAGGTACGGCATCTTGTAAGTGAGTTCTGCCAGATTTGACGATATCTTGAAATTCTACAGCTTTTTCTTCTAGTGCTGCGATCGCATTATCTAAAGCTGGCTGCAACGTCTTTGACAACGCCAATAAGCCACCAATGCGAATTGCCGTGGGAATCACATCATTCGTAGACTGCCCATAGTTTACATGGTCATTGGGACTAACTTGCTTGTAATTGCCTTTTTCATAGCCGAGAATTTCTAAGGCTCTATTTGCCAGTACTTCGTTCACATTCATGTGGTGAGAAGTTCCAGCCCCCGCTTGATAAATATCTACCACAAATTGATCGCGAAACTTACCCGCAAGTACTTCATCAGCCGCTTGGACAATTGCTTGACTAATTTCTTGGGGTATGCATTTTAATTCTCCGTTGACGATAGCGGTAGCTTTTTTAATTATTAAACAAGCATCTACGTAAGTACTTAAAGGCTTGATGCCGCTGATGGGGAAATTCTCCATTGCCCGCAGTGTTTGTATGCCGTAATAAGCGCTACCAAGGATTTGGCGATCGCCCATCGAATCGCGTTCTGTGCGAAATTGATAATCTGTTGGTTTCATGGTGATTTGAGGAAGGGAAAATGTATATGTCACAAAATAGAAACCATATCAGATAAACTAATCTGCGTTACCTAACGGTTCCTAATCAGTGAATTCCCTATGACTCTACCTAACTTGATTACTTTTTCTCGCCTTCTAGGTATACCATTTTTGTTATATGGTTTGCACAACCCTACACCCCAAGCGCGATGGGTATGTTTGGCAATTTTTCTGGTTGCAGCCTTAACTGATTGGTTAGATGGTTATTTGGCACGAAAACTCAACCAAATTACCGATTTAGGTAAGTTTCTCGATCCCTTGGTAGATAAATTACTGGTACTTGCGCCGTTACTGATTTTAATTGAATTAAGACAAGTTCCCGCTTGGGGAGTGTTTCTTATTTTAGGACGAGAGTTAGCGATCGCTGGTTGGCGGGTCAATCAAACTACGATTACCGGGGCGAATATTTGGGGTAAGCTAAAAACTGTGAGTCAGATAGTGGCGATCGCGCTTTTAATTGCACCTCTGCCCGAAATCTGGAAAACCCCCTCCCTCATCGCCTTTTGGGTTTCTGTCGCTCTCACCTTAATTTCTGGGGCAATTTATCTTTTACCTCAAGAAGCCGCAAAAGACGCAAAGGTTTAAATTTTTCTTTGCGTACCTTTGCGTTTTCCTTTGTGTTCCTCTGCGTTTACAAAGCTTGTAAAATTTCCTCATCCGTAGAGAAATCTACTTCAGCTTTATCGCGCCCATTCGTCAGATAATCATTCTCTAAAGAGTCTTGTAGCCCAGAAATCAAATCATACTCAGGCTGCCAATTTAACTCTTTCATCGCTTTATTTACTGATGCAAAGAAATGTTGCACCCGCATCGGGAAAGCTTTGCGCTTGCCGAAATCAAACTTTTTCGGGTCATAATGGACAATTTTTACTTCTTCCGGTGATTTCCCAACAGCAACAGCACAAGCACGGGCTAAACCATCAAAAGTGACAAAGCGATCGCCTGACACGTTGTAAATTTGCCCTATGGCTTGTTTGTTACCTACAATCTTAGTCATTGCCTTTGCCAAGTCTTTTACATGACCAAATTGTGTAAAATGCATTCCGTTACCGGGGATGGGAATCGGGCGATCGCGCACAATTCTATCAAAAAACCAACTTTCTAACTCGTTATAATTTCTCGGACCATAAATGTAAGTTGGACGAATCGATGTAAAAGGCAATCCTGATTGTGTTAAAAATGCTTCGGTTTCGTGCTTACCTTTGTGGCGGCTTTTTGGATCTACCGCATCTCCTTCTACATGAGGCATTTGATCCGATTTGAGATACACCCCAGCCGAACTCATATAAACAAAATGTTGCACACGGTCTTGAAAAATTTCCGCCAGTGGTTGAGTATCAGTAAGTTCACGCCCGTTGTTGTCAAAAATGACATCGAAACTTTCTTGTGATAATTTTTCTTTCAGCTGTGCCGGGTCAGTGCGATCGCCTGTAATTTGTTCTACTCCCTGGATGTCAGGTGCTGGACGATTACCACGATTGAATAGTACCACTTTATGTTTTTCTTCCACCAGCGCCTTCGTTAGATAGACACCAATGAACCGAGTACCACCGATAATTAAAATTCGCATAAATTCCCAAGTCCTATCTCAGTAGTAGGGGCGCTTAGGCTAGGAGTTAATGTTTCTCATCCTAATCCCATTTTTGAGGTTATCAGGTTCTAGTCCCTAATCCCTAATCCCTAATCCCTAGTCCCTAATCCCTAATCCCTAGTCCCTAGTCCCTAGTCCCTAATCCCTAATCCCTAATCCCTAGTCCCTAGTCCCCAATTTTGGGTTATCAGGTTGCGGTATCCTGAGGAAACTCTTTCACTCATGATTACGTCTTTTGATGAACGTGGGGCGGTTCCCATTAATTAATATCAACCGGAAAGTTTTTAGTTAATCTCATAACTTCCCAAGCGTGTTTTCTACCAATTACAGTTAGCAGTGCCCTTGAAATATGCTTTAGTTCATGAATGGCTTACACCCAAAGCCACAGGCGGTTCAGAACTCGTTGTGCGGGAGATTCTGAATCATATTGATGCTGACTTGTATGCCCTCATCGACTTTGAATCTACTAATCCTGAAAGTTATTTATACAAGCGTCGAATTGGTACAACGTTTGTTCAGAACTTTCCCTTCGCCCGCAATGGTGTTCAAAAATACTTGCCATTTTTGCCGCTAGCGATTGAACAACTAGATTTACGGGAGTATGACATCATTTTGTCTTCATCCCATGCCGTTGCTAAAGGCATTCTTACTACTCCCGATCAGTTGCATATTTGTTACTGCCATAGTCCTATGCGTTATGCCTGGGACTTGACTTTTGATTATTTAAAGGCAAGTAAGCTAGGGAATGGTTTACCTGGGTGGGCGACGCGGTATTTACTGCATCGTTTACGCTTTTGGGATGTATTAACGGCAAATCGTGTTGATTATTTTCTTGCTAACTCGCAGCATACAGCTCGTCGAATTTGGCGTTGCTATCGACGAGAAGCAAAAGTAATTTATCCACCAGTGAATATTGAAGGATTGCCTTTTTTTTCTCAGAAAGAGGATTTTTACTTAATTGTTTCCCGGTTAGTAACTTACAAACAAGTATCTTTAATTGTCCAAGCTTTTAATCAACTGCAACGACCTTTAGTAGTAATTGGTACAGGACCAGAAATGAAAAAAATTCAGGAAATAGCGGATTCTCATATACAAATACTGGGGTGGCAACCTGATGATGTAGTAAAACAATATATGGCTAGTGCTAAAGCGTTTGTGTATGCAGCTTGTGAAGACTTTGGGATTGCCTTAGTAGAAGCCCAAGCTTGTGGTACCCCGGTGATTGCTTATGGTGCAGGTGGTGCTTTAGAAACTGTGCGGGATATTCGGACTTCTGAAGTGGGTACAGGGACGGGTATATTCTTTGCTCATCAGACAGAGGCTGACCTTGTAGAGGCAGTAGAAACCTTTGAAGCGTATGAGGGTAAGTTTAATCCAGAATACGCGCGATCGCACGCTGCCCAATTTAATGTGCAAGTATTTGCAGAACGGTATCTAGATTTTTTAAATACGTGCCACGAAAAAAGACCATCCTTAGGGTAACGGTCTAATTTTTGCGGTAGTTTTGTAAGCTTTTGGAAAATTACCCCCAGAAGCACATCCGAAAGGCTTTAAGATTGGGACTATGTGTGGTGTGGATTATTTAGGAGTATGATGACTGCCCAGAGCTCACTCCTCTCCGGCAAGCGGCGAAGCCTACGGCAAGATGCTAGCGCGTCTACGCGTACTTTCTTAAAAGGTGGTCAAAAAACAAAGACACCTCGATTTAAACCTAAAGCATTGACTTTACAGGGTTTAAACGGAGAGTTTGCCAAGCGACTGTTTGACATTTTGTTTTCGCTGTTAGTACTGATATTGTTTTCGCCTGTTTATTTAGTTTTGACCTTACTGATTGCTTCTAGCTCACAAGGTCCGATTTTTTATATCCAGGAACGAGTCGGCAAAAACTATAAGCCATTTAATTGTATTAAATTCAGAACAATGGTAAGCAATGCTGACGAAGTTCTCATGCAAATGATGGAAACATCACCTGAATTGCGACAAGAGTTTGAGAGTAGTTTTAAGCTCAAACATGACCCCAGGATCACAAAAATTGGTCGGTTCTTGCGAATTACCAGCTTGGATGAGTTTCCCCAATTTTGGAATGTTTTAAAAGGGGATATGAGCGTTGTTGGTCCACGACCTTTAGTAAAAGAAGAGCTACCAAAGTACGGGTCTGCAATTGAGGAAATTTTAACTATTCGACCAGGAATTACGGGATTATGGCAAGTTTCAGGGCGCAATGACATTCCTTACCCTCGGAGAGTTCAAATAGATTTACATTATGTCAAATTTGGCAATCTTTGGCTCGATTTATGGATCATCTTAAAAACTGTTGGTGTTGTGGTTATCCCGAAAAATAATGGTGCGTATTGATGACCTAATTGTTCCTTCAGCGCAAAACTAAATAACGCCTCAAAATTAGAAATATCCCACGGCTACCAGCACGTGGGATTTTTAATGAATCTATATTGTTGCGATCTCTGTTAATCTCATACCAATTCTATGTGAGGTTGCGCTTAATAAACCCTCACAATCGCGAAGGGTGGGGCTATAGAACCCATTTGACATCTTTTACTGTGTTGAAGTAAAGTTAGCGCAAAAGTTGTATCCAACAGTTATGCCATACTCTAGCAGCCTCACAGACGAAGAGTGGATAATCCTAGAACCCCTACTG
>JAHHID010000059.1 GCA_019359015.1 Spirirestis rafaelensis WJT71-NPBG6
TTGCAGCCTGGGAAGCACGCAGAAATAATTTGTCACGCACTGGGGAAAAGGCAGTTTACTACCGCAGATGCACGAATTAAACTTAAGCGTCTTTATCCTTCAATTGTTTATTGACAGACTACTAGTATACGGGGAGAACCAATCTAAATCAGGACTTACGCAACTGGCACATATCTTCGTGTCAAGAGTCAACAGTCAACAGTCAAAAGTCAAGGTTTTTCGACTTTGGAATGCGTGACTAGGGACAATTTTTGCGGAAAAAATATGACACTTGCGTAAGTCCTATAAATATTTGTTGTTAAGAATTAAGCGGCACTGCCAATGAACGCTCTTTCTGTTCGTGCATCTCCCCCTGCAACAACCCTAGACTTGTGCGGACAGCCTTCTACACAGATCGTCTGTGATGCTGCATGAATATTTCAACACTCATTCTGTCCGCACTTAGCGAGCGTAAGACTCGCCCTGCCCAGTATTGGCAATTCTACCTCTATATAAATGTAAACAAAACGTATTCCACCTTAGAGCCATAACGTGTAATGGACCTTGCGATCGCAATGCTTCTTCACCAAATGCCAAAGGAGTTATCAGAAGAACTGTTCTCATATTTAAAATCAGCAACGCCCTAAACTTCGCTGCTGTGTCCCCACTTTATATTTGCCCGTCCCCGATTCATTGAGGAGTAACCACCGGTGAAGTCTGGTTCCATCTCCCGGTGAAGACAAAATTTTCTAAAGGCTTACGGGTGCGCGGGGCTAAGGTTCGTTGCAACAGTTTTTCAGACAGCGTTTGCGGAACTCCTGCATAACCTAGTGCGATCGCTGCCACTGGTTCATAACCTTCAGGAATGCTGTACAGCGATCGCGATAAAGGTACATCAAATCCCGCCATTTGGTGAATAAATAGCCCCAATGCCGTTGCTTGCATCGCTAGTTGAGCTGCTGCTGCCCCAACATCATGAAAAGCGTGTCGATTTTCCACGCCGTTGCGCTCAAACTGTAGCTTCGCCACTGATAGCATTAATACTGGGGCAGTCTTTGCCCACTCTTGATTACCTTCTGCTAAACAGCTAAGTAAACGGTCGAATTCAGCCTGGTTGTCCTTAGTTGCAACGATAAAACTCCAAGGCTGCTCATTGTAAGAAGAAGCCGCCCATCGTGCTGCTTCTAACACACTGCGTAATTTGTCTGGTTCAACTGATTTTTCTGAGAAAGCTAGAGGACTCCAGCGTTTTGATAACAAATCATCAATCGGATATTGAGTATCAGAAGATTTGTTGACTGCAAGATTATCAAGCTTCTGCATAAAATTTGTTTATTAAAATGACCAGGAGTTTTATTTTTCCTTTGTCCTGATCAACAAAGTAAGTGGTACTACTTGACCCAACGTCTATCTAGGGAATGAGATATTTTTTAGTCTTTTTATTCCTAAAAGAAGATGAATTGAATTTAAAAATCCATATTTTGATAAATAGAACTAAGTTAAGGCAACCCCTTAGAATATAGCAATCTTAGAAATAATCTTAATAAGAGCAAAAATTATGTTCAGCATACTTTGGGGTGTTGTAGTTATACTAGTTGCTTTTTGGGCATTAGGGCTGGTACTTCATATTGCGGGTAATCTAATTCATGCAGTGTTACTTTTAGCGATCGCTCTTGCTATCTATAATTTTTTCAAAGCGCGTGATGTTTAAGGGTGATTAATGCTTAATGATTAAACGCCTGAGATATTAATTCCAGGCGTTTAATATAATCAATAATTTTTAATTTTTAATTAGTTTCGTCAACGGGTCGCTTTTCTAGCTTGCGACCAACCATATACCACAAACGCACGGCATAAGGAATGTAATTGAGTTCTTTGACGTTCTCCCCGGCGTAAACGCACGGGGATTCCTGAAATCACTTTCAGGTTTTTCTCTTTCTTCGAGTTCCCTTACTTGGCTGCGTTTGCGCGTCGAAGCAGAGGGGAATCTCTCCAGAGACTTCAAGTTCGGTGCGCCCCACCGTATTTACTAATTCTTTGAGAGCTAATTTCAAAATGTTTAGCGCTGCGTTCTCATCTCTATCTGCAATGTAGCCACAATGCGGACATTTATGCGTTCTAGTACTCAAGGTTTTGACTACAATTTCTCCACAGTTCGAGCAATTTTGCGATGTGTAGCTTGGGTTTACGGTTATTACCGGAACTCCATAGACAACACCAAAATACTCTAACCATTCTCGAAACCTGTACCATGCAACGTCGGATATTGATTTGGCAAGACAGTGGTTCTTTATCATGTTACGCACTTTTAGGTTTTCAACCGCTACCAAGTCGTTAGACTGGATGACGCGCTGGGCTAATTTACAAACCCAATCGTTACGTCTGCGTGATACCTTAAGATGCGCTCTACCCAACTTGTTTCTAGCTTTGACTCTATTTATGCTATGTTTTTGAGTTTTAGATAAACGTCGTTGCAGTCGTTTGATTTTACGCTCATCTTTTCTCAAAAATCTAGGATTATCTATTTTTTCACCAAAGCTATCCGTGTAGAAATGATTCAAGCCAACATCTAACCCAACCTGTCGTCCAATTAATTCTTTATTTTCCTCTCGTTTGTGGTCAATTAAAAACTGTGCGTAATAGCCATCGTGTCGTCTAACAACTCTAACCCGTTTAATTTGGTCAAGCTGGTAGTAATGCAAGTCCCTAGTTCCCCAAAGCTTAAATGAACCAGCTTTGAATCCATCAGTAAATTCCAAGTAGCGCCTGTCAACTGAAAGTTTCCAGCCGGAAACCTTATATTCTGCCGAAGCTCTAACAAGTTGTTTCTTGAACTTAGGAAAACCCTTTTTTCCTTTTATCTTTGAGGCACAATTGCGGTAGAATCTCTCAATGCTCGCCCATGCCCTTTCAGCGTGAGCTTGTCTGGCTTGAGAATTCAGTAATCGCGCCCAAGGACATTCTGATTTAGAGGCTAGAACTTTGCAGTATTTGTATGCATCGTTGCGACTTTTTATTAGTCCATCCATCCAAGCCCGAATAATAGAATTTCGCACAAAAAGACCAGTCCGAATGGCGTTGTCTAGCCGCTCATACTGGTTTTTGGTTCCTTCTAATTTGGACTCGTAGATTAACATCTTATCGTTTACGCAGACGATAAGATTATAGCATAGTTTTAAAAAGCCGTCGTTCTACGACGGGGCTTTAAACCCAATTTTTCGGTAATTGCTGGTAATCATTGGGTGTATCAATATCAATACGCCCTTGTAAGAAAGGAACAGAAGTAACTTGGTTGATGTATTTGCCAATTATCTGCTTGGCACCTTCTCCTTGTTTAAGGGTCATCAGTTGTGAGAAAAAAGTATGGTGAAATAAAGCTGGTACGCCTAATGTGTCTGCATATTCGCAAGCAACGATCGCTTTATCACTTCTACGGTATGTTTCGACAAGTTGATTGATAAGTTCAGGAGAAACAAAAGGCTGATCGCAAAGTGTAATCACTACTGCTTCTACATTTTGCCCCAAAGCATTTAGAGCTTCAACACCAGCCCGAATTGAAGAACCCATGCCCGAAGCCCATTGAAGATTTTCTACAATCTGCACAGGTAGTTGACAAATTTCCGGTTTTATGATTTCTATATTTGCCCCAAGGACGACGATGATCGGTTGGTTTTTGGAGGCGATCGCTATTTCTGTTATATGACGAAGCAAGCTGCGCCCCTGATACGGTAACAATTGTTTTGGTTTGCCCATGCGAGTCGATGCACCCGCAGCGAGGATGATGATGCCAATAGTTGGCTGTTGAGTGGAGCCTGTCATCTTCAATGCCAAAAGATTAAATATAACTTCGTAGTCAGCGCTTGAGCGCTAACTACAACGAGATGCAAAATCATAGTTGACATTTAAGCGAATGCTTAACTAATATATATTTAAGCGAATACTTAAATAACGAGGAAAACACCTGGAAGCTTGGAAAGCGCTAATTCAAAATCGGTATGAGTAGACATGCTGCCAGTGCGGATATATTTATGGCGATCGCCGATCCTACCCGACGAGCGTTATTAGATCGCTTGCGTAGCGGTGAGCAACCCGTCAAAGAGTTGGCTGAACCATTTGCCATGAGCTTACCAGCCATATCTCAGCACTTGCAAATTCTTTGTGAAGCTGGCTTAGTCCAAATGCGGAAAGCAGGACGACAGCGTTTGTATCGGCTCAACCCGGAACCACTAAAGCAGATATCTGACTGGATTGCCCATTACGAGCATTTTTGGCAAGAAAAACTCAATGCCCTTGGTACTTATCTGGAGGAGGAATCATGATGAAAAACTTGAATATGGAGGTTTTCTACGCTTATCCTCCGCAACGGATTTGGCAAGTAATTACTAACCGTCAAGCGCTGGCAGCGTGGCTAATGGAAAACGACTTTGAGCCGCGTGTCGGACACAAATTTCGATTTCAGCATTCAACACTACCAGGAATAGACGGAAGCATTGATTGCGAAGTAATTGAACTCGATGAACCAAAGCGACTTTCTTACACTTGGCAAGACAAATTGATGCATCAGCCATCAATTGTTACTTGGACGCTAACACCTGTTGATGGCGGAACTCGACTGCAACTAAAACATCAAGTATTGCAGCATGAAATTATCAAATTAGATCAGCCACAGCATTCTGCGGAAACTTGGCAAAGTCAGTTTAGACATGAGTCAAATACAGTAACTCAGACACTATTAGCGCCTAGCGATCGCACTAACTTATCTCAGTCAATACCTGTTGGGAGATATGAGGTATTAAATAGCCTAATTCTCAATTCCTTTTTTAATGGTGGTTGGAACTTAAAGCTAAATGAAAGACTACCGCAAATATTATTTAGTCTTACTTCTGAAGTTAGCTAGCTTGTGAATTAAGAAAAAGTATGAACCATGCCAGTCAAAAACTGCTTGTTTTGGCGCAAAAAAACGCGGCTATCTATTTAGCAAATCAGAAAGTAAGGGCAATTGGAGTTAGTGGATCTGTTGCTCGTGGACAAGCCGATGCTTACTCGGATATTGACATGAGCATTTATTACAAAGAACTACCATCAGACGAAGAATTAAAGGTAGCGTATGAACAAAATCAAGGATCAGACTAATCGGATATTTGCGGCAAATACTGGTCAATCGAAACAGCGAATTGATAGTGATTCGGAATGTGACTTTTTTATGAGTGCTGAGGAAGCAAAAAGGTACGGTTTAATTGACAGTATTATTAATAAAACATAGTTATTAAGGAGCGCTTCAGCCCTCACTACAAGGGATGTAAAAAATGAAAATATTAGTGATTGGTGGTACTAAGTTTATTGGTCTTAATGTAGTGCGTCAACTCAGTAAAATGGGTCATGAAGTGACTGTATTTCATCGAGGAAAAACTACAGTTAAATTATCGCAAAATGTGCAGGAAATTTTAGGCGATCGCACTCACATTATTGACTTCAAAAGCAAGTTTGCAGAGATTTCGCCACAAGTAGTGTTGGATATGTTTCCCTATACTGAAAATGATGCACTGATGCTGATGAAAACGTTTAAGGGTATTACTCAGCGTATCGTCGCTATCAGCAGCATGGATGTGTATCGTGCCTATGGGGTAATTTTAGGCAGAGAATCTGATGTTATTCCCCTCCCAATTACTGAAGATTCGCCTCTGCGCTCCTCACTTTATCCTTTTAGAAATAAATCTGAAAAGCCTCTTGAGCGCATAGATGATGATTACGAAAAAATTCTGGTGGAAAAAGTGGTGATGTCAGACCCCGATTTACCTGGGACAATTGTACGATTGCCAATGGTCTATAAGGCAAATATATGCAGCAAGGAGAATCTATAGGGCAGGTTCTCGATTGTAATAGACGTTGGGTGGATGTGCTTGTAGATGAGGAAGCATTGCAAAGTCTCAAACCGGGAACACCAGCAACTATAAAGCTTTACGGTGCTAGTTCTCAAGAATTACAAGGAAAAATAAGTTTAGTGCGATCGGGTATTGGACGCTTAACAGCAGGAGAAGAAGTTGCTATACCAATTAGTGCAAATTTGCCTCGTAATACTCAGGTGCGCGTTGATTTGAGTCCGGGCACACAAACCGATAATTCCAACTTCTGCTATGTGGGATTCACAGGTAGAGTCACTTTTCAAGTCAAGTGAAATCAACTTTGAACAACAAATAAACTATCATCCTCCTTGCTTTTATGGGTCGGCAACAGAAATCATTTCCTAAAGTCACAACTCAGAAAATAATTTCTCCTTGGGTTTGGAAATTATTCGTTTGCAGCTTTTTGGTATTTATCGCTACAGTGTTTTTTCATAGTTGGAGTAGCACAGGACCAACTTTATTCCTGATAAATGAAGTTAATCCTTCCATTATTCGTAATTTACCCAACTTTTTACAATTACCAGGAGATGATTATTTTATCTTCTTGCCTGTAATTGGAGTGGGTTTTTTCTGTATTTTATTACGCTTCATTCCCAGTACAAATTTAACTCGTTTATTTGTTAATTCAGTTCTCGCTGTCTTAGCTGTACGCTACCTAATTTGGCGAACAATAGCTACATTGAATTTATCTCACTGGGCTAGTACAACATTTAGCATTTTTTTGTACGTTAATGAAGTAATTTGTTTTATCTCATTTTTCTTGTACATATTTCAGTCAATTTGGTCAAGCGATCGCCAACGTAGCGCTCAAGCTAATATCTACTCTCAAGATGTGCTATCTGGTCGATATTTACCGTCAGTTGATGTTTTTGTACCTACTTACAATGAGCCAGAATATATTGTGCGACGCACAGTAATTGGCTGTCAAGCTATGGAGTATCCTAATAAAACTATTTACATTTTAGATGATACTCGCCGTCCTTTTATTAAGGCTTTGGCTGAAGAATTGAGATGTGAATATATCACTCGTCCAGATAATACTCACGCTAAAGCCGGTAATCTCAATAATGCTTTGCGCTACACTCAAGGAGAATTAATTACAATTATGGATGCGGACTTTGTTCCCTTCCAGAATTTCTTAACGAGAACTGTCGGATTTTTTAAGTCGCAAAAGATTAGCTTAGTTCAAACTCAACAAAACTTCTACAATCCTGATTATCATGCACGCAACTTAGGTTTAGACCACTTCTTACCAAATGATTTAGAACACTTTTACGGACATTTGCAATCAAATCGAGATGTTGTGAATAGTGTAGTTTGTTGTGGAACTTCTTATGTAGTGCGACGAAAGCATTTAGAAGCTGTTGGAGGTTATTACACTCGCTGCTGTGTTGAAGATTTTCAAACATCTGTTTTGATGCTCACGAATAATTTTCGTTTGGTTTATTTAAACGAAATGCTGAGTATGGGAGAGTCAACACGTACCTATGCTGATTTTATCGATCAGCGGTTGCGATGGCTTCAGGGAAACATGCAGATATATTATTGTGGTGATGAAGTACCAATGTGGTCTAAACTAAATTGGTTACAGAAAACCTATGCATTCTCACAGTTACTATCTTGCTTGAATCCGGTAATGCGCTTTATTCTTCTTATCAGTCCTTTACTTAGCGCATATCTAGGTGTTTCTCCTTACCTTGGTTCTCTTCCTGAGGTTATCTTTTATTTTGCTCCTTTCATGTTATTGCAAATAGTATCTTTTGGATGGGTTTTAAACTATCGTTTGTCTTTGTTTTGGTACGAAGTTTATGAAACGAGATTTTGTTTTCCCGCTTTGCAGCGTATTTGGTTAGTATTACGCAGTCCTTTTGGCAAAGCTAGCAAGGTGACTCGTAAAGGTGTAAAGGCTGAAAGTAAAAACTACAATTTGCCTCACAATTTGCCATTATTAGTGTTAATAACGCTAACGGTGGTAATCATCTGTGTGTATCTCGTGGGGTATTTTCAAGGAAGGTGGCTGACGCTACCTATGGGCGCTGGGGTGATGTTTTTCTGGCTAATTTATAATGGTGTGTTGATGAGTTTGGCGGTACTTTCAGCAATCGATCAACCGGTGCGACGTGTTTGCGATCGCTTTCCTCTCCGCACCACTTGCAAGCTGACAACCAAGCACTTTACTTACTGGGGTCATACCCATGATATCTCAGATAGTGGCGCTCAAATTAATTTGACAACACAAGACATCCCCACAAAAGATGAGTCTGTTATCATCGAATTTGTAGAACATGGATTTTTACTGGAAGCTGAAATTGTCCGCTCCCATTACCAAGGTAACTACAGTAGTATTGCTGTCAAATTCACTAATGTTACTGTAGAGCAAAGTCGGCATTTGGTAACGCTGCTTTATACAAAGATGAACTGGTGGAAACACAGTAAGAAATCTGGCGGTCTTGATTCCTTATTCGCTATGTTATCAGTTTTCTTGAAGCTAAGGCCAGCATTAACTAAGTACGATTAATAGTTTATTTTGGTTATTCAGAAGTCAATAGTTATCTAAATTATGACTTCTGACTTTTAAATTTTGCTGTATTTTGTGATGCTGAAAATTGCGAACGATGTTTAGCTTATCCCAATCTCAATTAAAGTGGTTGATTTTTCTCATAATCTCAGCTATTTCTATATTTAGTTTTACATGTTTATTTCCAACATCTGCTCAGAAGTTAGCGCAGGTTGATGAAAATATTCGTCAGTTACGTACAGGCAATTTGATTATTAAAGTAGTCAACCAAAAGCAACAACCAATTGTTGGTGCAGTTGTTAATTTACAACAAACTAAACATCATTTTGAGTTTGGTACAGCTTTAAGTACAGAAATGTTTAGTGACAAAGTAAACCAACAAGACAAAGATAAGTATTTGGGATTAGTAAAACAACTTTTTAACACTACTGCCCATGAAAATGCTTTGAAATGGTACGCAACTGAGCCAAATCAAGGTCAAATTAGTTACGCTGATGCCGATCGCATTCTAAAATGGAGTCGAGATAATGATATCAAAATGCGCGGACACGCACTTTTTTGGGCTGTGGAACAATATAACCAAGATTGGGTGAAGTCTTTAAATAATCGAGAACTTAAGCAAGTTATTCAAAAGAGAAGTCTTGATGTTTGTCGTCGCTATCGCGGGCAAATATCTGAGTATGATGTTATTAATGAGATGCTTCACGGTGATTTTTACCAAAAAAGATTGGGGGAAAGCATTGTAGATAGCATATTTCGTTGGTGTCACCAAGCAGATCCTTCGGCTCGTTTATATGTCAATGATTATAATATTCTTAATGGTAAAGAACTTAACAGATACGTTAAGCAAATTCGCTCTTTAAGAAAGCGTGGTGTTTTAATTGGTGGTATTGGTATTCAAGGACATATTCGCGAAAAAATTTCTCCCCAAAGAGTACAGCAAACTTTGGATACTTTAGCTCAATTTAAGTTACCAATTAAAATTACCGAATTTGATGTTGTCGCTGACACTGAAGAAGAAAAAGCTCAAATCTTAAAAGATGTTTATCGAGTTACTTTTGCCCATCCATCTGTCCAAGGTATCTTAATGTGGGGTTTCTGGCAACAAGCGCACTGGGAACCGAAAGCTGCTTTATATACTAAAGATTGGCAATTATTACCCGCTGCTCAAGCTTATCAAGACTTAGTTTATAATAACTGGTGGACTAAAATTAATACTGTCACAAACAAAGCAGGGGAAGTGAGAATTCGCGCTTTTTTTGGAAAATATCGCTTGAATGTTAATGCTCAAAATAAAACAAAAGAGCAAGCATTTTCAGTTCTACCTGGAAAGAAAACACAGATAGTTATCAAGTTGTAGTCAATTAAAAACTTGTATTAACGACAGCTATTTTCTTTTATTTTCTATTTGATAGACTTTAACCAAAAACTCAGCGAACCTACCCTGCGGGAACGCCTAACGGCGAATGCGAAAACCTTTGCGCTTCTCTGCGTTTAAAACCAATTTTATATAATTTGTGAGAATTGTTTCACAAATACTTATCTTCAATTTATGCGTCGCTTTGTAACTTATATTATAATTTTTCTAGTTTCCTTAAGTCTTATTATAGCGTGGATGCCATTGAAGGATACTACTTGCAATGCTGAACCTTTTTTGACATCAAAAACGCCAAAATTCCAAGTACATGCTACTAAAGTTGTGGTTGAACCGTGGTTTGGCGAACATCACGTATACGCTATATTTATGGTTCCAGATAAATACAAGGAAGCGCCATTTTTTATTTTAACAGTTAAACATGTTGGCAGTTTCTGCGAAAAGCCTTTTGGCAATAGTCAATACTATGATGACGTCCTTGCGGAACCGGGAACGCATCTAATTAGAGATTACATTAGAACTCGGTTGGCTTTGCGATTAATTTTTCAAGGTTTGTATTTCCAACTTAATGATAAATATAACTGGAGTCTGACTTATCCGGCAGATAATTCTGCTAAGGTGAATAATTGACTGTTTAATGCTTCTTTGTTAAAATTTACGCAAAAACTCTATCAAACTCTTATTTCTACCCTTCTCAATCGCACTCTTACGCTCTTACAACGGGTTCCACTACGGGGTAAGTCTTCTTTGTGTAGGAGTGCGGTTCATTATTAATGAGTATTAAAGCTTCGTTAACAGCCAACAACCTGAAAAACAAATTACATATTTGAGCAAAACTCAGTATGAACGAGTTACAAGCAATTCTCAAAGCCTTTGACGAAAGCCAAAAAAGCGGTGAAACTTCATACTTGGCGACTGTAGTCAACACCAAAGGCTCAACGTATCGCCGTCCGGGTGCGAAAATGTTGATGACAAATACAGGAAAAATAGTAGGAGCAATTAGCGGTGGTTGTCTAGAAAATGATGTCTTCCAACATACTCGTCTTTCTATGGATTTAGGCGAACCGATTGTTGTCACCTACGATAACACTGCTGATGAAGATATTGTTTGGGGATTTGGATTAGGCTGCAACGGCGTTGTGCAAGTATTTATCGAACGCTTGGATGTAGAAAGCAAAGTTAATGCGATCGCATTTATTGCTCAGTGCTTAAATAATCAACAGCGCGGCGTTATCGCTACCGTTTTTAGTGTTGAGAATGCGTTCAATATCAAAGTCGGCTCACGCCTAATTCTTAATTATGACAATAGTGTAATAACTGATATTGAAGAAGCGAATTTAACAAAACTTATTACCAAAGATGCTCAAGCTGCTCTTGACAATCAACAAACAACAGTCAAAAAATACCAATTATCAGGCATCATAGAAGTTTTAATCGAAGTCATCCAACCACCAACACCACTGATTATATATGGTGCAGGACGTGATGCCGTACCTGTAGCTAATTTTGCCAAAGCATTAGGCTGGGATGTCACAGTAGTTGATTGCCGATCGCATGAAGCAACACTCTTAAGATTAGCGATCGCTGACAAGGTGATTCTTACCCGTCGCGAAATTGTCCACAAAGAGGTATCTATAGATGAAAACACCATTGCTGTGGTGATGACACACAATTACCTCGACGATTTAGAAATTTTGAAAACGCTCTTACCATCACCCGCACGCTACTTGGGTATTTTAGGTCCCAAGAAGCGCACAGAGAAACTACTTCAAGATTTAGATGCAGAAAAAATAACTTATAGCAAACAACAATTACAAAAATTGTATGCTCCAGTTGGTATCGATGTAGGAGCAGATACCCCTGAAGAAATAGCACTATCAATCATTGCCGAAATTCAAACAGTTCTCGCAAAACGTTCTGGTGGCTTTTTAAGAAACCGTACCGAACCAATTCACGAACGAAATGATATAGCTTGAATTTTCTACATCTTTTTCTCAATAATTTGATAATGTACCAACCTCTTCACATCTTCATGAGACAATCTTAACTCTTGGCTAATAGCCATTTCCACCTGACTCAACTCTGTAAACGGAAACTCAAATTTTAACTCTTTTAAAGTTGAGTTTGCTGTCTTCACTGTAACCGTAGAAAAACCTTGAATTTTGTTAATTTTCGCCTGAATTGACAATGGAGTTTTTGGAGCTTTTTTTGCTAATTGAATATCAGCCAGCAAGTATTTATCCGTCTTCAAAGAACTATTCAACAATTTATCCGTAACAAATCCACTTGCTGCCCAAAAAGCAAACCCCAACAAAGGTAAGAGAAGCCAAAACTCCAATCCTAAAGCACGCAATATTTGAAACCATCTGGCTTGTAGCATACTGGGGACTGGGGATTAGGGACTGGGGACTGGGGAGAGGGGGAGAGGGGGAGAGGGGGAGCAGGGGGAGTAGGGGAAGCAGGGGAAGCAGGGGGAGCAGGGGGAGCAGGGGAAGAAATATTTCTTCTTTCTTCTTTTTTACCGTTTACCCCTTTCCCTTTCCCCCTCCTCAAATTGCCCAATGCCCAATGCCCATTGCCCGACCCCAACGAGTAATATTTAATTATACCGACCTACTTATGTTGATTTTACTGGTAGAAGACGACCCAGCCCAATTAGAGCCATTGCGTGCTGCGCTTATTAAAGCAGGACACATTGTTGATGCAATTGAAGATGGAGAAACCGCTCAGTGGCTGATATCTCAAAAAGATTATGACTTGTTAATTTTAGACTGGATGTTGCCTCAAGTAAGCGGGATTAAGCTTTGTCAGGAATATCGACGAATGGGAAAAACTGCGCCGGTGTTGATGCTCACCGCTAAAGATACCACCTCAGATAAAGTTATCGGTTTGGATGCTGGTGCAGATGATTATTTAGTGAAACCAATTGATATTATTGAACTTTTGGCAAGAGTGCGAGCATTAGGAAGGCGATCGCCACAATGGATCGGAGATACACTTAGTTTGGCTGATTTACATCTGCACTTAACCAACCTAACTATAGAACGCCATCAAGTCACAGTTCAACTTTCTGGTCGAGAATTTCAACTTATGGAATACATGATGCGTCATCCCCGTCAAGTTTTATCTCACAATCAAATTGAACAATCACTTTGGGGATGGGGAACAGAACCTGAAAGCAACGCTGTCACAACATTAGTACGCAGACTGCGACAGCGTTTGCAGACAGTTGGTGCCAAAGATTGGTTAGAAACAGTTTACGGTATGGGATACCGCTTGAACGTTCCGGAAAACAATGTTTAATCGCAGTCGTCGTAACCTGGCTAATTTGTTCGCTGTCTCAATGGGGAGCATTCTCATTGTTTTCGCTGGAGTAGGCTATTATCTTGCAGCTAAAGAGCAACTTCAGGCTTTTGATGAAGCACTGTTTGCCAAAACCAAAGCGATCGCTGCAAATGCACAGGTTAAGCAAAAGTATATTTCTATTTTAAGCAATCAACTATCGCCGCTCAACAGCGAACTTGTATATGTCCGGTGGTACAATGCCAACAAACAATTAGTAGAATTTACTGATGCTAATGCTGACCAAATATTAACCGTTGCTCCTGGTTATCAAACTATCCAAACAACTACAAAAAAAGAATCGTTACGGCAGTTAACATTGCCAGTTAGACAAGGTAAGGTGACAATTGGCTATTTGCAAACCGCAACTTCTGTGTCTGCTGTAGAAAATAGTTTGAATAGATGGCGCTTCTTTTTGACACTAGGAGTTCCAGTAACTTTAAGTGTAATTGGCATTACTGGCTGGTTTCTGGGGGGACTTGCCATGCAACCGACGCGTCGAGCTTACGAGCAATTGCAACGCTTTACGGCTGATGCTTCCCATGAATTACGCGCTCCTGTAGCAGCGATTTTAAGTAATGCCCAAGTCGCATTAATGCCACCATTTGACGAAGTAGAACTGCGTTTTCGCTTAGAAAATATTGTGGAAATTGCCAAATCAATGAGTGCGCTGATTGGTAATTTGCTGTTTCTCTCTCGTCATAACGGATCGCTAGATTCTGCAAAGTTAAAAAATATCGACTTGGTTGAATTAGTGCGATCGCTTTTGGATAACTACCAACAACAAGCAACTGCACAAAACCTCAACTTCTCTGCTCAACTACCACCGCAACCCGTGAACGTGAAAGCCGATGCAGATTTATTGAAACAGGCGATCATCAACTTGCTGACTAACGCCTTTAAGTATACTTTATCTGGTAGTATTCAAATACGGCTGTTTACACAATCGCATCGAGTTATCATTCAGGTAGAAGATAGCGGAATTGGCATCCCGGACGAGGATTTACCGCATATCTTTGAAAGATTTTATCGCGTCGATACCGCACGAGCGCGTCAAACTGGTGGCTTTGGGTTAGGATTAGCGATCGCTCAACAAATTATACAGGCGCACAAAGGGCAAATCACCGCAAAAAGTCTGTTTGGGCAAGGTTCCACATTTCAAATAGAATTACCCAATGGGTAATGGGGCATCGGGCAAGAAGGAGGGGTAAAGGGAAAGCGCTCCGCGCAGGCTAAAGGGGAAAGGTTAAAAAGTAATTTTAAATATTTTTGCTAATTTTAAATAACTCTGTCCCCCTTCCCCTTTTTTCCTTCCCTCTAGTCCAATGCCCAATGCCTAATGCCCAATTCCCAATTAGTTGACATTTTTCTGTCATAGTTACCCATCACACTAAGAAATAAGAACACCTGAGAAGTCTGTAATTTTCTCAACATAGATAAAGAGTGCTTGATTCGGTAAAACTTAGCAACAGATAACAGCAATGGTCAAAAATGGGTTTGTACACGCTGCGGTAACTGCGGCTAGCATAGCAACTTTCCTCGCTGCCGAAGGTGACAAAAAAAATATACAACATAGCAGCGGTCAGAACAAAAAGCGGCAAATAAAATTTAGAAAGCGTTCCCGTGAAACTTGAAATATAAAAAGTGATTGCTCAATTGAAGAAACACCAAGCAAATTCTTGGTTACAGGCTGGGCTGATAGCTGTCTTGGTTTCTCTGCCTACAGCCTGTATGCAACCAAATCGCGTTGAGGGAGTTGTTCAACTTCCAACTTCCTCTGAGGCTGAATCTAATTCTACCTATGTAGATGTGCAAAATTTGGTCAATCTGGGACCGCGAGTTGCTGGTACACCAGTTATGGAAAAAGCTAGCAGCTACCTAATTGATCAATACCGCAAAGCGGGCTACATCACTGAAGTTCAGACTTTTACATATCAAAAGTTTGTAGATTTAGGTTCAAACCTGATTGTCGATAATGTGACAATTGAAGGGCAAGCGTTGAAGGGTTCAATTCCTGGCAAATTAAATGCACCGTTGGTTGCAGTTCCCAATGTTGGACGAAGCGCTGATTTTGCCTCAGTCAACGTCAAGGGAGCGATCGCTATTGTCAAACGCGGTGAAATTCGCTTTTCTCAAAAAGCTGAAAATGCCGCAGCTGCCGGAGCCGTTGGTTTAGTAATTGTCAACAATAAACCGGGGGATTTATCTAATGGTTCGGTGGGTACTGGGGCAAAGCTTCCTGTATTAGGGCTTTCGGCTGAAAAAGGTAATCCCTTAATTGCCCGAACACAAAATTCACAAGTTAACTTAAATGTCAATGCTCAACGGCAAGTTGTTACTGGACGCAACGTCATCGCTCATCTTCCAGGTGTGACTCAGCCAAAAATGATACTGGGCGGACATTACGATTCAGTACCGGGTTCACCAGGAGCAAACGATAACGCTTCCGGGACAGCGGTTGTGTTGGCGATCGCTCGTAATTTATCTAGTACACCTCTTGCGGGTCAGGTTTGGTTCGTTGCCTTCGATGGTGAAGAAGACGGTTTACACGGCTCGCGGGCTTTTGTCAACGCAGCACAACCGCAGTTTCTCTCAGGGCTAAAAGGTATGATGAACTTTGACATGGTAGGCGTTAATAACCAACTTGGTATTAGCGGTACATCATCGTTAACTTCATTAGCTCAAACCTCTTTGCCTCAAGTTAAAACTTTTGGCTCGATGAGTGGCAGCGATCATGCATCATTTGCCGATAAAGGTGTGCCAGTCCTCTTTTTCTATCGAGGTTCAGAGCCAAATTATCACACACCAAACGATAAAACAGTAGATCCAAAACTGCTTGATCAAACTACTCAAGTAGGGTTGGATATCGTTAAGCGATTGCTCAAGTCTGGCTAATTTGTGGGTGAGGAAAACGGACGCAGGTCTTCAATGTTTGTATTTAAATTCATCTTCAAACCTGGAATACAATGTCTGCTAACTTCTCATTGAAAAAATCTCTAAATAATTTGTCTTTAGTTTCTATTGGTGCAGTAGCAGCTGTTTTCGCAGCACAAATTGTACCCACAAATGCCGTACCATCTCAACAGCCGATCGCTCAGTTGCCAACAATCGGCAACACAGATACTAACTTTATTGCCGCTGCTGTCGAAAAAACTGGTTCAGCAGTGGTGCGGATTGACTCAACGCGAACTGTCTCAAGTCGATATTCGAGTTCTGGTAGGCGGGTACGGGGAACAGGTTCCGGTTTTATAATTAGATCCAACGGTTTAATTTTGACAAACGCTCACGTTCTTGGTGGAGCCGACACAGTAAGAGTAACCTTAAAAGATGGTCGTAACTTCACCGGTCGGGTGTTGGGGCAAGATAGACAAACCGACGTAGCAGTAGTTAAAATCGAAGCTAACAATCTACCTGCTATTAGCATTGGTAATTCCGATCAGTTAAAACCAGGAGAATGGGCGATCGCGATCGGTAATCCTTTAGGTTTAGACAACACCGTTACAGTCGGCATTATTAGTGGAACAGGTCGCTCTGGTGGTGTAATTTCCGCAGCAGGTAGGCAAGTTAACTTTATTCAGACCGATGCTGCCATTAACCCAGGTAATTCTGGGGGACCACTATTAAACCAACAAGGGCAAGTCATCGGCATCAATACTGCTATTATTCAAGGTGCTCAAGGATTGGGATTTGCTATTCCCATCAACCAAGCGCAGCAGATAGCCAACCAACTGATTGCGAGAGCACCTATTCAATAGTGGGAAAAGGCGAAAGGCGAAAGGGGAAAGGTTAAGAAAAAACATGCACCTTTCCCAACGAAAGTCTATTCATTTTCTAGCTGATACGATTTTCTTAAACCAAAGTTTCTGCCGCATGTAGTGCAACAGCGATCGCATTCTTGACGGCAGTATCTTTTTGTTCCAGGATTACATTTTCGCTCTTGGTACGCTGGGCAACTACACCACAAACAGCAGCAGCTGCAAATTGATATACTCCCGCCATCTTGAAAAGAGTACCACATTCCATTTCATAATTCAAGACATTTAAACGCCGATATTCTTCAGTGATGCCATCAAGCGATCGCATTAAATGAGGATTTGCCGAATCAGTGCGTTCCTGTCCTTCATAGAAAGTATCTACCGATGCCGTAATCCCCATGTAATGCGAAATGTTCAATTTGCGTGCAGCATTAACCAGCGCTACCGTAAGAAACGGATCGGCTGCTGCTGGATACTCCACAGGTGCAATATCATTTGCTGCACCTTGCCGACATAATGCCGCACTGCTAATTACAATACTACCGACAGTTACATAAGGTTGAATTGAACCGCAAGTACCAATGCGAATAAATTTCTGGATTCCTACTTGCACCAACTCATTTACCACAATACTCAGAGAAGGCGCACCCATACCACTAGTAGCAGATAAAACGGGGCGATTATTTGGCAAATATCCTACATAACTATTGAGTCCGCGATTTTCCGACAACAAACGCACATCCTGCAAATAACTTTGAGCGATTAAGCGAGCGCGTTCCGGATCGCCAGATAATAAAGCTATACAAGGTGGCTCTGAACCCAAATCATCTTGCCCAAAGCCAATGTGATATAAACGGTTACTTGTCATAGCTAGATTATATAGCTCGTATGTAATTTTTAAGAAGTGGTGAAGCTAAGGGAATTTGTTTGCCTGCTACGTCCAAGGCAGGTGGGGCAAATCTGCCAGAGACGTGATAATTAAAGCATAATCAAACCCAGTCGTACACCAACAGTTACAGCTTCGGTGCGGGACGAAACCCCTAGCTTCCCAAATATGGATGAGACATGAAACTTGACGGTGTGATCGGAAATATGCAAACGCTTGGCGATCGCTTTATTCCCTAACCCAGAACCGAGCATTTCTAAAACCTCTATCTCGCGTGGTGTCAATGTTTGTATGGGTGTGAGCGTCACTTTTTCCCGCATTGACTCTTTGAGAGGAAGTAACTCAACAGCATCAGGGTGGAGAACAATTAGATTAAAAGCGATCGCCTCCACAGCCGCCATAATCTCTGACTCGGTGCTGGTATCTGGTAAAATGCCCCGTACACCAGAACGCAATGCCACCTCTAAGTTGATGCTGTCAAGTTCGTCAGCAATAACGATAATTGGTGATGAGTATTGCTCCTCTTGCATCAAAAGCAATTTTTCCCATACTGATTGTTGAAGGTTGCCGCTCAAATCTAACAACACCACATCAGGTTGTAATTGCACTTCCCTTAAGAGTGCATCCAAATCAGATGCACTACCTACTACCGTCAGTTTAGGATTGCTTGTCAGCACTGCCGACAAACCTGCCCGCACTACAGGGGAAGCTGCAACTACCATCACCCGAATCATGTAGCCTCCACAGCAGTTTTCCCATCTTGCAACACAGCATAAAAAACAAATTGTTGTCCACCACGCAGAACTTGTAACGGTAATGATTTGCTATCGCTTTGATTGAGATAATTGCTTAAATCATTCGGTTGAGAGAACGATCGCCCCAACACCCCAATCAACACATCACCAACTTGCAAACCAGCTGCTTCCGCAACACTTCCAGAATGCACTGACAAAATTAATAAGCCCAAGCTGCGTTTTAGCAGTACAGGTTGTAAAGTCACCCCCAGCTGGCGACGATTTCCATGCAAAAAACGCTTTACAGTTGAGCTTGATATTGCCACAGCCAAACCGTTGGCAATCATAGTATTAATCCCAACAACCCGACCGAGACAATCGGCAAGTGGACCGCCAGAATTGCCAGGATACAGTTGAATATCAGCCATTACCAAACGCTGATTATTTGTGTGGATAATCCCGGTTGTGACTGCACCACTGTCACCAAATGGATTACCCACTGCTAAGACTAATTCACCTACTCGCAGCGCATCTGCATCACCAATAGTTGCAGCATTTAAGTCAGTGGCGGCAATTTTCAAAGCTGCTAAATCTTGCTGTGGGTCAAAGTGTGTCCGCACTGCATCAAATATCCGTCCATCTGACAATTCGACAGTCGTCTTGTTGCTGGTAGCGACATGGGCGTTAGTGATGATTAAGCCGTCAGGTTGCCAAATAACACCGGAACCGCTTCCTAAAGAACCGCTACGCACTTTGACGGTAATATTACGGAGTTTAGCAGCTAGTAGTGCTAATTCATCAGTTATTGCTGTGGTAGTCATATTGGGGAAATTGTGATTTTTTAAATTGGAATTCTTACTGAATCGGTTTTTCGCCGATCGCGATCGCTAATTCAACTAATGCTCCACCGCGTACAATTTGCACAGAAACGGTTTTACCAACGCGATCGCTATTATTAAGCAACGCCAGCACATCACCGGTATCGCTGATAGAATTACCATCGAAGGCTACCAATACATCCCCAAGCAGCACACCTGCCTTGTCAGCAGGTCCGTTTGTCTCGACATTGACGACAATCACCCCACCAGCAGAAGTTAAATTTAAAGCACTTTTCAAGTTTGCAGGCAAACGTACAGGTTGCATTCCCAAACCCAAGTAGCCGCGTGGAATGCGTCCTTTTGCTACTAATTGGTTAACCACGCGATTGACTGTAGAAGCAGGGATAGTCAAAGCAGTACCGCGCCTTCCAGAAGTATTCATTCCTACCACGAAACCAGCAGCATCTACGAGTGGTCCACCTGCAAAGCCAGCATAAAAAGTGATGTCTGGACGGATGAACGAGTCAATATTGCCACCGCTCATGCTTCGCCAAGCGCCACTAACAACACTCACCGCACCCATAGCCGCTTTTAAGTCACCCTCGCCGCTTCTTGCCAACCCTAGTACTAAATGACCAACTTTGAGTGTTGTGGCGTCGCCAATTTTCGCCACTGGGATTTCTCCGCCTTGTAGCTGAAAGACAGCTACATCGGTGGTAGAGTCACGACCCAAGAGTGTAGCTGGTACTGTACGATTATCTGTAGTGGTGACAGTAATTTCTTCATAGCGTTGTAGCGACTCGTCAGAGGTAACGATGATACCATCTCGCCAGTGAATACCGCTGGGGGAAATACGTGCTCCACCATTCACAGCAACAACAGAATTCCCAACTTGCTCTACGATATCCGCTAAATTGTTGGACAGATCCTGTAATGAAGACATAAGATTTCTCCGCAAACGTTCGTGATGTTCATATCTTGCCGTTTTGTTTTCGGAGGTAGCATCGGAAAAATGGGCAGAATCCATCCTAGAAAAATGGGTAGGGACACTTGGGGCTAGAGGGAGGGGAAAAGGGGAAAGCCCAATGCCCAATGCCCAATGCCCAATGCCCAATGCCCTATGCCCTATGCCCTATGCCCTATGCTTTATTTTCAAATATTTGTAATGCTTTGGTTTCAAATTCAGCAATTACCTTTGGTTCATCTTCATACCAAAGACGTATTTCTTTCAATGCTTCGCTAGTATTATCCGAAGAATGAATTAAGTTATCTACTAAAAAAGTAGCTTTTTTCAGCGCCAACCTTCTCAGATGATGTTTTTTAGTTTTGCAAAGATTAGCTGGACCAATTACTTGTCTTTTGAGAAATTCTCCAAAAGAACTATAGTTGCTATGATTGGCAATATCATATTTATCTATATAAGATTCCAGTATAAAACATTGCACTGGCTTCTTCGATAAGTAGTTGGTTATAAATGGATACCAAAGTGAAGATTGAGAAGATTTGTAATGTTTTGAAATTTTTTCTTTACTTACAATAATAGAATCTCTTAGATGTTTAATATCGCCATATTTTGATAGTTGATTTTTAATTGACTTACTTAACTCAATATCATTGGCAGCAGCTGGTTTTAACATTATGAAAACAAATGCACCGAGTTTTTGTGACATAGTGTTAATCCTAAAAAGTGAACCAAAATAATTACTTGTTCAGTTTGACATAATTTAAGTTTGAATTACTACAAACAACTGTTTATAATAATTTATAATTCTGTTCAACGCTGCCTAATAGCTATAAGTACTAGAGAGAAGAATGCAGCGATCGCACTCTCCATTATCCCCAGAACCAAACAACCAGCCGTCATCACCTCAAATCATTACTAGGTCGGAAGTACTCAATCATCCCGAAGCTCATGACGGCTATGGCAACCGCATCTGGTAGATCATTAAAAGGAATGGGCAAAGCAAGTACAATAGCCTAAGAATACGTTGTGCCCTTCGATGTAATAGTAAATTTGCACTGTGGACGAATCAGATTCTCACATTTTTGGAGAGTAGGTAAAATTTTGTAAATAACTTTTGAGAAAGTTGTGCGTTTTCAGAAAACATAGCTATCCTTTGCAGATAATCTGGGTTTACTAAAATCTCAAAAAAACTGCGTTGAAACTATAATTAAAGGTATATGAATAATAGGGTAAAAATGCGATCGGCAGAGGGAAAGCTTCTGGTAACGCACAAATCAGTTAGATGGTAGCAAAAATAGGTGGACGTGCAAGGACTTATTGTGAATCGCCTATGTGATGCAGTAAATCTCTCAAGTAAATACGCTCTTGTAATTGATTTTCTCACGAATGTCGTAGTAAATTTGAGGTATATAACTATTGAGGTAAAACATATGAACAAGGCATTATATAGCACCTAAATATGGTTGCAAGTGCTAAGTCCAAAAATGCAAATATTCCCACGCAGACAGAGAAATAATTTTAGCGCGATCAGTTAATATTTTTAACAAAATTATGCAATTATCAACAAAAATGGATACGGATGAACTGAACCGGCGTTATAACGCAGGGCAAAGAGACTTTACAGGAGCGGATTTAAGTGGAGTTAAGCTGATTAGAGCCTATTTACCTGGAGTCAATTTATGGGCTGCAAACTTAACTGGAGCGAACTTAGCCAGAGCAAAATTATGGGGAGCTAACTTTGAGGGAGCGAACCTAGCCAGAGCGAACTTAACTGGAGCGAACCTCAGCGGGGTAAATCTGAGTCAAGCTAATCTCCGGGGAGCGAAACTAAACAATGTCAAGCTGTATGGAGCTAATTTTAGTGGTGCTTTCTACGATCAAAGTACTCGATTTCCTAGAGGTTTTGACCCCATCAGTAAAAATATGCGCTTAATTTAGCGCAATTTTGTTATCAAAGAACCCTTTAACAGATTCTTGAAAGATTAATTTAGGCAGGAATAACTTGAGCAGTAAGTGAGCGTTTATCAAGGGACTGGACTTTACCTACTTGACCCAGATCATTTACAACGCGCTCTAGCAATTCTCCAGCTTGCTCACGGTATTGATGTTCTCGACCTCGTAGACGAATAGCGAACTTTACTGAATCGCCTTTACTCAACCACCCAACTGCTTGCTCGATACGTAACTTATAATCAGCCACACCCACATTCGGACGTAACCTAACTTCCTTTACTGTGGGTCTGGCACTCTGTCCCTGACGCTTTTTCTTTTGATACTGAAGCTTGCCATAGTTGATAATCTTTGCAACTGGAGCGTCTTTGCCTTCGGAGACTACAATTAAGTCAAGCTCTAGGCTCTCAGCTAACTGTAGAGCCTCATAAGTATCAGTCAAACCACGATTGTTATTTTCATGGTCAATCAAGAAGACTTGAGGTGACTTGATTTGCGAGTTAATTAGTTGCTTTTGGATTACGATAATGGTTTTCTCCCAATTGTTCAATACTTGGTGGATCTAAGTAATGCTTTCCTTAACACCATGTTCTTGTGAATATATCGTAACGTAATCTGTCCTTCATCCCTATTCGTAAAACCCGTCCCCTGATATCCTCGGACTCAAAGCCCCCCTTGCCCTTCCGCATTTTGAAAATGTCCCCCTTGGCTTTCTCTGCAAGCTAAGGGTAAGCATGTAGTTGTCAGAATACAAGCGTACTAAGGCAGCGGTGGATAGGTTTTTTGGTAAGCTGAGATTGTAGTGATCTCCGATAACAGGCATTAGTTGCTATCGCTACCCCCGCAGATCAGCAGGCAGAATATAGCATAGGGCGACAATGCAAAAACTCCTTTTTAATGATAGAGATAGATTTAGAGCGCAGGCTCTATTCCTTGGTAAGGATATTAACTTACAGACGTTGGAGAATTACGTTTGCTTGGCGACTATGCCAGTAATGGTTACAGTAGGTGAACACGGCTGTGCGGTACTGCTGGGCTATGGTGCAGTTGTCCTGTTTAACCTTGAGCCTGTGGAAAAGGTAGCCTTCTTGACCCAACTATCTTCTCAAATTAGTGGCTCTTTTGCCGACCCGGAAACAGAAGAGGTGGAAGTTCAGCTCAACGTTGCACAGAGTGAGAGAGTTAAGGAAGGAAAAATTTTGCTGCATGAATTTAGTGTAGAACGCTTACAGATAGTGGCTGATATTCTCGCTAAGAGTGTTGTGCTGTCTCATTATGAAACTAGCCTAGCGACTGTATTTGATCAAATTGAACCGTTTGCAGCTAGTCTCCAGCGTGAAAACAGGAGTAGACGCCAGAGTCGGGAATTACTGCGTCAACTTGGGACTACGTTGTTAGTTCAACATAAGATTGTGGGTCGAGTAGAGATTATCGATAAGCCGGAGTTGCTCTGGGAATCTCCACAGCTTGAAAACTTATATCTGCGCTTGGAGGATGAATACGAAATCCGTGAGCGTCACAATGCGTTGGAACGGAAACTAGAGCTAATTTCCCGAACCGCACAAACAGTGCTGGAGTTCATGCAGCATAGCAGTAGCCAGCGAGTAGAGTGGTATGTGGTGATTCTGATTGTGGTGGAGGTTCTGCTGTCACTATACGACATCCTTTTCAAAGGCTAACGTCTCGGTAATCTGCTAACCACCGTTGTACTGTACCCCGATGCTTTCCTAATATTTTAGCGATCGCACACACGCTAATACCTTGATTTTTAATCAAGTAAAGCGCTTGTAACCGTTCTTTGAGTCGTACATTATTCTGTTGACGTACCAACGCCTCGAGTTCTTCGACACTTTCTTGGATATCGATATGTGTAACCCCTGCCATTACTCACCTTCAATGCTATCTACATAATACATTTACCATCTGTCGCATTCTTTTTTCAAATTGGTATTAATTGATGCGTGATAGTGTAGTATGATATTAAATAATTAACTACTAAACGTTAGGTAGGTTTTGGTTGACAGATAATTCGTTCTCGCCAAAAGAAGTCTCTTCTAGTGGACGCGATCGCGTTCTTGATGAGGCTGAACAGCTATTTCGCAAGCGCGGCTACAATGCTGTGACAATGAGGGATATAGCTGTTGAGGTGGGAATTCGTCAGGCGTCGTTATACTATCATTTCAACAGCAAGGAGCAACTTTTTGTGGTAGTTACCGAGCGTGTATTTGAGCGTCACCGCACCGGTTTACAGCAAGCTATTCAGAATGCAGAAACCAACTTGCGATCGCAACTTAAAGCCGCTGCTGGTTGGTTTCTCTCTCAACCTCCTATCCATTTTTTGAGCATGGCACATACAGATATGCCCTTGTTGGGTGAAGAAAATATGAATAAGCTGTCAATTTGCTATGCCCAATTCATCTTTGAGCCGTTGGCACAGATTTTTGCCCAAGCGCAAGAGCGAGGCGAAATTCGCAATACTCGTACTAAAATTTTAGCTGGGTTCTTTTTGTCTGTTATGGAGAGCATTCCCTATGTGACTACTCAACCGGGTACTGCACCCACAGAAGTTATCGTGAATGAAATGATTTCCGTTTTGTTGGATGGACTCAAGTTTTCATGAAGAGGGGAAGGGGTAAAGGGAGAAAGAAATTGAACTGTTGATAACCAAAATAATTTTTTTGCCTATTTACCTATCTAATGATAGGTAGTTAAATTAATTCTAGGGAAATCTTGGAACCATAGCGATCGCCTTTACCGTCGCTTACGTATCGACTATCTCAAAGAGCGCAGCGTTATTATACCAGTTGTCCTATTCCTTCATATTTGCGATTGCAATTGCGAAAAAGCGAATTAAGCTGGTTTTAATCAAATTACTGCGTAAACAATTTGTAGTGTTTTACATAGGAGTGAATGACAATGCAACGTACTTTCAAGAGTCTTTTACTTTTAACCGCTGTGATAAACTTGACAGCTTTACAAGAAGCAAAAGCAGTGTCAAACAGTAGCCTTACGGTCACAATTGACGGGTTGAAAAATCAGCGTGGGCAAGTTTGCCTGAGTTTGTTTTCGGGTGGACGAGGATTTCCTGGCAGCAGCGATCGCGCGGTGGCTGCCCGTTGTGTCAAACTAGAAAACGCTCCGCTGACAGTTAAATTTGACAACTTAAAAGCCGGAAATTATGCGATCGCTGCTTTTCATGATGCCAACGGTGACGGTACTCTCAATCGTAATCCATTAGGTATTCCTACAGAACAGTTTGGCTTTTCTCAAAACCCGAAAATTCTCACCGGTGCCCCCAAGTTTGGCGATTCTGCGTTTCTGGTCGCAGGTCCAGAGACTAATATTCAAATTAAATTGCTGAACTTTTTCGGCTAAAGTAAACGCTGTAGCATTACTTTATTCCCATTTTGCCGGAGAGCGATTTAAATCACTGGCGATATATTGTAATCGGTGTACTGCCAGGTTTACCTGGGAGTGCATTTAGTCACGGGTTATAATTGCGGGTGCGATCGCTGTTTGGGTTAATTCGCACTAACTTGGGATTTAACAACCAAGGAAAAGTCAAATTTGAAGTTACTACCGATCAGCGGTTTTTATATCATCAGTTTTTTTGTACTTTATCTGCCAATTAATAGATAGACAGGGACAAATTAAGGGTAATCTAAGCCAGTAGGCTATGTTGTGTATCGTTTAACCTACTGAAATAGATAACAGACTTCAAATATGCGTGTTCAAATAATTGTAATTTTAATTATGGGGATGCTGGTGTTTCCAGAAAATCAGCAAGCGCTGGCAAACTCTGAATCTGCTGACTTGAAAATAGAAACTGGGGTAGAGACGTTTACGCCAAATATCTGTACAGAACAGCAAAACGTCTGTACGAGAGTTGAGAGTTGGCAAGAAAATAAATTTTCATCGGGGGTTGTGAATAACAGTTCATGGGAAACTGCGAAGACAGCAGATAGCTTGACATCCAAAGCTCCTTTAGCGGAGTCATTCAGACAGATAAGTGGCGAGAAAATTGTCAAAGATATCCAAATCCGTTTTGTTAATAATAAGGGTGAGTGGGTGGATGAAAAGGGTCGGATAATAGAAGGACGGACTCAGAAAAATTTTATCATCGATAATTTGAGATTAAAGCCGGGTCAAATATTTAGTAACGATTTATTTAAAAAAGACGTAGAAAGATTAAGGAGATTAAACTCATTTGATAAAGTCAACTTTGGTTTAGAAGAAGATGACACGGGTGTTAATATTGTCTATTACATTAAAGAAAATAAATTTCCTTCTTGGAATTTTGGCGGTGGTGATAATGGTGATGTTGGGCTTTACGGTCAGGTAGGTTATCGAGATGCAAATATCAACGGACTTAATGAACAACTAGATACGAGCATTCAGGTAAGTGGTAAAGATGTTCAATTTGAAAGCGAATTTATCAGCCCTTATCGTCGAGGAGAACCAAACCGCTTAGGCTACAGCTTTCGAGCTTTTCGCGAACGAGATTTATCTCGAACTTTTAACGATGAAATTAAGTTGGAAAACGGTAGCACCGCACGAGAAGGAAGATTTGGCGGTTCTGTAGCTGTTTTAAAATCTTTTGATGATTGGGATGCAGCTTTAGGTCTTAACTACACCAGAATTAGCTTGCGCGATCGCGATTATAATGTGGCACGAGTAGATAGATTGGGAAACCCCCTTTCAGTAAGCGGTACTGGTATTGATGATTTAGTTACAGTGTCTTTTGCTGTTAGCAAAGATGAACGCGATCGCCGTAACAATCCAACTAAAGGATCGCTTCTCACTCTTAGCACCGAACAAGCTATTCCCATCGGACTCGGTAAAATTGCTAGTAACCGATTGCGAGCAAACTATATTTTATATGTACCAGTTACTTGGATAGGGAATAATGGGTCAACAGAAAATACAGAAATGTTAGCTTTTAATTTACAAGGTGGGACAAATATTGGCGAATTTCCACCAGCAAACGCATTTGACCTGGGTGGACAGAATTCTGTTAGAGGTTACGGAGGTGGTAGAGTCGCTAGCGCACGTAGTTATGGCTTGGCTTCTGTAGAATATCGTTTCCCAATTCTGCAAACTGTGGGAGGAGTTGTTTTTGCTGACTTTGCTTCAGATTTTGGATCTAGCAAAACGGTGCTAGGGGAACCCGGTGTAGTGCGAGGTAAACCCGGAAGTGGGTTTGGTTATGGGTTAGGATTGCGAGTCAAGTCACCGTTTGGGTTGATTCGCGGTGACTTGGGAATTAGCGACCAGGGAGAAGTAAAGTTTGAAGTTACCACCGGTCAGCGGTTTTGATGTCAAGGGTTCAGGGGAGGGAATGGGGAGAGGGGGAGCAGGGGGAGAGGGGGAAGCAGGGGGAGCAGGGGGAGCAGGGGAAGCAGGGGAAGCAGGGGGAGCAGGGGAAGCAGGGGAAGCAGGGGGAGCAGGGGAAGCAGGGGGAGCAGGGGAAGCAGGGGGAGCAGGGGGAGAGGGGGAAGCAGGGGAAGCAGGGGGAGCAGGGGAAGCAGGGGAAGCAGGGGAAGCAGGGGAAGCAGGGGGAGCAGGGGGAGCAGGGGAAGCAGGGGGAGCAGGGGGAGAGGGGGAAGCAGGGGGAGCAGGGGGAGCAGGGGGAGAAATATTCCTTTTTTCTCACCCTTTTCCCTTTACCCTTTTACCTTTCCCCCTCCTCAAATTGCCCCATTACCAATTATTCTTGAGTTTCCTGGAAGAACTTCTTGTGAATGATTCTAGTCTGTTGCCCATCAGTAGTAACTGCGGTCATGAGATAATCAATCAAGCTGTCTGTAAAGGGGACACGCAAGTGGAAAGTTCCATCAGGTTTAACTTTGATGGAATGATCAGCGATTTTGACGGTTGCACCTGGTTCTGTTGATCCGTGGATAATTAACTCAACATCTGCTTGAAACCAGAAATCAGGCTGGGGACGGTTATGGATGCGAACTGTGGCTGAACGAGCTAGTAAAAACCAGCGATCGCCATTAATTAGATAGCCAATTTCTGCGATATAATCGCGATCGCTTACCGGAATAGCTACATAGCGATCGTGTGTTATCTCTTCACATTCATACTGCTGCACTAGTGTGGGAGGCTGATAACTTAAGTCAATACCAGTGACATCATACAACCGCAGCGCCAATTGGCAAACTCCCTCTTGCTGCACTGCTTTTTTCTGGGTGCTGGTAACGTTCCAAGATACATAAGCCCATTTGGCTGTGCGGGGTGCGATCGCAATGCTGCTTTCTACATCCTTTTCTTCGTTATTTGTATCTCCATTCACATTATCATCAGTATTCTTACTAAGGTCATAACTTTGATGCCAAGCTCCACCACCCGCTCCCGCACCGATAAAAGGCACACCAGCTGTTAAGTCTAACGGGCTAGGTTCAGTAACATTTTCTGTCATGTCTTCTGACATATTAGATACTGTTTCGTCCATGTCTTTAACAATGGGTAAGTTGTTAGCTGGTTGTTCTAACGTTGCATCTGTGACTTCTGCGGATATTTCGCTTGATTCTGGGGAGTTTAAAGAAGTTGTCTCGTCCATATCAAACAAATCTGATGATACAGCATCCTCTTCTATAGTTGCATCATCCGCAGAGGTGATGTTTTCTAACCAGTTTGATTCCGCAGATAAATCATCCTCAGCTGCGTCTGCAACCACATCCAAATCAGCTTCTCGAACATTTGGCAATTGGGATATTGCAGGTATAATTTCCACTGTCGGCAATTGTGCATTCACCGTTTGGGGAAAATCTGGTAATTGCGATATTGCAGGTGTAATTTCCACCGTCGGCAATTGTGCATTCACCGTTTGCGAAACATCTGGTAATTGCGATATTGCAGGTAGAATTTGCACTGTCGGCAATAGTGCATTCACCGTTTGCGGAACATCTGGCTGTTGAGTTACAGGTGTTTCGATATCCCAGAATTCTTCGTCAATATCACTGTTTTCTGTGGTATCGTTACTAGCTTCGGGTTGTGAACCTTTACCAGACAATCGCGACCAAAGTACTGCCCCACTTCCTATTACTGCACTACCCGCTGAGGTGATATTCTCTAGCCAATTAGATTGTGCTGGTGGTTGTTCCTCTGTCTGGTCTGCTGCGAATTCTATATCCCAATCATCTTCATCAGATGCAAGTTCTGGGACATCGGCAAATTCGGGTACAGAATCTGTAACTTGGATTGAGGAAGGTGCTTCTACATTATTAAATGCAAGTTCTGGGACATCGGGTGATTCTAAGACAGAATCTGTAACTTGCGTTGAGGAAGGTGCTTCTACATTATTAAATGCAAGTTCTGGGACATCGGGTGATTCTAAGACAGAATCTGTAACTTGCGTTGAGGAAGGTGCTTCTACATTATTAGATGCAACTTCTGGGACATCGGGTGATTCGGTTGGGGGTGTTTCGATATCCCAGAAATCATCTTCAAGGTCATCGTTGATTTGTGTGGGATCGGTACTAGCTTCGGGTTGTGAAGCTTTATTTTGCAATCGCGACCAAAGTACTGCCCCACTTCCTGCTGCTACTGCACCACCGGCAGAGGTGATATTCTGCAACCAGTTGAATTGTGCTGGTGGTTGTACTTCTGTCTCGTCTGCGGCAAATTCCATGTCCCAGTCATCTTCGTCAGATGCAAGTTCGGGGAATGAAGCTGTAATTTCTGTTGTCGATGTTTCTACATCTTCATCAGATACAAGTTCAGGTACATGTGGCTGTTCAGGGAATGAAGCTGTAATTTCCGTTGTTTCTACATCTTCATCAGATGTAACCGTGGGAATTTGCGCTTCTGCGGGTGTAATTTCAATTATCGATGCTTCTGGATTTGATGCAAGGGAGACTGAATTTCTAACTTCTGTTGTCGGTGCTTCGATATTTAGATCAGATGCAATAGGAATTTGCGCTTCTGGTGCTTCTAAATTCGATGCAACAAAGAGAGAATTTGTAAGTTCTGTTGTCGGTGTTTCTACTATAGAAACATCTGGCTGTTCGGGAACTGAAGCTGTAATTTCCGTTGTTGGTGCTTCTAGATTCGATGCAACGGGGAAAGAATCTCTAACTTCAGTTGAGGTAGCATCTACTGTGGTGAAATATTGCAGTTTGGGGATTGTAACTTCGGTTGCTGGGGTTTCAATATCCCAGACATCTTCTTCAAGGTCGTCGTTTTGTGTACTTTCAATAAGAGCTTCGGGTTGTGAACTGCCAGTTAATCGCGACCAAAGTATTGACCCACCTCCTGCTACTGTACCACCCGTAGAGGTGACATCTTCTCCCAAGTTTGATTGTACTGGTGGTTGTGCTTCAGCCGTGGGTATTGGCACATCTGGCTGCTGGTCGGTTGGAATTTCAGTTACTGGTGGTTCTACATCAGATACGACTTGAGGAACATTTGATGATAATTCAGTATTATTTATGATTTCCGTAGTCTCATCTGCTGCTTCTATATTTGTCTGGTTGTCAGAGGGTGGCGACCAAATGCTTGTGCCTACCTCTGCTGCAACGCCTCCTAAGGCTGCGCTACCACCGGAGGCTATGTTGGATACTGGTAACATTGTCTCTTCAGGGACATTAGCTCCGGTGTTAGTTACCCCTTGTGGCAAATTGGATGGCATATCGGTAGTATTTTCTACCGCGCCAGATTGTGTTTGTGCGTAAGCGCGAAGCAACTGGTTATCAGACAAAGCGTCGCTAACAGGAGGGGCAACACTTGCGCCTATGGCTGCTGTTGGTGTAGCCTCTTCTAAAGGCTGATTAGATGATTCTATTACGTCGTCTGTTGATTGAGGTTTTGCTCGCCTTTTTCCTAGCAACCACAATAATAAACCGCCAATTACAGGCAAAGTTAACAGCCACAACCAAGGTGATATTCTCTCGTTGGGAGCAGTTTCAATGTTACCAGTAGCAGGTACCGAAAGGCGATCGCTTGCTGAATTATTTTGATTAGCCGTTGTGAAGTTGTTTGCATCAGTGCTTGGTGAAGTTGCCGCAATAGCTGCCGGTTCAGTAGCTGGTGAAGTTGCAACTCCCGGTACACTAGCTGCTGAGACAATTGGATTTGGGGGGATTGTTTGTAGTACACTGGCAGCGATCGCATTAGCTTCCGCAGTTCTGGCTTGTTCTATCGCTTGAATACCTGGCTTCGCGCTTGCAAAGCCGAGAAAACCTGCAAGACCTAAACTAGGATTTTTCTTATAAACGTATACAAAAGGCTGCGAGAAGGGATATCTTGCATCGTCTGGGGAGGTGTTATGCAATTTCAGAACTCGCACATCTTCGAGCTTTGATATTTCATTCGCCAGAACATAGCTAATGCCGTCTTTCCCCAATTGCTTGACGACTTCTGCGGTATTATCATCTGCTAATTGGGTAGCTGTAGAGCCTGTGGCAAATTTATTAGTTTTGAAGGCTGGATAACTGCGTAAAGACTCGCGAGTGTCACTTGTTGACGGACGGTCAATTAAGCGAATCTTACCAGAAGGTCCTCCTAACTCAGACCAATCGGTAATTTCCCCTCGGAAAATCCGGGCAAATTGCTTACTTGTCAAGCTTCTTTTAAAAGGATTAGAAGCACCAACTACGATCGCAATTTTTTCGCGTCGCACCCGCAATTGTTCTAAACCTTGTGCTTTTTCTTCTGGTGTCAAGCCACGAGCAATTGTGGCAATATCGATTTTACCATCTTGCAAAGCTTTTAGAGCAGAATCCGTACCGTTAGCAGCTAATTCAACAGAAGTGCCCGAAAACTGTTTTTCAAAGCTTTCTTTCAGGCTTTGATTGATTGGCGTCATCCTACTTGAACCATCAATCCTTACTTTCGTCCCATTTTCAACCGTTTGCGGCAGAGGAAATGAGGGATTTTCAGTTGCAGATTGTGCCTGTACGCAGTTTGGCGCGAAGAGAGTTCCTGCTGGGGAAGTTAATGCCAGCAGCAATGCCAAACTAACTATCGAACTATCTTGTTTCTCTTTTTGCCACATATGCCCCTTATCAAGGTAAAGGAATATAAAAAGCTGACCAGTCTTAATTGTTATCTTTTTATAGAGGAGACGCGCCAATTATACACCTGTGTCATCTATCTCTAAAGTTTTTGTATATACTGGTATTCAGCTATACTTTGGTTTTAGTTTCAGGACTTACGCAACTGGCACATTTATCTGAAAACTGTCACATAGAATTAATATGGCTCTAAGGTTTATAAATCAATGCTTACAAGCATTTACGGCAAATTGAAATATATGTGCCAGTTGACCTTATATTGTGACGCTTGCGTAAGTCCTAAGTTTATCTTGCCTGAAAGCCATGTTAATTGTGCCTTTATTTTTTTAAGGTTTTTCATATCACCTTTGACAACAAGCCTTCAAGCTAATTACTTCGATTGTGACTAGTTTAAGCTATAGTTTTTACGTTTGTATTTGAGAAATGTATTTAAATTTTCTGATGAATATTTCAATTCTTCTCAAATACAGCAGATTGCACTTTTCGCATCTCTACAGCTTTTCAACTCAAAAGGCAGATTTAGAGCAAATTTTACTTCTGACTCCTGACTTCTGCTGTAGTTTATCTCATTATATTTTTTACCCCAATTCCTATAGTTTATTGACTTAAACTGAGTAGCATATCATAATGTAAACTATATAATGTCGCCAAATCATGATAATTGAGTTATTTAATATGCAAAAACTAAAAAAATAAATAATTTCTTAACAATAATTTTAACTTAGATAACAGTGACAATCAGGCTTGTCTAACAGCGATTCAACTAAGGCATTTAGAGCAGTAGCAGCTAACAATCCACCGCCCAAAGTTCCTTCTATCGTAATAAAAGGCACAGATGTTTGCATTAATTGTCGCTTGGCGGCAGGTGCATGACTAAAACCAATCGGCATCGCAATCACTAACGCAGGCTGAATTTTTTTATTTTCAATTGCTTCGCAGACTTCTAAAAGTACTGAAGGAGCATAGCCAATAACTAGCACACAACCTTTGGTTACTTGCAGTAATTTTTCTCGCCATTCTTGATGTTGCCAAAAATCAATTTCTGCTTCTGTGGCGGTGGTAATGTGGGGATTGTCAATTAAAGTTTCCACGCGACATCCCAAATGAGCTAACCGAGTATTATCTAAAGTTGCTGCGACTGAGAAAGTATCGACAACAACTTTACAGCCTGATTTTAGCGCTTCACGACTGGAGGCGATCGCTTTATTTCCCAACCTCAAAAATGACACCAAACTAACATCGCCACAAGCTAAAACCATCTGCGAAATTAAATGTTGTTCAATTTCCGAACGGTTAGATAAATCAGGCAGCAAGCATTGTAAAGATTCTTGAAAAACTTCCGGATGAGTATGAACTTGTGCATCCAATTGACTCCAAAGATTGTCTAGTTCTCCGACTCCTGCTTGAGTTTCTACCTCTAATAACTTGAGTTGAGAAAAAACTTCCGCTTGCATAATTTGACAATCTTTATCTCTTCCCAACAAACCTTCTAAAGCTGATGCGGTTTGCCGCAGTTGGGAAATTTGCTGCATAACTGTTCGATATTGCTGCTGAAGTTGCGACATCAGGGTTTTAGTTGTATCCGCTTCTGGTTCCACTTTCAGAATTTGGCGGATGTGGTTTAACTGAAATCCTTGCTGCTTCAGTGCGACGATACGTTGCAATCGGCGGATATCCTGTTCATTATAAAGGCGATAGTTGCTATGCGATCGCACAGCTTGAGGTAGTAATCCCAACTGATGATAATGGCGAACCATGCGAGGAGTAATACCGCCGCCAACTGCATCAGTGAGTTCTTTAATAGTTAAGCAACCAGCGTTGATCATTTCACCAACAGGATACTCCAGTTTTAGCGTAGCAATTACTGTTACATAACCGATGTATTTTTATTTCCACCAAAATGTAACATTAAAATATGTCTTTTGATATATTTCTGTAGATAGTTGAGAAGGCTAACTTGTCAAGATAACAACATTAACATCTCACAATGTCTACGGTGTGGAGTTTTTGTCGCTTCCTGTACTTGGCTTCGCCTCGAACAGAGCGCCTTAGCGGCGGTTTTCGTCCCATGTTCCTTAGCTTAAGGGATTTAACTCGGTCGCGAGGCTATCGTAACAATACGCTACTATGCCCACAGCAAATGACGGTGACTCGCATATCTCTAAGACAGTTTTCGGGTGGCTGCACCGCATACCACCTAAATTGGGCTATGTGCTGATTGTGGTAATCTACCTGATTCTCTGGGCAATATTGGACAAAGTGTCACTTGCCTTTGAAACAACGCCGGAAGTTCAAATTTGGTATCCGTCGTCAGCCCTCGATTTCGTCCTCATCTTAGTCTTCGGTCTGCGCTACGCTCCAGCGCTGTTGCTGAACACGCTGGTACATGAATATGTGGTGGCTCACCGCGACCTGAATTTTATCACACTGCTGATACTTGATTTTACCACAACGATAGGCTACGCCGGAGCCAGCGCCTTGCTGTTGTTCAAACTGCACATTAACCCCCGCTTGCGTCAGTTGCGCGATGTGGTCTGCTTTAACATTGTCGCAGTCTTGATTGCACCACTCATCGTCGCTTGGCTGCAAGTTGTAAACTTTGCGTGGAGCGGGTTGATCCCCTGGTCAAAGTTAGTTCCGTACACGCTACATTACTGGGCTGGAGATGCTACCGGCATCGTAATGCTAGCCCCATTTCTGCTGATTTTGCTACGTAAGCTGCCGTGGGTGTGGTTGCACAAAGAGCAGCAATCGCCAGCGACAGAGGGTAAGCTACGCTTGCCCACATTGCGAGAAGTTCTGGAGTTGCTTCTGGAGGGCACGGTATTGGGTATTGGGATTTTAACTGGGTATGCGGCACCGCGAGCAACTAATCTGGACTACACCTATTTCGTTTTTTTACCAGTAATTTGGAGCGCTTTGCGGCACGGGTTTGAGAGAGCAGCGGTGACGGTTTTGTCGATGAACGTCGGGGTTGCGCTCTTGGTGCTTGCCAAGTTCGGTTCATCTAATCTTTTGGTTTTGCACTTCGGCTTGATGGCGATTTCGCTAATGGGTCTGCTTGTGGGTGCCGTCACCACCGAGCGGATGCATACCGAGAAAGCCTTGCGCGATTCTAATAAGTGGCTGAAGTACAATGCTTTTCATGATGGACTCACAGGTTTAGCTAACCGCTCTTTGTTTATGGAACACTTAGAGCGTGCAGTCGAACACGGCAAACGCGATCGCGATTTTCGATTCGCTGTACTCTTTGTTGACTTGGATCGCTTCAAGCTAATTAATGATAGCCTTGGGCATCTAGTTGGAGATCAATTACTGATTGCCATTGCAGGCAAACTGCAAGCTTGTCTGCGTCCCACAGATACAATTGCACGTTTTGGGGGAGATGAATTCACAATCTTGCTTGAAAATCTCTCGGACATCAGCGACACAATACGTGTTGCCGAACGCATACAGGCAGAACTGTCATTGCCCTTCGATCTTAGCAAAGAACAGGTATTCATTACGGCAAGTATCGGCATCGCCCTGAGTGCAACAGGTTATAATCACCCACAAGACTTGGTGCGTGACGCTGACATCGCCATGTACCGAGCCAAGATCGGTGGCAAGGCACGCTACGAGATATTTAACACGAGTATGCACGATCGCGCAGTGGTACGCTTGCAGATCGAGACGGATCTACGCCGAGCAATTGAACGTCAGGAGTTTTTGATTCACTATCAGCCGCTGGTATCGCTGGAAACTGGTAGGATTATTGGTTTCGAGTCTTTGCTACGCTGGCAGCATCCAGAACGTGGACTCCTCTTTCCACCTGAATTTATTGTAGTAGCGGAAGAAATCGGACTGATGGTCTCGATTGACCAGTGGGTAATGCGCCAAGCTTGTCACCAGATACAGCAGTGGCAAGAGCAAATTAAGAGATATCCCCCTTTATCAATCAGTGTGAATATTTGCAATCAGCATTTCACTCAACCGAATCTAGTCGAGGAAATTAGCAAAATTCTCCAAGAGACGAGCTTGGATGCCCATCGCTTGAAGTTGGAGATTACGGAAAATGTGATTCTGGAAAACCATCGCTCTGCAACTGCCACCCTCTGGCAATTAAAAGCTTTGGATATTCGCTTGGTCATCGATGACTTTGGTACAGGCTATTCATCATTAGGTCGTCTACACCGTTTTCCGATTAATGAGTTGAAGATTGATCAAACCTTCGTCAGCAATATAAATCCTAATGAGAAAAATTTAGACATTGCCGAAACTATCGTATCGCTTGGTAAAAAACTTGGCGTGGATGTGACAGCAGAAGGAATAGAAACGGCAGAGCAACTCGCACAACTCAAAGAGATGAAATGTGCATATGGGCAGGGACACTTTTTTTCTCAGCCATTGTCCAGTGAGGCAGCAGAAGCCTTAATTATCGCAAATCCTCAATGGTAGGGTTGACCCTTTTTGAATTCACGCATTCAAAATTCACGCAGGAAGAAATAAAAAAATAATTTTTAATTAATTAATTTTGGGTTCAAGCCCCCACAGCCACTTTTTAATTTCAGTGGTCTTCCGCAGAGCGGAGGCTACCGCCAACAATTAGTGGCGCTTCCTTGCCCCCACTAATTGTCTTTTTTTTGAATTTTGAATTTTGAATTTTGAATTGGAGCGTTGGCGCAGCCTCTCCCCCTGGGAGAAGCGACTTGACCTTGACATTAGTGTCAAGGTTTAGGGTGAGAGAGTCCCTATTGATAAAACTTTCATGTACTCACAACGTTTAACCGAATTCACCAAAGAACACTCAGATGTCTTTGCAGCCGCTGTTTGTGGCGTGTTGTTGCTTCTGGGAGCATTCGCTTTGCATCTTGGCTGGTTGGGATGGGCATTGCTGCTACTGCCCGCCGCTTATGTGATTGGTGGCTACGAAAGCGCCCGCGAGGGACTAACTACGCTTTTTAAAGAAAAAGAACTAGATGTAGATTTACTGATGATTGTAGCGGCGTTGGGTGCTGCTGGTTTGGGTTTATGGCAACGAGAATATCACCTGATTATCGATGGGGCAATCTTGATTCTGATCTTTGCCATAAGCGGTGCCCTCGAAGGTTACGCGATGCGACGCACTGAGCGCAGTATTCGCAGTTTGATGAGCCTGACACCAGATATCGCAATGGTTTTACGTCAGGGAAGAGAAGAGGAAGTTTCGATTTCCCAGTTAAAGGTAGGGGATGAAATTGTCGTCAAACCGGGAGAGTTAATTCCTACCGATGCAGTGATTGTATCTGGTTACAGCACCATCAATCAAGCGGCAATTACGGGGGAATCTTTACCTATAGAAAAGACGGTGGGTGAGGAAGTGTTTGCAGGTACGCTTAACGGTTATGGTGCGCTGAAGTTGAAGGTGCATCAACCACCGGAAAGCAGTTTGATTCAACGTGTGATTAAGTTAGTAGAGCAAGCGCAGACTGAAGAACCACCTTCGCAACAGTTTATTGAGAAATTTGAAAGGAGTTATGCACGCTTCATTGTGATTGCTGGGATATTGCTGGCAACTTTACCCCCGTTTCTTTTGGGTTGGGATTGGGAAACAACGATTTATCGAGCGCTGACCTTTTTGGTGGTAGCTTCTCCTTGTGCGTTGATGGCAGCAATTATGCCGACGCTGTTATCGGGAATTGCCAATGGTGCAAGACAGGGGATTTTGTTTAAAAATGGTAGCCAGTTAGAAATGATGGGGAAAGTGAGAGCGATCGCTTTCGATAAAACTGGTACTCTGACTACAGGTATCGTGCAACTTTTTCAAGTAATTCCTGCTGGTAATTATTCGCAAGCAGATGTATTGAAAGTAGCCGCAACCGTCGAATCAGTTTCCGAACATGCGATCGGTAAGGCTATTGTTCAGGCGGCTGCTGATTTAAATTGGGTTAGTGCAGTTGAGGTGCAAGCTATCCCCGGACAGGGAATACTCGGTATCAACAAAGACCAACAGGTAATTGTGGGTAATGCTGCTTTTGTGCAGAAGTATGTAACAAATTTACCTGAAGATTTGCAGAAATCTGCTTCAGTGTTGGAGCAGCAAGGTAAGACAGTCGTTTGGGTAGCGCAGGGGGGGATAGGGAGAGGGGGGGATGGGGAGATGGGGGGACAACGGGAAAAGGAGAATTCAAAATTTAATACTCTCTCCCCCACTCCTCCACTCTTCCACTCCCCCACTCCCCCACCATTTGAGGTGATAGGTTTGATAGCGATCGCCGACGAGGTGAGGGCAGAGGCAGCTGCAACAATCGCCCGCTTAAAGGCGTTGGGAGTTGAACAAATCGTCATGTTAACTGGCGATAATCAGCGCACTGCTGATAGTGTGGCGCAAGCAGTGGGTATAAATCAGGTATATGCAGAACTTTTGCCAGAAGAGAAATTGGATGTAATCCGCCGCTTGCAAGAGCAGTATGAAACAGTGGCAATGGTGGGCGATGGTATTAATGATGCACCAGCATTAGCTCAGGCTTCTGTAGGTATTGCTATGGGAGTTGCCGGAAGTGATGTAGCATTGGAAACAGCAGATATTATATTGATGGCAGACCGACTGGAGAAGCTTGCAGTGGCGATGCGTTTGGGGAAAAGAGCGCACAGCATAGTTAAGCAGAATATAGCAGTTGCTTTGTCTTTCATTATTCTGCTTTTGGTGGGTAATTTTCTCGGAAATATTAACTTACCCCTCGGTGTAATTGGGCATGAGGGGTCTACTGTGTTAGTTACCCTGAGTGGTCTGAGATTGTTGAAATGAGGTAGGCAATCTAATAAAACGAACCGCAGAGGCGCAGAGAGCGCAGAGGAGGAGGGGAGCGATCGCCATATATTATTTTGGCTTTTTACCGCCTTCTCTTTGTTGCGGAAGCAGTTACTTTGGGTGGTGGAGTTACCCATTGGCAATTAAAAGTCTTATCAAGCAAATTCTTGAGGCTAATTACTTTTACGTTACCGCCATGATATTCACCATCACGACTTTGGATATTTATAATTTGGTAGCCTAATCCATTAAGTTCTTCAGTGAACGAAATTTCTCCAAAGTAGTTGTATGAGTCACTAATCTGTTTACCATCTTCTCCAGTGGGTATATTCCAACATACAATCTGGTCAGTCAATATCAGTGGATGATTAAATTCATCACTAGGTGAGAAAGTATACTTGTACTCAAGTGCTTTATGAACGTTGTCTACTAAACGGTTCTCTCCGATATCGACAGCAACGCTATCAATTCCCATGCTAGAGAAGGTTCTTGGACGCAGCCAAAGATGAGCATATTGTGAGTCAGCAGGGACAAGGTGAGCAAACATAGTGTATAAGGTTCCTACCGAATACTCTTCTCCAATCCCAGGTTCCACAAGCAACTTTCCATATAGTTGTTCTATATCCTCCACCATAAACCGGGGTCTGTCTTGAATTCCTTGCTTTAATGCATTTAGCTTCTTGGTGTAGGCTTCTAGTTTCACATCTTGAATTTCCTTATTAAGCCTACCAACAAGTTCGCCAAAAACTTTAATTTTACTTTTTGCTTGATCAAAAAATTTTCTTATATATTCGATAAAAGAATCATTATTAAGAATTCTTATTGCAGTTTCAGTCAAAGAATTTCTGTTTGTCACTACATCGAAATTACCATTGATGATAAAAATGTAGTGAGACTGTCCATTTGACGTACCAAGTAATGCGTAATCTGCTAGCTTGCTATGTTCAAATATTTCATTATATCGGCAAATTTTTACGCCCTCTGAGCAGATAAATACGCCTCTTTGCTCCGTCAATCTAATTCCAGACTTTTTCTTACCTTTTCTATCCAGTTCTTCATATTTTTCATGCGCCCGACGATTACCATCAATTGCTAACGCCAAACAGTAAGTAATGCCTTCAAATTGAAAAGTTGCTGCACCTCTTGCAAAAAATCTACCAGTACTAAGACTTGATACTTCAGCAGGACTACTTATGTGTATATCGCTAGGTTTTTCTAAGTACGGATAACCTGCCTCAATTTTTTTCAAACCATCAACTTTTTTAACATCTCTTGTCCAAAGATATAATTCACACTGGTCGTTGTATCCTAGAGACTGTTTAAAAGTTTCAGCTTTACCAGCAGAAAAATCAGTTTTATCAGGGCGGAGAATCCTCATGTCTCCATGCCTTGTGTTAAAACGTATGTAATGCTTTAGGTACGACCATTTGGTTATACCATCCTCTTCCGAGTCGTAAAAGTCTGAAAATTTTTCTACCTCTAAACCTTGAACAATAATCATTGCACCATTAGAAAAGCCGTTTTGGAAAAACTCTTCTCTCAAATGCTCAAGGATATTTGCAGTTTGTTTATTAGCTCTAGAAAATAAGTTTTTTACGGTTTGCCAAGGACTATTATCTAACTGTGATTCGATATTGTATTGTGGATTCAAATTATCCTTATTGTATTGTGGATTCAAATTATCCTTAGGGTTATCTATCGATATTGACCGCCAGTTTTGCTCATTCTTACAGCGTGTAATCAAAGTAAATTTTTTAGAAGCGAAGCACAGTTTTGAGCCTTGGCATTTGTAACCGATAAATTCACCAGGAATTTTAGTAGATTTGCCTATGGAAAAAAAAGCTTGGTAGGGGGTTATCCCATTGATAACTTGTGTTTCGCTTAGACCAGTACCATTGTCAAAAAATATAAAGCCTTGATATTGTAATAGGGGATAAATCTCAATTCTTGATGCTTGAGCATCATAAGAGTTAGATATTAACTCACGGATTACTTCACAAGGGTCTTTGCGATTAACTGAAAGCTCAGATAATACATGTGTATAAGATATATCTGGATATAGCGCCATGCCAACTAACTGATAATGATTTATATAAGATGCTAGCTGGAATCATAACATAAACATAATACATCTCCTTAAGTGATTATACTTATAAAGCATGCTAGCAACCAAACCCAAAAAAGTATTTTCTCGCATCGTCTTTTTAAGGATGAGCAATATCTTTTTTTAGTTGGCGGCTGAAACAAAATATAAAGTAAAATCCCCTCATGAGACTGGCTTAGAGGGGAAAATAATTAAGTAAATTATTGCTATTTATTAGAGGTTGGTGTTTACGCTGGTTTCTCAAGTTCGGCTTTGACGGTAGCGTATCCCCAATCCAACCAGGGAAGCAAAGCTTCAATGTCGGCGGTTTCGACTGTCGCACCACCCCAAATCCGCAATCCTGGAGGTGCGGAGCGATAGGAAGCGATATCAAAGGCTACTTCTTGCTGTTCTAAAAGTTTTGCTAGTTTCTTCGCGCATTTTGCCTGTTCTTCTGGAGTTAAGGCAGTAAACCAGGAATCGACTATTTTCAGGCAAATTGAGGTACAAGAGCGATTTTCTGGGTTTTCTGCTAAAAAAGCTGCCCAAGAACTTTGCTCAACCCATTTAGCGATCGCTTGCAAATTTGCTTCACTGCGCTTTATTAAACCGGGAAGTCCACCAATACTCTCTGCCCATTTCAATCCATCCAAGGCATCTTCTACACACAACATCGATGGTGTGTTGATGGTATCACCTTTGAAAATACCTTCAATCAGTTTACCTTTTTGGGCTAGGCGAAATAACTTTGGTATCGCGCGATCGGGCTGATAATTTTCTAAACGTTCGACTGCACGGGGAGAAAGGACAATTACTCCATGTTGAGCTTCTCCTCCCAATACTTTTTGCCAGGAGTAGGTTACTACGTCCAATTTTTCCCAAGGTACTTCCATTGCGAAAACAGCAGAAGTCGCATCACAAATTGTCAATCCTGGGCGATCGCTTTTTATCCAATCACCATTTGCCACCCTGACACCAGAGGTGGTACCATTCCACAAAAACACGATGTCTTTTTGAAAGTCAACTTCGTTTAAGTCTGGTAAACTACCATAATCTGCTTTCAAAAGACGAGTTTCTGGCAATTTCAACTCATCTAAAACGTCTTTAACCCATTCTTGCCCGAAGCTTTCCCATGCTAAAATATCTACGGGTAGTTTTCCCAATAGCGACCACAACGCCATTTCCACAGCGCCTGTATCAGAAGCGGGAACTATACCCAAGCGATAATCTGCGGGAACACCGAGGATTTTTTTAGAACGCTCAATCACTTCTGCTAATTTGGCTTTACCAGCTTCAGAGCGATGTGAGCGACCTACACAGGCTTTTTCAAGTTGGGAAACAGACCAACCCGGTCGTTTCGCGCAAGGTCCAGAAGAAAAATGAGGAACGTTTGGCTTTACTGTAGGTGGAGTGAGCTCTGGCATAAAGCTATTTTTGCAGACTTGTGGCATGAGAAAGTACTGATGTATATAGTACTAGGTTTCTCCTCTCAGATTGAAATTTGATAAAAATAAGACAAAATAAAAATAGAAATTTGTCTTTTTCTCAATAGCGATCGCACCACAAGAAAGCTCAAGAGGCTGGCAGCTCTTCAAGTTTGATAAAGTTTCTCAATGGCTTCTTGTAAATCGGTGAGTAACAAAATTTCGCGATCGCCTAACAACAATGCTACTCCTTAAGACTGCTTTCAATTAGTACTACTGAAACTTCATAAGCTGCGGAAATGCGATACTGAGTTTGAAAAGTTGTCCACAACTTAGAAACATCTTCCAGCGACATAGATTGAAGCGTAATCCGAACTCGTTCGACTTGATTGTGTAAATCGCTTTCACCTAAGCTAGTCTTGATATCAGCTGGGTTTAGCACTGCGTAGTCATTTAAAATATGCATCGCCTTGCCCAACAGACGATGAGCCAAGATATCATCATTATCTTTGCCGTAAAAAGTAATTATATAGTAAAGATTGAGAGCTAGCGGCGGTTGACCGGTTTGCCCAGGTTTGACGCGATTGGGCAGATCCATAGTCCGCCAAGAGGCATTCGGTAAAATATGATAGAGAAAGACATTAATTTGATTTCCATTATCACTGTTTTCCCGCGCCTTGTCTGGTGGCTGCGTTGTTACAATACCGCTACCCAATTCCTGGGCAACACCTTGAGAAATGAGATTGCGTAAGGTTGTCGTAACAGCTGCGATCGCCAGAGAGTTACTCATGACTTGCCTCCTTGGCGTCTTTTCAAGTAATCTTCTAAAAAAACGATGGATCGCGCTTCCGTTGAAAAGAGTACGTGGCGTTAAAGATGAAGTAGAATCATCAAACAGCGAACTTCGACGCGACCAATAGTTACTTGAATTGTAGGGGTAGATGCAGGCGATCGCAACGAAGTTTCTTGTTCATCTATCCGTTCTCATTTCCGAGGCTTCAAATTAGCGTCAATTTTGCATTGGGCATTGGGCATTGGGGAGCCAGTGCGTTGCGGAGCCAGTGCCGTGCGGAGGTTCCCTCCGTTGAGGCATCTGGCGTCGGGTTCCCCGCGTTGAAGCATCTGGCGTCATTGGGCATTCCCCCTTTCCTCACAAGATCCTCAAATTGTTTGTCTATAACATAACTGTAAGAGGAAAGAGCAGCAGAAGCTCTTTAGGACTGATGCGATCGCCTGCGTCCTCTAATAAATGATAATTTTTGCTAAAAAATGGGTGTCTATATGTTTATTAACAAAATTTTAGTTGCATTAGATCGCTCTGAGTTAAGCAAGCAAGTTTTTGAACAAGCATTGGCTTTAGCGAAGGTTACACAAGCTAGCTTAATGCTGCTACATGTTCTTTCTTCTGAAGAACAAGGCAGTCCCTATGTGCCTGTATACTCTGGTTTTGACTACTATTCAGGAGTGCGCGGTCAAACTTTAGAACTTTACCAAGAGCAATGGGATGTTTTTAAACGCGAAGGTATAGAGATGTTACAATCTTTTCACGCCCAAGCAGACATAGCAGGTGTCACAACTGAATTTACTCAAAATTCTGGCAGTCCTGGTCGCTGCATTTGTGATGTAAGTTATAGTTGGGGTGCTGACTTAATTATTATGGGGCGTCGGGGTCACTCTGGTTTAAAAGAACTATTTTTGGGCAGCGTCAGTAACTATGTCATTCACCACGCGCCTTGTTCAGTTCATATTGTATATCTTCCAGCCGTTGCGAAAAAAACTCAAGTTGCACAACAAACAGAAAGCATCTCAACTTGACAAAAAAGGTGTAGCTTTGCCTACACCTTTTCTTGACGGACTTCACATCGCATGTCGAAAGACTGTACCTTTGTTTGCGACACCAAAAATAAGAAAACTGCTAAAGCTACAAGTGCGATCGCCTCAACATGAATAAAGATAAAGCAAAAAACCTTCCTTCAATGGTTTGAGCTACCGATTAGTCACAGGACATAAAACACAGAGAATTTACTTAAAGTCTCAGGCTGTAACAAAGTGCATCCAATTGGCTTTGAGATTTCCAGAAGCTGAGAACTTGTTCTGCCACAAGCTGAAAATGAAAGAAGTGAAAAAAGTGCCGTCCTTCTGGACATAACCACAGGCGATCGCTTGGATTTAACCAGGGTCGCCATCCTTGTAGGGCATCGGGTTCAACAATAATATCATCTAAGCTACCACAAACCATTAAAGGTACTGGCACTTTGTTGGGAGTCATACTCAGCCGTTGAAACAGCGAGTGAGGTGAAAGTGAGCAATTTAAGTCTCGTTCTAAGATTCTCGTTAAACGCTTAACGGTGCGTTGATTCTGATAGCCAAACAAATTGTCAACCATTGCACTAAGAGTCTTTTGGCGACATAAGAACGGCAGATGATTATAATAGTGAGCCTGCCAGTCAACCGCTGCATCAACTCCTACAGCTAATAAAGTTAAAGACTTGACTTTTTCTGGATATCGACGCGCATAAATTAGCCCTAACAATCCTCCGGTACTGTGACCCATCAGATGCACAGGTTGATTACACGATTTGAGATATTTATGCAGCAGATCAACTGCCAATAAGATTGAACTACCTTCATCCTGACTTTGGGAATACTCCCACTCTTGCACTGTCAGTTCACGCGACAAATAAGAAAGCAACGGCTTGCTAAAGTATTGCAAACTAGGACTTGTATTCAACCAAATAACATCAGGCTGTTTAGTCATTAAATTTCCTTGCAAATAAATAATCAATTAAGCAACTAGTAGAACCGCAAATTTTTTCGCTACTAATCGCTAATTAGCACTTTTCGGTTCAGCTTCTTGACAATTATCTTCAACTAACCTGAAAAATAGCTTACACTAAATCTTGATTTAATGAAAATATTTTTCATTAACTATGATGAAGATGCAAATCAGCGGTTTTGTGTATAATGCAACATTCAGCGTTCGTCAACCCTCCTCAAGGAGATTTGTTTCTAATTCTTTGGGTAGATATAATTGGAAAGTGGCATTATCCTACCATATAAATTGATAATTGTGAGCTCTTACGGGCGCCTTTTCCCCTCCCGGAACAAATTAAAGAAGCACATTTTTCTTCACTTTCTGAAAGCCTTGCTGTGTAAGGGTTATAAAATGTGCATCTTAAGAGAAATCCAAAATCGACAGCCCAAAGGTGAAAAACATCAGATAAACCTAACCCCCCTTCCCTGGTAGGGAAGGGGGGCTAATTATTTTCGGTGCCTTCTGTTCTGTTTTGTTCTCTTCTCAATCACGGAGACGCTTTTCTTCTCTGTCATCTTTGAGAAAGTTATTAAAGCGATCGCTACTCAAAGCAGGCAGTAATTTTTGTTGATTAGCAATCAACCACTCTTGTAGCGCTTTCAAATCTGCCAATTCTATAGCGATCGCGCTACGCTTTGTACATCCTAAGCTACAACCATAATTGACTTTCACTCTTAATAATCGTATCGCTTGATTACTCCTTTCCGGCTGGAACAATACGGAAATATTTTTTTATCTCACGCAGAGACGCAGAGGCACAGAGAAAGAAAAGATAGGTAATTTTAGAGCGGGAAAGGAGTAATATCTCAGGAATTATTTGTTATTTCCTTATTTATTGATACTTATTATCAAGCATTTTTTCGGTTTATTGGTATTAGCTGTATGGCACCGTTAGGGGATGCAGTATTGTTAAATGAAAGCTATGTCTAGTTTCCGGTTTCAAATACCGCTTTTGTAAAGGTTGCCACTGCTGCCACAATTTATAACGATTTTCTGCTAATAAATTCGCAAAAGTGGGAAGTTTAGTTTCAATTTCTGACTCGAAGACATCCGTCAGCCACTCGCCTAAGACTACACTATCTTGAATTGAACCTAAAATGTCTTGGATGTTTTTAACTTCTGCCACATAAACTGAGTAAGATTCGCCGTACAACTCAGTAAATAACTCCATCTGATAGCGCACGCGCTTGGCTTGTTTACGCAAAGTATGCAGCATTTCGCCGTTAGTTGCCAATTCTTTCTCTATTTTGTCAGCATCTAACCCTTTGAGAATGACAAACTCTGCTTTTTCGGCTTGCGTTCCCACTAACCAACCGGGATCTAACAATAAACTACTCACTTCCGGCAAAAGTAAATCCGGTAGCAAGAATTGCATAGGCAAAGATGCTAGAGGTAGATAAGTTGGCTTTTCCAACCACTCGTTCATCCGATCTTTTAGAGACTTATAATGCTCATCTTTAAATGTTGCTTGCACCCCTTCTAACGCGTCTTCGCGTTGTTTAGCTAAAGCATCGAAAGCTGTTTGCAGAGATTTTTGTTCTTTACGCGGTAAATGTGGACGGTAAGTGTTTTCTAAAGATTCTTTGAGCACATCCAAATCGCGTAACGTGCCAAGAGTACGAGCAATTTTGCCAATATTTTTATCGCTTGCTGGCTTAGGTAAATCTAAAGCTAGCCCAAATCTGCTGACTGCTGTGCGTAGACGACGCATCCCTACTCGCATTTGATGCAGAGCTTCTGGATCTTCATCTTTCTTAACTGTTTTTTCCCACTTTAAAGTTTTTTTAAAGTGTTTTTTCATCGCTTCGTGAGCATAATCTCCTAGCGTTTTTAGTTTAGCGTGTGCAACTAATTCCATAATCTTATTGGTCAGAGCTTGATAGCAATAAATGCTTAATTGAGTTATTGCATCATAACACTCTTGACAAAATTTTATCTAATTCTTGATATATATTTCTTTCTTTTCTCTACTATTGATTATTCATACTTTTGATGGTTGTTTATATTGTAAAATAATCTCAATCTTATCAAATTTATAATTATAAAATATTATGATATTTAAAGTCACATATAAACTTAATAAATCTTAGATTTGGCTTTAAAAGCCGGATGAGGATTATAGTTTTTGTGATTATTTTCTCCAAAAGAGTATGATAAAGCACATAATAACAATATATTGCACGATGGTAGTTTAAGTAAAATGGATAACTCATATTTACTAAGTCAAGTTTCGTTAACTTTTACTGACGGTTTTAAACAATACAGAGAAGACCTTTCAGCGGTGCTGCTGACTCCAGAAAAGCATTTGTGGTTGGGTTCAGACGAAACCTCGACTATTGAGCGTCTTTCTTTGGTTGATGGGGATAATTTTGCAAATCATGAACGCTATCGAGTAGCAGAATTTATTGATTTACCGGCACCAGAAGAAGAAGAAATTGACATTGAAGGACTTGCTTACACTGATTATTATCTTTGGTTAGTGGGTTCCCATAGTTACAAACGCAAAAAGCCTAAATCTGATAAATCAGATGAAAAAAACATCCAAAGACTGGCAGCAATTGCTACAGAACCTAATCGTTATATTCTGGGAAGAATTCCGCTTGTGGACGGTAAGTTGTTTTCATCATGCCCGCACCCACAAAATCCAGATATATTGTTAAGTGCCGCCAAACTGGAACTAACTCCGACAGGAAACTTGTTAATGACAGCTTTAGCAGACGATCCTCATTTAGGCTTTTTTGTGAAAGCAGCAATTCCGGGGAAAGATAATGGCTTTGATGTGGAAGGGATGGCTATTTGTCAAAAGCGAGTTTTTATCGGTTTGCGCGGTCCGGTTTTGCGTGGTTGGGCGGTGATGCTGGAAGTAGAATTAGAAACATCTACCCCCGGAATCATGACACTGGGGGAAATTGGCAAACAGGGAAAGCTATATAAAAAGCATTTTCTGTTTTTGAATGGTTTGGGAATTCGGGATATGCATCTTGATGGTGAAGATTTGTTGATTTTAGCCGGACCGACAATGGATTTAGATGGACCGGTGCAACTTTATCGTTTGCGAAATGCTGTGAATCTGTCAGAAAACACGCTTCATTATCCAGAGTTTCTGCAAGATATTCCTTATGGAAACAAAGTTGAACACGCTGAAGGCTTTGCGCTATTTCAAGATGTAACAGGGATACCTTCTGTATTGGTGGTTTATGACTCGCCGGCAAAAACTAGGCTTTTTGGTGATGGTGGTGTGATGGCTGATGTATTCCGTCTGGCTTAAAGGTTGGTTGAGATTGCTTGAACGGGACAGGTGGGTATACATTGTTCGCAGACGATGCAGCGCGATCGGGTAAATGTCAGCTTATATGTTTCCGGATTTAGGGTAAGCGCTTCGGTGGGACAAACTCCTGTACACAAGCCACAGTGGACACACACATCTTCATCAATCACTATTTCCCCTAATGTAAGGGAAACGCTGATATGTTGCGATCGCATCCACTCAATCGCCGCATCTAGCTGATCTATGTCGCCTGATAATTCAACTACAAGTTTACCAATTTGATTTGGAGCAACTTGAGCGCGAATAATATTTGCAGCTACGTTGAATTCTTTCGCCAGTCTATAGGTAACTGGCATTTGTACGGCGCGTTTGGGAAACGTGAGAGTAACTCTTTTTTTCACAGCTTTAGAAAAGGGTTTTTCTTTGTTTTACCTTAAACGTTCCCTAAGCCGCGCAGAACTAAAGTTCGGGGCTAACAGCTTAAGCTCATTTAAATGGACTTAACATTCTAGCAGAATAGGCATTAGTCCTCTTTTAGAAGACTAGTGCTATTAGCCATTCGGTTTATAACCCCTCGCGGGTGATGATACAGGACAGGCGTGCAAGTGTGGAATTACAAACCACCAAGAGGAAAGAGGTAAACTGAAGAAGACGCAGCTTAATAAGATTTAATAAATTTGTTATGAGTACAGATTCACCTATATCTCCTCAAAAGCCAGAAATTACGAGTGGGACGCGCTTAAGAAATTTTCTCATTGCAATGGTAGCGATCGCTCTTAGCGTTGCCTTATTTTTAGGATTGCGAACTCAAACACCAGAAGCTTCTCTTGTGAAGTTAGATGAAGCGTCTACACCATTAGAATTAGCTTTGACAAACGGCAAGCCAACGCTAATGGAGTTTTATGCTGATTGGTGTACTGTTTGCCAAAAAATGGCACCAGATATGCAGCAGTTGGAGACGCAATATGCTGACAAAGTTAATTTTGTCATGCTGAATGTAGATAATAACAAATGGCTGCCAGAGATGTTGAAGTATCGGGTTGATGGAATTCCCCATTTTGTTTTTTTGGACAAAGATGCAGAAACCATCGCCCAGGCGATCGGCGATCAACCGCGTACAATTATGGGAAGTAATTTAGAAGCCTTGGTTGCTGGTTCTGCTCTGCCTTATGCTCAAGCTAGCGGACAAGTTTCTAAATTTACCGCACCAGTTAAACCAACGAGTAGTAAAGACGATCCTCGCCTTCATAGTAGCCAAGTTGTGAATTAGCAAAAATTCTTAATTCCTGAGTTTACTTTCCTGAAATTCCCCTCCTCTGTTGGTGGGGAATATTATTTTTTTGCTTTATAGCAGTCGCCACCTGAGTCAGGACGTAAGATAGATGAAGAAATGATTAGTTTCCGCATTCCTATGGCAAACCCTTATAGTTATGACCTGCGACGAAAAGTGATAGAGGCAATTGAACTCAATGG
>JAHHID010000060.1 GCA_019359015.1 Spirirestis rafaelensis WJT71-NPBG6
TAGGTTTAGCATTTATCTATTCTATCTTAAAAATAGATAAATCGTTTTTAAAGCCAAATTCATTTGGCTCATTCGCTTATATCCCCCGAATTCTATTCGGGGGCTTTACGCTTCACGCCTCGTAAAAGTTCGTAGTAACCACTAAAGTGGTTAAATTAAGGACTGAAGTCCTTAGTCCGAATTAAATTAAGAGCTAAAGCCCTTACTACGGGTTAAATCAACTTCATCTCACCCAAAGAGTGACATAATTTCTTCGCTTCGTCGGGGTTGTATTTCTAATGAAGGGCGATCGCCTGACCACTCTTGGGATAAACTATCTTGGAGATTGCCTAGTTTCAAGAGCACAACACCCAAATTTTAATCCTTTGATGAATGTTCGACAACGTGCTCTCCAACAAGCTCGGCAATATTGGATAATTATATAAATAGTGGCTCTTATAGTATCAATGAAAGAGCCGAGAGCGCACGTAGTATATGTCAGAATTGTGGACTAATTTTTTTACATCGTCTCCTTTTATTCCCCACGGACACTGTTATCTGTGGAAAACAGATTTAGTCTGGCTACACTTATTATCCGACGCATTCATCGCACTAGCTTATTATTCCATCCCCATCACACTGTTTTGCTTTGTCCGGCAGCGACGGGATTTGCCGTTTGACTGGATATTTTTGTTGTTTGCTGCCTTCATCGTCGCTTGTGGCACGACGCACTTGATGGACATTTGGACGCTGTGGTATCCCAGTTATTGGTTATCAGGAGCAATCAAAGCCGTTACGGCAATGGTATCTGTATTTACCGCCTTACAACTAGTCCCCCTAGTGCCACAAGCGTTAGCGCTTCCAAGTCCAGCGCAACTAGAGCAAGCCAATCAACAACTGCAAGTACAAATTAGCGAACGTCTGCGGGTGGAGCAGGAGCTAAGAAAATATCAGGGTAATCTCGAACAGTTGGTAGCGCTGCGTACCAATGAACTTATCCAGACTAACGCACAATTACAGCAGGAAATTGTCGAACGTCAGCTAACAGAAGCAGCATTACGTCAAAGCCAAGAAACCATCCGGCAACAACTGACAGAGATTGAAGCTATTTATACTAATGCCCCCATTGGGCTGTGTATGTTAGATATTAATTTCCGATATATTCGTGTCAACAAGCAGCTAGCTGAAATTAATGGCATTCCAGAATCAGAACATCTGGGACGAACTGCACAGGAGGTATTGCCAGAGTTAGGAGAAGTGCAAAAGCCAATCTTTGAGCAGATAATTGCCACGAGATTACCGGTTTTAAATCGTGAAATCCAGGGTGAGACTCCAGCCCAACCTGGCATTGAGCGGTCATGGCTCGTTAATTACTATCCGCTCCAAGATGGCGATAGCCAAGTAGCAAGTATCAACATTATTGTCCAAGAAATTACCGAACGCAAGCGAGCCGAGCAAGAACGAGAAGCGCTATATGCTCGCGAACAATTTGCGCGTCAACAAGCTGAAACTGCCAACCGCGTCAAAGACCAGTTTCTTGCCATTCTCTCACACGAACTCCGCACACCCCTCAACCCCATCCTGGGCTGGGCAAAACTGCTGCAAACTCGCTCTTTTAATAGCACCACTACTGCTAAGGGACTCGCTACCATCGAACGCAATGCCAAATTGCAGATTCAACTGATTGATGACTTACTCGATGTCTCCCGGATTCTCCGCAATAAACTGATTCTAGAAATTAGTTCTGTAGATTTAGCAGCTGTAATTGCAGCAGCACTAGAAACAGTACGCTGGCCAGCAGAAGCTAAAGGTATCCAAATTCAGCTTAAAATTGACCCGAATGTAAATTTTGTTTGCGGTGATTTTAATCGTCTCCAGCAAGTTATCGGAAATCTGCTCTCTAACGCTGTCAAGTTCACACCCTCTGGTGGACAGGTAGAAGTTTGTTTAAGACAGGATGGCTCTTGTGTCCAAATTAACGTCAGCGACACGGGTAAAGGTATTAGTCCTGATTTTCTCCCCCATGTATTTGAATACTTCCAACAAGGAGATAGCAGCATAACCAGACACTTTGGCGGGCTGGGGTTGGGATTGGCGATCGTGCGTAATCTGGTAGAGTTGCATGGGGGGAGTGTAACGGTAGAGAGTCCGGGAGAAGATAAAGGTACAACGTTTAGGGTGAAATTACCTTTGATTCCAGCTTCCCTTTTGTTGCCTGAAAATCGGTCAACTAAATCCCCAACTCTACCGAATTTAGTAGGGGTGAAAATTTTTATTGTCGAGGATGATGATGATTCCCGCGAGTTTCTCTCCATCTTGCTACAAGAATCTGGGGCAATCGTCACAGTAGCAGCATCAGGACTAGAAGCATTATCTAATTTTACTAAATCTGAACCAAATATCTTGTTATGTGACATCGGTATGCCAGAAATGGATGGTTATAGCTTTATTCGTCAAATCAGAACTATGTCACCAGAACAAGGTGGGAATATTCCCGCTATTGCTCTGACTGCTTATGCTGGTGAGACTGACAAGCAGCAGGTATTAGCAGCAGGTTTTACCAAACATGTTGCCAAACCAGTTGTGGCAGATGAATTAATTGCTTTGATTGCAGAACTGGTGAAAATTTCGTAGTAATCACTTTAGTGGTTAAATTAAGGACTCTTCGTGCTTAGTACGCACTTTAGTGGTTAAATTAAGGACTCTTTGTGCTTAGTACGAGTTAAATAAGGACTTTAGTCCTTACTACGAATTAAATCAAGTTCATCTCACGCAATCCTTTATGTAATTTCTTCGCCTCCTCAGGGTTATACTTCTCATGAAGGACGATCGCTTTGCCAAAAGCTGATAAACTATCTTGGACATTGCCTAGTTTCAACAGCACAACGCCCAAGTTTTGATAAGCTTCTGCATAGTTGGCATTAAGAGCGATCGCTTGTTGATAAGATGCGATCGCTTCATTGAACAATCCCAAAGCCTTAAACGTCATTCCCAGATTATAATGTCCGGCAGCAAAATTTGGATCGATTCGCAAAGCTGTTTCGTAAGCAGCTTTTGCATATTTTAAATCTCCCGCTGCCTTGAGTAAGTTACCCAAATTGTTGTATGCTCCTAATTTGAGCATCGGGTAAATATGTAACTTGAGTGCAGCGGTATAGTGAGCCATCGCTTGTTTAGGATTTTGCAATCGACTGTAAGCAATGCCTAAATGATAGTAAAGCTCATACAAAATCTCATCGTTAGCTTGTTTCGAGGCAACACCTTTAATCAACAACTCTAAGCCTTGGGCAATTTTACCAGTTTCCACATATAAAGCACCTAGCTTACTGCAAACATAGGGATCATCAGGATGATTGACAAGAAAACTTTCCATCGCTGTTTGTGCTTTGGCGTATTTATTTTGTTGAGCGATCGCGTTTTTTTGGTATCCTTCATGCAGAATTGCCACTTGTGGTAAATAGCCTACCTGCCAATCGAGTTCTTTAGTTAAAATTGCGGATATACTATCATCCACCAAAGCATGATATGGACGGGAAAAGCTTATATCTGGATGATTTTTAAACAACCGCGAAACCATAGAATAAGGAGATTGTTCTGCACCAACTTCATGCCGTACTAAGTTAATCAGAAGATGGAAATCACTTTCTATTGCTTCTCGGATATGCGGTACGATTTGCTGCGTTAGAGTTTCATCCGCATCCAATACTAAAACCCAATCACCTGTAACGTATTTTAGAGCATCATTGCGGGCAGCACTGAAATCATTACACCATTCAAAGTGATGAACCTCCGCACCGAATTGTTTAGCAATATCGGGAGTTTTATCTGTAGAACCCGTATCCAGGACAATTATTTGATCTACCGCATCTTTAACACTACCCAAACATTTAGGCAGTGCAACTTCTTCATCTTTAACAATCATGCATAAACTGAGTTTCATAACTTGCCGTAATCCAAACTTAATATAAAATTGCACGGGAGCATAACGTGCTTAATTACGATCATGCCGTACTCTCGTCTAATATTGAGTCCGATTGAACAGTTGTCATAGCCAAGCGCGATCGCGCTTGGTTGCCGCACGCTAGCCTTATTGAAGGGTATGAAGCACCAGTTAGTGTTCGCGATCGCTTTACTTCGTTGCGATCGCGCTTGACATATCATAACTAATTAAGCGGACTTGATATAACTGGTTTGTCAAGGATTAATGCATGAGTCCACAAGGAATGACTACCCTTTGCAGGAGGTTACATAAACCCCGCTTTTTGTAGCATTGCCTTTAATCGTCTAACTTTTGGACATTCACCTTTAATTTAAATTAAATCTATTTGTTACTTGATTATCTTATCTGCCTTACCTGTTTAGCGCTGATACTTTTTAATCGACTCCAACACTTGTTGATACAACGCTGTATTTCCTTGTTGTAGAAATAGTTCAGTTGCTTTTTGCCAATCAGCTAATGCCTGCTGCTTATCTCCCAACTCAGAGCGGACAATACCCCGGCTGTAGTAGGCTTGACCATAGCTGGGATTAATCTTGATAGCAGTATTGTAATCAGCTAATGCCCCTTGCTTATCTCCCAAATCAGAACGGACACCACCCCGGTTGTAGTAGGCTTCGGCAAAGTTAGGATTAATCTTGATAGCAGAGGTGTAATCAGCCATTGCTCCTTGTTTATCTCCCATCTCTTTGCGAGCATTACCCCGATTGTTGTAAGCTTCGACATAGTTGGGATTAATTTTGAGGGCTTGATTGTAATGAACGATCGCCTCTTGCAGATCTCCCATCTCTTTACGGACAATACCCCAGTTGTAGTAGGCTTCGGCATAGTTAGGATTAATCTTAACAGCTGAAGTGAAATCAGCTAATGCCCCCTTCTTATCTCCCAAATCAGAGCGGACAATACCCCGATTGTTGTAGGCTAGGGCTAAGTTAGGATTAATCTTGATGGCAAAGGTGAAATCAGCAATTGCCCCCTTCTTGTCTCCCAAATCAGAGCGGATAACACCTCGGTTGATGTAGGCTTCAACATAGTCAGGATTAATCTTGATGGCAAAGGTGAAATCAGCAATTGCCCCCTTATTATCTCCCAAATCAGAGCGGATAACACCCCGGTTGTAATAAGCCGTATCATACTTGGGATTAATTTTAATAGCAGTATTGTAATCAGCAATCGCCCCTTGTTTATCTCCTAAAGCAGAGCGGGCATTACCCCGGTTGTAGTATGCTTCACCATAGCTTGGATTAATCTTAATAGCAGAAGTGTAATGTTGTATTGCTTCCTTCTTGTCTCCTAAAGCAGAGTGGGCAATAGCCTGGTTATAGTATGCTTCGGCAAAGTTGGGATTAATCTTGATAGCAGAGGTGAAATCAGCTAATGCTAAGAGTTTGTCTCCCAAATCAAAGCGGACATTACCCCGGTTGTTGTAGGCATCGGCATTGTTAGGATTAATCTTGATGGCAGTATTGTAATCAGCAATTGCTAAGAGCTTATCTCCCAACTCAGCGCGGACATTACCCCGGTTGTAGTAAGCTTCGGCATCGTTGGGATTAATCTTGATGGCAGTATTGTAATCAGCGATTGCCCCCTTCTTGTCTCCCAAATCAGAGCGGGCAACACCCCGGTTGTTGTAGGCATCCGCATAGTTAGGATTAATCTTGATGGCAGTATTGTAATCTTCTATTGCCCCCACATTATCTCCTAAATACTTGCGGGCTAAACCTCGATTGTTGTAGGCTTCGGCATCGTTGGGACTAATCTTGATAGCAGAAGTGAAATCTTCTATTGCCTCTTGCTTGTCTCCCAAATCAGAGCGGGCAACACCCAGGTTTTTGTAGGCTTGGGTAAGGTTAGGATTAATCTTGATAGCTTGATTATAATCAGCGATCGCTAAGAGCTTATCTCCCAAATGCTTGCGGGCAACACCCCGATTGTTGTAGGCTTCGGCATAGTTGGGATTAAGGCGAATTGCTTCATTTAAATCTTTTATAGCCCCTTTATAATCTTTTCGAGCATACTTTTGATTCGCTTCGATATAAAAATCATCCGCTTTCGACGACATTGTTGCAACTACATTGGGTGGTTTCACTCCCACATCCACCCCAACCGCCAACATTTGCCGCAAACTAGAATAAATGGAAGTCCCTAAAGCCCCAATTATCACAAACTCTCGAGAATCACCTTCTGAAGCTTCAGTAATCGCTCTACCGTGAATTCCTACTAATTCCCCTTGCTCGTTTAGTATGGCGCCGCCACTCATACCGGATGACGTGCGATTATCATAGCTGAGGTCATAACCATCACGCTGGGAACCCTTAGCATCCACCTTGCCCTCTTTGAACCTAAAATCAACATTGGGAGCTGCTGCCGTCTTTGCAGGAAACCCAGCAACGTAAATTAGTGTACTATTCGTAACTTTATCAGAGTCGCCGATCTTCGCCGTCGTGTATTTTTGATTGGTATTAAATTCAACAACTGCCAAATCCAAATTTTGCAGAGGTTTTATATTCTTGATTTGATAACTTTGTTTATCAGGGGTGATTATTTGTTTTTTTCCCTTTTTCACCACATGACCCGCAGTCAAGACGGTGTAAGTATTGTCTGATCGCTTGATAATAATTCCCGAACCCGCATAGCTAGGATTTTGAGTGTCAACAATTTGTACACTAATTTCTCTGGCAATCTTTTCCACCTCTGATGGAGACAGGCTCAATGCTACCTGAGATTCTAGCAGGAACATTAATAGACCAATCAGCACTGGTGAAAGTGGATGATAATACTTCATCATTTAGTTTTTTCTAAAACTTCCTGTAGGGTGCGTTAAGCAAAGCGGTAACGTACCCCATTAACCAAAACGTGCCTAATTTATAACCGTGCGTTACACTGCAAAAGGCGCACCCTACGTCAAGCATTGATTTCAATCGACTTGAGTGGAATGCGTGCTGTGGGCAAGTAATTTATTTCCGGGCGATCGCACGCGTTGCGTCGAAAAAGCTGCAAGATATAGGGTGAATTATACTGGGTCACCACACCCGACAATTTTTACCCTTCAGGTTGTAAATTATTTAAATATGTCTCAAAGTCAATATAGATTTGCGAGTCATCGCTACTTTGATTTTGTATTGTACTCCCAGCTAAACTACGCCTATCTAATAACCTTTCCAGAACAACTTTGCCATTATCACCACGCTTAAGGGTAAATAATACATTGGGATTGGTGCAAGCATCGTTTGTACTCACAACAGCACATATAACTGAGTGTTCATTTACCATCCCTGTGGTGATAGTTTTGAGAGTGCCATTGTCATAACTTCTCTGAAATCTCCGCGATACCTCTTGACAACGTTGTAGAGGTGTCAAAAAAGAATAAGAAGAAAGCCAGCGAATTATTGGTATCTTTCTCCCATCTTCTCGACGCGCAAACGTTGTAGGTATACCTTTGCTCTGCTCGCAAAAGAACTTTATGTTACTAGCATAACTAGGCTGATTGATTGTACTTGCGGTAAATACGGTCAGTAACACTATCTTGTAAACTCTAGCAACCTTTCTCAACGCAGGATTGAGTAATTTATACACCATAAAAATGCAAGAATTCCTAAATAAATGTATACTTTAGTTTATGAAAATATGATAAGTCACAAACATAATCTACAACATTTTGTGATCATGTTTAGGTATACCAGTAAACATAAGATTTTCAGATAAAAGAGTTTTAAGCCTACATTTGTGTACGTTTTAGCTTGATGGTGGGTGATGCAAGCTATAACAAAGCTGAGATTTATAGTTTTCTTATATATTTCTTTACCTAAATAAATATTAGTATTGGTATACGATTGCTATGCTGCTAGTTTAAATGTGTGCGAAAATCGTCATCAAATAGGGTAATAACTTCCAGTACCTAGAGTGACTCTCATGCAATCTCAAAAGCTTGGTGGACGCTACCAAATTCTCAAATATCTAGGAGAAGGGACTTTTGGAGTTACTTTTGTAGCTGAAGATATGCAACGACCGAACAATCCTAAGTGCGTTGTCAAGCAGTTTAAACCAAAAGCTACCGACCCGTACACTTTAGGAGAAGCACAACGTCTTTTTCAGCAAGAAGCAGAAATGCTGGAGAAGTTAGGAAAGCATGATCAAATCCCCTCTCTTTTAGCTCACCTTAACGAAAATCAAGAATTTTATTTGGTTCAGGAGTTTATCGAAGGTGACGATTTAACTGTAGAATTACCTAAAGGCAAACAACTCAGCGAAGCTTATGTCACGGAAACTTTACAACATATTCTCGAAGTTCTAGCTTTTGTCCATCAGCACCAAATCATTCATCGAGATATCAAACCATCAAATATCCGACGACGCAAAGATGGTAAAATTGTGCTGATTGACTTTGGGGCGGTCAAACAAATCACTACCCAAGTTGTAAATTCTCAAGGACAAACGAGTTTTACCGTTGCGATTGGCACTCCTGGTTATATGCCGACTGAACAACGTACTTGTAACCCGCAATTCAGCAGCGATGTCTACGCAGTCGGAATGATTGGTATCCAAGCACTCACAGGAATACCCCCGGAGAATTTCCAAAAAGATTGTGAAACATGCGAAATTAGTTGGCGCAATGATGCACAAGTAAGCCAAGAGTTAGCAGATATTTTAGATAAAATGGTGTGCTATGACTTTCGTCAACGTTACCAGTCAGCAAGAGTTGCATTGCAAGCTTTAGAGGCTCTACCACATGAGGGCACAAAAGTACACAATCAAACAAGTGCATTGCAAGCTCTAGAGGCTCTACCACCTTCGGGCATAGAAATACACAATCAAATAACAGCAATTTCTCAGTCTTCCATAGTCAATCCAACTATACCAACCGAGCATTCGCGATCGCCCTGGAAATTTATTATTGGCTCGGCAATATCAGCAGTACTTGCAACAAGTATTGGAATCTGGTATTACTCACCTTTTTTCAAACCCTCATCAGCACCAGAGAATTTTTTAACTTATGAAAACTCAAGTGTCGGGATAAAAATGAAATATCCACAAAGCTGGGAAAGACGAGATCTAGACAATCTTATTACTGGTGAACTGGTTGCATTCGTATCTTTGAAACAAAGTGATGCAGACAAATTTCAAGAAAAACTGACTATCAGCGTTGAAGATTTTTCTGGGACATTAGAGGATTTTAGCGATACCTCGACTAGGGACATCAACAGTTATCTAGTAAAAGCTCAAATCAAGAAGCCAAGCGAGACAACACTTGCAAATAAATTAGCCTATAAATTAATTTATACAGGTCATGATGGGGAAAATAATTTAAAAAGTATGCAATTCTTTACTTTAAGAGGTGATAAGGCATATGTAATTACTTACACAGCAGCAAGAGATAGTTACAATGACTTTATGCAAACAGCGGAGACAATGATTAAATCATTTGAAATTCAATAGAAACGTTCGGTTGTAGAAAGTCTTTACAATATATGTGATTTACCGGACATGACATAATCTCGACTTTATTCCTTTTCCTGTAAGGCGATTCTCCTGCAAAGACATTACGCGATCGCATACTCTGAAACTCTTATCCATCGCTAACTCTGACTTTACCGATGTCACGCCTTGCCGGGCTTGACATTATTTGATTTGGATAAAGTCGAGCTTAGAGCCATCGCTTCCTCGTGCCGACTTGCCAGTTCAAACCGAGCATTACCTCGGTTACTGCGATTTCTTTAGCAATTTTAATTTTATTCACCTCAGGTGGTGATAGCGCCACAGCCATTTGCACTTGTACAAACAAAAGCAATTGATACGCCAATTAGTGCTGGTGCAAGTCGAGAATAAAAATTCATTCCTTTATCCTTTAATCTCCAACAGACTTGATAACCGTCTCTATCGGCACAGCCCAACTGAGGCGAGTAATCTTTTGGTGCAAAGCTGCGTCAGCTTCTGAACCATCAGCAAACACAGAAGGCGCATCCCATAGCGGATAGGCGTGCATTCCATTCACACCCACAACTTCACCTCGACGATTTAACAATGGTCCGCCGCTCATGCCATTTTCGATATCATTGGTATACCCAAACTGATATCCTCCCTCTAAAGCTTTGTGCAGCGTCAGCGATATCTTACCAATAGTCAATGCAAAACCTTTTTTTCCAGTTTCCCCTTCTACAGAGGGAAAGCCAGCTGCAAACACTTCATCCCCCACTGCCGGCCAAGAACCAAAAGATGCCACAGTATAAATAATGCCAGTGCTGCGGAACTGCAATAAACCTAAATCATTTTGCCCAAAACGAATACTAGACAACACATCAGCCACCCAGATCCGATTATCATTTGTCTGAATGCGATACGGGGAGTTATTTGTTCGCAACACATGAGCATTCGTCAGCACAGTATAAAAGTCGCCCTGCCTTTTTAGTAAAATTCCTGAGCCTAAGAGATCTTGCGATATTACCTTCACGGTAATAGCTTGCCCTTGCTTCTCCAACTGTTTTATCGATAGTTGAGTAAAAAAGGGTTAATAACACTAAGTTCCCTGTATAATTCAATACTAATTTAACTTGCATTTTCTCTAAATATACTTAATATATCAGGAAATTGGCGCTTATTTTTTAATTTAATAAATAACTGAGGAGAAATTATTGTTGCTTGACAATAACTATAATAAGTGGTTATATTTTTGCCTAGTTTGTTCAGGCATTATAAAGCGAACAACTTTAGCACCGGAAGACTTGAGGTTTGTGTCACAACATTGACACATAATTTTCATATTATCTCCACAAAATTGAAATATATTGGCTAGGAAAGTTAACTATTTGTTACAAACTGGTTAGCGATCGCTTGTCTTTTTCATAAGTTTTTCATGATTATTTGCAGATATCGGGGTTATCAGACATGAATTCGAGCCTGATTTTGTCCAATATATTAAATCCGCCAGTGCTTTTTTTCTTTCTAGGAATGCTGGCAATTTTTCTCAAATCAGATTTAGAAATTCCTCCCCCTTTGCCAAAGTTGTTTTCTCTTTATCTTTTACTTGCTATTGGGTTTAAGGGAGGATATGAACTTGAGGAAAGTGGAATTAATCCACAAATTGGGCTGACACTCTTAGCAGCTGTAGTCATGGCTTCTTTGGTACCCGTCTACTCCTTTTTTATCCTAAAAATAAAACTTGACGCATATAATGCAGCGGCTATTGCTGCAACTTATGGTTCAATTAGTGCCGTCACATTTATCACGGCTCAATCTTTTCTCAAAATTCTTAGCATCAACTCAGATGGTTACATGGTAGCTGCTTTAGCTTTGATGGAATCTCCGGCAATTGTTGTCGGAATTGTTTTAGTAAGAATTTTTGCTAAAAGCAAAGAAAACGAAGCCGAAAAATCAGAATTTTCTTGGAGTGAAGTTCTCCGAGAAGCTTTTTTAAATGGTTCTGTATTTCTCTTAGTTGGTAGCGTTGTTATCGGCATTCTCACCGGGGAAAAAGGATGGGAGAAGTTGCAACCATTTACCCAAGGAATCTTTTACGGCGTTTTAGCATTCTTCTTATTAGATATGGGAATGGTAGCGGCAAGAAGAATTAAAGACTTGAGCAAAACAGGTTCTTTTTTGATTGCATTTTCTGTATTCATGCCTGTGGCAAATGCAATTATCGGGATAATTATCGCCAAAATCATCGGTATTCCTCAAGGCAATGCCCTTTTGTTTGCCGTTCTTTGTGCAAGTGCTTCTTATATAGCGGTTCCAGCAGCGATGAGAATGACAGTTCCCGAAGCTAATCCCAGTTTGTACGTTTCTATGGCTTTAGCGCTAACCTTTCCTTTCAACATTATTGTCGGGATTCCCTTATATATGAATATCATCAAAATTATGGGAGTTTAAAGAAGTGGAATTAGTCAAGAAAGTAGAAATAATTACCAATTCCTTAGAGCTTCCTCAAGTTATTAAGATTCTCGAAAAAGCGGGTGTTTCTGGGTATACTATCATTGAGAACGTTACAGGCACAGGCGACAGAGGTAGAATCCTGAATGATTTAGCAACACAAGCACTCACCAATGGCTATGTAATGAGTATTTGTACCGAAAAACAAGAACATCAATTAGTGGCAGCAATCGAACCAGTATTGAAGAAATTTGGCGGTGTGTGTATTGTTTCTGATGCACAGTGGATTGCTCATTAGATAAGCTTTGTACGTAGAGAGACGCGGTTATTTTTTTGCGTTTCTCTTTTCTTTAAAAGTTGATATTTTTTATCAGTAAAAATAATTATATCTGATAAATGATTAGACTTAACACATATTTATTGAGGTAATTAAACCGTGCCACTAAAAAGAATAATTGCCGGACTGAACGATTTTCATGATAATTATTTCACCGCCCACCGTGAGATGTTTGAGCATTTATCTCACGGTCAAAGTCCGGAAGTTTTATTTATCACTTGTTCCGACTCACGGATTGATCCATGTTTAATTACTCAAAGCCAGCCTGGTGAATTATTTGTTATCCGTAATATCGGTAATATCATACCAGCTTATGGAATCTCAAATAGTGCCGAAGCGGCTGGTATAGAATATGCTGTTCAAACTTTGGATATCAAAGACATTGTTATTTGCGGTCATTCTCACTGCGGAGCGATGAAAGGACTATTGCAAGTAGGTAATCTTGCTCAACAGATGCCTTTAGTTTACGATTGGCTGAAGCATCATGGCGAAGCAACTCGCCGTCTCGTCTTAGATAACTATCAACATTATTCTGGCGAGCAACTTTTAAAGGTAACAATTGAGCAGAATGTTTTAACGCAGATAGAAAATCTAGAGACTTACCCAGTTATTCGCTCTAGACTTCATGGCGGGAAACTTACTCTTCACGCTTGGATTTATGAGATTGAAACTGGAGAAGTCTTTGCCTACGACGCTAACATAGGTAAATTTAAAATTATTGAAAACCGCCCTTTCCCTGTACCTAACCCTTTAATCGGTATACACTTAGTAGAATAGTCTATAATATTTAATGCATAATGGCTAGTGAGCAATGATTGGATCAACTACTCATTAGTCATTATCAATTTGGGATTAATATAAATAACAACATCTCAATATATCGATAATATTATGTGTGCGGTTAAATCTTCTTTTTTCACTAAAAACACAAATCTTATCCGAGAACAAGTTAAACAATACTGGAACTCTAGCCATAAATGGTTAGTAAATACACCAGAAAGAGCGTTAGAAGAAGCTTACCAAGCAGCTAAAATAATTAAAAACATCGAATCCGAACACTTTGGCAACGAAAAAATATCTCCTGACTCAGGAATTTATACTGACAGTGTAATGTCTTATTGGGTAGTTTCTTTAAATAAAAACTTAACTATTATCAAAGCAAAGTTGGCTGAGTTTAGCTTGACGCGTTCTATTACACATAGCTCAAGTCCAGTTTTTTTAGATAAGCTGAATTTTATAGATCAGGTGATAGCTAAGTATAGCGCAGATGAACTTAGCGTAGACGCGGAGCGGCTTGTCGCCAGAGATCGCCAAGGATATCCGCAAGTATCTAGCACCATACCTCCGATTGCTGAACCACTACAAATTAACCGTGACAAAGTGAAAAAGCAACCAGATTCATCTAATATAGACGCTAACAAAGTTCAGCCTGTAATGAAAAAAACAGGGTTATTTCCCCGGTCAATTGGTAGAACTTTTAATAAAATTAAAGCTGATTTTAATCCACAATCAGAGCAGCAAGTTGTTAACAATTACCGAATCTCTAGAAATAGAACAAGAACGGCTGTAAAATTTTTGGCAATGCTAATTATTATACCGCTTTTAACTCAAATATTATCTAAAGAATTATTAATAAATCCTATACTAGACCGCGTTAGAGGTGAAAATGCACCCGAAATTTTCCTGAACTCGGAAATGGAAGAAGAAGCTCTCAAAGAATTAAAGAGTTTTGAACAACAACTTAGATTTAACAATCTGATTCATCAAGCACCGTTGGTTTCTTCGGAAGCAATAGAAGAAAAAGTAAAAAACAAAGCACTTGAACTGGCTGAAGAATTTATTGGTAAAAGCAATAATGCCATTAGCAATGTTTTTGCTGATTTGATATCACTAATCGCTTTTGCCGTAGTCATCGCTACAAGTAGAAGAGAAATTGTGATAGTCAAGTCTTTTATGGATGAAATTGTTTATGGTCTAAGTGATAGTGCGAAGGCTTTTTTAATTATTTTATTCACAGATATGTTTGTGGGATTCCACTCACCACATGGGTGGGAAGTTATTCTAGAAGCATTATCAGAACATTTAGGATTAGCAGCAAATAGAAGCGCAATATTTCTATTTATCGCCACATTTCCTGTGATTTTAGACACTATATGTAAATATTGGATATTCCGCTATCTCAGTCGTTTATCTCCTTCAGCATTAGCTACTTTGAAAGAAATGGACGAGTAATCAATAATTCAAACTTAAAAAAGATGAATTTTTAGTTATTTGACTAGCTAATAATAGACAATATTGCACTCATTCTTCTTCTTTGCGACTTGCGCCTAGAAGTGAGACAAAAAATTATTTCTGTAAAAGATTTAGTCTTTAAATATACAAATATTTTTACATTGAAAAACGCCTAACTTCAAATCCCTGCAATCCTTTTGGTTCTTCATACTCAACCACTACATCTTGAACCATAGCAGCAGGTGGTCCAGAATGACACCAGCGAATCATCTCTTCTACAACATTCTGCGCTCCCTCAAAGACTGCTTCCACGCGACTATCGGGGAGATTTCGCACCCAACCCTGCAATCCTAACTGGCTAGCTGTATCGACAGTGGCGTAGCGATAACCTACTCCTTGAACTCTCCCCGTAACAAATACGTGGGCGCGGATTTGCGGCGATGCTGTAAGACTTTCCATTGGATGGCATACTGTTGACGATATCTAGTTTACCTGCTTTATTGACATAATATCTAGTTTTTTAGTTGAATAAAGTGATTCTAATCCTAATCATCATCGTTGCCAGCGTCAATTAAGAACTAACAACTAACATTTTTCGTTTTCCTTATGTCTAACCTGCCTCCACTGAATACTGAAACGATTTGGGCAATTCTTAATGAAGAAATTGATGATGCCATAGTTAACAAATTGGTATGGTATTGCTTAGGGTATCGCTACGACGAAATAAGCCGACAATGGGACACTAGCAAAGTATTACCAGAATGGCGGGATGAGTACCCAGAACCACCAGATTTTATTGAAAATCGCCCCCCAACAGTCAAATTAACTCGTTCGATTCCTGCGGACAATAAACAATTGCTGAAAGAAGAATTAGGTTTCAAAGGTTATAAAATAGGTGAATTTGGACCTCGGCAAACTCGCAGAGCGACGGCGGCGAATTGGTTGTTAAGTTACATGCAACATAACAGCAAATCTGAGTAATCAAGTAAATATTCCTACTTTAGATATACCTAAGGAGTATTGACAAGTAACTATAACTTGTTAAATCAACAACTATGCGAACTCAGAAAAATAAATATAGCTGACAAAATATGTCTTAAGATAGAGGTATTAGTTATGTAATTACTTCGCAAGAACTATTTGCTAACTTAAAAAAAAATCCGAGAATACGAAGAACTACACTTTTAAAGTACAAATACTTTTATGGCGAAGCCAATTGAATTTAACCTATTTGCACCATATAACGAAGGAGCAACGTTAATTGCTTCTTTTTCAGATTGGAAAGAAATTCCAATGGAAAAAGGCGATGATGGTTATTTTCGTACAACTGTTGAATTAGAAGACGGCGATTATCAATATAAATTCCGCGTTCAGTCAAAATCGTGGTTTTTTGAACCAGATCAATGGGTGGATGTCACCGATCCCTACGCAACTAACATTGATGAAACAACTGGTAAAGATAATGGAATCGTGCGGATTAAAGATGGTGAAAGAATTGTTGATACCTATGTGTGGCAAAACGACGATAAACCTTTACCTGCTGACCATGAATTAGTTATTTACGAAATGCACATTGCAGACTTTTCTGGTGGTGAAGATGACCCTTACGCACGAGGAAAATATAAACACGTTATTGAGAAGTTAGATTATCTCTGTGAATTAGGAATTAATGCTATTGAGTTGATGCCACTTAAAGAATATCCTGGTGATTATAGCTGGGGGTATAATCCTCGCCACTTCTTTGCTACAGAATCTAGTTATGGTTCTACAGATGGATTAAAACGTTTAATTGACGAGTGTCACGGTAGAGGCATTCGCGTCATCATGGATGGTATTTATAACCACTCAGAAGCATCAAGTCCATTAACACAAATCGACCACGATTTTTGGTATCATCACGAACCCCGTGACCCTGATAATAATTGGGGACCTGAATTTAATTACGAGCACTACGACGAGAAGTTAGAAACTTATCCTGCTCGGAAATTTATCAGTGATTCGGTACGTTATTGGATTCAGGAATATCATACAGATGGTATTCGTTACGATGCTGCACGGCAAATTGCTAATTACGACTTCATGCACTGGATTGTTCAGGAAGCGAAAAACGCTGCTAGCATGAAGCCTTTTTACAACATTGCCGAACACATTCCGGAAACTACTTCCATCACGAATGCCGATGGACCAATGGATGGATGCTGGCATGATAGTTTTTATCACTGTATATTAGAACATATCTGCGGTGATACATTTGATTTAGAACGCCTTAAAGATGTAATTGACTGCAAGCGCCAAGGTTTTATGGGTGCTACCAATGTAGTAAATTATCTCACCAACCACGACCACAACCACGTTATGGTCGAGTTAGGAAATCGTGAAATTCTTGATGAAGAAGCCTTTAGAAGAGCTAGATTGGGAGCGGCTATTCTCATGACAGCAGTTGGCGTACCTTTGATTTGGATGGGTGAAGAGTTTGGGGAGTACAAACCCAAAACTCAAGAGTCAGCTAAAATCGATTGGACACTGTTAGGTAATGACTTAAATCGTGGGTTGTTTGATTACTATAAAGGCTTAATTAACCTGCGTAAAGACAATCACGCTCTCTACACAGAAAATATCGACTTTATCCACGAAAATCCAGAGGCAAAGGTGCTAGCTTATAGCCGCTGGAATGGTGAAGGTTCTCGTGTAGTTGTTGTAGCTAATTTCTCAGAAAATTTCTTGGGCGGCTATCACGTTCCTAACTTCCCTAATGGTGGCACATGGCACGAGTGGACAGGTAATTATGATGTCGAAGCTGGTGATGATGGCATTTTGACTGATTTAGGACCATACGAAGCAAAAGTGTTTGTATGGCATTAATGTAATGCCGTAGTCGGGTAATAAAGGAAAAAGGGGGGAAATATTTCTCCCCTTTTTTTGTGAATTCACCTGAAACCTATTATTTTGTCTTAATGTATTCAAACAAAAATATACTATTTTCATAAAAAATGTATATAGATTTACATATACTTTTGCTTTAAGATATTTATATGAATTTTGACGCTAAAGCATAGCACAAATTACGAAATATTCCTCATGCACAAGAATTTATTTGACACTAACATTCAAAATTCCCGCGTTTTATTAACGCCAGAGGAGCTAAAAACAAAATTACCTTTAACACAATCGGCTGAAGAAGCTGTTTTAAAATTTAGACAGGAAATAGGGCATATTCTCGATTTTCAAGATAGGCGAAAATTCATCGTAGTTGGTCCCTGCTCAATTCATGATACCGAAGCAGCGATCGCCTATTCCGAAAAACTAAAAACTCTGGCTGAGAAAGTCCAAGATAAACTACTGCTAATCATGCGGGTTTACTTTGAAAAACCCAGAACAACAGTTGGATGGAAAGGATTAATCAACGATCCCGATATGGATGATTCTTTCCATGTAGAAAAGGGTTTAGTAATGGCACGTACCCTACTATTACAAATTACTGAACTGGGATTACCCGCTGGCACAGAAGCGCTTGACCCAATTATACCGCAGTACATTAGCGAATTGATTTCTTGGTCGGCAATTGGCGCACGCACCACAGAATCACAAACTCACCGCGAAATGGCAAGCGGACTTTCGATGCCTGTAGGTTTTAAAAACGGCACTGATGGTAATATTCAAGTCGCTTTAAATGCTTTGGAATCAGCTAAAAGTCCACACCACTTTTTAGGAATTAATCATAAAGGACAGGTTAGCATATTTCAAACTAAAGGAAATGCCTACGGTCATGTTATTTTACGTGGTGGTAACGGTCAACCTAACTACGGTGCTGCGAATGTTAAAGAAGTGGAAGAAAACTTAAAAGCAGCAGGTTTATCACCCAGAATTGTCATCGACTGTAGCCATGGTAATTCAAATAAAGACTATAGATTGCAGCCTAGAGTTTTAGAGAATGTTATTCAACAAATTGTCGATGGCAATACATCAATAGTCGGTATGATGTTGGAATCGAATTTGTCTGAAGGAAGTCAATCGATTTCTTCTCAATCAGAAGAATTAAAATATGGCGTTTCTGTAACTGACAAATGTATTGGGTGGGAAGAAACAGAAAAAATTATCTTGGCAGCACATGCAAAATTAAAGTAAGAACATAGCCAAAAAGGCGGTAGCAGGACAGCCTATATCATACACAAACGCTCTGCGTGGGAATGCATTATAGAGGCTCTGTCTTGACGCAAACGTATCAGGAGGCAGAGCCTCATTTAGACACTCCCATGCAGAGCATGGGAGCGAGAAAATGGGACCGAGAAAAAGGCTTAAAGCCTGGGTCATCAGGCTTTGTAGTGTAACCGCACCCTTGGTGGGTGTCGGTTACTTTCCGCAACGATGCTCCCCATTGAAAGAGTTACAAAATTGTCCCGATTTCTTTCAAATAAACCCGTGTAAATGGTTCATCTATTCCCAAGGTGTAGTCTTCAATAAAACCCTTACGGCGAATAGAAACGTTATCTCCTTTCTTAATCACTACAGTAGAACCGTCCAAGACATCTCGTGCGAGTATCATCTCAGTTTCCGTAGGATTATCCAGAACTACCATGTTACTTCCTTGGTAAAACATCCCCTCATTTTCCCAAGTTTCTTCATCGTACTCGGCAATGAGTAAATCAAGTTTGGGATTACGCAACAAACTTAAAACGTTGCTGTTGTAATCTTTGTTCAAGACTTTTTTCGAGCGATTCACAAAAAGTGCATTTTGACAAACAGCACCTATCGTCCAATCTGGGTGTTGCAAAAGAATATGGTCAATCGTTTCTTGAAGTTCGGAAACTGTGATTTTATTAAAGGTGAGAATTGGTATTCTCGCATCTGTACCCGACTCAAAGAAGGTTTCTAAAATATGAGAAGGTACATCAACGCTTTCACCAACGGCAGGATTAAGATGCATTAAAATGCCAGGTGCAGCGTTGATTTCTAAAATGGCAAAGTTGCCTTCTTTCCAAGATTTGTCGAGACTTTTGGTAATGACATCAATGCCTAAGCAAGTTAATCGAAAGTGTTGGGCAATGTCTTGCGCCAAAATAATATTGTCATCGTGAACTGTGCGTGTGGCATCAATGCTCATACCTCCCGCCGAAAGATTGGCGACTTTGCGAAGATAAACTGTGCGACCTTTTTCAATTACGCTGTCTAATGACAAACGCTGTTCGTCTAAATACAGTTCCATCGCTTCATCGCTTTGAATTTTGCTCATCGGCGAGGTGGGTGTATCCAAACGAGCTGCTTTTCGATTTTCATCGCGAATTAATTCGCCAATGGTGGAGTGTCCATCACCCACAACTGATGCGGGACGCCGTTCGGTGGCAGCGACAAATCTGCCGTTAACGCACAACAAGCGAAAATCTGCGCCAGAGATGCTTTTCTCAATAATGATCCGCGTTGGCTCGTTTTCGGGGATCGCTTGCAGTGCTCGCTCATAAGCCGATTCTAGTTCTCTAGAGTCTTGGATATCAGCGGTTACGCCAATTCCTTTATGACCGACAACGGGTTTTACTGCTACTGGGTAGCCAATTTCTCTGGCTACGCCTAAAGCTTCTCTTTCAGTGGCGACGATATCACCTTGAGGTACGGGGAAACCTAAAGTGTTTAAAAATGCTTTGCAGTCATCCTTGCGGGTGGTGAAGTCCGAATCTAGATGAGCATCACAATCAAATGTGGTTGCTACCCCACGAACTTGTTTTTTGCCGTAGCCATATTGCATCAATCCTTCTTCCCAGAGATAGAAGCTAGGAATACCTTTTTCGTATGCGGTGCGTAATAAGGTGTAGACTGTGGGACCGCCATAAACAGATTGGCGAAATCTGTTTTGTAGCATCCGCATTTGCTCTTCAAAAGCAATATCTTCTTTTTGGGTAATTGCTTCAAACCAATCCCAAACGAAATACAGTACGGATCTAGTCGTGCGTTCGTGCAGCGATTGCACGCTGATTTTTTTGTAATCCGCGTATGGCTTTACACTCCAACGGTTGAAGTGCAAACCCATATCCAGTTTGCCGACTTCTGCGACGGTGCGAGCAAATAAATCGGCATGGGAATCGTACGTTTGCTCTTTTATGTGTGGGTAGCGATCGCCAATAACAGATACATAGTCCTCAACTGGCAAAGGCTGATTATATTCTGTCAGCGCAAAATTAAATATTAGCGCTCCTGTTTCCAAATAGGGATTTGCTCCCATGTAATGCTTGAAGCCGAAAACATCGAAAACGTCTGTTTTTCTAGCATTGACGCGAACTGCATCGGTGCCTTTTTCTTGAATCATTGATTTATATACCCTTGACTAAACACCCTTTAATCTCAATGCTAAGGATAGTGGAGCAAAAAATACCAAAATGCCTAAATTTAAGGAATTTGTACTCGACCAACCCGAATACACGCTTGAATTGACTACTGCTGCGTTATTCACAAAGCACTTTCACCCAAATTAGGTATTTACATTTTGCAAAATCCATGACCCTTACCTGCGTTTCATCAGACTTTCTGACTGTTTGATTGTAGTAAAATTATTCCAGCTAGTGTTTTTAGAGCGATCGCTTTATCTTGGACTCAAAAATAGAACTCAATATTTCTGCTACACTAACTTATCCCTAATGCCATAGTTGTTCAACTATCTCAGGGCATAGACCATTTATTTTACACACGGATTGATCGCAATAACCCCGGCTTTTCTAAGAAACCGCGATTCTGGGGATGAAATTATCGGTCGCCAAATGTATAACCTTTGAAAGGTGCAAACTACACCTCATATTGTTTATAACTAATAAGTTATAAAAGAAAAATTTAGGAGACAGCCGAGAATGAATGGCACAAAAGCTGCTCTTAGAAATGAAGTTAGACAACTTGCTGAAGAAGCATTTCATCGCAAACTTATTTCCGGTTATGGTGATGGTGCAGACAGCAATGAGTTCCAAATTTTATTCGAGGGCAAACCCAGACATCTCCCCCTAGAACAAGCACGTTCTTTTTTAAATGGCTTGCTTTTCAGTAGTTCTATTAGGTAGACATTTTACCTTATAAATCTACCCTGAGATGTAAAACTTTTTTACACGATTTAAGGTGCATCTTATCACATCTTACTCACGATTCGATTTTGGATCGTGAGTCTTTGTTTTTGATTAAATCGCTATTTTTCCAAATTGATAAGCAAAACTATCAGTTTTCTTTCTTAAGCTTTATCAGCGTGCCGAAAAAAAATACTACATTTTATATTTAATTTTTGTATCTAAATCTACCATATGGATGTTTTTCTACTTTAAATTGTCGTGTTTTATTAAAAATAACAGACTTAAATCCGGAGGCATCATGGCGGCGACTGAAACCAAACGGCAGTTGGTGATTATTGGCGGTGCAGAAGACAAAGAAGGCGATTGCCAGATCCTGCGTGAGTTTGTGCGACGTGCTGGGGGCACCAAAGCCAGAATTGTCATTATGACAGCAGCAACCGAACTGCCAAGAGAAGTAGGAGAAAATTATATCAGAGTGTTTGAGCGGTTGGGAGCAGAGCAGGCTCGGATAATTGACACGGAAACCCGTGACGATGCGTCTTCATCTACAGCCTTAGAAGCAGTTGACAAAGCTACAGGCATATTTTTTACTGGAGGAGATCAAGCGCGGATCACCAGCATCCTCAAGGATACCGATCTTGATCGGGCAATTCACAAACGCTGCGCTGAAGGAATCGTTATCGGCGGCACAAGCGCGGGAGCAGCTGTGATGCCAGACGTAATGATTGTGGAAGGCGACTCAGAGACAAATCCTCGGATTAACATCGTGGATATGGGTCCCGGTATGGGCTTTCTACCTGGGGTGGTAATTGACCAGCATTTCTCACAGCGCGGACGCTTGGGACGCTTAATTTCAGCTTTGCTAATTGAGCCTGCTGTATTGGGATTCGGCATTGATGAAAATACGGCTATGGTTGTTACTGATAACCAATTTGAGGTGGTTGGGCAAGGTTGTATCACCGTCGTCGATGAATCAGAAGCTACACATAGCAATATTGACGACATTTTGAAAGATGAGCCTTTGGCGGTTTGCGGAGCCAAGCTGCACATTTTGCCACATGGATACAAGTTTGACCTAAAAACCCGCAAGCCCATCCTAGATAATCAGCCTATGGCAAATGCCTCTGTACCTGTTGGCTAGACTCACTCATAATGCACGTGTTCCCCCTCAGGCGCTTTAGGCTGAAGCTATACAAACGCTCGTCCGCTTCGGTTCTGCGGACTACGGAAAATTAATGATTTCAGTCTGCCTCCGCAGGCTTTGCTCGTATAGCTGCACCATAAATGTGGGTGTCGGTGATTCCAACGAGTACAAAAATACTAACTTTTAGCAGATTCATAAAAATTGAGCGGGAAGTAATTAACGCTACTTCCCGCTTTTTTGCTTTTTATTATTACTTGAGAAAGAAGATTAATATAACTTAATATTGCAAGATAATTTTCTGGGCAGCAAGTATAGTAGTTATTTTCAAAGATTCAAATGGCAAGTGTAATTGAATTCGATTTGTTTGCTCCTCGTAACAAAGAAGCAGCTTTAATTGGGTCTTTTTCTGATTGGGAAGAGATTCCGATGCAAAAAGGGGAAGATGGTTATTTTCGTACTGAAATAGAAATAGAAGACGGTGTTTATGAATATAAATTCCGCATTCAAAGCAAAAGTCCAAATTTTCAACCAGATGAATGGGTGGATGTAATTGATCCTTACGCCACAGATGTAAATGATGAGAAAAAAGTCGGTATAACGAGAGTCAAAGATGGTAAGCGAATAGTTGATACTTACGTTTGGCAGCACGACGATAAATTATTGCCAGGAAATCATGAATTAGTAATATATGAAATGCACGTTGCCGATTTTACTGGTGGTGAAGTTGACCCTCATAAACGTGGAAAATATTTAGATGCAATTGAAAAGTTAGATTATCTGCGCGAATTGGGAATTAATGCAATAGAATTAATGCCAGTAAATGAGTATCCAGGCGATTATAGCTGGGGCTACAAAGTACGGCACTTTTTTGCCACAGAATCAAGCTACGGCTCAACAGAAGATTTAAAGCGATTTATTGACGAGTGTCATAATAGAAATATTCGGGTTTTCATGGATGGAATTTATAACCATACAGATGAAGAATGCCCGTTAATGCTGATTGATAGAAATTATTGGTACTACGAACACATGCACTATCCGGAAGACCCGAACAACTATTGGGGACCGGAGTTTAACTATGATAATTATGATGAACACTTAGACGTTAAACCTGCTTGGAAATATGTTGGGGATGTGGTGCGCTATTGGGTTCAGGAGTATCACATTGACGGAATTCGCTTTGATGCAGTGCGTCAATTAGCTAACTTTGAATTTTTGGATTGGCTCGCCCAACAAGCGAAAAAGAATACTGCACCGAAGCCGTTTTATAATATTGCTGAAAACATTCCCGATACAAGCAAGGTGACAGCACCAGAAGGACCGATGGATGCTTGTTGGCATGAAAGTTTTCGCTACTTTATGGTTCCCCACATTTGTGGTGAGACGTTTGAATTAGACCATCTAAAGCAGATTTTAGACCCGAAACTGCAAGGTTATGCCACCGGGATAAATGTGGTAAATTATTTAGCGACTCACGATCGCGAACATCTATTTAGAGAATTAGGCGATCGCGGGATCTTTGATGAAGCTGCATTTGTCCGCGCCAAGTTAGGTGCTGTACTGTTAATGACAGCAATGGGTATACCGATGCTGTGGATGGGTGAAGAATTTGGCGAACACAAGCGCAAAAGCGAAACTGTGACTCAGCCGAAAAAAATAGCCTGGGCTTTGCTGGAAAGAGACGAAAATCGCGATTTATTTGAATATTACAAAAAACTAATCGCCCTTCGCAAGCAAACTCCAGCTTTGCAAAGCGACAGTATTGAGTTTTTCCACGAAGATGCTGAAGCAAAAGTACTCGCTTACACCCGCTGGAATTACCAAGGTTCTCGCATCGTCGTCGTTGCAAATTTCTCTGACCAGAATTTCCCAGAATATCAAATCCCCAACTTTCCAGCGGCTGAATCGTGGCAAGATTGGTTGACTGAAACTTCTGTAAAAGTTGATGAAGATACTCTAACCACTGAGATAGCGCCATTTACAGCAAAAATATTCGTTTCCCAGTAGTAATTATTCTAAAAATTTGAGGAGCCGATCGCCGCCTTTGTAACACGACTTATATTATTGCAGAGCGAGCGATCGCTCTTCTCCACTGCTGTATTAGTTTTCAAATAATCCCGCACCCACTCACAGCCGTATTTCAGTAAATCGAGATGGAGAATCTGTTGCAAATCCCACACAATCGCCGTCTGGTCATAGCTGCCAGATGCCAAGGTTTTGCCATCCGGACTGAAAACAACAGATACCACACCTCCGTTGTGCCCACTGAGGGTTGCAAGCAAAGTGCCCTTTAGTGTCCAAATCTTGATCGTGTTGTCCAAAGTGCCTGCGGCAATTATTTGCCCATCCGGACTGAAGGCAACTCGCGTTAAGCCAATGCTTCCCCTTTCAAAAGCTTGAACAAGTTTACCGCTGCGATTCCACAGCAGCAGTTGACCATCTCGTCCGGCAGAGACGATGCGTTGACTTGAAGGGCTGATGGCAACACCCCAAACGGCACCCTTGTGTCCTTTGAGGGTTTTATAAAGCTGGACGACTTGGTGATTGGCATCCTTCCACGTCCACAGTTTGATTGTGCCACAGTTCTTCAACAAACTGGTTTAGTTTTTGCACGGGAGAAAGCCCGGTTTGTATATCCCACCAATCCTTAAAGCGAACGTGTTCAGCCAAATTTAAGCCGTAGAACAGGCTAATAATAACGCCTTTATACCATTGCTCAGGTGTAGTATTCTCGCTACCCAATCGGGTCATATCCAAATAAACGCACTCAAAGCCTTCTTCCTTAAAACGATAACTTGTGCGTTGTAGTAGCGATGACTTCCCCATCTGGCGAGAATTTAAGACATAACAAAAATCGCCGGCTTTCAAGCTGGCATAAAGTTTTTCGTCTGCCTGACGGACAACGTAGCTAGGATCATCGCCGTGGAGACTGCCCCCAACCTGGTATTTCATAGCGAAGTGTGATTAAAATTAGCTCTTTCAAGATGAAGTGATCGCGCTCATCTCTGCCATCTTGAAAGCCAAAATTGCTGCAAGCGATAGCACAAGCCTTATAAAGGGAGCGCAAAAATTACCGTCTTCGTCTGGTTTTGCAATATATTTTCTCAGTATTTCGGAAATCTGCTCATTTTTCTGTTAACTATCTTAACTGTCTTAACTGTCTTAACTGTCTTAACTGCTTAATTGTAGGTTATTAAATTCTTCTTAACTGTCTTAACTGTCCTTGCGTTTTCGCTCTTATCGCAAGAGTATGTATATACGGAGTTAAGGCAACTTTTACTCTGAGCTTTGTCAAACACGACACGCGCTCAAATCCCGATTATATACTCTGCTGCAATAGTATTGAGCCACAGACTAATGTCTTCTGGCGAACTATTGTACTGAGTTGTCTTTTGCGTTGACAGAAAGTGGAGGAGATACATATTATCCATCAGAGCTTGAGCTAGATGCTCACATTGCCAACATTGATGGCACCCTAAAATACGAATAATTGTAGTTAACTCAGTAGCTCGCTAAAACGAGTCTAAATTTCAATATAGCTGCTTGCAACCATCGTGAGATTTGAGGTTGTGTAGTTGCAAAGAAGGTATTTTTTACCTACACTTATTTAATAATAAGGGGTTCAAACCCCCCTTATTAAATAAGTGTAGATAGCTGTTTTTCAAAGTAAGCGCGGTAGAGTTCGCAACGCGAAGAAATGCGATCGCTTTGCTCTTCTCAGGTGAAGCGAGTCTTATAGGGTGATTTTTTGACAACACAGATAATTTGGTAAAAACTTTAATGGGATGACTGAACTCTGTAAGCCGATTATTCAGGGAATTAAGAGTGGTTTTAAAGCTGGATTATTAAACAATTGTCGCTAGTTGTTTTGCAAAGTAAGCGCGGTAGAGTTCGCAACGCGGTTTAATGCGATCGCCTTCATAGCTGACCAATCCCAGTCCGTCGAGTTTATAAGTCTCAATCGGATCAAGATAAATACTTTGCTTTGCCCGCACAAGTTCGGCATATGTCTTTCTCATACTGGGTTTGTCTAGCAGAATCACCCAGTGTTGCCATAAATGATAGCGGAAAATGCCGCCATTAGCGATCGCCTCCTTTAGCAGGTCTTCAAAAGTGAGTCCTTGACAGCACAGATGATATAGAGCAATCCGAATCAGTGCTGGATGTCCCCCCACAAGCGACATCAGTTGGGCAGATTCATTACCACTACTCCAGTCTAGCCCGTGCCGCTGGGCTAATTCTTCTACCTGTTGCTGAGTAAATTCTGGTAGACGGATAGGTAGTCCTATATTAAATGGCGAGTGGTTGAGATCCAAAGTGACATAAACTTGTGTGGAGTAAACCGCTACTAGTCTCAATTTCTGCCAGTTGGTAGTGTCTTGTCGTGCTTGCTCATACCACGAGCGCAACAAAGCAAAGAATTCCTCAGCAATTTGAGGATATTCAAAAAAGCGGTCAACTTCGTTTAACACCAGAACCACTGGACTTTGAATCTGCTTGAGCAAATAGCTTTGGAAGTAAAGGCTACAATTCAACTTACAACCAACTTCCTCATCCCATATGTCATTCAAGTTGGGGTCAATGTCTAATTTTGTTGCAATTGAAAAGCAAATACAACGCAACAGCTTGTTTAAGTCAGCCAGACAGTCAGAATCAATTTGGTTGCAATTGAGGTTTATTGTGCGATATCCTTGTGCTTCTGCAAAGGCTAACAGCCTCAGCACGAGAGAAGTCTTACCCATCTCTCTTGGTTCCCGAATCCGAATCACGCAACCAGGTTGAGTTATTTCCCGATAAACCAGTTCTTCAATCGGGGGACGTTCGATATAGAAGGGAGAATCCAGAGGTACGGGTCCATCCGGGTATGACCACAGATTTTCAAGTTGGTCACGCTGTTGGTTAACAAATGAGTCTACCGATAAATGCTGAGGCGCATTTACTTGTTTTACGTCTAAACTCAACGAGAGCGCATCAGAAGTTTCAGTCTCGTTTGCTTCACTTAGTACTGCATAGTCTTCTTGACGTAATTCCAAGTTAAAGGTGCTAAAGCACAATTTGAGGGTTTTTTGATCTACACCTACATTCAAAGACCACAATCGGCTCAGTGTTTTGCTAGAAATATTCATGCGATCGCCTAGCTGGTCTAGAGTAAAGCGATCGCCGTTGTTCTGGGCTATTTCCAGAGCTAAAATCGCGCCCTGTAAACGCTTCAACCCAATAGGACTCAGCACAAATCCCCGCTTTCGTGTGCTTTTTGGTGGTTTCATGTCGCTATTTATTAAGTTGTTTTGCTGTTAACTTTACATCATTCTTTCTTCTACTTTAGTACCAGTTATTAAACTGTTACTAAATGCGTATACACTTAAATCTAAGTATAGATGCTTTGTGAGTTTTATTTAGGTCTGTAGTGCTAAAAGATGTCTTATCACTGCCTCTACTACTGCCAGCACACCACAAGCTTGTATGTGTGACTTTTCTAATGAACAAGAGTGCAAAACGTAGCAGCAAAGGTGATTCCACATACAACCTGAGGGCTATGATATTATGGGAAACTGCTGCATAGATTATAAATAGAATCCATCATGGCTTTAACGCAAGAGCGCAAACAAGAGATCATCGTCAATTACCAAGTTCACGAAACCGATACCGGCTCTGCCGAGGTCCAAGTTGCCATGCTGACAGAGCGGATTAACCGTCTCAGCTTGCATCTCCAAGCAAATAAGAAAGACCATTCTTCGCGTCGTGGATTGTTAAAGCTTATCGGTCAGCGCAAGCGCCTTTTAGCTTACATCTTAAAGGACAGCCGCGAAAAGTATCAAGCTTTAATTGGTCGCCTCGGTATTCGTGGATAGGGACTACGCTTATGTCTGCTGAAGATGAACGCAGTCAATTGCCCTTTGAACCAAAGAAAAAGCGCCAAAAATCGCCTAAATCTCAAAATCAGCCTTCTGTTAAGCAAGAAGCTGAGAAACAGGTTGATAAAAAGCGAACTTACACCAAAGAAGAAATGGCAATCCCCAAGGTTGTCAGTCAGCGCATGATTAGACGAGTAGCTGGCTTCTGTGGTGTACCAACCGTTTTGGGTATCGCCACCCTCGTTGCCAGCTATCTGCTAGCTATTTACGCCCACATCAACTTACCTCCCATCGCCGTGTTACTAGTCAACATGGGATTATTTGGTTTGGGAGTGTTAGGGATAACTTATGGCGTTCTGTCTGCCTCTTGGGACGAAGAGAGAGTTGGGGGTTTGGTGGGCTTAAGTGAGTTCACCACCAACTGGGGGCGAATGGTCGAAGTTTGGCGGGAAACTCGTCAAAAGAACGTATAATGATCAGCGCTCAGGTGTTAGATTTTGTACTGTTGGGTAAATTTTAAAGTGAATGTTGAAGTTTAAATTTTAGGTAATTTTTATAACTTCAACATTGCTAATTAAAAATTTATAATTCTTTTTAGACCCAAAATACAGTACCAAAACAATCTGAGCGCTATATTTTTGAGAAGAAAGAATTCAGGAGTCAGGAGGAGGCAGTGCGGTGGACGGGTTCCCCGGCATAAAGGAGGCAGTGCGTTGGGCGGCTCTGCCGACTTGAAGCACCTGCCGTCATCTGCCGTTCAGGAGTCAGTAGCCATAATTTAAAAAGTCGATTCTGTAATATGCTTTGCTAGGCGTGGTTTTCAATTGATAGTGGTGTAAATCCCTACCTAATTGCAATTGTGTATTCTGACTTGTGTATTGTGACTGCTTTTTTAACGAATTCGAGGGAATTCCCCATCCCTCTTATAGGGTGGGGATGGATAGTCGGGAAAATGTGAGGTACATCCGCGCCTGGGATGTCCGAACAATTTCCTCTCATATTTCCGGAATAGCTTTACTATAAATAGTATATAATAGTAAGAAAGCCCATCAAGGAGGTGATGACCAGTGTTGAGACGGGCTGTAAAAGTACGCCTATACCCTACAGACGAACAAAAACAGATACTGGCACAGCATTTTGGATGTGCGCGTTGGTGGTGGAATTATGGGCTGAATAAGTGCATTGAAACTTACAAAGCGACTGGCAAAGGTTTGTCTCAATCTGGTCTAAACTCCTTGTTGCCTGCACTTAAGAAAGAGTTTGAATGGCTAGGGGAATGCTACTCACAGGTGTTGCAATCTGTGAGCTTGAATCTATCGCGTGCCTATCAAAACTTTTTTGAGGGTCGTGCAAGGTATCCTCAGTTCAAGTCCAAACATCACCGTCAATCGATTCAATATCCCCAAAACGTAAAACAGGTGAATGATTCCTTGAAATTCCCTGGTAAGCTTGGGGTGGTTGAAGCCAAAGTGCATAGACTCTTAGATGGAACAATTAAAACTGTTACAGTCAGTCTTTGTCCTTCTGGTAAGTACTACGCTTCTGTATTGATGGAGTATGAGGGTGATAACCCTGTTCCGAGTACAAACGGTAAGGTAATTGGAATTGATTTAGGTATCAAGGATTTTGCTATTACTCACGATGGCGAAAAGACATCAAAATATAGCAATCCTAAACACTTAGCTAAACATGAAAAGAACTTAGCTAGGAAACAAAGGAAATTAGCTAGAAAACAAAAAGGAAGCAACCGTAGAAACAAAGCATCGAAATTAGTAGCTAGGGTATATGAACGAGTAAGCAATGTCCGTCAAGATTTTCTACACAAGTTGTCGCGAAAAGTTGTAGATGACAACCAAGTGTTAGTACTCGAAAACCTCAATGTCAAGGGCATGGTTCGTAACCACAAACTAGCCAAAGCAATATCTGATGTTGGATGGGGAACCTTTACCAACTTCTTAGCCTATAAGGTAGAGAAAGAAGGCAAGGTCTTGATAGAAATAGATCGATGGTTTCCCAGCTCCAAGACCTGCTCTGAATGTCACTATCAAATAGCTGAGTTACCGCTCTTATTCCGTGCATGGACTTGTCCTAGTTGCCATACTCACCACGATAGAGATGAAAACGCTGCAAAAAATATTAGAGCCGAGGGAATCAGAATGCTAATCTCCTCTGGGACGGGGGAGTCTGCCAGTGGAGGGGATGTAAGACCAAATCGAGGACGTAAATCCAAGACGAGGCAATCCCCCGTGAATCTGGAAGCCCCAACTTCAGCCGTACTCGGCAAGTTGGGGTAGTTCACGTGAATATAGATAATAGCAATTAGCGATAAAGGAAATTTAACATGATTGTAGTCATGAAAATTGGTTCCCCAGCGGAAGAAATTAACCGCATTGATGAGGAACTGACTAGCTGGGGGTTGACACCCGAAAAAATTATCGGGAAGCATAAAGTAGTAATCGGTTTAGTAGGTGAAACCGCTAATTTAGATCCACTACAAATTCAGGAAGTTAGCCCCTGGATTGAGCAAGTGTTGCGGGTAGAATTGCCTTACAAACGGGCTAGCCGCCAATTTCGCCACGGGGAAGCTTCTGAGGTAGTGGTAGATACTCCTAATGGAAAGGTTGTATTTGGTGAACACCACCCCGTTGTTGTTGTAGCGGGTCCCTGCTCGGTAGAAAATGAAGAAATGATTGTGGAGACGGCGCAGCGCGTTAAGGCGGCTGGAGCGCAGTTTCTGCGGGGTGGAGCATACAAACCCCGGACTTCGCCTTATGCTTTTCAAGGACACGGCGAGAGTGCTTTGGAATTGTTGGCGAAAGCGCGAGAAGTTAGCGGACTCGGTATTATTACCGAAGTTATGGACTCTACAGAGTTAGATAAAATTGTCGAAGTTGCTGACGTAATCCAAGTTGGGGCGAGAAATATGCAGAATTTCTCGCTGCTGAAAAAAGTGGGAGCGCAACCCAAACCTGTACTTTTGAAGCGGGGAATGGCAGCGACAATAGAAGATTGGTTGATGGCGGCAGAGTATATTATGGCGGCAGGAAATGCGAATGTGATTTTGTGTGAGCGGGGTATTCGCACCTTTGATCGGCAATTTACTCGCAATACTTTAGATTTGTCGGTTGTGCCAGTGTTGCGAAAAGTGACACACTTACCGATTATGATTGATCCCAGCCACGGCACAGGTTGGTCTGAGTTTGTGCCTTCAATGTCTTTGGCTGCGATCGCATCTGGATGTGATTCGCTAATGATAGAGGTTCATCCCAACCCACCCAAAGCTTTATCTGATGGTCCCCAATCTCTCACACCAGAACGTTTCGACCGGTTGATGCAAGAACTAGCAGTCATTGGTAAAGCAGTTGGACGTTGGCAGGAACCGGCGATCGCTTTAGCATAAAAAAGTTAGGAGTTGTAGAGACGGCGATTAATGAGCCAGCGCGTTGCGGAGGTTCCCTCCGTTGTAGCGTCTGGCGTCGCGTCTCTAGGAAAGTCAGGAGTCAGAATTGAAGAATTAAAAAATTCTTCGTTTTCTTTATTTTTTCTCTCAACTCCTGACTCCTGACTCCTAACTCCTGACTCCTAACTCCTAACTCCTAATTTGATTAACGTCGTCTACCAGAACCAAACGAGCGGCTAGGTGCAGAACGCCCACTACCAAAACCACTACCAGAAGGGCGTCTAGTGCTGCTGGATCTGCCAGAAGGTCTTAAAGTACTGCCGCCATAACCTGAACCAGTGGCGCGGCTGTTGCCCGTTGAAGGACGCGGTACAGTACGTACATTAGAACTACCAGGATATGACCTTCTAATCGTGCCTGTACTGCGGAAAGCAGTGCGATTTCTCTCGACTGCGGGTGCAGCATTGTAACGAGTACGGTAATTACTAACCGCTTCACCGTAGCTGCTACCATAGCCGCCGTAGCCTCTCATCACCCCTCCCCCCTGATAAGCAGGTGGGACATAATACTGAGGTCTAAAGAGCAAACTACCGATCGCCTGTCCTGCTATGTTACCAGCCACAGCTCCGGCAAACGGTGCCCAAAAGCCATTTTGTTGACGGACTACAACTGTTTCCTGTTGTCCGGTTTGGGGATTTGTCTTAGTTTCGGTGACATTATGGACATATTCAATTTTGAAATCTGGTGTCAAATATAAAGCTGGCTGACCATTTTCTACCTTTAGATAACTTTTCTTACCTTCCTTAATTTCATCATCGGTAAGCCGTGCCATTTGCAGATTTGCCGATTTAAAAGTTGGGGGCGTAGCATTAAATAAAAATAGCGTATACTCCCCATTGCTATCGTCGAATGTAGCTTGTTGCACATCATACTGACCATCACTCAGCTTTGTGTTAGTTGATGTTTGGCTAGCATTCCTTGCTTGAGGAGTAGTAGCTTGATTAGAACCGCCGCCGCACCCGACAGTTGTCAAGCACAAACTCAGTGCCAAAAAAACGGCTGTAAATTTACGCATTATTGTCTTGAGCATTTGACTATTATCCTATCTTCGAGCTTAACAAGTTATTCATTGGGGCTGTAAGTAGGGACTACCCTACAAGTTACAAAGGAATCAATTCTGGGTAATATTGCAACAACTGATCGTTGCTTAGTTCGTCACCTAACTGCGCTGGCGAAAAATGCACCTGGATTGCTCTTAGTTTATGTTTGTAGTGCAAGTTTATAATCGCTTTCAATCCATCTTTTAGCGCCGCAATATTAGAAAGGTCGTTCTCTAATTCTAGTACTTCTCCTTCGTAAGCCAATGTGATCATCACAACTACATTGCGCGTCACAGGTATAGATAAAGGTTCATTCGACCTGGAGGTAGAACTAAAATCTGGTTCACTCAGATAACGTTCGGCAGAGTCGGTAAATAACTCATTTATATAATCTCCTGCCTCACCTTCACTCCAAAATACATCTCCTTCATTCGCCGCAGAAGTCCAATATTCATCGTATTGGAGTAGAGTTTGGCAGAGTTGTACTAATCCTTCTCCTAAAACTTCTATGTCGCCATCAGCATCAATTGCTTCTCGTGCGCTGCGATTTAATACTCCCAAAATCGGTGCTACTTCAGAGCCGGCTAAATGTATAAACAGGCGAAAGACCACATAACGAGTCCTACCCATCATTTTATTAAACATTTTTTCTCCTTCAATTTGTTGGTTGTTGGTTGTCCTAAATAACTCTTAATCTTTGTACAGACGCGATGTTCCTCGCGTCTCGACTATATCCACTAACTAATATCATGAAACCCTTTAAAAAAATCTACAATTGTGTTTACCGAAGGTATTATAACATTGGCAGATGTGTTTGATTTGTCATCATGTAAAGCATTAATTACTCTACAATTAATAAATTTTTTACCAAAGTTGGGGTGGTCATGCACAATCAAAGTCTGAGCGCTGGAATTTGTTAATATAGTTTGGGTAGGTGTTTGAAAGAAGTTTACTTTTGCTGCTATTTCTAAAATTTTTTGCATTTCTTTAATTGTAGCTGCATTACTTCTAGCTTCTTCTATCAAACCAGATAATTGCTTCAGGCGATCGCTCTTATTTTCTCGCTGGGTAGAGATATCTTCACTTTTAATTATTTCTACAACTGCATGAATATTTCTTTGGGTAGTTGCGGCATCTTTAAAAGGAAGAATGGCAATGTAAGCTGTGGGAAATAAAGCTGCGTCGCTATCGACTCGAAAGGTGAAAACAGTCCGACGCCGCCCGATTTCCATGCTGGGGGGTTGTCTGAGTTGCGGATATTGCTGGGCTATTTGGTAATAAGCGCCAGCAAGGGCAAAATGTGCTTCTGGTTCTAGGGGTGCATCTACGATAATGCGGATTGTCGGCGGAGTCTCGTTAAAAAAGTCTGGTGAGTCAACAGAGGTAAAATGTTGGATAATCGAGCCATCGCCTGTGGAACTCAAATCAAGCCATTCGCAAATTATGCCTTCGGTCTTTAAACCAAATCGTGAGGTAGCGTAAAGTTTTGCCCCAGTTAAAATCGCTCCGGTTAAATCTGCGCCTACCCATTCTGCTTTGATTAATTTTGCTTCTGATAAATTGGCGTGTACCAAACTCGCGTTGGTTAAATTCGCATTGCTCAAGTCTGCGCCAATTAAGTTTGCCCCACTCAATTTTGCCTCGCTTAAATCTGCCCAACGCAGATTCGCGCCGCTTAAATCTGCCCATCGCAGATTTGCCCCACTTAAGTTAGCACCTCTGAGGTTAGCCTCTTTGAGATTCGCCTGTCTGAATTCAGCTTGTCGAAAATTTGCGTTTTCGAGATCAGTACGACTGAGGTTGGTCATATTGAAGTTAGCTTGCTCACAATTGGCTTGCGTCAAACAAGCACTTCTGAGGTTTGCCTCACTCAAATTAGCGCGACAAAGTACAGCATGACGCAGTGTTGCTTTTCGTAATTCGGCGCTGCTGAGGTTTGCTTGGAAAAAATCAGCGTGACTGAGATTGGCGCGAATTAACTCGGCACGGATTAGCCTTGCAAACCGGAGTTGAGCGCGACTGAGATCGGCGCGAATTAAATTTGCGACGTTGAGACTGGCGCCGTTTAATATGGCACTGCTAAGGTTAGCACCACTCAGTCTTGCTACATTCAGGTTGGCATAGCTTAAATTTGCTTTACTGAGATTTGCGCCACTGAGATTTACTACACTTAACTTAGCCTTGGTGAGATTTGCACCAATGAGTTTCGTGCCACTCAGATTCGCCTCACAAAGGTCAACACCACTAAAGTCTGTGAGTCCCAGAGCGTATTTTTCGAGTAATTCCTCTACAGTCATCAATGTCACCCCTCGAATGCCAACGCTAATTGTTGGTATATGTAGAAATTATCTAAAAGCGATGTCAAAATCACAGATGAATATTGGTATTTTAGGACTGGGACTGATAGGTGGCTCTTTGGGTTGGGATTTACGATCGCAAGGACATCATGTTTTAGGAGTCAGCCGTCGTGAATCGACTTGTGAAAAAGCGATCGCTCTCGGTAGCGTTTCCGAGGCTTCAGTTGACATGAGCTTGCTGTCAACGGCAGATGTAATATTTATTTGCACACCTCTAGCGCTTATTATTCCCATATTTGAGGAATTAATCGCTTATTTGTCGCCTTCTACAATCATTACTGATGTTGGTTCGGTAAAAGCACCGATAGTCAAAGCGCTTTCTCCCATGTGGGATAATTTTATTGGCGGACATCCAATGGCAGGAAGCGCAGACAATGGGATAGAAGCGCGAGAAAGTAACTTATTTGTCAATAAGCCTTATGTGCTGACACCGATATCGACAACACCAAGTTATGCGATTGAAGTTGTAGAAAAAATTGTGCGATCGCTTAATGCAAATATCTACCATTGTCAGCCAGAACAACATGATCGCGCTGTTAGTTGGATTTCTCATTTACCTGTAATGGTCAGTGGTTCGTTGATTGCTGCTTGTATGAGTGAAACTGACTCAGAGGTATTAGAATTAGCGAAAAAGTTTGCTAGTTCCGGCTTTAAAGATACAAGCCGCGTTGGTGGGGGAAATCCTGAATTAGGCTTGATGATGGCGCGATATAATCGCCAAGCATTGCTCAATTCACTTCAACAATATCGCCACAAACTTGATGATTTAATTAACTTAATTGAGCAAGAAGATTGGATGACGTTAGAAGAAAATCTGAAGTTAAATCACAAAGCGCGACCTGATTTTATAGAATAATCTACTGTAGTCGGCGCTACTGTGCGAGAAGCGCCGACTACAAAATATATAATTGAAATCATCCTAGTTTACTCATTGAGGTTATTTCAATGATTTCCCAAACAGAAAGCCGCTTTTACACCCCAGAAGAATATCTGGAATTAGAAGAAAAAGCTGAAGAAAGAAGTGAATATATAAATGGAGAGATTAGACTCATGCCAGGAGGTACAACCAACCATAATAAGATTGCACTTAATTTTTGCAGAAAATTTCCTTCTACGGTGCAAGGTCAAGATTACGACATATATATGGTTGATGTAAAGTTATGGATACCGAATTATCGTATCTATACTTACCCAGATATTATGGTCATCAGAGGTGAACCTATATATGATGGAACTGGTACAACAAAGATAACTAACCCGTTATTAATAGTTGAAGTTTTATCAAATTCAACTAAAAATTATGAGAAAACAGACAAATTTAAATATTACCGTTCAATTCCTGACTTTCAGGAATATATTATGATTGATCAATATGATTTTTCGGTGGAACAATTTGCTAAAAAAGCAGCCGGAGAATGGATTTTTAAGGAATATGAAGGAGAAAATGCAATTTTAGGATTAAATTCTATCGATTTCCAAATTTCCTTGCGCGAGATTTACGAGCGGGTTAATTTTGACTTGAGCGAGGAATGAAGAAAGAATATATCGTTAGAATTAATAGCGTGATGGTAAACTAGTACATACAACACGGCGTAAATAAACCACCCATTCTAAATCAATGAAACGCTTACGTTGTATTAATTTTGAATTTTGAATTTTGAATTTTGATTCCGCCTTGCGGTACTAGTCTGGCTTAACTGATATGATTACAGATATTCGCCTTTTAACTGTTCAAGAATATCACCGGATGGCGGAAGCTGGAATTTTTCATCCAGAGGAACGCTTGGAATTAATTGCCGGACAAATCATCAGGAAGTCAGCCAAAGGAACAGCTCACGAATCAGCAATTACTCGAACGGAGAGATTACTTCGTCAACGCTTGGGTGAACAAGTTTTATTAAGACTTCAGTCACCGATTCAACTTGATGATTACTCGGAACCAGAGCCAGATATTGCGGTGGTGATGCCCAATCCACTAGATTATGATGATCACCATCCTCGTCCAGAGGAAGTTTTTTTGCTGATTGAAGTAGCTGATTCTAGTCTGAAGTACGATCGCGAAGTGAAAACGATCGCTTATGCTAAATCAGGTATTGCTGATTACTGGATTTTAGATGTAAATCAGCGTAAACTGCATATATATCGCTTACCGAGTCCAGATGGTTATCAAAGCGAGACGATACTTTCGGAAGATGTGACAATTTCACCGCTGGCATTTGGAGATTGTGCGATCGCTCTACGGGAATTATTGCGACCAGCAAGTTAAGATTAGCTCTTTTCACTCCCAAAATTGGGGACACAATACCCTAGAAGGGTATCGCTACACAAACAAAGCCTGCCTTCGCAGGCTCTAAGACTCATATAGCCTGCGAAGGCAGGCTTTGTTAGTATAGCCCCAGGCTTCTAGCCTGTGGGCGTTTTTGCCAAAATTGGGGACACACCAATTGCTAAAATCGCAAGTTTATCGTATTATAAATAAATAACTCATCCAAAAATCGAAAAATATTTTGATCGCGCTCTGCGCGAGGCAATAAAGAAGGGTAAAGAAAAGAAGGGCAGAGTGCTAAAGGGAAAAAGTATAAAGGGCTACTAAGTCCTCCCAACCGCGCAGACAACACGAAAACCAAAATTGTAGTAGAAGTTGTCGCGCACCGCCCTATCGTAGTCGACGCGAGACGCGGAACGGCAGAGTCTAGGAAGGAGGATCCAGGAACCGCCCCGCAGACATTTAAAGGGATTATCATTATCAGTTACCCAAACACTTCCGTCGCTGGGCGCTTCGTTATAATTTTGATGCCACTCATCCTGACACCATTCCCATATATTACCATGCATATCAAATAAACCAAAGGGGTTTGGTGGAAAAATTCCCACATCTGTTGTTTGCTCACGATATTGACCCTTTATCCCTGAGCCATAAGTGTGGTTCCCGTTATAATTTGCCAAATCAGTTGTAATCGTTTCACCAAAATAAAACGGGGTAGTTGTTCCGGCTCTACAAGCATATTCCGACTCTGCCTCACTGGGCAAGCGATAGCTTTTCCCTGTTTTGTTAGACAGTCTGGCACAAAACTCAATTGCATGATTCCAAGACACCCGCTCAACAGGTCGATTAGCACCTTTGAACTTGGATGGATCTAGCTCTAAATCAATCTTCACCTTTTCCAAAACGGCAACAGCTGCCCATTGAGCTTGCGTGACCGGAAATTTACCCATAAAGAAGGGTTGAACGGTGACGGTGTGCTGTGGACTTTCACGATCAAGTCGTTCTAGCTCATTCTCTGGTGAACCCATAAGAAACTTACCACCGGGAATTGCAACCATCTCTAAAACTACATAATTACCCAAGTCTTCTCTAAAAAACTCCGCTCGTCCACGATGACGATTAATTTCACAGGTTTTTCCCAAACCAAACAGTCCTGATTTTACGGTTATGGTAGCGGTGTCGAACTCAAAGGACTGAGTTTGAATTCTTAGGGGAGATTGTGGCTGAGAAATAGGTGTAGATAATTCCCTTTCTCGTTGTTTTTGTAATTCTGCTTGCTGTCTTTGATATTCGGCTCTTTCTTGCTCTTGGTGTAATCTTTCTGCTTTTTGTTGCTGACGCTCATATTCGGCTTGTTTTGGGGCAAGCACTCGTTGTTTAATTGGTGCTATATCTTCATCCCTAAGATTCAGCAATGTTTGTAAGCGTTGCAATCCATTGCGGTTGTTTTTACTGATCGGAAATTGCTCTTGTATTACCTCAGATAAAGCTTGCTGGTAGCGTTGCAATTTTTCCTGTCGCTGCCGATAGGGTTCGAGAACCTCAAACTCAATTGCATTAGCATCTTCATCTGATAATCCCAAATTATTCCGCACTTCGTTCAGATAAAAGCGATTGGCAGAAGAAATCTCTCCTTCATCTTCAAGGGCAATATTATCAAATTCCTTACGATATTTTACTTTTGGGTCATCTTTAGGCGACTTTGCCAGTAAAATCTTACTACCATCCTTAACAGGATAAAACTCAGGAGTCATTGCCGGAGACGCTTCTTGCACCTTGCTGCTAGCATACTCATGCAATTCATCAACGGAAATCCAGCCATCTCCATCTTTATCAGCCGCACCTTTTTCAATGCCTTCTACCAGATAGCGGGTGTAAATAGATAGTTCTGAACCTTCTTGCTCAAAAGAGTACTGCATAGAAGTGGAAGAAGTGAGAATTGCCCTTCCCTTACCGCCTAGCTGCTCTTGCACATTTACGCTACCATCATCTTTGACGGACATCCCTTGAGCGATCGCTCCACTAAAACAACAATCGAGGATAATTACCTGTCTTTGAGAGCGGCTATCGTTCATATTATCGTGCAAAACACTAGCTGCGACGGCTGAAGGCGTTACTAACTTGCCATTTTGTTTTTTAGTACCACAACTTGACAGATAAAGCTTACCTCTATCATCCTTAATTCCATGCCCAGAAAAGTAAAACAGCAGCAAGTCATCTTTCTGGCGATCGGCAAATAGATGATAGATAGCATATGCGATATCGTCCGGTTGGGGATTTTTCAGTACCTTGATATCTGCCTCGGCAAAGTTCCCCATTTCTGGGTTTGCTAAAATTCGCTGCATTGCCTCAACATCTTTGACAGCACTTGGTAGCGGGTTTAAACCATGTTTATATTCACTAACCCCGATCAGTAGTGCTACCTTAGCCATTGGTGTCTTGTGTATTTTTGGTATTGTTCAGAAAATCCTGCGCTTGCTGCATAGCGAATTCAAACTCCTTGCGACTACTGGCTTCTAAGTTGATTTCTCTGCCATCAGGAGTTTTAAGTCCCAGCTTAATTGGTTTATTGCCGAAGCGATCGCTCAAAAATCCAAACAAAGCTTTTATATTAGCTGGCTTAACTTCTGCACTTAACACCCCTAACAAAAAGGTACTCAAAGCCTTTGCACTTCGCGGGGTTTCTGTCGCTGCCACTAAATCTGCTTCTTCTACCCCATCCACCTCTCTAACCTGCGGGAGCAAATTTTCTACTTGTGCTTGCAACTCCTGGTCATCTAAATCGGGATCTGATAGGGAAATTGTCACCTGAACATTAGATGTGGTTGCCATATGAATCGCCTAAATAGTTTCAGTAGCTTCTCTAATAAATTGTATAGGCTATTCTGGTATATCTAAGGAGTATCCGGGCAAAAAACTCTTAACTGTGTTAAAAAACTATAAATAATTCTGTTCACACTGACGGCACAGTCCTGACACACTAACGTCATAATGTATATCTAGATTAAGACTAGATCTAGATATTTTTATATCTTTACAGACAAATGCAAAACCAACCACAAGACAAAGATAAATTTAACGCTTATTCTCAAGAACCCCGTAACGCTGCACCTTGGAAGAAAACAGCTTTTAATCTATCGTTGGTGCTGCTGGGGTCGGGTATGACATTTGCCGGGGGTTATTTGGCATCCCACCAGCAAGAAATATCTCAAAGCGCATCTAAGTTGGCAGTTAGTCGGGTAAATGCTGCCCCTGCCTTACCTGCTTCCACAGATCCTAACTTTATCACCGGAGTTGTGCAAAACGTCGGTACAGCGGTGGTACGGATTGAGGCTTCCCGGACTGTAACAACTCAGTTACCAGAAGAATTTAACGATCCAGCTTTCCGACGCTTCTTTGGATCTCAACTACCAAGTTCACCACCAAACCGGATGCAACGGGGTACCGGCTCTGGTTTCATTATCGGTGCTGATGGTCGCATTTTGACCAATGCCCATGTGGTAGATGGTGCAGACAAGGTGAAGGTAATACTCAAAGATGGACGCACCTTCCAAGGTAAAGTGATGGGTAAAGATGAGCTAACAGATGTCGCTGTTATCAAGATTCAAGCCGAAAATTTGCCGACATTGAAAGTGGGTAACTCAGACCAGCTACAACCAGGACAATGGGCGATCGCGATCGGTAATCCCCTAGGTCTTGACAATACCGTAACTACCGGCATCATCAGCGCTACCGGACGCACTAGCAATCAAATTGGCGCACCCGACCGCCGAGTACAGTATATTCAAACAGATGCCGCAATTAACCCAGGTAACTCTGGGGGACCTCTGCTGAATGCCCGTGGCGAGGTAATTGGCATGAATACAGCTATAATTCAAGGAGCGCAAGGATTAGGTTTTGCGATTCCGATCAATACAGCGCAACGCATTTCCAATCAACTCATAAGTACAGGCAAAGTACAACATCCTTATTTGGGAATTCAGATGCAGGCTTTGACACCTGAATTAAAGCAAAACATCAACTCAGATCCCAATAGCGGTTTGACTGTGAATGAAGATAAAGGTGTCTTAGTCGTTAAAGTTGTGCCCAATTCACCAGCAGCAGCGTCAGGAATACGTGCTGGTGATGTGATCCAAAAGCTAAATGGTCAATTAGTTGCCGATTCTGCCAGCGTACAACAGGCAGTAGAAAATAGCCAAATCGGGGCTGATCTACGCCTAGAGTTGCGTCGCAATGGGCAAAAGCTCAACTTATCTGTGCGTCCTGGTGCTTTGCCTCAGCAACAAATGCAATAAATTTTCATTCGCAAAGAGGGGGGCAAACAGGATAATTCTTTCTCCCTCATCTCCCTCCACTCCGTAAAATTTCTGGGATAGGCATGTTTTGCCTGTCCCTATTTTTTATGAAGCCTGTCCACATTTGTCAAACGAAGGACTCGCCCAATGAATCATATCCATTTTGTAGCATTGGAATTGGCAATAGAGTCTCGCTACAAAGTTGAGAAGACGGGAAGAAGCGTCCTAATTTAGCTAACTTTGAATGAGGATGGTAGATGCCTAGACTGTCTGGTTACAGTTTCCAGGCTTAGTAGTGACGTGAACGTAAATACTCACTGTAAAATCAACAAGTGCAAGTTGGTCTAATTTTCGGCTAAAAATGAGGCGAGGGGAAAGGCAAAATAAACAGATGTAGTAGCCACCTCTAAGAGAATGTTTGAAAAGTCTCACATAACACATCAACTTTGACGTTACCCCCCAACCCCCCTTGTAAAGGGGGGCTTTAAGAGTCTATTTCCCCAACCTTGGAAAGGTTGGGTATTAAATACTTTTGGTAACAAAAATAGCTTTTCAAACATCCTCTAAGACTGAATATTAACTTGATCATCTAGAGTTCTCACCATTCTCTGTATCTGTCCCCATTTAATGACGCACTTATCACGTCGGCTTAATCCCTAAATAAGTTGGTAAAAATTTCGGCAATGATATTTTGCCAAACGCAAAAATTTCTACCACAACGCAAACCAAGAATGCATCTAACTCAGATAGAACGAAACACTAAACGCAAACGCTGCTAATATCACAGGAAACACTGCGCTAAACTCTAATTCCCGTGTTTTAATCATTTGTAGACAATTCAGGGGAAGAAGCACAGGCCATAATGCAGTCGAGATAAAAAACATTACCACAGATAAAAATTTATCTTCTGGGGAAGAACTGGGATGGCGCAAGGTAAATCTGAGCCAATTGGTAAAAAAATAGCAAGTCATCAGCAGGTAACTAATAACTAAAGCTAATTGAATCTTATGCACGGTTAGCACTCCTTAAGCTATTTGATATTTACCAAGAATCATCTAGAAGAAATTATTGCGTCGTTTTGTCGGGGCAAATTCATCTGCTTGAACAGCGGTAGTTAATTTTTGAGTTTGATCTCAATGATACATTTTTCTATGAGATAAATGTTAGTAGAAAAGCCAAGACATATAAAACAGTACTTACACTTAATTTGGAATATAACTCAATAGGCTAGCAATTACACTGATGATTTTCACTAGCTCAATCTTGTTCTTACCAACAATTTAATACTTTTCAAAAGAAAATTTCTCTGCTGTTACTTAAATTTAAACAAAGTACTGCTACATACTTTCTTTCCGAAGCCAGCGTATAAAATATTTGATACTGACAGCAGATAAATTTAAGTATAAAGTTCTTTTGTTGAATTGCCTTTGTCAGTAGTTGCCAATCAAGGTTTGATTCTCCGAGGCTACACTTTTGTTCCTATGTCAAACATTTTATTAGTTTATTTAATGACTTTAATTGTAAGTATTCTTCCTAGGAAAATAATTCGATTGAATTGATGAAACAATATGACAGATAAAGTCCATAGCTTGTCAAACCTTGTTTTTTGTTTTTCTGTTCTTAGTATCAAATCCTGCTACATCCGTTATCGTTCATAAGTTTCCAGCATAACTAAAAATAAAAATTTATGTTGCCATTTTGGCATTTTATAAATTTATGTATTAAAAATTACTGAATATTGCAAAAACACTACTTACAAATCGAATGCCCCTTGTAACCAATTTGGCGACAAAAAATCGTGAGTTCGCTCGACGCTTACCTTAACCGCCTATTAGTAGTGGCGATAGCGTCCGCTATCCCCTTTTTATGAGCGCCAAATTGGACACCATTTTTTCAAGCCTTGCCTCGGTAACGGAAAAAATGATTATCAAGTATGTATATCAATATTGGTAAGTAAAGTTTTTCCTTAATATCAAAAACTATTTTTGACAATAAAGCAAAAATGCGCCATCAAATGATGACGCATGGCAATAAAGTTTCTTATATCTGGTGGGAGTGATGCAAAAAATGTATGTATTGTAAGTTACTTTCCAGGAGAATGATCTTGCGGAAAGAGGTAAGCGATCGCTGCATAACCAAATAAAGTTAGTACACTAACAAAAAATCCAGCAAAGAAAAAAGTAGACATATTAAGAAAGCATGTATGTTAATTATCAAAGAGATTACACAATGTTTCTCTGTTACCGAGCGATGCAAGAAAAAATGGTGAGATTTATTGTGCTCAAATTCCGATGAAAAGGGCGCAATTAGGCTCTTATATTTGCGAGAACTTTGAGCAGCACCCTTTATGTGCGAAACTATTACTTTCTATATTTTCAAGCTAGCAACTGGATATGACGTGACTGTGGCTAGTTTGTGTTAATAAGTTGTATCGTCAAATATATTTGCAGCGTCAATGAAAAAAATACTTTCTCAAGCCAAAGGTAAGAAAAAACGAAACGTACTCCCATAGCCCAGTTTGCTTTCTACTTCAATTTGACCACCTTGTAGTTCCACCAAACTGCGGGAGATAGTTAAACCAATACCGGTTCCTCCAGAATGGCGATCGCGTGATTGATCGGTTCGCCAAAAGCGCTCAAATACATGAGGTAAATCTTCTGGTGCAATCCCAATACCTGTATCAATAACTGCAATCCAAAGTTTTGATTCTTCAGTCCAAACACGAATGCTAATCGAACCTGTGGGAGTATAACGCACCGCATTTCCCAGCAAATTGACCAACACTTGTTCTGTGCGGTCAATATCCGCCAAAACAAAAGGCAGCGGTGATGGACATTCTAAACGCAGAATTGGACCATCTTCTAGCAACTGGTCGGCAAATTTCTCTACCAATGACTCTAATAACGGACGCAGATTCATTGGTTGGATATTTACTGGCAAATAACCAGCTTCTGCCTTAGAAAGTTCTTGCAAATCGTTGACTAACCTTTCTAAGCGCTTAGTTTCTTTTGCTAACCGCTGATAAATCTCAGGAGTCGGCTTAATTCCGGCATCGGCAAGTTCTTCTAAGTAACCACGCACAACTGTTAGAGGTGTCCGCAGTTCATGGGTCATGTCTCCAATTAGTTCCCGACGCCGCGCTTCCACCCCTTCCAAACTTGCTGCCATTCGGTTTAAACTAGCACCGATTCGATTCAGTTCAGGAATACCAGACAACGGTAGTCTTTCATCAAGCTGACCGGCAGCAATCTTTTGAGTGATTTGTTCAATTTCGGTCAACTGCTGCATAATTCGTTTGGAAACCCAGTAACTCAATCCGCCGGCTGTTGTAGTACCGACTAAAACTGACCAGAGAGTACTTCGTCGCCAAGCAAATTCAAATCCATCAACCAAGTCAGTACGAACATCGATTAAGCCGTAACCTTGATGTTCTAGTTTTTCTAAGTGCAGGACAAAAAAACGGGGTGAAGAAACTTTGCTGATGATGACGAGACTAGCTACCCCCACCATCATCACTACTAAGTGGGAGAAAAATAGGCGCGACGCCAAAGGCAAAGATTTTGTTTTCTGCCAGCCCATTTTCATCTAAACCACAGGCGCATCTTCAAATTTATAGCCTACCCCAACAACAGTTTTAATAAAATTAGGGTGAGTTTGGTCTGGCTCAATTTTTTTCCGCAAGCGAGCGACATGAGTATCCACCACCCGCTCATCACCAAAAAAGTTATCGCCCCAAAGTTTGTCAATTAGCTGGCTGCGGTTCCAAACTCTACCAGGATTGCTGACAAAGGTGCTTAATAAGTTAAATTCTAAGGTAGTTAAGTTCAAAATTTCCGATTCCTGAGAATTTTTTTGGCGGCTCGCAGTGCGCTGCTCTAAATCTACTATAAAATTTTGTGTACGGTACACCTGATTTTGTCCGCCTTGGCGGAGACTACGCCGTAATAGTGCCCTGACTCTAGCAACTAACTCTCTAGGGCTGAATGGTTTTACCATGTAATCGTCAGCACCAGTAGATAAGCCAATTACGCGATCGATTTCCTCGCTTTTGGCGGTGAGCATCAAAATGTAAGGATCTTTGGCACCAGGTTTCTGGCGAATTCTGGCACAGACTTCCAGCCCATCCAAACCAGGAATCATTAAATCTAAGATAATTAAATCTGGTGCTTGCTCTTGAAACATCCTTAAAGCACTCGTCCCATCCCGACTAATGCGACAGGAAAATCCTTCTTTTTCCAAAGAAAGTTGGATTAATTGAGCAATTTCTTGTTCATCTTCAACAATTAATATATCCATCTGGCTATAGAGAGATTTCCCCGCTTGTCATTTTACAAAGGAAAACGGGATAGCTGCAATTTTGGCAAACAGGCGATCGCAAAGCTAATTTATGAATAGACAGTTGAGGTATTTTCGCAATAATTTTAAGGATTCTAGTCAAATACGCTTGCACGATCGCGCAAGCGCAAATAGGGATTACGCAATCCTTGAATTACTGGAAAACTAAAATTTGGTAGTTATTTAAAGCTGTCATTATCTTTAGTCTTCCCGGCGAAATTAAAAATATTTAAGATAAATTTATAAAAATTTATACAAAAACATAAAGGTGGGCATTGCCCACCCTACAGTTTCACTGACGCATGATAAATAGGCGATCGCCAATGGTCAGCGATAAATTTTTGATGATTGTGATTTTATTGCATCCGGTGGCAATCGCAAATTCCTTCTTAAAAGCTAGAGTTTGAGAGCGATCGGTAATTGTAGCCAGAATGAGGATCTTTTTGAATATATTGTTTAATGCTATCCAGGTCAATGAAGCAATCGGCAACATCAATCAAGCTGTCGCTACTCATCCCTCGCAAGCTGACGACTTCAACCCTAACTCCTTTGTAGCTCAAAGCATTAACCGCGTAAGCCAAATCCCCATGTCCACCGACTAAGACCGCAGTATCGTAGTAAGGTGATAAAGTTATCATATCTACAGCAATTTCTACATCCAGATTTGATTTTTTAGAACCATCCGGAAGCGAAATTAGCTCTTTGGTGACTACGCGATAGCCGTTGCGACGCATCCAGAAGAGAAAACCTTGTTGCTTTTCATTGCCACGATCTATTCCACTGTAAAAGAAAGCACGTAATAATCTTGCATCTTGAGTTAAATGGCAGAGTAATTTAGCATAGTCAATTTCGATGCCGAGTTGCAAAGCGGTATGAAATAAGTTTGAGCCATCAATAAAGATTGCTACTCGACCGCGATTTAAGCTATTGCAAATTAATTGATCACCTGAAGTATTTGGTCTATTGGTGTTTTCACTTTCGACACCAGTGTTCATAAGGCTTTGCCCTTGCCTACGTCGTTTCTCCTTGAGTATTTTATCTTGATTTGTTTCTTTGTTAAAAGTACTAATAGTCATTGATACCTCTATATTTTAAATCTGGGATATTTTTTAGGCAAATTGCCATTCTTATAATTTATGCATTTGTCTTCAGTTTAATAGCAAATAGTCTTCAGCAACTAAGTAAACATTCTAAAGTCCACAGATCAGGAAAAATAACATTAATTCTTAAGTTTCCTTAGCGCCTTGAGCAACTTATATGCTTCTATTTTTATTTTAGCGGAGTTATTATTTCTTGCTTTCATGCATAATTTCTATTAATAAACAGTTAATAAATAACTAATGTATTCTGCACGAAAGTTAAATGTGCAACAAATTATCATTGGAATAATATTACATTTTTTCACGTTGATTTCTCAGATAATTTCCAACCTGGGAGCAAAGTATGAAGAATCATTTGCAAAAAATATTTAGTTAATAAAGAAATGAAATATCCGATTGATGTCTCAAAAAGTTGCTTTTTTTGTCAAATAAAGGTAAAAATTAGTTTTTATAATGATAATTCCCGTTATATAGTACCGTTTGATGCTGGTGCTAGCTATAAATACTCAAACGTTTGTAATCTACGGCAACAAAGCCGTAGATTATATGGCATGTTGCTGAGTCTAGCTCAGACAACACAGCTAAATGCGGAGTAAATACACAAAAATTTACTTGCGTCAAGCCTAACTGAGTATCTAAAGTGGTATTTTTCTATTCGTTATAAAAGTTACAACAAAAAAAATGAAGAATTTATGTAGATTAACAAAACTATGTAAAATCAAAGTTGACTGATTCTAGTCAAAAGCTTTTTAGGCACATAAGCGTAAATAAATCTCCAGCCGTCAAACTCAGATCCGCAACACCCACGAGTTATTTCAACACAGGGAGTCGTGATTTATTTTTATGGTACACCCTTACAAGCGGATGCAAGGCGGTTAGGGCAGAAAAAGCGATCGCTATCTAGAAACACAAACTCAGGCAAGAGGACAATTCGCATTGCCTCAAGTAGCACCAAATACCAAGCAAAAAGTGGAACACAATCGATTGAGCGGCACTTTCGTTGTCAAGCGATATATTTTCAATGGCAATTTTTAGTTGGTAATTGCCACATTTAGCAGGATTTAGCGTGTTTGTAGCGAACGTTAAAAGCTACTCAATTGCATAATTTATCCTATTTTTTTGATTATTGTAAAAGTCTTTGCAATATTTAATAAACAATTGCAGTAAAAGGGATTAGGGATTGGGTATCAAATCGAAAAATTATAGTGGAGCTTTGACTCAGCACCAAACTTTAAAAAACTTTTCCCCCTACAAGCGTACCCAGTACCCAGAAAGGCACGCGCTCCCAGAATGCCCTCACCATACGTCTACATGGGTGATGGGATTCTGGGCGCGACACCTGGTAAATATTTACACTAAAACTTATTACATTTACTAAATATTTCTCATAGAGTTTTGAATTTAAGAAATTAAATTTACAAAACTTAAACAAAAATAAAAGCTTTCCTCACAAGTTCCTCAAATTTGATAGCTATTCTGAAAACAGAGCTAAGTAGGTGGACTTAAGTAAAGTAAACATTGAACTTTATTTAAACCAATTTACTTAATTTGTTGCATCGCTGATTGCTTTAATTTACGACTTACACCTTTATTATTATAAGTTTGACAAATCATGAATAACTGTCCTTGCTGTTCTGGATTACTTTTACGACATATACGCGGTTCTGAAGTTTACTATTTTTGCCGCAACTGTTGGCAAACAATGCCATCATTGGATTCGGAAAACTACAAATTATCGCCAGATTTGGTATCTAGTTTATCAAGAAAAGGTCTCAGAGGAAAAGTAGTTAATGCAGCTGTTGCCTAGTGTTAAATAAAATTAATCGGTTAACGCGTTGAGACAATTTGGCTTGCGTTATTTGAGGAATAATACATTTAATCGCCTGCACCCTTCCAGGGTAGGACTACACAAACAAAGCCCGTCTGCACAAATTGCATTAGGTGCATATTCATGCAGAAATGGTATGAGTATAACCCCCTCTTTGTTGGCTTTGTTGCCGTGTGAATTTTAATTTTAAGAACAACTGGTAAGGGCTGCACCACATTGGTCTTGCCTAGCCAACCAACCCTTAATACCTTTATATTGGACTTGCGCCCATTGTCCCTGACAGCCTAATAATTTAACACTGGTATTAGCAGGAGCTTTGCCTAATTTACGGCTTTTTGGATTGGTGCTGCTGTAAATATCTACGCCATTTGTATTGTAGCCCCGCGTCGATATGCCTAAGTTTGGTAAATATGCCCAGCCAGTTCCTTTAAAACCGCTACCAATATTCTTTATCTGTGCCCAACTTCCCGAAGTAGCGACAATTTCAACTGTCTCGTTACCAGGTACTTTCCCTAAAATTCTGTTATTGGAACTTGCGCCATTCCGCACATTTAATCCTTGCAGATCTTTGTCGGTGATATAAGCAGAAATATCACACTTTTGTTGCTTGGTTGCTTGTGCGAAAACGATTTGATTAGCTATAGCAGTATTGGCGATCGCACTGATAAAACTTATTGCTAATCCCATCGTTAGCTTTGATGCTTGATTTTTCACTTTTTTGTCCTAATTTCTTCATGACAATACCAGAATTATGCACAGGATAAGAGCTTTTTCATTTTCAGATCAAGCACACCTGGGGTGCGATGTCTAACGACAAGCCTTACGAGGCGTGAAGCGTAAAGCCCCCGAATAGAATTCGGGGGATATAAGCGAATGAGCCAAATGAATTTGGCTTTAAAAACGATTTATCTATTTTTAAGATAGAATAGATAAATGCTAAACCTAA
>JAHHID010000061.1 GCA_019359015.1 Spirirestis rafaelensis WJT71-NPBG6
CTTTATTTCAACGTTGCAAAGTGATATCTGATAACCACGACCTAATCCGTGGTCTAACTTATTACCATTGGTGGCCGCTAACAAATAGAAGTTTTACTACGTGCATTTAACCGGATTTGATATCACTAAGTTCCAGTGTGGTGTCGCAAATCTTTGTGGAAGAGTCTGACCACCTTGGCCATTAGAGACAATCAGTGGTTGCCAACGACTGGGGTCAATAACAGTTGTACGGATACTATTGGGATCGAACACATCGAGGGGAGCATTAACAGGTTGATAACCCGTGTAGTCCGAGTAAGCACCAGCTGCTAAATTCCCTAACTGGTTTGAGCCGTCGTTATGCCGAAAATCCAACAGAGCCTGTGCGGTGACGTTACCAATGCCAATGGGAGTTGTAGTATCTGTTGAAGCATTATTTGGATCATATCCTAAGGTAACCATCAAGTTATCGAAGATGGGTTTCTCTGAGGGAAACAAATCTACTAAAACTCGATAAGCAGCATAGCTGGTTGCTATGTTTTTATTAGTTAATGTTTGCTCTGATGATGGACGACGCAGTTGATCCCTAAGTTGAGTACCATGAGCTACTGGATCATAGGGAGCCCATGCATCGTAAATTGCTGTGTTGAGGATCGCAAGTGCTCTTGATACTATAGTAGGGGCTGGCTTCCTATTCCGAACTGCTTGCAATGCAGCATTATTCCACTGAATTAGATAATTGTCGGTTGCGGAAGGCCGAATTTCTCCCAGTCCCGCGCAGTTAAATTCATAATTTTTATCTGTTTCTGCAACGACCTTTGAACCTGTAGTTACAAATGGAGCTATTATAGCTACTCCAAGAAGCAAACTAGCTTTCAATGCACTAAAATGCAAACTCAATTTCATAGCCTGATTATTCAATAGGTAAAGTGGTGATAACTTATCAGGTTGAAGTGCACAATTTATGCAGTTCAAGCCAAAATTTTTGAAAGTGTCCAGGAGCTAACTCAGAACCAGGTTAATCAGCCGAATATTCAGCAGTAATTCAATATATCAACATATCATGAAAACTAAAATATTGAAGCGAATTGGTTATTGATAAAGCTCACGGTGGCAAAACAAAATCTGCTTCAAAATTTGACCTTTACTCACAAGTTTTTTTCTCCAACTTTGAATAATGTGTTTATTAAGTTCATTTAACAATATTTTATTTTTGCTAATTAAAAAAAAATAAAATTTAACTGAAGTGTTAATAATGCCAAAAAATAAGGCATTGGACCTGACGGGGTGACAAAGAAGCTAAGTAAGTCGGCGGGAAAATTTCTCAGTATGTAACAAAACAGAACTGACGCATTGACAAATTAAACAACAAGTGCAGTGCTGGAGACAGTAAAAGAATAAGCGATCGCATGCTTATTTATCCTTTACGGCTATAGTTAGAAATTAGAAAAATTATTAACAAGCTTGCCAAAGCCTAATTTGCATATCATCACCAGCACTAGCGAGAAGATGTCCATCAAAACTAAAGGCTACAGTTCTAACTTCTCCTAAATGTCCAGTAAGGGTGTTAAGCTGTTCCCCTGTATGTAAGTCCCAAATTTTGATTGTGTAATCAGCACTAGCGCTGGCAATTTTTGTATTATCTGGGCTAATAGCAACACACCAAACTCGTCCTGCATGACCGTAAAGTATATGAGGTGGTTTCTTTTCCCCATTAGCTAAATTCCAAAGCTTGATAGTTCTGTCAGCACCGCTACTAACGAGAGTCTGATTATCAGGACTAATGGCAAGTGAGAGAACATCGCTTAGATGTGCATGATCGATTATGTAGAGTGGTTCGTTAACATTACTCAAATGCCAAAGTTTGATTATGCCGCTTTTACTGCCGCTGGCTAGGCTTTGTCCATCTGGACTAAAGGCAAGGGAAAGAACAGAACTGTTGTGTGCGACAATTGCAGCTTGCCTTTTTCCTGTCTCTAGGTTCCACAATTTGATTAATCCTTGAGTACTCGCGCTACCACTAGCGATGATGCCTCCATTAGGGCTAATAGAAATTGCATTAAGAATAGTTGCAGAATTTGAAGATGTAGCAATTGTGCGTTCACATTTCCCAGTTTTTCGATCCCACAGTTTGATTTTACTGTCAGCGCTAGCACTAACAAGCATGTTCCCATCTTGGCTAAAATTAACACACTTAACTCGTTTTTCATGAGCGGTGAGTATGTGTATTGGTTGCCTAGTTTCTAAATCCCATAATCTGACTGTCTCATCATTACTACCACTAATGAGGGTTTTTCCATCTGAACTGAAGGCTACAGACCTAACCCAGTCTGAATGACCTTTTAATGAACTTAAGTAATTCCAAGTAGAAATTTGATGTAATTTTGAATGCGAGTTATCTAAAGATATTTTTAGAGGACTCAGATTCTCTTTTTTATTCAAAATAGGTTTTAAATGTTCTGGGATTTCAACTTTAGGAGTTGCACCAACTACTTCTGCCTTGCGAGGAATCGAACGACCTGACATCTTAAATTGAATAGCATTGCAACCCCATTTATAAGCAGACTCAATGGATTCTCCGGCTCCCAAAGCATCATAAAAACCAACTGTAAAAGCGATCGCTGCATTATCTAAAATTTCATGACTCATGCCAATCACATAGTTGATATGTTCGCTAATGGCTTTTGCTTGCACTTCAGAATAACAGGCATTGAGCAAAACACACTCTACGCGATCGCTCATCAAGCCAAATAAGTTTGCTAAAGCTTCTGTGCTGGCTAAATGTTCTCGTCCATTATCATCTTCCAACACCAAACCTTGACTACCTGTGCCATGTCCGCAAAAGTGGACAATATGCGGTTTAACTTCCAGCATCGCACGCCGCAAGTCTTCCGAGCGTACAGCGCCTCTTGTTTCTAATTGAAAGCGATCGCGATTATCTGCACGTTTGAATCCTTCTCTAATATCACGAGTTTCTCGCTCTAAAGCAAGAACTGAAGTGTTTTTAGGATTCGAGGCTAGAACCAATATTTTTTTTACTAAAGCGTTACTATTCATAGAAATTTTGCTGAGAAATGATTGTTGCTCATCGTTTAGACCCGACGACTAAAGTCGCGGCTAAACGAACGAAGTCCGCCTTCGCGGACTTAATGCCCAAAAGCCTGCCTTCGCAGGCTTTGTTTGTGTAGCCCCTGGCTTACAGCCTGAGGGCAGGTGATTTGGGATTAATTCGCCTTAACAGTGATTGTCACTGTTTTGGTCGTCCAGCCGCGATTTGAACTCATAACTTGTGCTTCACGGGTAGGAGGTATCTCATCAGGATCAGCACTAATAGCTTCCAAAAGTTTATCAAGTGGATCGCCACCACCTCTTGGTGTATTCTCGTCGTATTCATCAAATAATTGTTTTCTGGCTTGAATCGGTTTGTCCAGGGATGGTAATTCTAGCCAGCGAAACTTAGCAGGGTTAACTGTGGCAAATACTTTTAAAATGTCTTTACCTTCTTGATACCCCTCTGGCAGTTTGAAACTTAAGGGAATCCATTCTTCTTGTCCGGGAGCAAAAGGTACAAAAGATGCCCTATCTTCTAATATGTCAAGTTGAGAAATAGCCCAATTAGATTGAAGATCCATGACGACAACATTCAAGTCTTGCTTAGACTCATTCTTGATATATAAAAATGTATTTTCTCCTGTTTGCAATGTTTGTTTTGCAGGGTCAGCTAATGGTTTTTTGTTTTTGTCAGTTAACTGAACTATCAGCTTGTTAGTTAAAACTGAAAGATTATCAAGCTCTTGGGCAGCCTGGTATTTAGTCAGATGAACTAAACGCTTAACTACGTTTTCCGCAGCATCAGAATCGCCTACTAACAGCGGTGGTCGTAAATTAGGAAATGGCGTACCGTTGCGATCGCATATTTCATATTCGCCCGAAGTATTAATCGCTACTTGATAGTGTTCACCTTCAGATACTAACTCTACCCAACCTTTGCCAGTTCTGGGAATCGCAGCTTTAACTTTTGTGAGTGCAGCCGTTTGAATTTTCAGCAATTCTAACGGTAGCACCTGATTTTTCGGTAGTTGATTCGTGTTATTTTCTTGCTTCTCAAACAAACGAACTCGCCGCACAAGTGCGATTGGGGCTGATAGCATGATTGCAGGAGATGCTTGCTCAATATCTCCACGCAGCGAATCAGGCTCAATCACAGCCCAAGCGTCAGCGGGAGTAATATCTGCCGTAACTTGTGCGATCGCTAATGGCTTGTTTTTCTCGCTAAAATCTGTTGTACCTGGTGCATAAATAGCAAATCTTGCACCTTCACCGAGTCCCTGAGCGCTACCTGCATCTAATTGCACCCGATTTCTAGCAGTATCTACCTTCAGAACATTTACTGTATAGTGTACATTTGCGTAACTTCTGCCAAACACTTGGCGCTCACCCTCACCAAACAACATTGGTGTTTGGGTTTGAAATTGACTTTGGACTTTGGCGTAAACGCGTTCATAAAGTGACTTATATGTCAAGTCTGGACTTGGATTAGCTAAAGTATCTAGCATCCAGTAGGTAAACGCTCCATTACTCTCCTTGCCATTAAACACAGACTCATAAGCAAACTCCGAAGGGCGACAAGCTGCTAACAAAACATAATCCCGCGATTCTGGAAGCCAATCACCTGCATTCGCTTTGCGAGCTGTTCCCCCTGTCAGTTCAAGCCAGTTATTAATTAATTCCTCACGCGATGCTACTAAGCTGTCTGTAGGGCGTGATGTCGTGTCTGGTTCTCCTTCGAGTCCTCGAATTGCCGTATCCCCTCGTGTAGTACCTCCAGAGTGACAGCTATCAAACACCACTGTGACAACTAACCCCTTATTCACCATCTTTTTCAGGAGTGTTGCAATTTCAACGTCTCGGAGATAGCGTTCGTTTGTTTTGGCAATATCCATTGGTACAAGCGCTTCATCCGGTTGTCCCTCACCCTTTATTTCTGGATAAATTGTCTTTGCACGCCCCCCATGACCGGAATAATGAATATAAACTTGGTCATCTTTTTGAGCTACCTCAGTAATGGCGTGAAACTTCGCTACAATATTTTCGTAAGTAGGCAATTGGTCTTGAGGTTCTGGTGGTTCCGTAGCACCTGTATTAGAAGATGTCAGCTTAAAGATTTGCTTCGGTTTCTGCGTCTTTTTGAGGTAATCTTCTACCCGTTTAACATCGCGTACACATCCTCCAAGGCTCTGATAAAAACTGCCATCAGGCAATTTACCGGGTTGATAGTAGTCAACACCAATCAATAAAGCGTATAAGTTGGGTATCTGGGTTGTTTGCTCAGTCATATTTGCTTTCTCATACGTTATACCTTTAAATTTCTACAAGCTTCTTTTCATAATTACGGAATTCAATCTCAGAAATTCAAAAACAATACGTTACCTAAGTTCAAAGCTTTTTTGGACTGTATTGCAAGCAATAGGAGCACCCTTTAAACCTTGCCCCTAGATGTTTAATATTTATAAATTATGAGTGATTTTAAATCCTCATTTATGATTTTTAAGCTTTAACGCAAAACTGCTTTAACAGCCTCATCTACTTTATTTAAAGAATCTATTGCCTTTTCAATCAGTTTATCTTGTTGTTTTTCTGAATCAGTTTCAACAGCATCATTGAATGCTTGTATGGCATCCTCTATTTTGTTTGCACTATCAACCATTCCTCCGTGTTTCAAAGCAGTGGCAGCATTTTTCAAATGCTCCATAGCTCTGTCAAAATAATGCGCTGCATCTGCATCGCTTTTAGCATCAGCTGCGTTGTTCATTGCTTCTAAAGCTGAGTTGAGATTTTTGTCAGCATGTTTGGCATACTTGGTTTTAATGTCAGCTAGCAACATTGAAGAGGTAGATTGAGATTGATTTAGACTAACATTTGCTGCCATTGCTGGATTAGCAGACAAAAAACTAGCGATCGCTATATTAGAGAGCAAAAATATTTCTAGTCTTTTTTTTATTTCCATAATTCAAAATCCCGGTTTTTATTGAGATAAACTCACGCCAATTAATCGAATTTTCTCTAAGGAAGCTTATTTGCTTTACTTTTAGAAACTTCTACAAGCTGGCATAGTTATTGTTTTATCGTCAATATAATAAAACTAGTTTATCGACTTTTTATATTTCTTACGTAAATATACTGTGATAATATTTCTATTGAGTGCTTCAGCGCTCAATTCCTGACTACGGATGTTATATACGCAAATAAAAAGGGATAGGTAATTTACCTATCCCATAAAAATATATTTAGGCTATTTAGTAGAGACGTTCCACGGGAACGTTTCTATCAAGTTCCAGAAGTCCAAGAGTTGATGTACTCATCTTGCTCTGGGGTGAGGGTATCAATTCCAATTCCCATCGCTTGCAACTTCAACAAAGCAATATTTTGATCCACTTCGGTGGGAATAGAATGCAAACCAGCTTGTAGCTTACCCTTATTGGTGACAAGATATTCAGCAGCTAAAGCTTGGTTGGCAAAGCTCATATCCATCACTGCACTGGGGTGTCCTTCAGCAGCGGCAAGGTTGATTAAGCGTCCTTCACCCAGAACTACAACTGATTTACCACTATGCAGGCGATATTCTTGGGTGAAAGGACGGACATTTTTAACTTCCGTTGCTTTTTCAGCCAAGGTTTTCAGGTCAATTTCCAAATCGAAGTGACCAGAGTTACAAACAATTGCGCCATCTTTCATTACGTCGAAATGTTCGCCGCGAATGACGTGCTTGTTACCAGTAACTGTGATAAACAAATCGCCAGCGGATGCAGCTTCCGCCATTGGTAGGACGCGGAAACCATCCATGACGGCTTCAATTGCTCTGATGGGGTCAATTTCGGTGACAATCACGTTAGCACCGAGTCCGCGAGCGCGGAGTGCGGTTCCTTTTCCGCACCAGCCGTAACCAACAACGACAATGTTTTTACCAGCAAGCAGAATGTTGGTGGCGCGGATAATACCGTCTAGGGTTGATTGACCTGTACCATAGCGGTTGTCAAAGAAGTGCTTGGTGTCAGCATCGTTGACGTTCATCGCGGGGAATGTCAGCACACCGTCACGGAACATGGCACGCAAGCGCACGATTCCGGTTGTGGTTTCTTCGGTGGTGCCAATCAAGTCAGCGATTTGATGCGGACGTTGTTGAATTAAAGTTGCAACTACATCAGAGCCGTCATCAATAATGATGTTAGGGCGGTGATCTAAGGCTATTTGGACGTGGCGGTGATAAGTTTCGTTATCTTCACCTTTGATGGCAAAGACGGGAATGTCGTAATCGGCGACGAGACACGCGGCTACGTCATCTTGAGTTGATAGGGGATTGCTAGCAATCAGGACGGCATCTGCACCACCTGCTTTGAGAGCGATCGCCAAATGCGCTGTTTCTGTTGTTACGTGGCAGCAAGCTGCAATCCGAATCCCTGCAAAGGGTTTCTCTTGGGCGAAGCGATCGCGAATTTGCCGCAATACTGGCATTTCGCGTCCAGCCCATTCTATGCGCTGTCTTCCCAAGGGAGCTAGGGCGAGGTCTTTAACCTCGTGCTTTAATCGGGGAGAAGTTGCGGTCATCAAAATTTCCTCAAAAATGTAAAAAAGATACGCAATACTCTACGTACTTCAATAGAGTATTCCACGACTAGCGATTTAGTTTAATTCTAAGCAACTAATCAATGGTTCTTTGCACTAGCTTGACGTTTGAGGGGAATAATGTCAACTTTATTTACTTTTTCTTTGCTTTAACTTTATGTTTGATAAAAGGATTGGGCATGGCGCATGGGGCATAGGGCATCGAAAGAATTGTATTAGAACGGGCATCAGAAAAAGCGTCTTTAAATTCCCATTGCGAGGATGCCCATTCCTCACAATTTATGTATCATCTGTCTACGGATAGATGAAAAATACAAAAATTTAGCTTTTAGATGATAAAGATTTGTGAAAATTTAACTTTAGACAGGTACATTTACCCAAATTAATTTTGCAGGATGACTTTAGGTTTTGCTTGAGGAGGTGTTTTATTGCGCTTTAAATTTTTGGCTATGCCACGCAACGCCATGCGGGTTCTACGATCTAAGCGCCCTTCGGGTTCGCCAGTCGCCTCAACGCGGGGAACCCGCGCACGGCGCTGGACTTACCTTCAAAAGTTGGTTTGGATTGCAATCGGGGCGATCGCCACTTTAATGGTTGTCACTAATTTTGATTTACCAAAAGCTACGGCGCAGATACCCTTTTTACCCACTCTGCAATCACCCAATTTAGGAATTAAGGACTCAGAAAAAACAATTGTCAGTGACTCAATTTATTTGGATGGTCGGCGTTTATTTCAAATAGCGGACACAAGGGCAAATCTTCCACAGCGTTTAGCAGATATCCAACAAGCTGTAGATAGAATTAGCCAAAACTACTTTGAAACACCTGATGCGAAGCTTAAGGTGCAAATCGACCAGGCTGCAAACGCCTCACCGATTATTCGCGTCAATGGCAATTATCTGATGACGGTGACACAAGAGGATGCCAACATCAGACAACAAGACCCCGAAAGTTTAGCTGAAGAACTTAAGCAATTATTGCTGCAAAAATTACCACAGGCGAAACAAGAGCGAAAAACTGAATTTTTAATCTCTCAAGGTAAAATTGCCGCAGCAACTGTACTGGGGATGATTATCATCAGTTGGGGGATGTATAGGTGGCAATGCCGATCTAGAAAAACTAGAGTACAGCCAACTCCCCTAAGTTCACCTGCGACTAAACCGATTACGGTACAGTTGAATCAACAGCAAAATCGACATATTCAAGAAGCAAAGCGGCGATTGTTTCAGCTAGCGCAAGCAATGATTTGGGGAGGTGGCACTTTTTTCATCCTTGGTCTATTTTCCTACACGCGATCGCTTCAAATCGCAATTCTGAGAGCGGCGAAAATTCCTTTGCAAGTGGGTCTTGTGCTGCTGTTAACTTATGTGGCAGTGCGTCTTACCTATGCTTTAACTGACCGCTTCGCTTCTGTTTTAATCAACAGTAGTACTTTACTGACTCCGGAAACTACGGAACGGCTACAGTTACGAGTTTCTACGATTTCTGGCGTGACTAAAAGTATTGCTACCTTTGCTTTGCTCATAGTTGCTACTTTATTAACCCTGACAGTATTGGGAATAGATGTTATTCCCTTGCTTGCTGGTGCCAGTTTAGTTGGTGTGGCGCTGTCTTTAGCTTCCCAAAGTTTAATTAAAGACGCAATTAACGGCTTTTTGATTATCCTGGAAGACCAGTATGCCTTGGGTGATGTCATTGCCGTGGGGGAAGTAGGCGGTTTGGTAGAAAATCTGAATCTGCGGATGACTCAGGTACGAGATGCAGAGGGACGCTTAATTACAATTCCCAATAGCGAAATTAAAATTGTTGCCAATCTTTCTAGTCGGTGGTCACGCGCAGACTTAAATATCCCCATTGGCTATCAAACCAATATTGACAAGGCTTTGAAATTGATTGAAGATGTTGCCTTAAAGATGGATCTAGATCCGCTATGGCAAGAGCAAATTGTAGAAACGCCAAAAGTTTTAGGAGTAGATAATTTTGGCGATCGCGGTTTGATAGTTCGTGTATGGATTAAGACACAGCCCCTTAAGCAATGGGATGTAGCGCGAGAATTTCGCCGTCGTTTGAAAATCGCCTTCGACAAAGCGGGAGTTTCTATTCCTTTGCCTCAACAAGCGATTTGGGTCAATGATGCTGAATTACTGAAATCTCAGTTTGATAACAAGGTGAATTAGTTATTAGCTATAGGGCATTGGGCATAGGGCATAGGGCATTGGTAATTCATACTTGTCCCCTGCCCCTAGTCCCGATTGCCCAATTCCCAGTCCGCATTCCCCAGTCCGTATTCCCCATTCCCCAGTTTCTAGTCCGCAGTTACAGGGGTCTAAATCAGGTGAGAAAACAAAAAATTCCGCCCCCTTAAGAAGTCCTTTACGGTGAAACGCGATCGCCTCTACTAACCGGAAAAACACTATTGGAATCCATAAGCCTAATCTATCGCTGTAAAAGTAGACAACGACGCGGCTCGTTTTGTGTTCTTCCAGAGGAAGCGGACTTTGCCAAGGGGAAACCATACTAAATGAACCTCATCTGTCAAAAGATAGATATAGCTATATCTATCTTTTGACTTATTCAATCAGTAAAAACAACTATCTTCAGCTAGTTGCTGAATCATGTTGTTTTTGAATCCTCTAAACAGTATTGCCCAATGAAGGCAGCTTCCAGAGAAAAACTCGCTGTTTATGTGTGGGCAAAATAGTACATAAATACTATAATATATATATAGCGTCCACGAAGCTTGGTGAAGTGCGATCGGGGCTCTGTGACAGCCTTCATGTGAAGTTTGACTCAAGGTTTGTTTTATGATTAAACACTATATTCTCAGCCTCAATCCGACTGCGAAGCACGACTGGGATCGTTGTATTCTACGCGATCCGCTGACTGCCAAACGTCCGGACATTGCTAAATTAATTGCGGAAGCGGTTGGTGCGGATACAGGTAGTTATTTGGTCAGTGTGAATATTGAAGTTCAAGTATTAGAACAAGCTGCGGTGCCTCATGCTGAACAACTATCACTGAATATTGGCGAGGTGAGTGCTCCGTCTCAATTGAGGGAAGTAGCGTAGTCAAGGGACTAGGAGCTAGACAATTTTGAATTGATTTGTGCCTTGCTTCCTGTACGTGTTTATTAAGATTTTTAGAGGGAAATTATTTTGATGATGCAACTGAGTCATTATCCATCTGCGATCGCTCAAGCTGCCCAACGAGTGAATGAAGTAGACTCTCAGTTGATGGCAGTTCAACACCAGATTAACCGATTTGAAGGCAATGCGGATCGCATTTCTGCTTTTGAATCTGATTTGAAGAATGATGCTCAACGCAAAGCACGTCGCTTTGAAGTGCTGTTGGTAAATCAGGAATATCAAAAGTCAATGGATACGCTGATTAGATTAACGGCAGAAAAACAAAATGCGCTCGCTCATTTAGAATATCTCCGCAACCAATTTAGTGTAGCTAAATTAGAAGCGAGATTAGCCATAGCTCAACAACTCAACGATTTTGAAGCTCGTGAATTAGTTGGTTTGTAATTACCTATAAGTTATCTAATTTCTGAAGTCCGCGTAGGCGGACTTTGTTTTTGTAGCCCCAGACTTCTAGTGTGAGGGCGGGAATGTTTTGATATTAAGTCTTATTTATTATTACCAAAATTACGCTCAAGCAATTCAGCAATTTGCTGATTAATAATTGTCACATCAAAACGTTGACTTGCGGTAATTTGTGCATTTTTAGCTATAGTTGCTGTCTTTTCTGATTCTTGAAGACAAGCGGTAATTATTTGTGCAAGTTCTTGAGGTTTTCCTGGTGTCGCTAAAAAGCCATTGACATCGTGTTCTACTAATTCAATTGCACCGCCAGATGCGGCTGCAACTACAGGTGTTCCACATAGCATAGCTTCAACAATCACTCTACCAAAAGGTTCTGGAGAAATAGAGGTATGTGCTACCAAGTCACAAGCTGACATTAATTGAGGGATATCTGAACGAAATCCTAAAAATTTGACTCTTTTTTCTAGTCCTAAATCACTTACCTGACGATGTAAACTATCAACATAATCTTGTTCACCAAACAGTGCATCACCAACTAAAAGCGCTGTTACTTCTTGAGGACATTTAGCAAGGGCTTCAAGTAAAATATGCTGTCCTTTCCAAGGTGCAAGACGGCTAAAATGTCCAACTACGAATTGCCCTTCTAAACTTAATTCTTGCCGCAATTGCTTAACATCAGATTCGCCAATTAGATAATTTTTCGGGTCAAAGCCGTTATAAACTATTTCCGTGAGGTCTGCACGTCCTCCCGCTTTGACAAAAGCTGTTTTACTAGCTTGAGAATTGGCAATTACTAATGATGCAAAACGATTCGCGCAAGTCACAGCAATGCGACGGTTGGTTTTGCTAAAATGCTCATCAGAAAGAATATCATGCAAATGATATACCAAAGGACGACGACTGAGAAAACTAGCGATCGCACCAACAACTAAGGCTTTTTGTGTATTAGCGTAAATTAAATCATATTCACGGGCGATTTTAGCGACTTTAGTAATTATCGGTGCAAGTTGTCCTAAACTACCTAAACCTTGTGCAAAGCTGCTTTCTTTGCGAACTTGTATTGCTTGAGTTGCTAAAACTTGGACAGGAATTTTATTCTCCTGTAGTAAATTTTTGAATGAACCATCTGCAAATAAGCCTACCAAACAGCGATCGCTATAAGGTTTAGCAATATCTATTAAGCACAATTCTGCGCCACCCGGTTTACCACTTTGGTCTAAAAAAAGAATTTTCATCATTACTTTTGCACTTACTTAGGCTAAAAGAATGGAGCGCACCTGCTGGGCAATTTTCTGCCAGTCGAACTGTGTAACAGCGTAATTGCGACAGTCTTCTCGTGAAGGTATTGATAATTTTCTTAGTAATACTTCTTCTAATTTTTCAGCAATAGCTGATGCTTCAATTGAGTCAGTAATTAAATGTGGTGAAAACGGTTCTAAAATTTCTGGCATTCCCCCAACCGGAGTACACACAACGGGAGTACCACAAGCTAAAGATTCGACTATTGCTAATCCAAATCCTTCAAAAGATTGACTAGGCATTACACTCAAATCGGCAGCTTGGTAAGCTATTGGCAATTCATCATCAGGTAAAAAGCCTAAAAATTGAACGTGGTCGTTGAGTTCCAATTCTGTGGCTTGTTGTTTTAGTGCTGCTTCTAATGGTCCGCGACCGGCAATTGCCAGCCAAACGTCAGGAATTCTCGGTTTAATTGTAGCGATCGCTATCAACAATTTGTCAAGCCCGACGCGATTTACTAAACGACGAGATGTAAATATTACTGGGCGATCTTGGGGCCAATTTAATTTGCTGCGAGCTTCTTGAGGTGATAAATTTGCTTGAAACCGATTAATATCAACTCCCCCAGGAATTACGTTAATTTTGTGGGTGGGTACTTGATATTCTTGATGTAAGACATCGCCAAATGCTTTGCTGAGAACTATGAAGCGATCGCAGCGATCATAAACTCTTTTTTCTATCAGCCAGTGCTTGAGAAATGCAGTAATTTTATTAACTCCTTCTTGATGACTTTCAGATGCCCAAGGTCCATGAAAGTTAAAAGTAATTGGCACTTCTTTTGGCAAAAGATTCAAAATCGGATAGCTATACAATGCAAAATGTAAATTAATTGCATCTGGTGTGCCTACTCTAGTTTTTTTAAAGTTAGTGCGAATAGACCACAAGCGTTTCCAAATTGCACTATCTGGAGAAGCTAAGTTAGTCAACTTTATCGGCAAATTTTCTTCAGCTTCAGGCAGCCCAACTCCACATAATTCTACTTTGTCTTCATTTGCCGCTAATTGTTTAGTTAGTTCATAAATATACCTCTCTAAACCCCCGGGTGTTTTGGGGAACCAACCTATTCCTAAGCTAAGAATATATGCTGATTTATTTAAAAAGTCTTTTTTATTACTTGTCATACTATTTATATGGGTATTTACCGATAATGAAACTGTTTCCTTCCTCATGTAGCTTTAATGGGTGATTTTGAGATTGACGGTTAATAGGCATCCTTTACATTTATATCCTGCCATTTTAGAGAGCATCAGTACTTTTTCACTTATCCTGTATGCACATTTTAAGGAAAATCATGTCTCTGGCAGAGAAGTCCGAGCGCCAAAAACCTGCGATTGGAACTTCAGAAAAATCAAGTACATTAACATATCAATATAGTTATATATAAGAATTAATATTTTTCTCATATTTTATCCTTCTCAATCGCAAAGACCACTCGCATTCATCCTTTCTTTGGTAATTATCTGTATTATTTTGCTGTTGTTCATTACTATTGATTTGCATTCTTGTAACCTTTAGTAGACACTGACAACAAAAATAAAATTTAAATCTTCACATCTTCGGTTTTAATTGCAAGGCTTTAACTTAGGATAAGCAATGCGTTTGTGATGAAATTGCTGCCAAACTTCTACAAAAATTTCAGCAATTTGTGACATTTCCTCTCGTGTTAAACCTGAATCTAGCAGTTGATTATCTTGCCATCTAGCACGGAGGATATTGTTAAGCATCGCTAAGGCTTGTTCTGGGCTAACATCTTTAAGCGATCGCAGCGCTGCTTCACAAGAGTCTGCTAACATGACAATTGCTGTTTCCCGCGACTGAGGAATCGGTCCATCGTAGCGAAAATCCGCTTCATTTACTTTTAAATTTGGATTTTCTTTTGCCATTTGCTGCGCTTGGTGATAAAAATAGGCAATTAGCATTGTTCCCTGATGTTCGGGAATAAACGCTTGAATTGCTGTAGGTAAACTGTGTTTTCGCGCCATCACCAAGCCTTCACTTACGTGCTTCTTGATAATTTTTGCACTTTTCCAAGGATCGTTAATTTCTGTATCATGTTTATTTGGTCCCCCCATTTGATTTTCAATAAATCCGAGAGGGTCATGCATTTTCCCAATATCATGGTATAATGTCCCTGCTCTAACCAATTCGACATTACATTTAAGATGTTTGGCAGCAGCTTCGGCAAGAGTAGCCACAAACAGTGTATGCTGAAAAGTCCCAGGAGTTTTAGTAGCGAGTTGTTTTAATAAAGTGCGGTTAGGATTTGCCAGTTCTGCTAAACGAATCGGCGTGACTAAATCAAAGAGTTTTTCTAAATAAGGACTCAAGCCCAAAGCGACAATACTCCAAACTAAGCCGGATAAAGCAAAGAATCCAGCTTCTCCAAGTACAATGTACCAGCCTGAACCAAATGCAGCACCGAGTAAGAGCTTGCATATCAGATAAACGCCGCCTTGAGTTAAGGCAACAGCGACGCTAAGAAGTGCAAGTTCCTCACGCGATCGCAAACGTTTAGCGATACAACAACCGAGTATTCCCCCAGCAGCACCACTCCAAAGCACAGTCCTACTCATTTCTAGGCTAAATGGTAGCTGTAAAGCCAGCAATCCGATCACTGTGATGCCTAAATTAGCTCCATAGAAGCTACCCAACAATAAACCAATGGCGCTCCAAGTGGTATAAGGTGTACCTATTAGCACTCCGGGCACACCTATAGTCAGCAACAATATCAAGAGGCGATCGCGTTGCCGCATTTTTGTTTTGATTCGTCCTTCCACCAAAGCAAAAATGCCAATAGATCCGCTAACAAAGCCACCCAACTGCATCAAAGCTCGCCAATTAAGTTCCCGACGCACTAAATGATAATGCTCAAGCACCTCAAAATCCCAAGCAGTAATCATCTCTCCTTTTTTGACTATTACCTCACCTTGCCGCATCGGCACCATCACAGGTTTTACACCAGCAGCAGCTTGTGCGCCATTTTGTTTAGTTTGTTCTTCATCTTTCTTCAAATTCGCTTTGAGCACGGCTAACAAAAGTTTCGTCGCCAAAGGCTCGACTTCTTGCGGTACTGATGTCTGCACTTGTAGCCTCACCGCATCTTGTAAAATCTTTTGCGGCAGTCCCGGTGGGATGCCTTGGGCAAGAATTCGCTCTGCAATTTGTCGAATTCCCGTTTCTGTTTTTCCCCAGTCGTCATCTGACAGGTTTAGAAAAGAAGTGTCATAGTATACTCTTTCCCGGTTGGCAGCGTTAAGCTGTAACAGTTTTGCGTTTGCTTGGGCGTATGCTTTGCGGGCTTGAGAAATTTGGGCGGTGACTGAGGACAAGTTTTGCTGTGAAGTCCTCAGGCGATAAGTTTGTAATTCCGCCACTGCTTGAGCAAAGTCAGTTTTTTGGGAAAAATTATCAACTTTTGCGCCGACAGTCTGTATGGGCATTATATTTTTTTGCCCTTGCAAATCCCCAGTTTTAATTATGACAATCTTAGCGCTGTGCTTTTGAGTCTTGAGTGCGAACTTCGGCTGCTTATTCGTATTCGCTATGGCTGATAGCAGCATTTGCCATTCAGAATTAGAACAAGACCGCAGATAACGCTGGGTAGAAAGCGGTAAAACTAAAGTGTCAAAAAAAGGGAAATACCCGGCAGTTGCACGAATCTCGTTACCCAGATCCAGTAATTTTTGCAAATCTTGGTGGATTTGTTCGTTAATTTCGGCATCGACCATCAACACTAATAGAGAACTTTTTGTAGCAGCTTTGCGCTCTTGCTCGGTTTTTTCCTTATCTTCGATATTAGCTGAATAAGGGGCTTTCATGGTTTGTGGCGCAATAGTCCCTGCTTTCAGCTTGGGCTGGTTGTATAATTTATGCCCCATCACGCCTGTAAGGGACACTAATGCGATCGCAAAAATAACGGGGGTACGCCGGGGAATATAGCCCAATCTCCTTATACAAGTGCCTCTGTTAGTTTTATACGCCGCCATCGATCTCGATACTCTTAGTTTTTGCTGATCGCATTTATCACTTTTTTTGGATAAATCCAGCAGAATATTATTGATGACGCCTCTGGTGCCAAGCAAGTGCCCTTTATGGCATAGCGCTTTGTAACGTCCCCGCCAGTGGGTCAATTTCTCGGTCATTGACTGAAAAAATGGCTGCGTTTTCATTATCTATGACCGCAGTTACTTACTTTGATAGCTTAAAACAAGATACTCTGACATTCATGCGATCGCACTTTTCTATCCATAGAAACTTCACTTGCGTTAGCTAGTTGAAGCTGATTTGCCACAATAGCTATCTAAAGAATAAGCTTTAGCGTTTGCTTTACAGTACCTATATAAAATATCACTAAAATTTTCACCTGGGGTGAATTTGTGCCGTGCAGTGCCGACTGGGGAGATGGGATAATGAGGAGATGGAGAGAAGCCTGAGCGGAGGTTATTCGCGCTTGTTCAACTTCGGAGAGGATGGCAGATAAAGAGAAAAAATGCCCAATTATAAACTCCGAATTACCAATTACCAATTCCTAATACCCAATGCCTAATTTCCAATTGTGATGATTAACGCAACCTAATGACGCGAGGAGCTACACTGACGCATAGTGTACCCTGTTTGTCAGACATTGCACATCCCTCTTGGTGTAAATACTCTGTATATGGGGCAAGGTCATACGCTCCTGACCATACAGCCACCAGTCCATCAGCTAATTCTATCATCTGCTTGCGGTTGCTGAGTCTCGATGTTGCCGAATTTGCTGGAGATAACTTCATCTGCCAACTTACGGGAATGCTAGTTAAACTATTATAAGCCCCTGATAAAGCACCAGTAATTGCACCTGTAGCGGGCAGTGCATTGCTGTTGTCAGTAGCCCGCAAAATTGACAAACGGAAGTCTTCTAAGGTACTAAGAAAGCAGTAAAACGCCATAGCAACAGCTTTACTTAGCTTTTCTTCTCGGCTTAACGACCTTTGTACTGTTTCTAATCCAGCACCCTGAAGTAATAAATTATTGACTTTTAATAAAACTTGTGGTAAAGAGGTTGGCGTTTCACCAATAAAGTCAATCGTTTGGGGTATGAGGGTTTTTGTATCTAGTTTTTGAGTTAAGCATTGAGCGATCGCATAGCCTACTGCTAGTGTTCCATCGCGCACTACTAAATCCCCATCCCAGATTGCGATCGCCTGACTCAAGTTTTCTCGCAGTTTAACTGTATTGTCAAAGTAAAACAGCGTCACTGGCAACGTTGCAATAATCGCTTTCAGGGAAACGCCATCCCTAGTATCTAAATCTGGAAATTCTGTTTGCTGACGTTGAATCCAATCATCTAAATTCAGTTGCGATCGCCCTATTAAACTTTCTGCACCCAAAAGTGCAATTTTACCCCAATTTACAGACTCTTCCTCGTTAATGGAGGCTAAACTTTCCCCAAGAAACGCCCCGACGATTGTACCTCTAAACCGACTTGAGAGAGAATAGCGCATGAATCAAGTATGAGTTAGTAATTCTTTACTCCTAGCTCTTAAGTTTTAACTTTTATTTCTTAAATGATGCACCAACGCTTGTAAACCTAACAAATAACTTTGGACACCAAAACCACTTATTTGTCCGATCGCCACTGGTGCTATATATGAATCATGACGAAATTCTTCACGCCGATAAATGTTACTCAGATGTACTTCTACTGTAGGTAAATTAACACCGGCGATTGCATCTCGCAATGCCACACTTGTATGAGTATACGCACCTGCGTTAATTAAAATCCCTTCATGTTGTCCTAATGCCCCATGAATAGAATCTACCAAAACTCCTTCATGATTTGACTGCAAAGGAGAAACTTTCGCCTGTAGTTTTTTTGCTTCTTCTTCTAACAGGCGATTAATTTCCGCCAAACTCAGTGAACCATAAATTCCTGGTTCTCGCTGTCCTAGTAGATTCAGGTTTGGCCCGTGTAGTACCAGAACGCTTAAAGATTCTAATGTCAATGCAACCACTTTCAAGCTTTTAACGACGGCGCGATCGGTCATTTACAGGAATCGGAATCAATTCCGGTTCTGCCTCAGCCTCTGGACCTAGCAGGGCTTCAATCAGCTTGCGTGCCATTTCTTTAAGCTTCTCCAGTACCTTATCTATATAGTCCATTTAACTGACCGCTCCTGAGATACTACCTTAATATTTGATTCACAGTTAAGCAGAAACTCGCGTCCCAACGCACCTCTGGCTTGAAACTGGCTTGATACACATCACATTATCTTAGGCATTAGCCATTATTCAAATTTTGTGTTGTGATCTCCCATACTTATTACAGTATCACATTAGCAACCTATAGGGTCGCATCATACCAAGGAAAGGTATTGTGTCACAAGCAAACAGGAAATAGAAAATGGGAAATGGGAATAATTAGCAATACCCACGTTCCCACATTCCCACATTCCCACGTTGCCAATTAGCAATTACCTAATCTCCCTGCTGATTTTTCTTTGCAGTTGTGGTAGACGACTTAGCCGTTGACTTGGCTTTAGTAGTGGTTGATTTACGTGTGGTTTTGGTTGTAGTTTTACTCGTTGTCTTGCGCGTGGATTTTGCCGAAGATGCTTTACTTGCTAACAACTCCAATGCTGTAGAAAGCGTCACATTTTCTACCGATTGACCTTCAGGGATACTCACGTTTGTTTTGGCGTGCTTGATGTAGGGTCCATAAGGACCATCGTAGATGTTGACTGGTTCGCCGTCTTCTGGGTGTGCGCCCAATTCGCGTAAAGCAGCTTTAGATTTACTGTTGGTGCTGCTGCGTCCTTTTTTCGGTTCCGACAACAATTCCAAAGCACGTTCTAAAGAAATTGTTAAGACATTATCGCTAGCTTTTAAAGAGCGATAATCTTTTCCTTCCTTACCTTGGTCATGAACAACGTAAGGACCAAAGCGTCCTAAACTTGTTTGAATTTTGCCACCTGTAACAGGATGAACTCCCAATGTCCGGGGTAGCGCCAAAAGACCAACAGCCATTTCCAGAGTGAGATTTTCTGGGCTTTGACCTTTGGGTAAAGAAGCTTGTTTGGGTTTGGGGTTTTCTTCCGTCTTGTCGCCTAACTGAACGTAAGGACCGTAAGCACCAATTTTTACATAAATCGGTTCACCAGTTTCTGGATGGCGACCTACTTGGTCGGGACCTTCAGTTTTTTGTCGCAGTAGGACTTCTACCTTTTTCGGGTCGAGGTCAGCGGGGGTGAGGTCTTTGGGAATTGAAGCAGTGACAACGCCGTTACCATTTTGGACTTCGATGTAAGGACCGTATTTACCAATGCGGACTTTGGCATCGAGATTTTCTAGTTCTACCGTCCTAGCTTTAGTAGCATCAATTTGGCTGTCTTGTTCTCTAACTAGAGTTTCTAAACCTTTATCACCCGAATAAAATTCCCGCAAGTAGGGTAGCCATTTAGCTTCGCCGGTAGCAATATCATCCAGGGTTTGCTCCATTTTCGAGGTAAAGCTGGGATCAACAATGTCGGGAAAGTGTTTTTCTAGAAGGTCGGTAACAGCGAAAGCGGTGAAAGTCGGGATCAGGGCGTTACTCACTAATTGGGCGTAACCCTTATCAAGGATGGTGCCGATAATGCTGGCGTAGGTACTGGGACGACCGATACCTTCACTTTCCAAGGTTTTCACCAAGGTAGCTTCAGTGTATCTAGCTGGTGGTTGAGTTTCGTGATCAACTGCCTCTAAATTCGTACAATTCGGATGATCCCCCACTTTCATCGGGGGTAAAATTACTTCTTGGTCTTCCAACGCCGCTTCTGGGTCGTCTGAACCTTCGACGTAAGCGCGTAAATAACCCGGAAAATCAATCCGCTTACCAGAAGAACGAAAACCCGCATCCTCAACTTGCAACTGCACGGTAATTTGAGTTTGGCGAGAATCAGCCATTTGGCAAGCCACGGTGCGCTTCCAAATCAAGTCATACAGTGCGAGTTCTCGACCCCCTAAACCAGTTTCTTGCGGCGTGCGGAAGCTGCTACCCGCCGGACGTATCGCTTCGTGTGCTTCTTGTGCGCCTTTGGATTTGGTGGTGTATTGCCTTGGTTGGGGGCTGAGATATGATTTGCCGTAAAGCTTTTCGACACAATCACGCGCAGCTGAAATTGCTTGTTCTGACAAATGCACCGAATCTGTACGCATATAGGTAATATACCCTTGCTCGTACAAATTCTGAGCAATTCGCATCGTATCTCGTGCGGAAAGGCGCAGTTTCCGGTTAGATTCTTGTTGCAGCGTCGAGGTGGTAAACGGTGGCGCGGGTTTGCGCGTTACCGGGCGTTCCTCAATGTCTGTGACTGTCCAGGGTTTACCTGTCAGGCGTTCCTTGAGGGCAAGAGCCTCTTGTTCTGAAAGCAGCACGACTTTGCGCCCAGCAATAATTTGACCTGTCGTTGAGTCAAAATCACTGCCAGTTGCTACTTTGGTTTTTTGCAGCGTCACTAACTGCGAGGTAAAAGCAGCTTTTTGATGCTGCAAGTAAGCCTTCAAATCCCAATATGTACCTTCACGGAAAGCGCGGCGTTGGCGTTCCCGCTTCACTAAAACCCGCACAGCTACTGACTGCACCCGTCCCGCAGATAATCCCCAAGCGATTTTTTTCCACAGTAGGGGTGACAGCGTATAGCCCACCAGCCGATCCAAAATTCGCCGCGTTTCTTGAGCGCGAACCAACTGCTCATCAATATTGCGGCAGTTTTTCAACGCTTTTTTAATTGCTTCTGAGGTAATTTCGTGAAATACCATCCGCTTGGTCGGAATTTTCGGCTTGAGTAGTTGGTATAAATGCCAACTAATGCTTTCACCTTCCCGGTCTTCGTCCGTTGCCAGAATCAGTTCAGTTACGCCTTTCATGGCTTCTTTGAGCTGAGTGACAATTTTCTTTTTGTCTTTGGGAACGATGTACAACGGTTCAAAGTCGGCATCTACATTTACCCCCAGTTGCGCCCATTTTTCCCCTTTGACAGTAGCGGGAATATCTGTAGCCGACTGGGGAAGGTCACGTACATGACCCATAGACGCTTCCACTCGATAGTCCTTCGGCAGGTAATTGCGAATGGTACGAGCTTTGGTTGGAGATTCGACGATGACGAGAATTGACATGGAAATTTCAAAAAAAGAATAGCTGCAAAGCTAGACAGTCAAATTAACATTATTTGGGCGGAAGGATGTAATTTCATCCTCACACAAACTGTCCGTTCGAGATAAAATCCCTGTAAATTAGCTCTTTAGAGCGTAACCCTTCCCGTAGGATAGTCCTTCCTTGAGGATAGGCGCTTGGAAAGCAGAAGTGTAAATTTAGTGTTATCTCAATCATTAACTTATATCTTGCATAATTGGCGACTACAGTTTTGACTCATGAGAGGGGGGACTCCTTGGAGACAAGCAGGAGATGTAGGGGCAGGCTTTCCCCCTTGTCTTTTTTGCCCAATGCCCGATGCCCACTCCTCAGAGATTGTGCCAAAATTAAAGCAAATTTGAGAGCAACAGCAAAGTGGGATTTTACCTAGATTTATAGAGGGAAATCTATGCAACCGATTCGACAAGATGATGTTATTCTACTACCTGTGCCGGAATTAGATTGTATGCGATCGCATTCTTCACCTTGGCTGAGTTACAAGCGATAGAATTAGATGCGTGGGCTGAATACACTTTATTACAAATTAATGAGGATCTTGACGAAGAGCCTATTCATCTATTATTAAAAATGATCCTTTTTTAACTTGGAATTCAAAAAGGCAGAAAATTAGTTTTGAATTAATTCAGGATACAAGCCCATATTTTATAATATGGAAAAATAGTGAAGCGTTCGCGAACAGCGTCTTGTAAAGAAGCATCGATATTTCAAGCCCCAGCGTGACGATATCAGGTATTAATTTTTAATTTTGCGGAAAGTTTGAGCGGACTAAACCTTGGCTCAAAGCTTACCAAAACAAATTTTTAATTGGAGCGTTGCAAGAGCGTTTGTGAATGACAAGCGACTTACTTGTCCTAGGACGGGATTTATTCATGCTCTGGGTGTTCCACCTGATACAGAATCAGCGCGTGAAGCGATTTTGCGGGTCAATTTGGGAATCGAATCAGAGGAATTTCAGTAGCAAACTTAATTTTCAGCGAGTGAGAAATATAAAAAAAATATAAATTTAGTTACTTGTAATACATTTTCCTAAAAGTTAAGATAAATGGGCAGATATACTCTTTGTTATAAAGAACTTATGTTAGGATAAAATCGAAAAAAGTGAGTTCGGCGATACGGATCTTGTTTTTAGTAATAATTGCAGGCGCGTCTCCGAATGAACATATCTGCATCAATGGATTTTGGAGAATTTCATGTCAATTTACGTAGGGAACCTGTCCTACAGCGTCACAGAAGACGACCTTAGTAAGGTATTTGCAGAGTACGGCACCGTTAGCCGGGTTCAATTACCCACAGATAGAGAAACAGGTCGCGCACGCGGCTTTGGTTTCGTAGAAATGGAATCATCAGCCGCAGAAGATGCTGCGATCGCAGCTCTGGATGGTGCAGAATGGATGGGGCGCGCAATGAAAGTTAACAAAGCAAGACCACGCGAGGAGAAAAGTACTCGCTCAGGCGGTGGCGGTGGCAATTGGGGGGACAGAAGCAATAGACGCTATTAACTCTTCAAGTCATTTCTAGCAAACGTAACAAATATTGCGTAAAGCATTTCGATGCTTTTGTCAAGCCTAATTTAGTCTAAAACAAGCAGTTCAGTAGATAGCTGAACTGCTTATTGTTATTTTTATTTTTGAATTGCTAAAGACAAATTTCAACATAATTTAATTAGAGAGCGGAATAGTGCGTCTGATGACAAGCTGCTATTGTTTATGCAACTTAACGCGCGAAAATTGCTAGAGTGAACAGAGTTAGCCTGAATGTCTAATCGCCAAAACCTATACATATCATGGATTTTGCTAATCTTACATCCCAGTTAAATGCTGGAACAATTCTGCCAGAGGGGATTGTGATTATCACCCTTATGACGGTTTTGATTGTTGACTTGATTTTGGGGCGTACATCCGCACGCTGGATTGGATATCTGGCGATCGCAGGTTTATTTAGCTCCATCGTCGCCCTATATTTTCAATGGGACAATGTTAATCCCATCTCATTTAGCGGTGGCTTTAACGGCGACGACCTCAGCATCGTCTTTCGCGGTATCATCGCTTTGTCTGCGATCTCTACCATTCTGATGTCTATTCGCTACGTTGAGCAGAGTGGCACCCCTTTAGCAGAATTCATCGCTATTTTGCTCACAGCTACTCTGGGAGGGATGTTTCTCTCTGGGGCGAATGAGTTGGTGATGACTTTCATCTCCTTAGAAACCCTGAGTATCTCCTCTTATTTACTCACAGGTTATACCAAGCGTGACCCTCGCTCTAATGAAGCGGCGCTAAAATACCTGTTGATTGGAGCCTCAAGTACAGCAGTATTTTTGTATGGCGTTTCGCTACTGTATGGGTTATCCGGTGGACAAACAGAATTTAGTGCGATCGCGTCGGGTATTTTCACAGCAAACCTTGGTCAGTCTTTAGGTTTGGTAATTTCCCTCGTTTTCGTAATCGCAGGTATTGGCTTCAAAATCTCCGCTGCACCCTTCCACCAGTGGACACCAGACGTTTACGAAGGTGCCCCCACACCTGTGATTGCCTTTTTATCTGTCGGTTCCAAAGCCGCCGGATTTGCCTTAGCCATCCGCTTGTTAACAACAGTCTTCCCCCTAGCAGTGGACGAGTGGAGATTGGTCTTCACCGCCCTCGCGGTTCTGAGTATGGTGTTGGGTAACGTAGTCGCCCTCGCCCAAACCAGCATGAAACGGATGCTAGCTTATTCATCTATTGCCCAAGCTGGGTTTGTGATGATTGGCTTGATTTCTGGCACTCAAGCGGGATACTCCAGTATGATTTTTTACATGCTGGTTTACCTGTTCATGAACTTGTGCGGCTTTACTTGCGTGATTCTCTTTTCGCTGCGGACGGGAACCGACCAGATCGCCGAATACTCAGGTTTGTATCAAAAAGATGCACTGCTAACTCTGGGATTAAGTATTTCCTTACTTTCCTTGGGTGGTATTCCGCCACTGGCTGGATTCTTTGGCAAAATTTACATCTTCTGGGCTGGTTGGCAAGCTGGTCTTTACTGGCTAGTGTTGCTAGGCTTAGTTACCACCGTTGTTTCCATCTACTACTACATTCGCGTAGTCAAAATGATGGTAGTCAAAGAACCTCAAGAAATGTCCGACGCTGTGAAAAATTATCCGGAAGTGCGTTGGAATTTGCCTGGATTTAGACCTTTGCAAGTGGGTTTGATAGTAACTTTAATCGCCACTTCTATCGCGGGTATTTTGTCAAATCCCTTGTTTACCTTGGCAAACAATTCTGTTGCTAATACTCCGTTTTTGCAACCAGGAATGGTTGTTAAAGCTGAGGTAAGTGCTGTTAATCCTCAGCAGCCAGAAAAGTTGTAAATTGAGTTAGGAGTTAGGAGTTAGGAGTTAGGAGTTAGGAGTTAGGAGTTAGGAGTTAGGAGTGATGAATTAATAACTCATCGCTCCTCACTTTTAACTCCTAACTTTTTGTAATTCTCATTTTTTTTCTTGCATGGGAATTGTAATTGCTCACCAGTGAAAAACACGCTTTTATGCCAGTGTTGCGTCAAAAGGGTTTTGTTTTTACAAGACCACCAATGGTATCAAAAGCTGAAAGCCTTAGCGAAGTAGCTTTTCAGAGGATAAAAGAAGGCTATTTGATTTTCTGTTTAATAAAAGTCACAACTTGAGTTAACTGTTTCTTTAAACTATCAATTTCTGCTTGCATCTTGACAAGTTTGTCATTTAATGCAGCAACTTCGAGATTAGGAGCGATCGCACTAGAATTTCCACCTCCATTTTTCGCCGCAACGGCTGCTACAGAAGCAGCTTCTGGGCGCGGCTGTTTAGCTTTTGTCATCGCCAACTTAATTGAGGCAATTAGTTGCTTTTGGTCAAAAGGCTTTCCGAGAAACTCAAAATATTCAAAGGGTTCGGGGATTTTCTCCGTCACCTCTTCTTTTCGACCAGACATGAGAACTAAAGGAATCTTTCTTAATTCTGGTTGAGCTTGAATCTGCTGGAAAACGTCCCAGCCACTCATTTTCGGCAAAAGGAAATCTAACATAATCAGGCTGAGTTTTTCCTGACGAATGAAATTTAATCCTTCTAAGCCGTCTTTTGCTTCCAGTACCTCGAAATTGCCCGGAGGCAACATTTCCCGTACTTTCACCCTGACAACTGTAGTGTCATCGATAACTAGAATCTTGTTACTTGCCACGACTGATTACTCTAACAGAAACTTTAGATTGAGATGGGGGTTTGCCAATTAAGGTTGAGAATCTTCCCACTATATATGACATTCATATTGATTGGGGAATAGTAATTTCCGGGAGAAGTGACAACAATTTAGGTATTTCACTGAGCGTATACTGATGTTCTGTGAGATTTGTGTAAATGTGATATTAAAATCACAGGGTATTGGGCATCGTCTAAGTGGGTTATTTCTCATGAGTCCCTTTTCAAATTCCCCAAATCTAGATTTTTTCGTCATCTTGCGTAAATCATATAACTGAAATTATTTATGACCTCTTCAGAAGCAGCCCAACTCAAATCAGAAATTACGGCAATGCCAACGTGGTTACGTCGTCCTATTGGCAAAGCTAGTGAACTCTCGACGGTACAACGGATTATTAAGCAGCGCCAAATTCACACGATTTGTGAAGAAGGACGTTGCCCCAATCGCGGTGAATGCTATGCCCAAAAAACAGCAACTTTTTTACTCATGGGTCCAACATGCACCCGGTCTTGCGCTTTTTGTCAAGTAGATAAAGGTCATGCACCGATGCCTGTGGACTCTGAGGAACCGCAAAAAATAGCAGAATCGGTACAGCTTTTGGGATTACGTTATGTAGTATTGACTTCTGTCGCCCGTGATGATTTGCCAGATCAAGGAGCGGGGCATTTTGTGAAGACGATGGAAACTATCCGCACTTTGAATCCAGAAGCTCAAATCGAAGTGCTGACACCTGATTTTTGGGGTGGTGCGCTTTCGGGTGAAGAAGGTCAACGCCAGCGGATAGAGATGATTGCCCTCGCGCAGCCTGCTTGTTACAACCACAATATTGAGACGGTGCGACGCTTGCAAGGTCCAGTGCGCCGAGGTGCGAAGTACGATCGCTCTTTGCGGGTGCTTTCTCTAGTCAAAGAGATTCAGCCGACAATTTTTACCAAATCAGGTTTGATGCTGGGACACGGTGAAACCATTGATGAAGTCATCGAAACAATGGCGGATCTGAGGAATGCAGGATGCGATCGCCTGACTATCGGTCAGTATATGCGTCCTTCTTTAGAACATCTGCCAGTACAAAAATACTGGACACCGAAAGAATTTGAAGAGCTTGGGATAATAGCACAAGAAATGGGATTTAACCACGTTCGTTCTGCTCCTTTAGTTCGCAGTTCCTACCACGCCGGCGAAAGCCCTTGATAAAGTACCAGAGGCGTGTAAAAACCCCGCCCCATGCCCAATGCCCAATGCCCAATCTTTAGATAACTATGATACATTTTGTTGACTGGTGCTGTTTTAGGGTACAAAATCCACAAAAATATTTTTGATGAGTGTCGCTAAATATGACGACTCTTTGTTATTTGTTAAGAAGAGTGTAATTAGGAGAGGAAATTATGACGGCTCAAGCCAAGAAAACACCTGCTAACGCAAAAGTTGGCGCAGAAGTTGCTCAAACGGGCGCTAAAGCTCCATTTCCTTATCGCACCGCAATCAGTTTATTTCTCCTAGCTGGTAATTTCCTGGTAGCAGGGATTTACTTCCATTTGATTAACCCTTAGTTCCTAGGCTCCAGTTAAGAGTCCGTAGTCAAAAGTGAAAAAGTCCAGAGTCCAAAAGTTCAAATTTTGACTTTTAACCTTTGACCCTTGACTTGTGACTCTTAATTGGGTTTGGTGTTGCTCAAATCGTACCTTTGAATAAACCTTTGGGACGAATTAGCAGCACCAAAATCATAATGAACAGCGCTACACCTTGTTTATACTGAGAACCCAGTCCAGGGATGATGGTGCTGACTTCCTGAACGATACCGATAATAAAAGCCGCTGCGATCGCTCCATAAGGATTGCCAATTCCCCCTAAAATCACTGAGGCAAACATAGGTAAAATCAAAAACCATCCCATGTTCGGGCGCACAGCTGTAATTAACCCGTACATACTGCCTCCCAAGGATGTGAGCGTCCCCGCAATTATCCAAGTCCAGAGAATTACAGAGTCAACGTTGATACCAGAAACTCTCGCCAAATCCAGATCGTCAGCAACGGCTCGCATAGCTTTACCAATTTTGGTATTTTGCAAAAGATAATGCAGCGCCAAAATTGCCAACATCGCTAAGAACAAAACCAGCAATTGATTTTGCGGCACCTTTAAACCCCCAATGTCTAAAGCAGGGGTAATCGGCAAATTGTAATTTTGGTTACTACCGCCCCAAATTAAAATAATGGCATTGCGAAGAAATAATGCCAGTCCGATGGACATAATAATCAGAGTAGTAGAAGTAGCACGGATAGAGCGCATCCTTGACCACAGCAGCTTTTCCGACAACACCATTACCGCTACTGTTCCCACCCCTGCGAGTATCATCGACAGCCAAATATTTATTCCAAGAGTATTTAAGAGCCATGTAAAATAAGCTCCCAATGTGAGAAAATCACCGTGAGCAAAGTTAGATAACCGTAAAATCCCATAGGTTAAAGTAAGTCCAACCGCTGCGAGAGCAATAATGCTCCCCACCGCAATTCCGTTAACAATTAATTGAGCTAGTTGTGCATTCATAGTGATGGGGAAAGAGAAAAGGGGAATGGGCAATGGGCAATGGGCATTGGGCAATGGGCATTGGGAATTAAAGATGCTCGATTTTTGATGCCCGTTCTAATTAGGATTCTTTCTATGCCCCATTCCCCATGCCCAATGCCCTATGCCCCAGTCTGTAATTACCTTAGTAAAAAAAATACCATTTTATCGATTTATGTGTTAAAACCACATGAGTGACTTGTGTAGATGGCTGTTAGGAGGATAAGTGCTTGTCGTATCTGTCCCCAGCATTGTATCGATTGACCAAAGCCAGTTTGTTTTGATGAGCATATTTTTTAGTGTGTTTTCTACTTATGTCATTTATGCATACCGTTACACTAGACACTACGAGTTATGAGTTATAAATAAAAAAGATTTCTACGCCAGTATACATAAAACCTTATTCGCGCCTTGATTGAAACTAATATTTGTTCAGCGGTCTAGTTGACCATGCAGCAGTATTCAAGCTTACCAGAACAGAACTCTCAGGTAGATACAAGTACAAAACTTTTGACCTCAATCGAGCAACTTCGTGCTGATTTGTGGCTCGAATGCACATTAAATAAGTTGCAGAGTCGTCTCAACGATTGCCTGCTTTGTACTTGTACTACAGAAGCAGAAATTTTACAAACAGTTGTAAACGAACTCAATAGTGCTTTAAACGCCAGTGAAGTGGCGATCGCTTTATTTGAACCACAAGATACAGTGGGCAAAATTTGCTATGCTTCTCATTGCCCATCCAAACTGATTTCCAACACCGGAAAAAAGCTGCAATTGAGTTTGCAACAAGCAATAGACATTGAATATTTACAACAATTAGAAAACCAACAACCGCCGAGTGCTTGGCGGTTAGCTGAGGATTTTGGCGGCTTAACGAGTTGGTTAATTATCGCCAGAGAGTCCTCAGAATCTAGTAGCGAGTCACTAGAACCACCACAAACTAAACTTACATCAAAATTGATGGCTCGCGCCGCCAATCAATGTGCAGTAGCTTTGGCGCAACTGCGACAAATCAAATCTTTGCAGGAATGTTCTCAACACCTAGAAAGCTTTAATCAGCAACTAGAACGCACTAATCAACTAAAAAACCAGTTTCTCGCAAATACCAGCCACGAAATTCGGACACCGCTTAGTTCTATTATCGGTTTCACTCACTTACTCTTAGCCCAAGGTTACGACCCTACAAGAGAACGTCACCAAGAGTATTTAAATATTATTCAGTCCAGCGGCAAGCACCTGCTAGCTTTAATTAACGATATTTTGGATCTCTCGAAAATTGAAGCAAATCAGCTAGAAGTGCAGTGGGAAACCGTTAATGTACCAACACTATGTAGCAATGTTTTCGCCTTGCTGAAAGAAAAAGCTGCTAATAAAAATTTGAAACTGCGTCTAGAGGTAGATGAGAATATCACAACTCTCGTAGCCGACTCTTTGCGACTCAAGCAAATGCTGTTAAATTTGCTGTTCAACGCTCTTAAGTTTACAACCACAGGAAGCGTTGGGTTAAAGGTAGCCGTCAAGGGTGAATTTATGTATTTTACAGTTTGGGACACTGGTAGTGGCATCTCCAAAGAACACCAAACTGAACTTTTTCAACCTTATTTCCAAATTGCCAATGCTGCTACCGGTCGTGATGAAGGTACTGGTTTAGGATTAGCAGTAACTCGGAAACTCGTTGAAATTCACAGTGGCTGGCTGAAAGTGGAATCTAAAGTTAATCAAGGTTCGCGTTTTACTATCGTACTTCCCCTGACGCAGGAAGAGCGAGTGGCGGGAGATGAGCGGGATAAGGCAGATGAGCGGGATGGGGAAGATGGGGAGGACTTAAATACTATCTCATTATCAAAGATTTTGCTAGTGGAAGATGATTTGCCCAACGCCAAAGTTATAAAAACTTATCTAGAAAAATTGGGTTATCAAGTAAGTTGGGTAAAAAATGCTGCCGAAATCTGGCAAGTTATTACACAGTTGCAGCCTGCGGTGATTTTAATGGATGTGTACTTACCAGATGAAAATGGTTTGAAAGTAGTACAGCAACTACGACAAAATGAGCAGTATAAAACTATTCCGATAGTAGCCCAAACGGCAATGGCAATGAAAGGCGATCGCGAAATCTGTCTCGCTGCTGGAGTCAATGACTATATTTCTAAACCGATTGATTTGCCACTTTTAGCAACTTTGGTAGCAAAATACAGCAAACTAGGGCATACGGCATAGGGAGTGGGGGAAGTACGAGAAGTATTTTCTTCCTTGTCTCCCTGTCTCCCTGTCTCCCTGTCTCCCTGTCTCCCTGTCTCCTTCTCTGCTTGCCCCCCAATTGCCCGTACCACATGCCTAGAATAGAATTTGTTAGGCTTAATACGGTTTTGGGTGGATCTGCAAATGATGCTGACAGAGAAACTTGAGCAACTAAGAACTTTGTTTAAAGAAATGGAGCAGGCTTTAATTGCCTACTCTGGTGGTATTGATAGCACTTTGGTTGCTAAGATTGCTTATGATGTTTTAGGCGATCGCGCTTTGGCTGTGACGGCTGTTTCTCCGAGTCTTTTACCAGAAGAGTTGGAAGACGCGAAGATTCAAGCAGCAACTATTGGGATTTCTCATCAAATCGTTCAGACACATGAGATGGAAAATCCTAATTACACATCTAACCCTGTCAATCGCTGTTATTTTTGTAAAAGTGAACTCCACGACACTCTCAAGCCTTTAGCTTTAAAGTTGGGTTATCCCTATGTTGTCGATGGAGTGAATGCTGATGATTTACATGATTATCGCCCAGGAATTAAAGCAGCAAAAGAAAGAGGTGCGCGATCGCCTTTGGCAGAAGTTAATATTTCTAAAGTCGAAGTTCGCCAACTTTCCCAACAATTGAGTTTACCTTGGTGGGATAAACCTGCTCAACCTTGTCTAAGTTCGCGTTTTCCCTATGGTGAAGAAATTACTGTTGCTAAGTTGCAACGAGTAGGAAGAGCGGAAATTTACCTGCGGAAGTTGGGTTTAAAGAATTTGCGGGTGCGTTCTGATGGAGATACTGCACGCATCGAATTACCTCCAGAACAAATCAAAGAGTTTGTGTTAACGACAGATTTACCAACAATTGTTTCTGCATTTCAAAAGTTGGGATTTCTCTACGTTACTTTGGATTTAGAAGGTTATCGTAGCGGTAAGTTAAATCAAGTTTTAAATCGCGAAAATTTGAGCGCTAAAGTCTAGAATATTTTCGTAGTAAGCGTTAAAACGCTTATTTAAAGCAATGAAGTGCTTACTACGATTATTTAAGCGATCGCTTACTTTTGTTAGCTGTCATTTTAGTTTCTACTTGCTGTAGTGCCCATTGCCAAACATCATACCCACGGGTTGACAAATGTAAGCCATCTGTGGTTAAATCTTCTCGTAAATTGCCTTCAGAATCTGTAAACCAATTATGGATATTCAGATAATTTACTTGTTGTTCTTTGGCAATTTGGGCAAGTTGCTCGTTAATATTACGAATTCGGGTATTAGGAATTTTCTGCTGGCGAGTAGGCAAAATTGATTGGATAATTATTAAACTTTCTGGATGACTTTGTTTTAGTGTACGAATAATTCGGCGGTGATTACGCAAAATAGTTTCATCACTAACACCATTGCGTAAGTCGTTGATTCCCGCCATGACGTAAATCACATCCGGTCGCGTTTTAGAAAAGAAAGATAATCGTTTTAATACACCACTGGAAGTATCTCCAGATATTGCTTGATTCAGCCATAATTTCCCACTAGGCAATTTTCGAGCGGGAAACCACATGCTTAAAGAATCACCAACTAAAACATTGAGATGATTTGCTCCTTGACCTTGAGCGATCGCTTTAGCTTCCAACGCTAATAAAGTTTTCCAATCCTCATAAGTTAGTTGATGTTTACTGCTTGATCGAACAAGCGATTCGCCTGACGGCGATAGCTTCGCTTCACGCACCTTATCATCATCCACCCGCGTGTAAATCTGACCTGTTTTCAGAGCACCTAATCTTTGATAATAAAGTTCTTTACCCGATACCAGCGTGCGATCTAGTGGTTCGGAATCTACTTTAAATGATGACTCTGTTGGTGACGACAATACCTGCTTGCTGAATTCTGGTGAAGAAATTTCCGCACTAGGGGCGATTTTATCTTCTACAGTTGGTGGCAAACTCTCTTTAATTGGCGATAACGGGTTGCTGAATTCTGGTAAGGAGATTTCCACACTAGGGATGATTTTCTCACCTACACTTGGCAGCGAACCTTGTTTTAAATTCCACAGTTCTGGATGATTTTGTAGTTGAATCATCGATAACTGTGGAAGACTCGATGCTGGTATTGCCAATCCTGTCAACAAGCTTGCTGCCAACAGATAAGAATCCCTCATCGCTTTTATCTCTCCTCTAGTCGCTGCTTTTCTTTAAGACAGCCAGTAAATGCTGTCTTCAGGATAATTTTAGTTTTATTAAGAAAGAATTGAAAATACAAATACGGCAGAATCCAGGATAATGTTTCGCGCTCCACTTACTATGAATAAACGGCATTTTTGCACAGCCACAAAATCAACATTTTATGCTCTACAGAATCGTAGCTGTAAAAAACTCTACCCAGGTTGTATTCTGACTTCTTCATTAAAATATTATTTTTATCTATATGGTCGGGTTGTGTAAAGCAAGCTTTCTCTGTTGCCTCAATCGCGCTTCACCAAGCAACCCGTTTCTTGGCTACAACATCTCAGAATCTACAGTTTTTGCTGAGGCGTGTCAATAGACCTATCCAAAAATTGTGATTTTTATAATGATTTTGGGCAATCTGGGGCTAGATGAGCGATAATGCGATCGCCTTTCAGCCTGATCGACAACCTAAGTAAGGTCAGTGGCAGTAAATAAATCATTCGTTAAGCTTCGGCATTAGGCATTCTTAGAAAATAACCTATTTATATTTCTTAACATGGCTTTAATTATTCTTGCCAAAGTCCAATTGAAAGACCCTTGACAAAAAAGCCACTAACAACTATTTATTCACCAAATCGATAGCGACTGCCGATAATATAATTTTCATTCATTTCAAAACAAATCCATCGACGTTGCAAAATCTCAGCCACAAACCCAGTTGTATTAGAACCAGCAAATGGGTCTAATATTATATCATCTTCATCAGTTAAGAATTTGATAAAAAAATCAGCGAAACCTTGAGGAAAACGCGCTGGATGAGGTTGAATTCCCGCTGCTTTACAACGACGCAAATAAACACTATTTGATTCCGTATTAGCGATTTCTAGTAAATTGGGTGGAATTGCACCTTGATTATCCTTTTGAAATTTATCAGAAATATCATGTCCGCTAGGACGTATTTTTGCTTTATAGCCATTTTTGAGTAATTGTTTCATACTCTCGCTATAAGGCTTTAAAACTTTTCTGTTGTTGGCTTTAGGATGAGGGGTTTTAGATAACCACCAAACCACATTTACTGAATCTTTAACCCGAATTCGCCTAATTGTTACCCACTCGGCAGGGGTAGGAAGTCTTGCAGGATTGTAGTGATAAAATTCTTGAGCTAGAAAAAAGCCAACTTCTTTACATAGCCTAACTAAAAGCTCATATTGATAGATACTCCGCACAGGTAAGCCAGGAAGATAAGCACCACCTAAATCTAAAATAAATGAGCCATTATCGGCAAGTACTCTTTTAAATTCATAGGCAAAAGGTAGAAACCATTCTATATATTTTTCAGCATTTTCATTGCCGTATTCTTTTTTGCGGGTAAGTGCAAAAGGTGGTGAAGTCAAAATTAAATTCAGACTGTTGTCTTCAATTAATTTAATTAGCTCTAAACTATCACCCAAATAGACAGCACCCTTATTTTGGCTATAGTATGGCGAAAAAGTTATTGCCTTTTTTAGAGTAGTTTTTTCTGGTTCCAAAACTTATAAATAGGAGATGATTAGCGATTGAGTGAGGTTTTGCTAAAAACAAGCGATCGCCGCTTCGATTTTAGCCGCTAATGGTTAACTATTCAACGACCAAAGCAAAGTCAGCCTCATTTACCTGTGCCCACCACTTAGAAATACACAGCAAAACTTCACTAACAAGCAAGTTGCTTAATAGTCAAAATCACGTAATCAAACGTAACTTAAAAATTTAGCCATTGCAAATTATACTGAACCAACAGATAAACCTAGTTTGTGGGTTTATTAGTAGAGTGTCAACATTGAAAATGAGAAACGGACTTAACCTGTAGTTTGCGCTTTAGCGTTAAAGTGCAAACGACAAACGCATCATATCAATTTTGACAAAAGCACAATTGTCCAAATACTGCATTTGATGGGGAAAGCTTTTAGTTATGGTTCTGGACTGGAAAAAATTGGCGCTAGGCTTTATTTTCGCTCTCGGTGGAGCAACTTCCTCTATTAACTCTGCCTTTACTCAACAAATTACCATAGATGGTACTCTCAGTCCTGAGCGAACCTTAACTGGACCAAACTACATCATTCGTCAAGCAGATGGTCAAACTGTAGGTAATAATTTATTTCAAAGTTTCGGACGCTTCAACCTCAACGCAGGTGAAAGTGCAAATTTTCAAAGTGATGTCAACATTAGAAATATTCTCTCACGTGTTACCGGTGGCTTTGCCTCTACGATTGATGGTAGAATCTTTACCCAAAGCGCTAATGTAAATCTTTTCTTCATTAATCCCAGTGGAATCATCTTTGGTCCGAATGCACGTATCGATGTAGGAAGTGCAACCAGAGGTTCTTTTATTGCCACAACTGCTGATGCTTTAGTTTGGGCAAATGGTTCACAGTTCAGCGCAAGCAATCCTACAGGAGCGAGTAGCTTACTTACCATAGTAGGCGACCCTAGCGGATTTTTATCTTCCCTCAGACCACCGCAACCAATAACTAGTTCGGGTAGCAATCTGTCGGTTGCTAATAATCAAAGTTTGTTGTTGGTGGGAGGAAATCTCACTTTAGATAACAGCAACTTGCTGACACAGGGAGGACGAGTAGAATTAGCAGGTGTGGCAGGAACTGGAACTGTCGGACTTGAGGCAAATGGGAACATCTTCAGCTTGAACATTCCAGAGAATTTAGCGCGTGCTGATGTGTCGCTACAAAATGGCAGCACAATCGATGTAACGGCAGCAAATCAAGGTAATATTGCTCTTGTCGGTCGCAATGTGGACATTCTTGGCGGAAGTCAACTAAGAACCGGAATTCGGTCTTCTTTGGGTACGGTAAATAGTCAAGCTGGAGATATTACCGTTAATGCCACAGGAACAGTAACAATCAATGAAGTTAGCAGACTAAGCAATACAGTTGCCGCTGGTGCTACAGGTAATGCTGGTAATATCAATATTAAAGCTGGTGAGATTTCTCTAAGTAATTTGGCTAGCACTCCCGCATTAGATGCTAGTCGCGCTGGGCAAGGACGTGCGGGAAACGTCTCACTAGAAGCTACCAATGGTTCAATTTCTGTAATCGGTCAAGATGTCAACCCTGGAGATCAAGTAATTTCTACCTTTGGCGGTGGAAACATATCAGTTAAAGCCACTAACGCTATAACCTTAGATAATGCCTTTTTTCTTGCCGGTAGCTTTGTAGGTGATGGAGGAAACATATCATTGCAAGGCAACCAGGGAGTCTCCTTAGCAAATAATAGCTCTTTGGTGAGTGCAGCCTTTACACGGGGCAATTCTGGAAATATTACATTAGAATCCTCTACTGGTTCTGTCTCTATTGAAAATAGCTTGGTTAATACAGCCACTGGCTTTCCGAATGACAGCACTAAGCCGGATCTAGGGAATGCTGGTAATATTACAATCCAGGGGCAATCTGTTTCTGTAACTGGCGGAACCGAAGTATCATCTAGATCCTTTAGTGGTAACAACTCCGGCAATATCGAAGTTAATGCCGCAGAAAGACTAGAAATTTCTGGTAATAAACCAAGACCAAACGGAAATCGCGCTGGCAGTTTTACAAATACTACGCTGACAACAGTCAGTGAGGCAAATGCCAGAGGTAATGCAGGTAAGATAAGCATCAAAGCTGGTGAAATTTTAATTAATAATCAGGCAAGTACTCCTGCACTAGATGCTGGTAGTTACAGTGCGCGGGATGGTAATAATGTGGGAAAAAAGTCTGGAAATGTATCGCTAGAAGCAACCAATGGTTCAATATCTGTAACTGGACAGGATGTAACAACTAACGATCAAGTAATTTCCACCTTGGGTAACCGAACGCTCGGTGAGGGAGATATATCACTCAAGGCAAATGGCACTATCTTCTTAAATAATGCCTTTTTTGTTGCCAGCAGCTTTGGGGGAAATGCGGGAAACATATTACTGCAAGGCAATGAGGAAGTATCCTTAGCTAATAACAGTTCCCTCGTGAGTGCATCCTTTTTGAGGGGCAGTTCCGGAAGCATTACAATCACGTCTGATGGTCCAGTCTCTATTCAACATAGCTTGGTGAATACTGCTGTTGGTGCGGGAACTAGCACAAATCTTAATCTTGGCGATGGTGGTGATATAAATATCAGTGGGCAGTCTGTTAGCATAACTGACGGAGCAGAAGTATCATCTAGATCGAATAACGGTCGCAACTCCGGCAATATTCAGGTAAACGCTACCGAAAGAGTGGAAATTTCCGGTAATAAACCAAGACCAAACGGAAATCGCGCTCAAAGCTTCCCAAATAGCATCATCACAACAGCCGCTGGAAGTAGTGCTAGAGGTAATGCAGGTAATATTAGCATTAAGGCTAGTGAAATTTTTATCAATAATCCGGCAACTAGTCGAGCATTACGACCATTAAATAATGGGGTAAGCAATTCAGCAATAAGTACTACTAGTAATGGACAGGGACGTGCAGGAGACGTATCATTAGAAGCCAGTAACTCAATTTATTTAAATAATCAAGCAAGCAATCCGGGGATAAGTACTGAGAGTAATGGGCAAGAACGTGCGGGAAATGTATCACTAACCACTAATGGCTCAATTTCTTTAATTGGACGGGATACGCAAGCTAACGACCAGGTGATTTCTAGCTTTGGTGGGACAAACTCACTAGGTAGCGGAAATATATCTCTCAACGCAAATGGCTCTATCTCGTTAGATAATGCTTTCTTAAGAGCCAGTACTACTGGGGGTGACGCAGGAAGCATTTTACTCCAAGGCAATGAGAGTGTATCTCTAGCAAATAATAGCTCACTTGTGACTGTAGCCTTTAGGCGGGGTAATGCCGGTCCGATTACAGTTGAATCTTTTGGTCCGATCTCTTTGCAGAATAGCTTAGTCGCCACCAATGTTGGAGATCCAGCTGACAGAAGCTCTAGACCAGAACTAGGCAATGCTGGTAATATTAGAATCCAAGGGCGATCTGTTGCTATAACTGCTGGCTCAGAAGTGACTTCTAGATCCTTTAGCGGTGTTAACTCTGGCAATATTGAGATCAATGGCACAGAAAAAGTGGACATCTCCGGGAGAGCATCGCAATTTCCCCGACGAGCAAGCGATCGCGCTAACAGTTTTCCCTACACTACCATAGCCACAACCAGCGAACGACTTGCCAGTGGTGTCAGTGGTGACATCAAAATAAACACTAATAATTTACGTATATCAGATGGGGCAAGCGTCAGAGCAGACACTATAAGTAACTTTACTGGTGGCAGTATAGATATTAATGCAAATGTCGTTGATATAACTAACGGGGGACAAATTTTTACTACAGCCTTTAGCAGTGGCAATGCAGGTAATATTGAACTCAATGTCAGCGATCGCCTTAATATCTCAGGTAGTAACCCCGGCAAAGCTAATATATTTAACCAAATAGCTCAAACCAGTGATAGAACGCGAGCTGAGTTTCAATTAGGTTCAGCTGATTCACAAGCCGGAATATTCGCCAATACTTCACCCAACTCGACCGCTCAAGGAGGTAACTTAACAATTAACACTCCTTTATTGCGAGTCCAAGATGGCGCAACTATCTCAGTCAGCAGTCCCCAAGGACAAGCAGGTAATTTGGATATTACCGCTAAAACTATTCTTCTCAATCAAGGAAGTTTGACTGCGGAAACCGCAATTACAGGCAGTGAAGCAGGAGCAAACATTACCCTACAAGGTGTAGATTTGTTATTAATGCAAAATAATAGCCGCATTAGCGCTCAAGCAAATGGCACCGCCAGAGGTGGTAATATCACCATTGATGCATCAAAAGGTTTTGTGATTGCCCCTTTTGGAGAAGATAGTGATATTGTCGCGAGTGCTTCTTTTGGTCGGGGCGGTAATATTACAATCAATACTCAAGGGCTTTTTGGCTTTTTTGTTGGTCGAGCCATTCGCGGAAACGGTACTAACGATATTGATGCTAGTTCTGAATTTAACAATCAGGGTACGGTAGATATTAACACGCTTGATATAGATCCCCGCCGTGGTTTACTGGAATTGCCTACAAGTGTAGTTGAAGCTTCAAGGCTGGTTGCTTCTAATTGTGGTGCAATAGCAGGCAAAGATGGTAGTAGCTTCACTTATACCGGACGTGGTGGTTTACCAGATAACCCTGATGAACCGCTGAGTAGCGATGTAGTTTGGTCGGATACACGGCTAACAAATATCCGTAGTAGGGAGAGTATCTCTGCATCTACTTTAAAGCCTCCTAGACAAACAACAGAGGGCATTGCAATCATACCTGCGACTGGTTGGGTATTTAATGACAAAGGCGAAGTCACCCTCATTTCCAATGCACCTGTTGTGACTGCCCAAAGTTTGAGTTCTACTTCTTCTAGTTGCTCAACACCGTAAAGGCGTTAGCGAAGCTCGCCGTTGGCGAAGCCTCTCGTTCGCGGAGCGTCTCCGAAGGAGAAGAGAAGGCATCGCTTTCGGGCTTGTCATCAATCAATAAAACGTAACCTAAAACTTTCGCAACCGCAAATATACTGTATTTATCTATTAGTTTAGTAGTCCGCCACTTAGATAATTATTTAAGTTGGAAAGGGTGTTACTTATGGTTAACAACTGGAAACGATTGGGACTAAGTGTACTTTTGGCTATCGGTGGAGCGATCGCAACCGCCACAAAATGTGCCGCTCAAAACATCACCTTAGATGGCACTCTCGGTCCTGCTGGACCCTTAACTGGACCGAACTACACTATCCGCGAAGCAGATGGTCTAACCGTTAATAATAATAATTTATTTCAAAGTTTCGGACGCTTCAACCTGAACGCAGGTGAGACGGCGAATTTTCAGAGTGGAGTTAATATCCGCAATATTTTCTCTCGTGTTACAGGTGGTTCTACTTCCTTCATTGATGGTTTGATTAGAACTCAAAGTGGCAATGTCAATCTCTTCTTCATCAATCCCAGTGGCATCATCTTTGGTTCCAATGCACGTTTGGATGTCAGAGGCTCTTTTATCGCCACGACTGCTGATGCTTTAGTTTGGGCAAATAATAGCCAATTTAGTGCGACAAATCCCGGTAATGCAAATAGCTTGCTAACCATAGTTGGCGATCCCAGTGGGTTTCTGAGTACCGTAAACCAACCCAGACCGATAGATGTGCAAGGTAGCACTTTAAACAATCGTCAGTTGTTACTAGTAGGAGGTGATATCAAAGTCGATGGCGGAACTTTGCAGGCTGCTGGTGGTCGAGTTGATTTGGGCGGATTGGCACAAAGCGGAACAATTGGACTTCAGGTAACTGGTAACAATCTCAGCTTGAACTTCACAGAAAATTTAGCACGAGCTTCGGTCTCGCTTACCAATGGCTCAAACGTCAGTGTTGCCTCTGGTGGTGGCGGTAGTATTGCCATTAACGCTTCTGATATAGATATTTTGGGAGGAAGTAACCTGCGTGCAGGTATCAACCGCCTACCAGGAACGGATAACGCTCAAGCGGGAGATGTCAACCTCAAGGCTACAGGAACATTGCGAATCGAAAATAGCTCTGTTTACAACGCTGCTTTTGGTCGTGGAAATGCTGGCAACTTGCGCGTTGATACAGGAAAGTTGATTGTGCGGGATGGCGTATTAGCGACTGCTACTGTTTCTGGTGGTCGTTCTGGGGATTTGATTGTGAAAGCCTCTGACTCAGTGGAACTAACTGGCAGTCCCACGTCGAATGGTACGGTTCCCATTAATATTCCAGTCGTTATTACGGACACTATTTTCGGCTTTCCTGTTGATTTTCTTGTTGATTTTCCAGTTGATATTCCGATTGGCTTATTTTCAGCTTCCATTGATGTTCGGAATCTTGTTAATGTAGGTTCTGAGTTCAATGCTTTCCTCCCAAGAAGTGGTGGAGATGCCGGAAATTTGACCATTAATACTGGGCAGTTGACTGTCTCTAATGGAGCAGCGGTATCGGCAGGTACTACCACCACAGGGCGTGCCGGAAATTTGACCGTCAAGGCAAAAGACTTTATAGAATTAAGTGGCACCTCACTTAATGATGCTCCCCCAGGACTGTTTACTATCGGAAGTAGGGTTCCTAGCGGATTGCGGAATGAAACTGCCGGTCGCGGACTAGGCGGTAACTTAACGATTAATACTGGGCGGTTGATTGTCCGTGATGGAGCATGGGTGACAACCGGTACTGGTGGTCGGATGCCAGGAGGAGAATTGACCGTCAACGCCTGGGAGTCTGTAGACCTCAGTGGTATTTCAGAAGCTAATAATCTTCCTAGCGTTTTGTCTAGTGGAACTCAAGGAGCGGGAGACGCCAAACCTCTGACTATCAATACTGGGCGGTTGAGCGTCCGTGATGGTGGAATCATCTCTGCCGGCACTTCTGGCGACGGACAAGGGGCAGACTTGACCATTAACGCTAGGAATGTAGAACTAATTGGCACTTCAAGACAAGGGTTGTCCGCCAATCTATTAAACCAATTGATTGGAGTCGCTGGAACGAGAGTATTTGGCATCGTCGAGAATAGTCCGTATCCCAGCGGCATAATAACTGGAAGCGCAGGTAACGGAAGTGCCGGAGATTTAAGTATTAATACTGAAGGGTTGTTAATCAAGGATGGGGCACAGGCATCGGTTTCTACAGTAGGTCCTGGAAATGCGGGTTCTTTAAATGTTCGCGCCGCTACTGTAGAATTGACTGGCACTTCACAACAAAGCCGGAATCCTAATGACATAGTTGGTCGGAGTCTGTTGACTACTGCTGTCGGTGAAGACTCTATAGGAAACGGTGGCAATATAAGAGTGCAAACCGACTTGCTAACTATCTCCGACGGTGCTGCATTGACAGCTAGTACCAGTGGGCAAGGAAACGCTGGCAACATTTTTATACCTGAAGCTAACTTAGTTTCTCTCTCGTCCAACGGTTTGATTTCTACTGCTGTCAACGCCCAAGCAGAAGGTGAAGGTGGCAATATTGATATCAACACAAACACTCTATCTGTAAATCAAGGTGGTCAAATCACAGCCAGCACTCTAGGAAAGGGCAATGCAGGTACAGTTATGATTGATGCCCGTGATGCAGTTTCTCTAGATGGGGTAGGGACAAATGGCTTCTCTAGTGGGGTGTTTACCAGCACTGGAAGTGAAGCAAATGGTTCAGGAGGAGCGATCTCGGTCAAAACAAATTCCTTTAGTTTGGCAAATGGAGCGGTTGTCAATGCTCAAACCTCAAATTCTCAAACAGGGGGAAATGTAACTATTGAGGCAAAGACTTTTGAAGCAAATAACGGCGGACAGGTAATTACGACTACCCGTAGCAGTGGAAATGCAGGCGATATCACTCTCAAAGTTACCGAAGGTATTAATATTAGTGGTAGCGATCGCACTTTTGCTGAACGAATTGCCCAATTTGGTGACGACATTATTACCAATCAAGGTGCTACTAGTGGGTTGTTTGCTAACACTTCCCTTAACTCAACGGCTCAGGGAGGTAACTTAACAATTAATACTCCTTTGTTGCGAGTTCAAGATGGTGCAACTATCTCAGTCAGCAGTCCCCAAGGACAAGCAGGTAATTTAGATATTACCGCAAAGACTATTCGCCTCAACCAAGGAAGCCTGACTGCGGAAACCGCAATTACTCGTAGTCAACCGGGAGCAAACATCCGGCTACAAGGTGTAGATTTATTATTAATGCAAAATAATAGCCGCATCTCTGCTCGAGCAAATGGCACCGCCACAGGTGGTAATATCATTATTGATGCATCAAAAGGTTTTGTGATTGCCCCATTTGGAGAAGATAGTGATATAATAGCCAGTGCTTCTCGTGGTAGAGGCGGTAATATTACAATCAACACCCAAGGACTTTTTGGCTTTTTTGAAGGTCGAGCCATTCGCGGAAACGGTACTAACGATATTGATGCTAGTTCTGAATTTAACAATCCAGGTACGGTAAATATTAACACGCTGGATATAGATCCCCGCCGTGGTTTGCTGCAATTGCCTACAGTTGTAGTTGATGTTTCCAGGCTGGTTGCCTCTAATTGTGGTGCGATCGCAGGTAAAGATGGTAGTAGCTTCACTTATACCGGACGTGGTGGTTTACCGGATAGCCCTGACGATCCCTTGACTAGTGATGTAGTCTGGTCGGATACACGGCTAACCAATGTCCGCAGTGGGGAGAATATCTCTGCATTTACTTCAAAGCCAAAGAAACAAACAACAGAGGGCATTGCAATCATACCTGCAACTGGTTGGGTATTCAATAACAAAGGCGAAGTTACCCTAATTGCATCACAAAGCCAAACAGCCAACCGTATAGATACGCCTACTAGCTGCACTACAAACTGAATATTAGGACTATTTCCTAATGATGCCAAATTGCCTAGTCATAAATTCATAAACAATATAATATTTAACATTTCAGAATGTAATTTTAGAAATTTTTATACAATTATCTTTTATAATTAATAACTGAATATATGCACAAATTTGCCAACTAAGTATGGAGAGGGCGGCTGTTAGTCCAATAACTAATGGGGTTTTAGTCGCACCTTTATTTCTATGAAATGGTTTTACGAACAAAGATTATTGACAAAACTATTATTTGTACTTTTCGGGTTGTCTTTCCTGATTCCTTTTACAACCGCAGAAGCTCAAATAAGATTTAAAGCACCAGAAGGTTTAGGTGCACCTGGCAGACGCGTATCAGGTGGCTCGCGAGCTCCGCAAGAGAGAAATTGTTCTTCAGGGCAACATCCTCTGACTGCTTTAGTTCCTAATTCTAACATAGGGTTAACAACCCAAGCAAATCCTACTTTCTTTTTCTACGTTCCGCAAACTTCTGCAACATTAGAGCTCGTATTGCGCGATCAAGATAAAGAATACAAGCAAACCTATAAATCAAGTCAAAAAGCTGGAATAGTCAGTATTCCTTTTAATCAGGCTTCACTAGAAGTAGGTAAGAACTATCGTTGGTCGTTTTCAATAGTTTGCAATCCTAAAGAACGCTCTAAAGACAAGTTTGTCGAAGGTGGGATTAAGCGCATAAAAACTGAACCCCAACTAGCAAACAAGTTAGCAACAGCAAGTCCTCAAGAGCGTGCCAATCTTTACGCAGAAGCGGGTATTTGGCAAGATAGCCTTGCTAGTTTGGCGGAGTCGCTTTCTTCCAATCCCAATAATGCGGAATTAAAAGCAGAGTGGCAAGCATTGCTAACCTCAAAGAGCGTAGGTTTGGATAATTTGGTCAATGAACCGTTGCTTCAAGGTCAGCAAAAACCTCAAGTTATTACAACCAAGTAGAGCAATTAAAAAGCATGAATGTTTGTGAAGCCAGTCTTGAATAATCAGTTGAAAACAGACAGTTATTTTTCTAAGCTGTCTATTTTTGTGGCATTATTGAACTATGAGAAAACGCTTCATCCTTCAAGATTTTGTCAATATTGTTATGTGTAGCCTCTGATCATCGACAATTGTGACCAAACCTTCCCCAATTACTTCAATAGAAGCGATCGCTTCTAATGCACTCGATGAGAATGCATCATCAGGGGTTTACCTATCAATTATACGAGCTTCCTCCGCTCCTAGTCGCTTAAATACTTCCATTGCAATTGGACAGCCCTCAAAGGTTAAAACTAATCCATTGCTGCATATAATTCGTTAGAGTCCGCACGCATTGAGTCCTAGCATTTCGCCCAAATTTAAAAAATTGCTTTCATCATGTAATCCCCATGCTGTTGCTAGTTTAGAACGTGGGTCGATAATTCGCGCAACTACCATCGCCAAAACGAGTGTTCGTTCTTGACTGTTTTCTTCACATAACAGATTTGGTAATCCTAAGTTTTTTACTGTTTTATAAACTACTGCAACATGACCATGAGGACGGCTACAAATTACCTTGAATGGATTGGGTAACTCTTATTTAAGAGTAGTTAGCATTGATTGGAACTATTGCTAAAGTTAAAGTTAAATATACGCTATGCCTAAAGATACACGTTTTTTAGGAGTAGTTTATGTAAATCTCAATTGGGGAAAGTAGTTATGTTTTAATCAGGGATTATGCCGCAATACTTTGGACAACTGCACACAACCGAAGCGCCTTGGTCAACTCTTGGTGCAGTACAAGCAATACAACAGAATGGGCGGCATATTCTCTTCAAGTGCGGCGACCCCTGTCTGAGAATTAGTGTGCTAGCAGCTAACTTAATTCGGGTACGGATGACACCAACAGGTGAATTTTTACCTAGGCGATCGTGGGCAGTGGCAGAAGCGGATGAACAATGGTCTGCTGTGCCGTTTGAGGTGCAAGAAAAAGCAGAGGCTATAGAAATTACAACTGAGCAATTGTGCATTGTCGTGTCCCGCAATCCTTGCCGTATCCAGTGCTTCGACTCAGCAGGACAGCCCTTTGCTCAAGATGCAGACTTAGGAATGGGATGGCGGACTGGTGCTGTTGCTGGGTGGAAACAGATTGAAACTGACGAACATTTCTATGGTTTTGGTGAACCTACTGGCTTGCTCGATCAGCGCTCAAAAGTAAGAATCAACTGGACATCTGATGCGATCGATTTCGGTATCATGACAGACAGTATGTATCAGGCGATTCCCTTTTTTATCGCGTTGCGTCCTGGATTGAGCTACGGGCTTTTTTTTAATACTACTTTTTGGAGCCGATTTGATCTGGGCGCACAGCAGCCTGGAGTCTGGCGGATGGAAACTCAGGGGAGTGAACTGGATTACTACATCATTTATGGTCCTGAACCTGCAAAAATTATTGAGACTTACACCCAGCTAACCGGACGGATGCCCTTGCCACCGCGATGGTCATTAGGTTACCACCAGTGTCGTTGGAGTTACGAGTCACAAGATATAGTACACAAACTGGCGCGTCAATTTCGTCAGCGTCGCATTCCCTGTGATGTTATCCATGTAGATATTGATTATATGAACGGCTACCGGGTTTTTACCTGGAGTCCTAAGCGATTTGCTAATCCTCAAGAATTAATACAAAATCTTAAGCAAGATGGCTTTAAAGTAGCAACGATTGTTGATCCGGGGGTCAAGTACGAGCCAGAAGCAAATTACAAAGTATTTGACGAGGGATTAAACAACGACTATTTTATCCGAAAAGCGAATGGTCAGCTATTTCACGGCTATGTTTGGCCCGACAAAGCCGTCTTTCCTGATTACCTGCGCCCTGAAGTTAGAGATTGGTGGGGAAGTTTACAAAACAGCCTCACCGATATCGGTGTTGCCGGCATCTGGAACGACATGAATGAACCCGCACTTGACGATCGCCCATTCGGCGACCCTGGTAATAAGATTTCCTTTCCCCTCGACGCGCCGCAGGGACCAAATGACGAGAGAACCACCCACGCTGAAACTCATAACCTCTATGGGCTAATGATGGCACAAGCATCTTATCAGGCAGCTACAATATCTCGTCCAACAGAACGCTCCTTTTTCTTAACACGCGCTGGATACGCTGGCATTCAACGCTGGTCAGCAGTATGGACAGGAGACAATCAATCCCTGTGGGAACACCTGGAAATGTCCATACCAATGCTCTGTAACCTGGGTCTATCGGGCATTGCGTTTGTGGGTGCTGATATTGGGGGGTTTGCGGGTAACGCTACGGCTGAACTATTTGCTCGTTGGATGCAAGTAGGAATGCTTTACCCCTTAATGCGGGGACACTCAGCATTAACTACAGCAGAACATGAGCCTTGGGTATTTGGCGATCGCGTCGAAAAAATTTGCCGCGAGTACATTGAACTCCGTTATCGACTATTGCCATATGTTTACACCCTTTTCTGGGAAGCTGCAACCACTGGCTCACCAATTCTTCGCCCTCTGCTCTATCATTTTCCCAATGATCCAACGACCTTTACTCTTGCTGACCAAGTAATGCTTGGCTCATCATTACTCGCAGCACCAATTTACCGTCCATGTGTTGAACACCGTGCCGTGTACTTACCTGAAGGTTGCTGGTACGACTGGTGGAGTGGCGAGGCTTTTACAGGACCAACTCACATCCTGGCACATGCCCCACTTGAACGAATGCCATTATATGTGCGTGCTGGCTCGATTATTCCGATGGCACCAGTAATGCAACATGTAGATGAACGTCCCATAGACCAGATGAGGCTTCGGATCTCGAAGGGTATAGGTGAGTTTACCCTTTATGAGGATGACGGTCATACTTTTGAGTACAAAACAGGAGCCTTTTGCACAACAACTTACCATGTTTATTCAAAAGGGCAACGAACCATTGTTGAGATTGGAGCAAGAGAAGGTGAGTTTTCACCTGCAACGCGTGAAACCATTGTGGAACTAATAGGCGTTGGTGAACAGAGCTTTTTCGATGATGGCACTGCAAATCAGTTGGAGTTTACTACTTAGTCGTGCCTGAAAGATAGAAAAATAGTAGTAACAAAAAAGCGGTAAAACTTTCGTCCTTTTTAATCCACAGCTAGCCAAAAAGAATTGATGCGATCGCTCTACGTTTACATACCACCACGCTGATCCGCAAAATTAGAGGCGGATTTCTTTTTTATTTCACATCGTCCGCGTAGGCTGGTAGTGTCAAACTGAAGGCACTACAAAATGTTATATATTGTTACGCTCTCTTCACTCACAGGGTTTAGACTGTGGCTATCGTACACAGCTAGCCTTATGCCTTGCCTACGAACACCAAAGAGCGATCGCCAACTTTGTTGAAAGAGCAAAGGTCGGCTTAATTAGGCAAATCTTCATATAAAACCTTAAATAGTCAAATGGTCAATAGCCGTGTCAATAGGTAATTCGATGCTATTCGAGCGATCCTAAGGAAATACTTTTTAAACATACCTCCTAATTTAATGAATTCTTTAAGAATATAGCTTTCCCTACCAAATGGCTCATGCGTAATCGTTTACTATGTAGTAAGAGTTTTCCTTATGGTCTAGTTCTATTTACAGAAGTCAAAACTGAGTTACTCTGGCAAAATAAGATACTAGAGATATCCTTTGTCGGAAAAACTTGCTGAAATATCAAGTTGAATGTGGCTATTTTAATTTAGCGGACAGAGATATTAGCTTTAATTATGTTGTTCTTGATTTGCAATATAAAAGGACTGTGTCATGTGTGGAGCAACTAGATTATGAAGACAAAAATTATTGGCGTTGCACCACTGGTAACGACCACTCCGGTAGTAGGTCAAGCTATAATTAAACCTGCACAAGCGATTCAGGTTTCCCAAAATTCGTTCGATAAAGATTTTCGAGGCTATGAAAATAGCACTAACAGTGGCGACCATAGTGTTTCGGTCGTTCTTATTCTAGTTGGAGTTGGCTTACTTTTTGGCTCCACTGTTAATTTGGTTCATAAAGCACTCAATCCGGGGAAGCCTTCTCTAAGAAGAGCAGTTTCTGTGCCGACACCAAAAGAGGATAATCAGACTGGGACTTCTGTTAAGACTATATCTGAAACTAAACAGAGCGTTACTAATGCATATGTTGAACAAGCTCGTACCTTTTTTAAACAAGGAGACACTCAAAGAGCGATCGCTTTATTCAATAATGCAATTCGTACTCGTCCCAACGATGCTTATCTTTATACCGAACGCGCTAATTTGCGCCGCAAAAATCTAGAAGATAAAGATGGAGCTCTTCAAGATTACACTCAAGCGATTAATCTTCATCCAGACAACCCGCTGTTTTACCTTTGGCGCAGTCAGCTTTATTATGAGATCGGCGATAAGTTAAAAGCAATGACTGACTATAACACAGCTATTCGTCTTGCTCCTGAAGATACAATGTATCACTCTTTTCAAACAAGCGGAAACTCATCAAGACGGTGAATTTGACACTCCCACTGCTTGAAGCAGTGGGATTCTTGTTTCAACCAGTCAACTTACTTAGAGGAGTTTCCCCACCTAAGCAGAGGTTGTTCTGTCCACAAGCTTGAGATTCCGTATGCCCTACG
>JAHHID010000062.1 GCA_019359015.1 Spirirestis rafaelensis WJT71-NPBG6
CGATAACAATTTTCTAGTTCGTCAATACTTAGATGAGGTTCTATGGAAATGCGTCTTGGCATATACTTCGTAATCTAATCCACTTAGACGATTATACTATGTGCAATCAACCGGATTTGATATGACTCCATTTGCACTAACATCTGCGTCTCAATTGCGTTCCAGTCTAGCCAAAACTGAAGAATTTGGAAAACCAGGTTTCATGTCCCAGGCAGAACAGTTGATTGCCCTAGCAGCAAATTTAACTCCTCAACAAAAAATGATTGCTGAATATTGGGCTGACGGTCCTGGTACTGAGTTCCCTCCTGGGCACTGGCACTTATTTGGGCAGTGTGTTTCTAAACGGGATCAGCATACCTTGGATAGTGATGTAAAAATGTTTTTTGCCTTGTCCAATGCCGTCTTCGATGCTGGTCTTGCTGCTTGGGACGCAAAGAGAATCTATGATTACGCGCGTCCTATCACCGCTATCCGATTTTTGTACCAGGGACAAACAATTTTTGATTGGCGAGGCACTGTTCAAGGCGAAGCTTGGCAACCCTACCAAGAAGATACAGTAGTTACACCACCCTTTGCAGAGTTTATTTCTGGTCACAGTACATTTAGTGCTGCTAGCGCAGAAATCTTAAAGCGGTTCACTGGCAGAGATACTTTTAACTCATCTGTCACCCAAAAAGCAGGTGTTCCCTTCCGCGTGCAACCGCAAAATCCCCCTGCACCTACACAAGATCTAACATTATCCTGGTCTACCTTTACAGAAGCTGCTGATGAAGCGGGTGCTTCACGTCTATACGGTGGCATTCATTTCAAGGATGGAGATTTAAGGGGCAGAAAGCTTGGTCGTCTAGTGGGAACGCGAACCTGGATTAAAACACAGGAATTTATTAACGGGCTTTCTGTAACATCAACCACTACGACTTCTAACTGATGATTAGAAGTAGCAAGTTTTTTCTTACCTGGAAGCGTGAAAGCTCTAGATTTAGTGAGCGTATCTTCTATTTTTCGGATAATACGCTCACGCTGCAAGCAAGGTAAACAGCACTGCCCCCCTAAAATGCTTGTGGTAACTCGGTTGTAGGTTTGATACCGCCAATTTTTCTTACTTTCTTCTCTATCTGGTGTTGCTGAATGCCCTCTATTAAGTTTCTTCGGGCACTCAGCATCCCCCAAGCTATAGAAGTTCGAGTTCAAGCGGCACAAAAAATAGGGGCAGGCTTGAAACCTACCCCTACTTCTGGTATAATTCGCCCAACTGCTGCGGCTACGAGTCTTAAGCTATCAACCAAATTCACCATGTCTTCTAAAGACAGCGCTTGACGTGCGTCAGAAACGGATTTTTCTGGTTCTGGGTGACACTCGATAATTAACCCATCTGCGCCACAAGCTACCGCAGCTTTCGCCATAGCTGCTACTAATTCCCGTTTGCCGACGGCGTGGGAAGGATCGACAATTACAGGTAAGTGAGTAATTTGCTTGAGAGCCGCTACAGCCGCTAAATCCAACACGTTGCGGGTGTAATCATCAAAGCTGCGAATACCTCTTTCGCACAGTACCACATTTGGGTTGCCGTGACTTAAAATATATTCGGCTGCCATGACGAATTCTTCAATTGTCGCGGCTAAACCACGTTTGAGGAGTATTGGCTTACCGGCTTGTCCTAAAGCTTTGAGCAAGTCAAAGTTTTGCATGTTGCGGCTACCAACTTGCAGCATATCAGCATTTTGGGCGATCGCTTCAATTTGGGAGATTGACATAACTTCGGTGACAACTGGGATATTGTAATGCGATCGCACTTTTGCCAAAATTTCTAACCCTTCTTCTCCCATTCCCTGAAAGGCGTAGGGCGACGTTCGCGGCTTGTAGACACCGCCACGCAAAGCTTGTACGGGCGCAGCAGATAGCTTTTGGGCGACTGTTTCCATTTGCTCTAAGCTTTCCACTGTGCAAGGTCCGCCGATAATCACCAGTTCTTTGCCGCCAAAAGCGACTTTTTCGGAGACTTTGACGATTGTTTGGTGATGAAGATGAGATTGTGAGGCAAGTTTGGCATTAATCATCGGTTCGATTCTCCTTATAACAAAAAAAAAGCCCAGAACCTATGAGTTCCGGGCGCGTTCGATACATCAGCATGACGCTATTCACCCGGAGCTTGCCCCGCGCCAAAAGTAAAAACCATAAAACCAGCTACCGAAATGAGTCATCACGCTGAAAATCTCCTAAAAAAACAAAAAACCGCAGAGTTCGCTCTGCGGTTCACCGGGCTGTTTCCATTGGGAAACTTGACTCACCCCCGGTGAACCACCCTAAACCAAAAATAAAAGTAGGAATTACTGCTTAACATTTGTGCGGTGCAATATTTGTGAAATTTCATGTAAAACTACATTAACAAAGAAATTAACACAGCGCCCTAAACGTTGTCAAGGCTCCCACAAGACGAAAAAAGAGTTAAAAGTGAGGAATGAAGAGTTATGAATTAGAAGTTATAAATTATAAATTATGACTCCTGACTCTTAACTCCTGACTCCTGACTCCCCACTCCCACCCCAAGTTTGATTATGCCTAGTTCAAAAATATTAGCTGTGCCTTTAAATTATCAAGGAGTTTACCCCTGCCCAGTCTGTCGTGTTGGTAAAATTCGCGACATGCATTTAATGGAGGCTATGGCTTGTGACTTTTGTCATGAGATTTTTACCGTCAATCTAGAACAACAGCAACTGAAAATGCCTTCTCGTCAACCACCGCTGATTTGGCGTTGGAATGGCTTGAATTGGACAGAAACTCAGTTGGAAGGTGTGGAATTGGGTTGGGGTTATGCCTTAGGAGCCGCTGCTTTTGTACTTTTTCCGACTATTATCATCGGCATAGTCGCTTACAATTTTCCTTTAGATCCACATGCTCCGGTTACTTGGTTGCCTTCTATCTGGACTTGCTTAACCTTTTTGGTGCATTTTTCAATTATTGTTTGGCTGTTGATTGAAATTTATCAGATTCCTCTTGGCGCGTATTGGAGAGGTATCATTCGATGGAGAGAAGTCCGAGCGACGGTTACGAACGCTCGGAACTTTCAAGGAAATGGCGTTATCAGAAACGGGGAATAGGAAATAAGGAATAGAAAATGAGAAATAACCCTCTGTCTGTACCAGTCGCTAGTATTATTTCTTATGCATCAAAGAAAATTATGTCACTGCGTCAGGTAGCATACAAGTATGGCGTAGTTGGGCAGAAGAGTACTGCCGCTTTTGTTAGGTCTCAAGCTAGTCAAGTTGCTAGAAATCTCACGGATGGCGGTAAAAAATCGCTGAATATAGCTGATGCTGCCCAATAAAACAGAAATTTGCCCTCAAATTAAGCAGATAAAGGGTTGCATCACTTCACTATTAACTTGATTTTCCACCAAAACGTCTTATGAGTGAGCTGGAGCGGTACTATAGAATCTTGGAATTAGAACCCGGAGCAACACTGGAGGAAGTAAACCAAGCTTACAAAGATTTGGTTTTTGTGTGGCATCCTGATCGCATTCCCTTAGATAATCTCCGCTTGCAACAAAAAGCACAAGATAAGCTGAAAGCAATTAATGAAGCTCGTGATAAATTGCGCTCTTTTAAGGCAAAGTATCAAGTTTCACAAACTTCATCATCTTCTCAGCCAAAAAAGTCTTCCGAAAGGCAGCAACCACCAAAGAAAAGCTCAGACTTGAGTGGGAAAGACTACAGTCGGGCAAATTTGAGCAACAAAGATTTATCTGGCAGAAACCTGAGTTACTCTAACTTGAATGGTGCTAATCTCAGCGATACGTTTATGCACAAAGTTAATCTCAGAGGCGCCGATTTGTCTGACGCAAATTTGTTTAGGGCAAATTTACTTTTAGCCGATCTTCGAGAAGCTAATTTGCGGAATGCGAACTTAATCGGGGCAGATCTTAGTGGAGCAGATTTGCGCGGAGCCGACTTTACAGGAGCAAGAATTCGCTCTGGCGATCGCTTGCTTGTAAAACTAATTGGTGCTAACTTGGCTGGAGCAATTATGCCTGATGGCACAATTCATGCCTAATGAATTTAAAAAGTTTAATTTACGCTCTCATGACTTAGGTATTTTACCTAATTAGAAAGTTATATTTATTCAATAAATAACAATCACAACTTGTATTCTCTCGTTTAAATTCGAGTTATGAAACTTTCTTTTAATGTACTGATTAATTAACTATTAACATTTAATTGTAACGGGTTTATAAAAGTCAGAAAAATGAACACAGATTTTTCATTGACCTCTTTCCCAAACCTAGAGACAGAACGTCTTTTTCTACATCAAGAAACACCAAAGGATGCTGAAGCCGTCTTTGCTGTGTTTTCTGATCCAAAAGTGACTCAATTTCATGACCTTGATACCTTCACTAAAATCGAGGAGGCATTTGGTGTCATTGAGCGACGGGCTAAACGATTTGAAATGGGACGTGGAATACGATGGGGAATTACGCGTAAGCAAGACAATACCTTAATTGGTTCCTGTGGCTTTACATGGGATCAACAAGCAATCGCTGCTGATATGGGTTATGAACTTGCCAGCAGCTATTGGAGACAAGGCATTATGACGGAGGCATTGCAAACTATTCTCCAATTCGCGTTTGATGAGATGCGCTTGCGCTTTGTTACTGCTGAAGTCATGTTGGATAATATTGCTTCCAAAAAACTATTGTCCAAGTTAGGCTTTCAAAGTCGGGGTGTGCTGAAACAGCATGGATTTTGGAAGGGACAGCATCATGATTTGGAGCAATTTGTACTAACCTCGTCTGACAATAATTATCATTCTAATTGAGATTTATATCTTGGCAGCGCCTTTCCTTTAATCAGTTTATATCTTTGCCTTTTTCTAGCAATAAATTCTAGAAGCTTGTACGAATTTCATTTTTGATCCTTTCTTTGGTCATCCCCAGAAAACGCTTAGAATAAAACTGGGTGATGATTAAGATTGCAGATAACGGTTCTAGAATTTCCAGAAAATCATGCAAAGATATTTGAAACTTTTTTGACCACCAAACCTATCGGAATTGGTACAGGTTTAGGCTTATCGGTTAGTCCCCAAATCATAGTAGAAAAACACGGCGCTATTTTGAACTTGCGAATCTGATATTGGCAAGGCTACAACATTTGCGATCGCCTTCTTCTATTCCCGCACCAATCTCTAAGCGCGACATCTGTGGAAATTCCCTACTAGCTATTAGCCACAGTTTCTAGTTTTGCCATATATACGCTTGTATATCCAGAGGTTTACATCGCGTTAGTTGCAAATTAAACCAATATGCCTTAGGGCAGAAAAAGCGATTATTTTCATTCTCTGATGTAAGTTGTATTGTCATTCATGACCTCCAATATGAGAAACTTGGCAATATTCCCTAAAAGTCAAATTTAACATGAGCAACACAATTTCTAATATTACAGTTAAAACCATCAGCGGTGAGGAAAAGCAACTAAAGGAGTACGCTGGTAAGGTACTCCTTATTGTGAATGTCGCTTCTCAGTGCGGTTACACCCCTCAATACGAGGGACTGGAAAAATTGAACCAGATGTATCGAGATGCGGGGTTACGTATCCTAGCGTTCCCCAGTAATGATTTTGGTGAGCAGGAACCAGGAAGCAATGAAGAAATTGTCCAATTCTGTACAAGCAACTATGGCGTTACTTTTGAGTTATTTGATAAACTTCATGCTAAAGGTCCGCAGCAGCACCCACTTTATGCACGACTCACTAATGCTGTAGAGCCAACGGGACCGATTTCTTGGAACTTTGAAAAATTTTTAGTCAACAAGCAAGGTGAGGTTATAGCTCGATTTAAAAGTAGTGTCAAGCCATATTCACCAGATTTAATTGCCACTCTAGAAGGGGAATTAGCAAAATAGTAATTTGTTAGTGGATAGTGGGAATTTGAAGAGGGGAAAAGAATGATTACTAATGCCCATTGCCCATTGACAACTAACAAATAACAAAATTTATACCTAAAGCATGATGAATATTGCAATCATTGGTTGTGGTTATGTTGGTTCTGCGATCGCTCAATATTGGCAAGAAAATTCATCTTTTGTTGTCACTGCGACTACAACCACTCCTGAACGTGTCCCAGCACTTCAATCAGTAGCCCAAAAGGTTGTAGTAGTCTCAGGTAATGACCCAGAAGCTTTACAATCGGCATTGCAAAATCAAGATGTTGTATTGTTGAGTGTGGGTGCAAAAAGTGCCAATGTCTACGAAGAAACTTATCTCCACACCGCCAGAAATGTAGTTTCCGTCTTGCGGCAGATTCCTAATGTACGTCAATTGATATATACAGGAAGTTATGCAGTTTACGGTGACAGAAACGGTGCTTGGGTTTCGGAAGAAACACTTGTTGCACCTGCCAATTCTAATGGAGAAATTCTCAGTCAGACTGAGGATATGCTGCTATCAGCGAATAGTGAAAATCTGCGGGTTTGTATCTTACGATTAGGGGAAATTTATGGACCAAATAGAGAATTGGTGAAAATATTTGGTCGTTCTGCTGGTACAACCCGTCCCGGTGATGGTAATGATACAACTAATTGGATTCACCTTGATGATATCGTTGGTGCTATCGAGTTTGCCCGTAAACACAACTTACAAGGTATTTATAATTTGGTTGATGACGCACATCTTAGAAGTCGAGAATTGCTTGAGAGTTTGTTGAAAAAACACAATTTACCTCAAGTTATATGGGATTCTTCCCTGAAAAATAATCGCCCATATAATGCGAAAGTGTCGAATCAAAAGATAAAAGATGCCGGATATCAATTGATTCATCCACAAATGATTTTTTAGTAGATATTTAATTAAGGCTGGGAACTATGCAACAATTATCTTCAATCACAGCATCTCCCACCCAGTTTTATACTTGGGATAATTACCGCTGTGCCTACGAAGTTCATCAGCCAATTAATGCAACGCCAGAAGGTGTTCCCCTGGTTTTAATTCATCCTATCGGTGTTGGGTTATCGCGGCAATTTTGGCAGCGGTTTTGCCGTGAATGGTATGATGCAGGTCATCAGAATTTAATTTACAATCCTGATTTACTCGGATGCGGTGAAAGTGATAAACCTCATGTGGCTTATACTCCTACTGATTGGGCAAAGCAGTTGCAACAATTTTTACAAACAGTGGTGCAAAAACCTGTAATTTTAGTGGTGCAAGGTGCTTTGTTTCCTGTTGCTATAGAATTAGTTCAAAGAGAAGCACTCTTTATTGCTGGACTTGTACTTTCTGGTCCTCCTGCTTGGGCTGTAATTACGAAACAATCACCAGAATGGCGACAAAAATTAGCTTGGAATTTGTTAGATTCGCCTTTTGGTAATCTTTTTTATCGATATGCGCGACGCAAAGAGTTTTTACGTTCTTTCTCAACTCGCCAACTTTTTGCTGATAGCGATGCTGTTGATCAAGAATGGTTAAATACTTTGGTTGCAGGTGCGGAAAATACTCAAACTCGCCATGCAGTGTTTTCTTTTTTAGCTGGGTTTTGGCGACAAGATTATAGTAAGGCGATCGCCTCCATCAAACAACCAACTTTGGTAGTAGTTGGCGAAACCGCTTCCAGCATCAGCCAAGCAGGTAAAAAAGAATCACCTGATGAACGCTTGGCTGACTATCTCGCAGTTCTACCTCAAGGTAAAGGAATCAAAATTACTGGACGAAATGTCCCACCATATGAATCTACCGCTGAATTTGTTAAGGCGATCGCCCCATTTATCGATGAAGTTTCTTAAAGCTGTAAAATAGCTTAATTTAACTGAATTTCATTTTTAAACTCGGTTTTTTTGCAAAACTGGGTTTTTAGTATGCTTGACATGTCATAATCATTATGACTACGCTTAGTTTGAACTGCTATTTAAGGAACCAAAATTATGTTGTCTAATCGCGAAGGACAAAAAGTACCACAAGTTACTTTCCGTACTCGTCTGAACAACGAGTGGGTGAATGTTACCACCGATGAACTGTTTGCTAATAAGACAGTGGTTGTCTTTTCGTTACCAGGTGCTTTTACACCGACTTGTTCATCTACCCATTTACCTGGTTACAACCAAATGGCAAAAGCCTTTAAGGAAAATGGTGTAGATAGCATCGTTTGTATTTCTGTAAATGACACCTTTGTAATGAACGAGTGGGCAAAAGACCAAGAGTCAGACAATATAATATTAATTCCCGATGGTAACGGTGAATTCACTGATGGCATGGGAATGCTAGTAGATAAAACAGATTTAGGTTTTGGTAAGCGATCGTGGCGCTATTCCATGCTAGTAAAGAATGGCGTAGTTGAAAAGATGTTTATTGAGCCAGACGAGCCAGGAGATCCGTTTAAAGTCTCGGATGCAGAGACAATGCTCAATTACATCAACCCCGAAGCTGCAAAGCCCAAAGCTGTTTCTTTGTTTACAAAAGTGGGTTGTCCTTTTTGCGCTCGTGCTAAGGAAATGCTGAACCAGAATGGTATTGATTACGAAGAAATCGTTTTAGGTAAAGGTGCTTCCACACGCTCTCTAAAAGCGGTTACAGGTGCAACAACAGTTCCCCAAGTATTTATCGATGGTAAATTAATTGGCGGTTCTGAAGCGCTAGAAGCTTATTTAACAGTTAAATAAGCTTCCTATAGAAGAGTAGGGCTATACATACAGAGCTTACCTACGCGGGCTAAAATTTTTCTAGCCCGCGTAGGTGGGCTTTGCTTGTATAGCTACACCCTTATAGGGTGTTGGCGCTTTCCTCACCTTTCCCACAACCGAGTAACTTAAAATTTATGCGGCGTTGTCACTCCTCATGTAAGAATTCATAAAGGAATATAAATTACATGAGTGAGGATTGGTGGAAATGGATGTAAGTCTGATAGTGTCTAACATCTTAAACCCACCTGTATTGGCTTTCTTTTTGGGGATGTTGGCAGTTTTACTCAAGTCCGACCTAGAAATTCCCCCACCTTTGCCGAAGCTGTTTTCACTGTATCTTTTGTTTGCGATCGGGTTTAAGGGAGGTGTGGAACTAGTCAAAAGTGGCATCAATCAAGAAGTAATTCTTACCCTTTTGGCAGCAATATTAATGGCGTGTATTGTTCCTGTTTATACATTTTTTATCCTGAGGGTAAAACTTGACGCTTATAATGCCGGAGCGATCGCTGCTACTTATGGTTCTATTAGTGCTGTTACCTTTATTACTGCTGGTTCATTCCTGACTCAACTGGGTATTGCCTTTGATGGCTATATGGTTGCAGCTCTAGCCCTGATGGAATCGCCAGCAATTATTGTCGGTATAGTTTTAGTGAATTTCTTCGCAGCAGAACCTGGGAAAAATGAATTGAGTTGGTCTGAAATACTACGAGAAGCTTGTTTAAATAGTTCCGTATTTATACTAGTTGGCAGCCTCGTCATGGGTCTATTGACAGGGGAACACGGTTGGGAAAAGTTGAAACCTTTTACCCAAGATATGTTTTACGGTGTCCTCACCTTCTTTTTATTGGATATGGGATTGCTTGCCGCCAAAAGAATAAAAGATTTACAAAAAACAGGTGCTTTTCTGATTATATTTGCCATACTTATCCCAATTGTTAATGCTGGAATTGCTTTATTAATTGCAAAACTGATTGGTATGTCGCAGGGAGATGCATTGTTGTTTTCCGTGCTGTGTGCAAGTGCCTCTTACATCGCAGTTCCCGCAGCGATGCGGCTAAGTGTTCCTGAGGCAAATCCCAGTTTGTATGTATCAACTGCTTTGGCAGTTACATTTCCATTCAATATCATTGTGGGCATTCCTCTATATTTATACGGCATTAATATGTTTTGGAGATGAAATTATGCAGTCAGTTAAACGGATAGAAATCTTTGTCAATTACGTTGAACTTGCAAAGATTTTAGAAGCTTTAGAAAAAGCAGGTGTACCGGGTCATACAGTTATTCGCAATGTTGCCGGCAAAGGTAGAAGAGGAAGCTTCAGTGATGATTTAGCAATGACTATGTTAGACAATGTTTATGTCATCGCTTTCTTTCCCCCGGAAAAAATGTCTACAGTGGCAAATTATATTAGACCTATTCTTAATAAGTTAGGGGGGACATGTTTTATTTCCGATGCGGTGGAATTGATCACAACCAGATGCCTTGGTAGTTAATCTTAATTTATGTAGTCAACACTTCAGCGCTGAAGTACCAACTACAAATTTATCGGGTCACTGCACCAAGTTTAAAAATGATTGGTGAAGTCTATTTGGAACTAAAAATATCATTTTCGGCCGAACATTTTTTGGTTGTTCTGTTATCTGTACAAACTTTGCTTTCAAGTGTGTTAAAGACTTATTTTTCGGTTTGACAAAGGCAAAAACTAGATAATTTAATGTTTCCAGATATTTAAATAAACGCTTGTCAGGATAAACTTCTGATAAGATTAACGGTTGATCTCGCGTAATCAAATTTCTGGCTCCCAGCAAGACATCAAAGTCAGCACCCTCAACATCAGTTTTGATTGCTGTCACCTTTAACTGAGCATTAACGATCGCAAAGTTATCAAGTGTATTAACTTTAACATTTACACAATCAACTGTCTCGGAAGTTTTTTTCAGGTGGCTGAACTCAGGTGGTCCGGCAATATTAAATTGCATTTCTCCGACTTCTGAGTAAACTGCTTCTTGAACAATAATAATATTGTCAACTTTTAAAGCATTTTTCTGTAAAGCGGTAATACTTCTTGGGTCTGGTTCAAAAGCGTAAACGCTACGACAATAAGGAGCAACAACTAAAGAATAATATCCAATATTAGCACCAACATCTAAAAAAGTTTTGTTTTCTTCTAAATGCTGAATTAGATATTCTTCACTTCCCCAATCAACAGAGCCATTATTTAAAAAGACTTCTGTCCCAAAGCGACTATTTCGCGGAAGTTCCATGACAATTCCATTCTTGAGTTTGATGGTATTATCAATTCTCAAAATCCGCTTGCAAATTTGTCTTATTGGATATCGGTAGAAAAATTTATAATAACCAACTTCCTGAGCAAGACGCCAATCGAGCATAAGCTGATAAGTTCCTTAATTGTTTCAGCTATTCTAGCTATATTAGCTGTAAGCAATCTGACAATATATAAACGTTGTATTGTCACGACTTGATAATTCAAGACAGATAATTAAAGAACCCTTGACTTCAAACCTCTCATCCTGGTAAAGTAAAAAAGACCAATGGGTCGGATAATTTTTCATGTCTAAAGGCGAAGAAACAAAAGAAAAAATTCTGCAACAAGCAGCCGAACTGTTTAACCAACAGGGATATGCTGGTTCATCTATTTCTGACATCATGCGTGTGACAGGATTGCAGAAAGGGGGAATTTACAATCACTTCAAAAGCAAAGATGAGTTAGCGTTATTAGCTTTTGATTATGCGATCGCTCAAATCACAGGGCATTATCGAGGTGCATTGCGAAACAAACGCCATGCAATAGAACGCTTGCAAGCAATTATTGATGTATTTCGCAGCAATATAGATAACCCAACTATCAAAGGAGGGTGTCCGCTGTTGAATACCGCAGTTGAGAGTGATGATACTCATCCAGCGTTGCGCGATCGCGCTCAACAAGCGATGAATTCTTGGCGGAATATGATTTGTCGAATTATCCAAAAAGGCATCGAAAGAAGTGAAATTCGCTCAGATGTTGATGCTGATGAAGTTGCAACTATAATCATTTCTACACTTGAGGGGGCTGTAATGATGAGCAAATTATACGAAGATTCAAATCATTTAAAAATAGTAGTTAATCACCTAAATCAATATATTAAAAGTCTTTGTTAAATCAATAGTTATTTTTTTTGTAAATTAACAGACCGAAAGGTTTTAAATATCAACTACGAGGAATAATCATGCAACTAAGCAGACCATTAGAAGTGGAAATCGCAATACCTGTAAGGACATACGACATTGACTTTGTGGGAATCGTGAGCAACATTGTCTATATCAGATGGTTGGAAGATTTACGTTTAAAGTTTTTAGATGAACACTGGCAATTATATAAACAGATGGAGCAAGGATATGCTCCCATCCTTGCCGGAACTGAAATTGAATATAAGCGTCCTATCAAACTTATTGATAAAGTGATTGGGCGTTTATGGGTGAGTAATTTGGGACGGCTTAAATGGACTGTGCAAGCAGAAATTTTATCTAATTATGAAGTTGCAGCGATCGCTACCCAAAAAGGTGCATTTATCAGCTTGCAAAATAATCGTCCAATTCCCATTCCTGAGGAATTATATAAGAAATATTCAGAGTTTCAGCAAGTTAATTAAACTATTTAAATTACACCAAAAAATGAAAAATTTATCTTCCCAGCAAAAGCAACTTCGTTTGATTACAATTCCCGTGAGTCATTATTGTGAAAAAGCACGATGGGCATTGACAAAACTAAAACTTCCTTACGTCGAAGAAGCCCACATGCCGCCATTTCACCGACTTGCAACTAATCGTGTTTGCGGAAAATCTACTCCAGTTTTGGTGACGGAAGACGGCGTTTTTACCGATTCAACTGATATTTTACAATATCTAGATAAAATTGCCCCGGACAACGCCAAACTTTATCCTAGTGACCCTCAACTGCGCCGACAAGTAGAAGAACTTGAAGATTTATTTGATGAGCAACTAGGAACAGCTACACGCCGTTGGGGTTACTTTTATACGATAAATGATTCCAAGTTTATCCAAAAAAGATGGACTCAAGGCGTTCCTTCTTTTGAGGAGGCATTATTTCCGGTAGTTTATCCTTTCATGCGTCCGGTTGTTCGCAAAGCTTTTAATATCACTCCAGAGTCTGCGGCACAAGCTTATGAACAAATTAAAAGCATTTTTGAGAAAGTAAATGAGCTTTTAGCAGATGGACGCACCTATTTAGTTGGAAATAGGTTTTCAGCCGCAGATATAACTTTTGCTGCGCTTGCTGCACCCGTTATTTCACCACCAGAACACCCAATAAAGCCGCGTCATGAGCAAGAGTTGCCTGATTCGGTTGCATCAGAAATTAGCGCTTTTAGAAAAACTCCAGCGGGTGCTTATGTGTTGCGTTTGTATCGCGATAGAAACAGTTAATTTTCTCACTTGAAATTGGACAAATTCACCATGCTGAAGTTTTACTATAATCCGCGATCGCCTATGGCTCGTTGTGTATGGCGAACTTTGATATGTGATACACTAAAGATACACATCAAAAGTGTGGGTGCTTAATATATGTATCAGCGCATCAATGTGACACTACCGAGTGAAACCTTGAAACAACTTGATGAGTATGCCCCAAAAGGCGATCGCAGTCGTTTCATCCATGAAGCAATTCAACATTACATTAACCAAATTCAGAAACAAAAGCTGCGACAACAATTGCAAGAAGGGTCTATTCGCAGGGCTGAACGCGATCGCAATTTAGCAGAAGACTGGTTTGTAATTGAGGAAGAAGTATGGCAGCACGAAAGCTAGCCCTTCCTCAACGAGGAGAAGTTTATTTAGTCAGTTTTGACCCGACAGTTGGCGCTGAAATTCAAAAAACTCGTCCGGCATTGGTGTTGCAAAATGATGTTAGCAATGAGTACAGCCCAATTACAATTGTTGCAGCAATTACATCTAAATTTGATGAACCTCTTTATCCCACAGAAGTCTTAATTCAAGTTCCTGAAGGGGGACTCACTATCAACTCGGTCGCGTTGCTCAACCATATCCGCTCAATTGACAAACAACGACTAATCAAACGACTAGGTAAACTAGAAGAATCGACAATGAAGCAAGTTAATCAAGCTATTCAAATTAGTTTAGGTTTGGTTGAGCTTTAATTAATAGACGAATAAATTTTTAGGATTTAACTATGGAACCGATACAAGTGATTGGAGGTGGACTAGCGGGAACAGAGGCAGCGTGGCAAATAGCGTCTGCGGGAGTGCCGGTGATTTTTTGGGAAATGCGACCAAAACGCTTTAGTCCGGCACATCATACAGAACATTTAGCAGAGTTGGTGTGTAGTAATTCTTTTGGGGCAATGGCAAGCGATCGCGCTGCCGGTCTATTGCATGAAGAACTGCGTCAACTCAATTCTATAGTCATTTCCAAAGCTGATGAACACGCGGTTCCCGCAGGTGGTGCGCTAGCTGTAGATAGAGGACAATTTAGCCAAGATTTAACAGAAACTTTAGCTAAACATCCTTTAATTGATTTCCGTCGTGGTGAAGTACCAGCTATTCCTGAGGGAATTGTCGTCTTAGCAACCGGTCCTTTAACCAGTCCCGACTTAGCGGAAGATTTGCGACGTTTCAGCGGAATGGAATATCTCAGCTTTTTTGATGCTGCTAGCCCGATTGTTGTGGGAGAATCGATTAATCGCGATATTGCTTTTATGGCATCGCGCTACGACAAAGGAGAAGCTGCTTATCTGAATTGCCCGATGAATAAAGAACAGTATTTGCGGTTTTGGGAAGAACTCCGCAAAGCTGAACAAACAGAATTAAAAGATTTTGAACGAGAAACGGCGAAGTTTTTTGAGGCTTGTTTGCCAATTGAAGAACAGGCACGACGGGGAGAAGATACCATGCGTTATGGTCCCGTTAAGCCTGTAGGATTGTCAGATAGTCGCACTGGGGAACGTCCTTACGCGGTGGTGCAGTTGCGCCAAGAAGATAAAGCTGGTCAACTTTGGAATATGGTAGGATTTCAAACTAATCTGCGTTGGGGCGAACAAAAGCGAGTATTTCAGCTAATTCCGGGTTTGGAAAATGCCGAGTTTGTGCGTTTGGGTGTGATGCACCGCAACACGTTTATTAATGCACCGCAGCTGATGTCTGCAAGTTTGCAATTTAAGCAGCGTCCCACATTATTTGCAGCTGGGCAGTTGATTGGTACTGAAGGCTACACCGCAGCATCTGCGGGTGGTTGGCTGGCGGGAACGAATGCAGCGCGGTTAGCGTTGGGTAAAGAACCCTTGACGCTACCCAATACAACGATGATGGGGGCGCTGTTTGACTTTATTAGTTCCGCTTCGCCGAAGCATTTTCAACCTATGCCGCCTAATTTTGGGATTATACCAGAATTGGGTGAGAAAGTAAAGAGTAAGCCTGAGCGTTATGGACGTTATCGCGATCGCTCTTTAGCTGACCTTGCTGCATGGAAAGCTAATCAGTTATAGGGCATGGGGCATTGGGTATAGTGTTTAATTAAACTTTTAGCACCCAAGCATCACGAGTTTCCATACTCACAAAAGATGTCGGCACAATTTCGAGGTTTACGCCAAGTGCTTTGAAAGTAGCACGAATAGCCGCAGCATGTGCCGACTCAGTAGTGCCAATACTTGCCCCGACAGTAATCAATGTTGTAATCCTTGTGTTAGAAGGCAAACAAAATTGATAAATACCGCTTTTGAGTGAGTGAATCGGATTTTGGGAATAATCTTCATGGTGTTTGTGATTATCTAAACAACATGACAGTGCGATCGCTTCAAAAAAATCTGGTATCTTACGGCATTTTGTGTATATTATTGGCATTAATTTTAGTATTGCCAGTATATGCAGCGCAGAGTGCAAACACAATTAACACTTTGCGTATTCAGCAACAACAAGTTAAACAACAGCGTCAAAATGTTGTCAAAGAACGCGATCGCTTAACAAATCTTCAGCAAGAAGCGCAACAACGCTTAACTGGTTTAGAAAAAAATCTGCAAACCACCGACAGTCACATTACTGACAGCGAATTGCGGTTAAGACTTGCAACTGAACGTCTTCAACAATTGCAAGCTGATTTAGGTATAGCTCAACAGAACTACCAAAATAGACAAACAGCGACAATTGGACGATTGCGCTTTCTCCAGCGATCACCAACTTCTCTTGGATGGGCAGTTTTACTACAAAGCGAAAATATCAGCGATTTTCTTGACCGTCGTCGGCAATTAAAGTTAGTTTATCAAGCTGACCAGAAAATTTTAGGAAAACTCACTCAACAAGCAAACCAGATAAAGAAGCAAAAAACTGATGTAGAACAGCAAAAAAATGAAATTGCTTTAATTCGTCAGCAGTTGCTAGCGCAAAAAGCCGATTATCAAGGACAAGCGCAGTCACAGTCAGATTTGATTCTACGCTTAAATAGCGATCGCCTAGCTTTAGAAGCAGCGCAAAACCAGCTTGACAAAGATTCTGAAGCTTTAGGTACTTTAATTCAGCAAAAGATAGCCGAAGCGCAAAATAAAACAAACAGCCGTAATAGCATCATTCTTCGCGGAACTGGTATAATGGCTTATCCCAGTGATGCTTATACTAGCAGTCCTTTTGGTTGGCGGATGCATCCTGTTTTAGGATATCGCCGCTTTCATGCAGGTTTAGACTTTGCCGCTAGCTATGGTAGTACAATTCGAGCAGCAGATTCGGGAACCGTGATTATGGCTGGGTGGTATGGTGGTTATGGCAACGCTGTCATTATCGACCACGGCAAAGGCATTACTACACTTTACGGTCATAGTAGCCAATTGTTCGTTTCCGAAGGGCAAACAGTGCAGCCAGGACAAGCGATCGCCGCTGTTGGTTCCACGGGTTTATCTACCGGTCCTCACCTCCACTTTGAAGTGCGAAAAGATGGTACACCCGTAGATCCCATGAATTATCTCTCTTAAGCTTTGTGTTGAGCGCTTCAGAAATGTGTTATAATTAAAAAAAGCGTGGGCGCGTGGCTCAGTGGATAGAGCAACAGATTCCGGTTCTGTGGGTCGGGGGTTCAAATCCCTCCGCGCTCGTTTTTGGTAAAAATACATTGTAGATGATATTCCTGACAAGCGCTCATCAGACGAAATCGAGCGGGATAATTTCAAGATGACCAGGGTTTATCTAGACACAAGTATTTATAACCGCCCTTTTGATGACCAAACACAGCCAAAAATCTTTCTGGAAACACAAGCAGTCATCTTAATTTTACAAGTGGTCGAAGCAAAATTAATTGAATTAGTTAGTTCCTCGGTTTTAGAATATGAAAATAGCCGCAACTCTTTTTTTGTCAATCAGCAGGCAATGGAAAGATACCTACAAATGGCTACAATGAAACAAGAGGTCAACGAAGGCATCAGGTTAAGAGGCGAACAACTAGAGCAACAAGGAGTAAAAGCAGTTGATGCTCTCCACGTAGCTTGTGCAGAAGCATCTAACAGTGATTATTTCATAACTTGCGATCAAAGACTAATTAATCGCTGTCGTGGATTGGCACTTAAAGTTATCAATCCCACAGAATTTATTTTAGAGATGGAAGATGACAATTAAAGTTATTAACGAACAGCAAGTTTTACAAGAAGCGATGCAAGTTTTGATGACGCACTTAGAGCCATCTAAAGTATTGAAATTTTGGGCAGCTTGTAAACTAGGTGACGGTGATTATCTAAAATTGAAAGAGCAAATGTTTGAGAAAGAGACCGTTGCTAGTCTTTATGACAAAATAAAAGCTTTTCAAGATTATAAATAAAATTTTAGATGTTTATTACAACAAATCTCCGGAACTGTATACGGTGTCTGATAGTTGGTAGATTTTAAGAATCGCGGCGGACTAAATGACATTAATTACTATAGCAATCCTGAATCAAAAAATACCGCAGGCGATCGTGGCGGATGAGCCAGAAACTCTGGGGTATAAAAAGAGGCTTTCAGTAGTGAGGACTTCAGTCGTCATCTTATAAGATAAGGACTGAAGTCCTTACTATGTAATGTAATGCGTGTTAAAATTGTAACTTCTGTAAGTTCGTGGATGGACTAGAAAACAGGAGAATATCATGACAGAAGGGTCACAACAAAAACGGGTGGTAGTTGTAGGTGCAGGTTGGGCTGGTTTAGGGGCAACTTACCACTTAGCCAAACAAGGTTACGATGTGACGCTTCTCGAAGCCGGCGCTAATACTGGTGGACTGGTGGCTGGTTGGAAAACAACAAAAGGACAATCTGTAGAAGCCGGTGTTCATGGCTTTTGGTATCCTTACAAAAATATATTTTCCCTCATCAACGAATTAGGAATAAATCCCTTTACAACTTGGACTCGTTCATCTCAATATTCGCCTTTTGGTTTAGAAGTTGAATCACCAATTTTTCAAGATTTACCGCGACTTCCCACACCTTTGGGAACATTTTTATATACACAATTTAAACGTTTACCATTAATAGACCGAATCAGCGCTTTACCTTTACTTTACGCCCTAATTGACTTTGATAATTCCGATGAAGCTTGGCGACGTTATGACTTAGTGACAGCGCGGGAATTATTCAAAGATTTTGGAGTTTCAGCGCGGCTTTATCGTGACTCTTTTGAACCGATGTTGTTGGTGGGTTTATTTGCCCCAGGCGAACAATGTTCTGCCGCTGCAACTTTGGGAATGCTATACTTTTTTATTCTCGCCCATCAACCAGATTTTGATGTCGTTTGGTGTCGCGGAACAGTCGGAGAAAAGATATTTCGTCCTTGGGTAGAACAAATTGAAAAAGCTGGCGCGAAGGGGTTAGCAAATCGCCGCGTTACCGACATAATAGTTGAAGATAATCGTGCAACAGGTGTTGTCTGCGGTAATGAAGTGTTTGATGTCGATGCGGTAATTTTTGCAGTTGGTATTACGGGGATGAAGAAAATCGTTTCAAGTAGCCGTAATTTACAAAGCCGTCAAGAATTTCGCAATTTGAGCAATTTAGGGGCAATTGATGTTTTAGCAACTCGGCTGTGGTTTGATAGAAAAATTGAGATTCCGCGTCCTTCTAATGCTTGTTTTGGATTTGATGCGACTACCGGATGGACATTTTTTAATTTGAATGAATTACATGACGAATATAAAAATGAACCAGGGACAGTTATTGAAGCAGATTTTTATCACGCCAATCAGTTTTTGAATTTAAGTGATGAAGAAATTGTACAGAGAGTTCAACGTGATTTAGCAACTTGTATTCCCGAATTTCGGCAAGCGAAAGTGATAGATAGTAGTGTGATTCGTTTAGCAAATGCTGTGACTCACTTTGCACCTGGTAGCTATCGCTATATGTTGCCAGCTTCTACAAGTTATGAAAATGTATTTATGAGTGGTGATTGGATTGTTACCCGTCACGGATCATGGTCACAAGAAAAGGCTTATGTGACAGGTTTAGAAGCGGCGAATTTAGTAGTTGATTATTTAAAACAGGGTAAACATGCTGAGATTTTACCTGTAGAAGCGGATGAACCGCATATTCAAGTTGCCAGAGCTGTTAATAAGACAGTGCGTGACTTAGGGAATTCTATTTTGCCCGATTTTTGGTTGCCGTGATGGGAATCAGCGATCGCTTTGATTATTTCACGCGCATCTTTCCTCTATACCATAATTGTGTAACCCCTGAGAATTACATGGGATTATTTTTGTATTTTTCTGGGACACCGATTGAAGACAAACCCGCGATCGCTCGTAAGTTTTGGCAGCGAATTAATTCGGTGAAATTTAAACCGGAACGTCCTTCTATTTTCGCTACCGTCTCAATTGCGGTTAACAGATGTTCTGCGGCTTCAGTTTCTGAGTAACCCCGACGTAGTGCGATTCTAATTGCGGCTGTATCAGCATTTAGCTCTAATTCTTGGGAAGTATTAGTACGCCAAATGCGAATTAAGGCGATCGCACTTAATCCCCCAGCGGCAACTACACCGACAACATCTTGTTGGGCTGATTCCACGAATCCGCCTAAAATCCCCGCCAATACTACACCTTGATAAATGTTGGGTTTAAACCACTTTACCCCGGTCAACCAAGTAATTGTCCGCAACAGCAGCAAATCGCGTTGTGGCTGCTTCAGACGACGCCACAAATCAAAGTTAATGTATACTGGTCGCTCCTGATTCCAAGGTAAGGGAAAAGAAGCATCAATCACTTTTGACTGTTCTGGCTGAGATACGAGTTTTACCGTCATTCGACCAGAAGCCGGCATCACATCTAACAAACGACGAATTTCAACATTAGGCTCCATGATTAATATTATTAGGCATAATGAGCAATGAAATTAGAATTTTTGCTACATGGAAGCTTTTATTCCTATCCCACCTGAATGGACAAATCAGGCAATTCATGCTCATAAGTTTTGCTGTCCTAACTGCTCTGCAAGTAGCTTAGAAGCAGAAAAAGTTTGGCTCAATAGGCGATCGCCTGTAATTACAGAAGAACGTCGTCGCAAATGGCAGGAATTTTACAATTGTAACTGCGGTTGTGTGTGGTGGGCTTGGAGTAGCGATCGCCCTCCAACAGATTTAACTAAGCAGCAAGATAATCATCCCACATAACCAAATTTTCAACAAACAAAAGCCCGCCAACAAGCGGGCTAATCTTTATGTATTTTACTCTTTCGCCGACGCTGGTAAGCTCTGCTCTTGTAGCTGCGAATTCCATTCACTTCTTTAAAAACTGAAAGTGGTACGCACTGTACCTACATAAATGGTATCATTCCTATCATTATGCTCAGGACTCAAAATCACCAATAAACCGGGAGTAATAGCAATGTAGTCGTTGAGTCGGAACTTGTAAAGACCTTCTAAATGATAAGAGGTATCTGTATCTCTTAGCCCTCTACCATTAGAAGTCACATTGGCATCATTGCTGGTAGTTCTGGGTGGTTGACCAAAGATAAAACCAAGCACGCTACCCTTTGTACCAATATCTTGCAAACCGAGGCTAGCACCCCAGTAGTTGAATGTTGCACTATCACCACTAGAAACGGTTATAGGAACACCGGTGACCATTGAGTTAGCAGTGTTCTGCGCTTCAGCATCAGTGTAACCATACCAACCATTAAGTAGCAACTTAGGGGTAAGTCTGAAGGAAGCTTCTACACCGTAATGATTCGCTGTGGTGGCAACACTACCAAAGGGGTTATTGGCAATGCTGCTGCCTGTGGCTTCAAACATGCTCACACCACTACCACTAGTCACACCATTAACAGTACTAACGCCATTTTGATAAGTACGTGCGTAGGTTAGACCGACATTAAAAGCTTTAGATGGTTGGAAACCTATCTGAGCTAAAGCTGCATAGTTCCCATCAAAAAGACCATCCCTATCCAAAGGATTGCTAGCTCTATTATTACGTCCACCAGCCAGATAACCCACAGAGGCACTTAAAACTCCATTTGGGTTAAAGCTGATAGTTGCACCTGCACCACCCTGACCTTGACGATAGATGGGGCTGAAGCGACCATAGCGGGAGATAGCACCTAGACTAGTGCTGGCAAACAAGGGGCTGAAGCTGTTGATGTTTTCCCAAAATTCACCATTGTTTGCATCAACCTTGACACGTATTGCGTCACTTAGGTTGAAAGCATAGTTGACTTTCTCTGCCTGGACATTGTCACCAGTGTCGTTCTCAAATATTAAACGGGCCATGTTAGTACCCGTTGAAGCGTTACCGATGTTAGGATTGTTGTTGGCAATGATATTGCCTGCTTGCAAACGAATTTGTAACTGGTCTTTTCCGGTGAAGCTGCTGAGGAAGTTCAAACGAATCCGCTCAGATAAAGTCGTGTTGCTGTCTAATTCGCGGTCTGGAGCATTTGGATTGCTTCTGAGTGTAGCAGCGCTTATTGCTGCGTTATCACCGAAAGAATCAGACAAAACGAAAATCGCTTCTCCAAGCAACTTGGTAGTAGTTGAGAATTGATTGGATTCCAACTCAGCGGTTTTGGCTTCTAGCGTATCTACACGACCGCGCAGAGTTGCTAATTCAGCGGAAAATTCTTCTCGCAAGCGCTGTAAGGTCGCTAAGTCTTCTTTAGTTACCAAGTCAGCGGTAGCTGTCGCAATCAATTCGTTAACGCGGTCTAAACAAGCATTCAAACCAGCGGCAAATTCATAACGAGTCAATGCACGGTTGCCGCGATAAGTGCCGTTGGGATAACCAGCGATACAACCATAGCGCTCAACTAGAGATTGTAATGCTTGGAATGCCCAATCTGTGGGCTGCACATCTGAAAATTGAGAAACGGATGTTACCTGACTCATAGTGTCAGTTTCAGACAACTGGGTAACAGGAGTTATTTCTTCATTGACTTCATCTGCTAAGGCGCTGTTTGCTGCACAAAAGCTGGCAACAAAAACTAGTGGACTTAGTTTAAAAACGTTCCAGAATAATTTTATCAAAGTTTTTCTCATTCACACCTAAATTAAGTTTTACCATAATAAACTTTTAAATCGTTAGAATTCCACATTACTTATCTGACTATGGAAAAGCCCGCTTGTAAGCGGGCTAAGGTTTATCTAAATTGCTATTAAGCTGTGGAAAGCTTTAGAAATTGAAGGTGGTGCGGAGTGTACCGACATAGATAGTGTCGTTCCTGTCATTATGTTCTGGATTGAAGATGACCAACAAAGCGGGGGTGACAGAAATATTATTATTTAGTTGTAGTTTGTAAAGACCTTCTAAATGATAAGAGGTATCTGTATCTCTTAGCCCTCTACCATTAGAAGTCACATTGGCATCATTACTGGTAGTTCTGGGTGGTTGACCAAAGATAAAACCAAGCACGCTACTCTTTGTACCAATATCTTGCAAACCGAGGCTGACACCCCAGTAGTTGAATGTTGCACTATCACCGCTAGAAACAGTTATGGGAACACCAGTGACGGTTGAGTTAGCAGTGTTCTGCGCTTCAGCATCAGTGTAACCATACCAACCATTAAGTAGCAACTTAGGGGTAAGTCTAAAAGCAGCTTCTACACCGTAATGATTAGCTGTGGTGGCAACACTACCAAATGGTTGGTTCGCAATGCTGCTGCCTGTGGCTTCAAACATGCTCACACCACCACCACCACTAGTCACACCATTAACAGTATTAACGCCATTTTGATAAGTACGTGCGTAAGTTAAACCGACGTTAAAGGTTTTAGTTGGTTGGAAACCTATCTGAGCTAAAGCTGCATAATTCCCATCAAAAAGACCATTTTTATCCAATGGATTGTTAGCTGTATTAGTACGTCCACCAGCCAGATAGCCCACAGAGGCACTTAAAGCTCCCGTAGGATTGAAGGTGATGGTTGCACCTGCACCACCCTGACCTTGACGGTAGATGGGGCTGAAGCGACCATAGCGCGAGATAGCACCCTGACTAGTGCTGTTAAAGAAGGGGCTGAAGTTGTTGATGTTTTCCCAAAATTCGCCATTGTTTGCATCAACGTTGACACGTATTGCGTCACTTAGGTTGAAAGCATAGTAGATTTTCTCTAGCTGAACATCGTTATTAGTATTAGTGCTGATATCAAATATTAAACGGGTCATGTTAGTACCCGTTGAAGCGTTACCGATGTTAGGGTCGCTAGTGTTGTTAGGAATTATATTCCCTGCTTGCAAACGAATTAGTAACTGGTCTTTTCCGGTGAAGCTGCTGAGGAAGCTCAAACGAATCCGCTCAGATAAAGTCGTGTTGCTGTCTAAGTCGCGCTCTGGAGTATTTGCATCGCTTCTGAGTGTAGCAGCGCTTATTGCTGCGTTATCACCGAAAGAATCGGATAAAGCGAAAATCGCTTCCCCAACTAACTTGGTGGTAGTTGAAAACTGATTCGCTTGCATCACGGCGCTTCTGGCTTCTAGACCATCTACACGATCGCGCAGAGTTGCCAATTCAGCGGAAAATTCTTGTTGCACATGCTCTAAGGTAGCTAAGTCTTCTTTAGTTAGCAAATCGGTGGTGGCTGTCGCAATCAATTCGTTAACCCGGTTTAAACAAGCATTCAAAGCAGCGGCAAATTCATAACGAGTCAATGCACGGTTGCCGCGATAAGTGCCGTTGGGATAACCAGCGATACAACCATAGCGCTCTACCAGAGATTGTAATGCTTGGAATGCCCAATCTGTGGGCTGCACATCTGAAAATTGAGAAACGGATGTTACCTGACTCATGGTGTCAGTTTCAGACAACTGGGTAACAGGAGTCATTTCTTTATCGGCTTCACCTGCTAAGGCACTGTTTGCTGCACAAAAGCTGGCAACAAAAACTAGTGGACTTAGTTTAAAAACGTTCCACAAGAATTTTGTCAAAGTTTTTTTCGTTCACACCTAAATTAACTTTTACCATAATAAAGTTTTAAATCGTTATAATTCCACATTACTTATCTGACTATGCAAAAGCCCGCTTGTAAGCGGGCTAAGGTTTATCTAAATTGTTATTAGCTATTAAGATTTGTGGAAAGTTTTAGAAAGTGAAGGTGGTGCGGAGTGTACCAACATAGGTAGTCTCGTTGTCGCTATTACCCTCTGGGCTGAAAATCACCAACACGCCGGGAGTAATAGCAATGTTGTCGTTGAGTTGCAGCTTGTAAAGACCCTCTAAATGATAGGTTGTGTCTCTATCTTCAATTACATCGCTGCTGGTCACTGTAGGTGGTTGACCAAATATTATACCGAGGGTGCTGCCTTGTCTGCCAAAGTCCTGGAGAGCCAGAGAAGCAGCCCAGTAGAAGATCTCTGCATTATCACCGACAAATGGACCAGCTTCAGCTTCTGCGGTTGTATAACCTGCCCAACCTGCAAGAGTGAACCTAGAACTAGGACGTATCGCCGCTTCTATGCCGTAATTATTAGCGGTAGTAGCAAAGTTACCAAAGGGACGATTGGCATTAAAATTGCCCGTGGAACTAAAGAGATTGACACCACCTTCACTATTTTGATAGGTGCGTGCGTAGGTTGCAGCAATAGTGAAGGCATTGCTGGGTTTAAAAGCTAGTTGACCAAAAGCAGAATAAGAACCATTGATGAGACCGCGACCTAAATCTGGGCTCTCACCTGAACCTGCTTGATAACCCACAGTAGCAGTAATAGGTCCTTTAGGAGCTAATACTACAGTTATACCTGCACCTTCAGAACCCTGACGGTAGATGGGGCTGAATCGTCCATAGCGGGAGATAGCACCAGTACCGCTGCTTGCAAAGGCAGGGTTGACGGTATCAACGAAGTCGTAGAACTCACTTCTGGCAGCGGATATATTCACACGCACCGCATCGCTTAGGTTGAACTGATAAAACAAGTCATCGAGAACAACGTCGTTATTCTCACTTCCGTCATAGGAAAGTCGGGTCAAGTTAGTACCCGTTCTAGTTGTATCAAATGGGAGAATATTTCGGGCTTGGACACGGACTCGCAAGCGGTCTGTGCCAGTGAAACTGGTATCAAAGTTCAGACGTACCCGGTTTGCAAAGACAGTGTTACCTGCTGTGTCTCTTCTTGAGTTTCCAAAGTTGCCCGCACCATAAGCGTCTCTTATAGCATTTGCTTGTGCTTGTGTAAAACGACCCTCACCCAACTCCTCTATTCTTGCACTTATAGCTGCTGGACTAGCTAAGTTAGCTTGTGAGAAATCACCTTGACTAAATCCGTAAGGAAGTGCTCGCTCCTCTGTGAAAACGTCAGCCACACTAAAGATGACTTCCCCATTCAACTTGGTCGTGGTAGAAAATTGATTCGCTTCCAACTCAGCAGTTCTAGCTTCTAGGGCATCCACACGACCGCGCAGAGTTGCCAATTCAGCAGAAAACTCTTCTTGCAAGCGCTGTAACGTAGACAGGTCTTCTTTTGTCACCAAGTCAGCGGTAGCTGTCGCAATCAATTCGTTAACCCGGTCTAAACAAGCATTCAAACCAGCGGCAAATTCATAACGGGTCATTGCACGGTTGCCGCGATAAGTGCCGTTGGGATAACCAGCGATACAGCCATAGCGCTCAACTAGAGATTGTAATGCTTGGAATGCCCAATCTGTAGGTTGCACATCCGAAAACTGAGATACGGATGTTACTTGACCTATGCTGTTAGCTTCTTGGGATAACTGGGAAACAGAAGTAACTTCTTCTTTAGCTTCAGCTTCAGCTTTGACTTCGGCAGCTACGGCGCTGTTTGCCCCCAAAAATGTGGCAGCAACAAATAATGGACTTAGTTTAAAAACGTTCCACAGAGGTTTTTTCATTTTTTTGACTCTCACTCACACCTATTGATTTAATCGAAAAATTCCGATAATCATTTTACAGTAATAATAGCAGATATTATGATTAATATTTACTTTTATATGTCTAATTTCTGGGTGATATTGTTGACTACTTGAAAGTACAAGTTAAAAGTCTACTTTTATCTACCTGTTCACCGATAACTGCTCTGAGGTTAAGTTTAGGTAAAATTGATATTTTGCAGCAATGCCAACAAGCGCCTTGATATGAAAATCGTGGAATGATGGCGCAATTGCTCTGCACGGATTTTGCTCATAAACTTAAATTGAAGCATTGTCAATAGTCTTTTTATAGTTACCGTCAGAGGATATTTACGACAGCGATAGCCGTATACATTAAGGTTGTCTCTACTGTCAAGTAAATTAACTCTATAAGACACAAAATATTTCAAAAATTGCTCTAAAACTAGCGATCGCTAATATAGTTATCAGACCGATTACATAACTTAGAGTTTATTTAAATTTTTTGGTAAGTTTATTTATATATCAAGATTTATCGTTGTTTTTGTGAGTTACCGCTTTAGTACTTATCTCTTGATTTTCGAGCCCAAGCAATATTATTTCATGAACTAGGAAGCGATCGCGTGAAAAAATCCCACAGACAAAATATTCACGCATCTCGTTGTTTCATAAGTTAGGACTTACGCCAAATCATAAAAAACTAACTCCTCCAGACGCACAAGTAATAAAGAGCGACTTTCGCGACTTCAAACTGAGCGTGAGACATAGAATAATCATTTGAGACAGTGTTGCGTAAGTCCTGACCTGGAAGGTTCCATTGTCTATTTAACCAAGTTTTCCATAGCAGAAACAAGTAAACTACTACACATCAGTCATTATTTTTTTGTCGTTTGATTAGGAAAACACAGAACAATCCGACGTTTGTAGCGGAACATTTTTCCTTCTTCCTCAAACTGCTGTAGCAGCCGTGTTACTGTTACGCGTGTTGTATTTAAAACTTCGGCAATTTCTTGGTGGGTAACATTCAGGTCGATTAACTTGCCTTGTTCAACCTCACGACCAAACTTTTCACTCAACCATACCAAAAATTGCCACAAACGTAGAGAAATTGGTTTACGATGTACTATATTTAATAATTCCTCTGCTTGTTGAATGCGGCATAATAAAGCATTCAAATGTTCATGCCAAAGGTGAGGTGGTATGATACTTACTTCTACACTTGTCAAGCATTCAATTTGGTAGGGCTTGACTGTGGATAAAGGATAGCCAACTAAATCCCCAGGTCCCCAATAACCTAGAGTGATGAATGTTCCATCTTCACTCCAGGTTAAGGTACGAATTGTTCCCCGCTCAATGCGCCAAAGTACATCATTGCGTTGGGGGATTATTTCTCGACGGTTAAATAACCTCTGGGGCAGTTGTTTAGTTGGAGTTGTTAAGGGATTGTTAGATATAGGATTTGGTGTATTAATCGGCAAATATGTCATGGAAATTAATCTCGCTTAATAGAAGTTGTTTGGTAGATTTAAAAATTATGAGAGGTATCGGCAAGAGCCTTTCTCAGCCAGGCATTTGCTTTATCAAAACGCTCATCACCACAAATTTAAGTCAAAGGATAGATGTTTTGTTTGAAAAAGCGCTTTAAGGTAAGTTGATAGGACTTAACCATTGACATAAGTTTGATTGTATGCATAAACAGTTACTTGGTTTGCAGCAACAGATGTTAAATATGAATGATCTTTCCTTGTGTATTTAGAATGGGTGTAAGCACAATCAAGTTATGCAGTTTTGGAATATAAATCGAAAAAATTGCCACTATCCTGATCAGTTTAATCAAGAAGACTGAGTGTATTTGCCTTATGCACATAAGTGTGTCTTTGGAAAGTGCGTAAGTCCTACTTGAGATAATTTGAGTCATGGGCAAATCTAAAATTACATTGCCAAATACTGTCTTGAGATTATTCAACTAATAATTTGAGCAGGTAAAATCGCCTGAGGAAGCGTTACTAAAATCGGGTGGTAGCTTTTAAAAGTTCTGACATGCCATTAGCATCATATTGTATTGTCAGGTGAATTTTATGTATTGCAGATGAAAATTTACTAATGATTTGTATAAAACTTGCTTGATTAAATTGTCTTAGCCTCATACGATGTAATTAGCGTCATACGATTGATAAAATTTTTCAAGTAGATGAAGATTTAGTAATAGCAACAACTGCTGGCTTCGGTGGAGAATTCGGTGTTTTGCTGGGCCAATTGGAACCAATTGGAACTTGGCGAGTTTGCATAAATTCTTCACCCGTGGTGGTGGTCACTAAAAATTCTCTGGTTTGTGAGGCTTGGTTTTTGCGGGTGCCGTTGCTTTCACCTGGATGCTGCACTGCGAGGAACATTGTTTGCTCGTCTTGAGTAAAGCATGGACCTGTGGTTTCACATTCCATAGGTCCTGTGGCAAATAGAAAAGCTTTACCTGCTTCTTCACCACTGGTGGGAATAAACCACATAGCGTTGTTACCAAATAAACCCGATATGTTAGCAGGTTTACCTTGGTCGTCAGCACGACTTTTGATGGCACTATTCATTTTACCGCTGGACATATCTGTTACCATCCAGACATTTCCGCTACGATCTAACAGCAAATTATCTGGATTGGCAAAACCCATACCACCTGCTGCGGGTTCACCTCCTGTTGCTAACATTTGCCATTTAAATTTATCTGCTGCGGGATCGTTGTTGTCTTCGGTTAAACGCATAACCCAGCCATACTCATACGGTGCTTCACTCTTAGGACTTTTGAAAACTCTCATATCTGGACCACCTTCTTTATCAGGAGAGCCAGAGGTAAAGCTAATGTACAAATCGCCATTGGGAGCAATTTCCGTATCTTCCGGACGCGCTGTACAGGTTGCACCGGCTGCATTTGCGGCATAATGTGCGTCAATTAAAATTGCGCCTTGCTGTTCTTCACTACTACCCGTGTAAAGGTCGCCTAATCTTTTGTAATTTTGTTTAAACTGGCTAATTTCTTCGTCTTTGGTAATTTGTAAATTAACTCCTTCAATTGGTTCTGGTAAAGGTTGAAAACCGACTTTGCCTTTTTCAGCTTTTGTCGCACCTTTTGGTAAGGGGATGACGTTTCCAGCGATGTTGCTAGGAATATCTGGATCTACGGGTGTGTCTGCTTTCAGGGGAATCCAGCGACCGGTACCATCGGGGTTGAATTTGGCAGCGTAAAGCATTCCTTTTTGCAGTAGTTGCGAATTAGCTTTATCTTTGGGGTTGGTAACGCGATCGCTACTCACAAACTTATAGATATGTCCTCCTCGGCGATCGCATCCGGAATAAAATGCTAGTTGTTTCTCCGCTTCAACCCGCACACCAACCGCTTCATGATGATATCGTCCTAACCAAGTATGTTTTGTGCCGTAATCATTCGGGTTTGCTGGATCGACTTCGACAATCCAACCATATTTATTTCCGGCTAATCCGAAAACATTACCTTGTCCGAAAAGTTCTTCATCACCCAAAGCAAAAGGTCGTTTACTTGGGTCTAAGGACGTTCCATCAGCATATACTGGTTCTGGTACTTGCGCTTGAAAGTTTTCTTCTGCACTCAACACTGTACCCCAAGGTGTTGTCCCACCGGCGCAGTTACCGAAAGAACCTATTATGCGATCGCCTAATTTATCAATATATCCCTGTCCCTGCTTTTTGCGAAACACTGTTACCGCAGGACCGGTTGCTTTTAAGTAACGCTTGTCTTCTAACCCGGAAATTCCACTTATGCGGCGATCGCTTGTAGAATTAGTTCTTTCCCACTTGCCATCTTTTGTTTTGCGAATCGAGATAATCCCCAATCCTTGATCTAAAAGCGCTTCTGAACAGATTTCCTTTATTTTCGCTTTTATTGGGTCTTTATCTGGCAAACCATAAGCATTAATTTCATTTTTACCAGATGCATTCTTTTTCAGTGCTGTTTTTACCTCTGCAAATGGCAATGATTTGCCAATTACTTGCTGATATGTCTGCATCCAGGGGATGGCACTGATATATTCAAAGTTAACTGAGAGATATCCTTCGTTTTCAGTTATTGGGACAAAAGATAAATAATCGTTGTTGTAACCAAACCGCGAATCACCTACTTTATCACCCCAAGCTACGATAACTTGGTATTGAAAGCCTTGTGGTAGTACTAAATCATCTACTACTTCATAGGTGCTGTAATTTTCTTTTTGCTCTTCTGGCTTGAAGCCAGCCGTTTCTAACGGTATAGCACCTTTTATCGGTTTAAATAAAAATGAATTTTCGGTCGTAGCTACTTGCTGTAATGTATTTTTTTTATCACAACCCCCCAGAGAGCCAAGTGCTACTGCACCTGCACTTCCTCCCAATAACAGCAAGAATTCCCTACGTTTGATACTCATCAGTTTTATTTATTACAGCACAAGCTTCACTAAGATATAACTCACGTTTAGCACTTTGGTTACTTTAAACGTCAAAGATTAAGAAGAGGTAAGCCTTTCATGAAATGTATGTTATTTAACAAATATTTCCTTTAGCATGAAGCACGAACTATAAGAAAAAATCTACCTATTTGTAATATTTAGGACTTACGCAAGCGTCACAATATAAGGTCAACTGGCACATATATTTCAATTTGCCGTAAATGCTTGTAAGCATTGATTTATAAACCTTAGAGCCATATTAATTCTATGTGACAGTTTTCAGATAAATGTGCCAGTTGCGTAAGTCCTGATATTTTTGTTATATTTATAACTATACTTTATTAGGTAGCAGAGAACCAAGTTGAAAATTTGCTTGATTATTACTTTAACAATTAAAGTTTAACCGAAAGTTATATCTAAGTGTTATGTATCTTTTTTAGCCAATATTTTATTGCTAATCACACATTACCAAAAAAAATGGTTGAAAACCGGTATCCAATACTACAAAATTTCTAAATTGTCTTCAGAGATTTAATTTATACTTATCACCTGAAAGTTGCTTTTAGGTGATAAAGTTTTGAAGCAAACACGGTATAAAAGGAAACCATCAAATCATTTTACCCAATGCCCCATGCCCTTTGGCTAACTCCGGACAAATGTGGCTTGGAAATTGCGATAAAAAAACAGCCAGCCCTCATGTCCTCACAAAAAGCATCTAACACTATACGACTAGCCAATAAAGCCTGCCCTATTTCTTACGGCAACTTCCAACCCACATTTGTCTATTTTTTATGAAACCCCAATTAACCACGTTGACCGGTAACGATGTATGCTACTCGTTGACCGATATTAGTGGCGTGATCTGCCATACGTTCGAGACAACGAATTGCTAAAGCTAGCAAGACAATTGGCTCAACTACACCTGGGACATCTCGTTGGTGAGCTAAAGTTTGATATACGCTATCATAGGCATTATCTACCGCATCATCTAAGTGTTTGACACTGCGTCCACTCACTTCATCCAAATCTGCCAAAGCCACCAAACTAGTAGCTAGCATGGCTTGGGCGTGGTGAGACATGACGGCAATTTCTGCTAAACATGGATGAGGCGGATAAGGAAAGATTTTGACAGCAATCTCAGCTAGATCCTCAGCATAATCGCCAATGCGTTCTAAGTCGCGCACTAGCTGCATAATTGCGCTCAAGGAACGCAAATCTTTAGCTGTAGGTGCTTGCAGCGTCATGATTGCTGTACAGTCTAATTCTATTTGTTTATAAAAACGGTCAATTTTTTTATCTAATCGAGGAAGTTCCTCAGCTGCGGTTAAATTCCGGGCAATCAAAGCTTGGTGACTAAGGCGAAATGATTGTTCTACCAAAGCACCCATACGTAAGACATCCCGTTCTAAACGCCTCATGGCGCGTGCTAGCTGGGGTCTTTCAGGATTGGGACTATCAAGGACTGCTTTGGTCATTTACCGTCTCAAACATGAAGATATTGTTTAACTATAGTCTTGGCTTTGGGAGTTTGCCACTACATCTGGAAATACAATTTGCAGCCATGCACCTTTTGTTTCGGGATGATTCATGGCTTTGATGGAACCACCGTGTGCCTGGATAATTTGCTTAACGATCGCCAAACCTAAACCAGTACCACCAATTACCGTTTTTGAGTTTCCCTCTGGCTGTGACTCACGACTTCGGGCTGTATCTCCCCGGTAAAATCGCTCAAAAACATGAGGCAAATCGCTCTTGGAAAAACCAAATCCGGAATCTATTATATTGATTTCCACAGACTGGGGAGGAGAATTCTCGCCATAGTTATTGTTTTTGGGGATGATTTTCGCGTCTACGTAAATTTTTGTACCTGGGGGGCTGTATTTGATGCTGTTATCAAGCAAATTGAGAAATACTTGGTAAATCCGTGATTTATCAGCTTTAATCCAGAGCTTTTCGCTTAATGAAGAGTCAAGAGTTAGTTGCTGCTGTTGTGCTATTGGTTCTAGTGTTGCCCAGACAGAGGCAATTACCGATCGCACTTCCACAACTTCTGGATGTAGTTCAATTGCTGGATTTGTTTCGATTTGGGTAAGTTCTAACCAGGTATGCACTAAGTTAATTAATCGGTCAACTTCTTGCATTAAGAGCTTAACCCAACGGTTTAAAGGTGATTCTAAGCGGTTTTGTAAAGTTTCTACAACCAGACGAATTGAAGTCAGGGGAGTTTTCAGTTCGTGTGCCAGATCGGAAAAAGCGCGATCGCGTGCAGCGTTCATATCTAGCAGTGGTTGGCGATTTTCGAGAAATACCCCTACTTGTCCATTAGGTAAGGGCAAGCTATATGCACGCAAAGCTAAAGAGTTTAGTTCTAACATGGCTGCGGCATTATCACGAGAAGGGTGAAACACCCACTCTTTGATTTGGCGAGAAGAGCGATCGCGAGTTTGCTCAATTAAGTGGTCAAGTTCATAGGATCTTACCAGTTCAAGCAACAAGCGCACCTGTCCTGGTTGCCACCTTTGTAAATACAATATCTCTCTTGCCTGCTGATTGCACCAGAGCAGTTGATTTTCTTCATCAACTTGCAAATATCCCATCGGTGCGAAATCCAGCAGTTTTTCATAAGTTTGCAGCGACTGCTGTAAATCTTGCTGATGCCGCTCAACTAAGGCAATTTGATGCCGCAAACCAGGTATCAGCGGTAGCATTACCTTAGAAGAGTGGGGGGTAAAAGGTTGCAGAAGTTGCCGCAAGTAGCGATTTAGTTGAATTTGTTGCCAAATCCAAAACCCAATGCCTATGGCTAAACCCAGAAAAAAAACCAATACCAGCATCGCGAGTTTTTAGTTACTTTATGACAACTAAAAACTAACAACTATCCGAATGAATTATCCAAATCGATAACCAAAACCTCTCACAGTGACGATATATTCTGGACGACTAGGATCTTGCTCTAATTTTTCGCGTAACCAGCGGATGTGAACGTCTACAGTTTTACTATCACCGACAAAATCTGGTCCCCAAACTTGATCTAGCAATTGTTCTCGCGACCATACCCGACGAGCATAACTCATGAACAATTCTAAAAGGCGGAACTCCTTTGGCGATAGGTTCACTTCTTGACCGCGAACTATCACCCGACACTCTTGGGGATTTAAAGTAACTTCTTTATAATGTAAAACTGGTACTATTGGCAAAGTGCTTAAGCGTTGGCGGCGAAGTAAAGCTCGACAACGAGCGACTAACTCCCGCATACTAAAAGGTTTAGTCAGATAATCATCTGCGCCCACTTCTAAACCCAAAACCCGGTCAGTTTCACTACCTTTGGCACTCAGCATCAAAATTGGCACTGGATTTCCTTGATGACGCAGCAAGCGGCAAATATCAAGTCCATTGATTTGAGGCAGCATCAAATCAAGGACAACCAAGTCAAAAACAACCTCTCCAGAGTTGGGTTCAAAATTTTTGAGATATTCTACCGCTGTTCGTCCATCTGAGGCAGTTACTACCCCGTAACCCTCCTCCTCCAAAGCGACAACCAACATTTCCCGAATTAATTCTTCATCTTCTACCACGAGAATGCGGCTTGTGTTTGCAATCTCTGTTCTGGGAGGATACTTAGTCAACTCACTTGTATACATCGGGATCACAAAGTTTGGGCTTGTGCTTGTATCAATATAATTATCTTATATCGGTGCAAGCACTATATTTAAATAAAATTCTGGAAATTTTGTAACTCAAATCACATAATAATTTTACATTTTAAACCATTCTGAGTGCAAGCTGTCACTAAAAAAGGGGCATTGGGCATGGAAAGAATTCTATTTATTATTCGCGCATTACTGACAGCCGCTTCTTTTAATTTTCAATGCGAGCGTGCCCAATTTCCATTAAGCCATGAGAATGGTAAGATTTTCTTCTTGCATCAAAATTTGTAATAAAGCAGCGGCACCGATTTGCTCAGAAACTGCATTCGCATTCCATTTACCATCAGAGGTGTACTTACCTTTGGTATAGTGGTTGGTGCCCGACCAGAGATAAGGGGTGAGAACATCTGGATAGTTTTGTCTATAACCAAAACCGTTGTATTGCTCAATTTGCCAAAGTTGTGCTGCTAGGCTCCAATCTTTTACTTTGTCTAAATCTTTCCCTCCTTTTGTCAAAGCATCAATAGCGCTTTCTTGCCATGTGTAGCCAACCTCCCAGCCATTAATGGGTTCGGGGACTGGTCTACCTGCTGGGACATTTACGGTACGTTTTTTTAGGGAATCCCCGTTATGTAGATGTTTGCTGAAGCTAAGGGAGGATTCCATATTGTGGATGACCGCAATAAAGTACCAAGGTACATTAATTTTTTGTTGTACAGCGAGGTAGCGATCGCGATTGAGAGTGATTTTCGCAACTATCTGCTTGGTGGTATCTAATTGGTCAGGTTTGATTTGACAGGTTTGCCAAAGCTTCTGATATTCCGGTTTGAGATCGCGAAGACGAACTGATACTTCTGTCATTTTTCTTCCCTCAAATGAGAACACAGACTTTCCTCCATGTTCTGAAATTAGCTCATTTAGGGAAAATTTGATTTTTTTATACAAAAATTAACCTTTTATTACTTTTAGGCTGGTTGCATAGAAATTAGGTATTTTTCAGCAAAGATTGCTTCTAACATGAAAAAAGATGGGCTATTAAGTTGCTCTGGTTAGATCTTATTTATACAAAAAATTACTTTTTTTCAACACTATTTCTAAATCTACGAAGCTCTAATTGTTGCTAATACTGCCTCTATCAAACAGCAGTTTGAGTTGCAATTTATTTATCATTTTGTCGATTTTATAAATAATATTGCCTAATTTTTGAGTTTTTTTTTAATCAGTACCAGCTTTTTATTTAAATGTTTTTACTAAGTAAGGGTATGATTTTACACTAAATATTCAATTTTATTAAAAGTAATATTTTTGACTAAATTATAGGGTATATTTTCAGATGCAAACCTTGTTAAATAGCTTCTAAAACTCACGCACAAACAAGAAAAAACTGGGTTTTTGGATAAAAACCAATGATCCGAATAAAAGAATTTTCGCTTATCAAGCTGAGTGGTTGCATAACTTCTTGAGTTTTGCACCTATTATTCAGCAGATGTGATAAGTAAGAGTTGAAGGGCGCAATATGAAACTACAAGACTTTTTGGCAACAGATGATAAGTATGGCTTTGAGGCGATCGCTGAAGATCCAGACTTGGCTCGTCAAGTTCAGATACAATTAATTGGCTTGGGTCTGTTGGAACCTCCTGCTGATGGCAAGTTTGGACCACTTTCAGCAGCAGCACTGAAAAAATTTCAAGATTTAATCAAGATAGGAGAAACTGAATTTTTAGGAAAAGTCACAGCTAAAGAACTGATTGAAACTAAACGAGACGAACTTCCTAAACCCCCCTTAAAACTAGGTAATGACCTTGCAAGCCGAATTCTCAAATACATGCAATCCAAAAATTATGTAGTATTCACCGAACCCAAAGAATATAACATTGTTTACGTTGAGGGCATGAATGAAGACGGCAGCCTCAATAATGATGCACCCAATGAATTTAATGATCGACGGATAGTCATTGAAGTCGTGGATGGTATTCCTAAAATCGTCAATCACTGGCAAGCTACTACCGAACCAGGTAGTCATTATACCTTCAAGCCGATGAATTCTCAAGGAGCTGCGAGAATTCAATTTGGGCAATATAAAGCTTGGCGTGTTGGAACCCACGGCAAGGCAGAGCCTCACGAAGCATTAGTTCAGGTTGATGATATCACTGTCTGCCGAGATTTTAACCAAGATTTTAAACGAACTGGCGACAAACTTGACACAGGTGATAACTTTGGGGTTAATCAACACTATGGTTTTGATTTTCCCCAAAATAATATTCGCGTTGCCAGTGCAGGTTGTTTAGTGGGACGCAGACGTGAGGGACATCGCGAGTTCATGGCGATAATAAAAAGCGATCGTCGTTATCTAGCTAATCGCAACTATGTATTCTATAGTACAGTTATTCCTGGGGATGAATTCGTAAAGGCATTCCCAGCATAAGGATTTGGGCATTGGGCATGGAGTATAAAAAAAATCTTTCCTTTCTAATTTTCAATTACTAATTACCAATTCGAGCGTGCCCATTGCCCAATTTCCGCTTTCATCGCTAATAATTCTACTTTTGAAGTAAGTGTCCTGGTCGCAGGAATGCTAGTTTAAGGATGAATTCAAAGAATGCAAAGTATCCATGACCGCTGCTGTTTACCTAGAAAACGTCTACAAGCTCTACAACAATGTGCCTGTGGTGAATGATCTTTCATTCACAATTGAAGCAGGTGAGATATTTGGTCTACTCGGTCCCAATGGTGCTGGTAAATCTACCACGATTCGGATGCTAACTACCCTAACAAAACCATCCCAAGGGGGGATTGAAGTATCTGGGTATGACGTGGTAAGGCAACCGATATTGGCAAAGCAAAGCATTGGTGTAGTTTTGCAACAAATTAGTGTAGATGCAGATTTAACAGTATGGGAAAATATGGAGTTGCACGGAAGGCTACATCACATTGCCAATCCACAGCGACAGCGAGTAATTAATCAATGGCTAGATTATGTAGAGCTAGCAGACAGACGCGATAGTTTAGTAAAAACTTTGTCTGGGGGGATGAAGCGACGGTTACAGATAGCAAGAGCTTTGTTGCATCAACCGCAAATTCTGTTTTTAGATGAACCGACGGTAGGACTAGACCCGCAAACAAGACGACGCCTTTGGGAAATTATTCGAGATTTGAATAAGCAAGGGATGACGATGTTACTAACGACTCATTATATGGATGAGGTCGAGTATTTGTGCAATGCTTTTGGCGCTGACAAGGCAGGACGCATTGGTATTATGGATGGGGGAAAGCTGATTTCTTTGGGAACTCTACAAGAGTTGCGCTCCGCTCATGGTCAAGGTTTGGTGATGAAGCAAGTTGCAGACCGTTGGCAATATCTGTTTTTTCCGACTGTGCAAGAAGCCAATATTTACCTGGATCAACAACAAGATAAAACCGGGATGATGGTGCGTGCTTCTAATTTAGAAGATATTTTTGTGGAACTCACAGGACGTCAGTTAGATTGATTTAACACTCATTTGTGGTTTAGTTACAAAGAAAATTTCTCTAAATGGAAAAAGCAGAGTTACGCCGATCGCTTCTGAAAAGACGTCAATCAATGTCGCTGGCAGAATGGAAACTTCATAGCGATCGCATCTGCACTTACATAACCACTTCACCGCTGTTTACCCAAGCAAAAACAATCCTGGCTTATTTCAGTTTCAAGAAAGAACCTGACCTCAGTCCACTGTTTGCAGATATTTATTTGGAAGGAGAGAAAAATACCCAGATTAAAAAAAGATGGGGATTTCCGCGCTGTGTCGGTGACTCGCTTTGCTGGCATCTCTACACAAGCGAAGATGCCCTACAAAAAAGCGCTTATGGTATCATCGAACCTCATGCCGACGCAGCAACAATAAATGCTGCGGAAGTAGATTTGATTATTATTCCTTGTGTAGCTTGCGATCATCAAGGATATCGCTTGGGTTATGGGGGTGGATATTACGATCGCCTGCTGAGTTCTCCTGATTGGGCAACAAAGCCAACTATCGGAATTGTATTTGATTTTGCCTATCTACCCCAGCTACCTATTGAACCTTGGGATCAGCCGTTAAAAAATGTTTGTACCCAAATGGGGTTGACTGCTTGTGGAAGTTAGTTGTTAGGAGTTTTAATTAATTTGAAAAAATAAATATAGTTATGGTATTTGTTAATTCAATTAAGGTATAAATAAATTCTCTTTTTTCAAATTTATTAATTCCGCGCCGAGGACTATTGTCCTCGACGCACCAACAACAACGCTATGTAGTTAGTAAAATACACTTACTATATTACTATGCTCGTTTGACAAACACAAGCAATTATAAATATTTATTGATAGATATTTGCCGGATAAAGCGTTAAAAACTCAGCAAATAAATTATGGTAATTAATAAATAGTTCTAATTAAGAGTGAATAGAGAGAAATGACAAAAATTAAAAGCAAAAATTGGTTATGGATGTATGCGTTATTAGGAGCGATCGCCTTAATAACGCTGTTTCCTTTGCTGTGGCTTTTGAGTACCGCGTTAAAATCGCCAACAGAAAATATTTTTGCTACACCGCTACAATTATTGCCTAACCAACCTACTTTTAATAACTTTGTTTCTGTTTGGCAGTCTTTACCTTTTGGGCAGTACTTATTCAACAGTACCTTAGTAGCGGTGCTGACCGTGGGTTTAAATCTACTGTTTTGTGCTTTAGCAGCTTACCCGATAGCTCGACTGTCGTTTCCAGGACGAGACTGGATTTTTGTGGCGATCGTCTCGACGATTATGATTCCCTTCCAAATCGTGATGATTCCCCTGTACATTTTGACAGTGCAGATGGGTTTAAGAAACACTTATTTGGGAATGATTTTTCCTAGCTTGGCTTCTGCATTTGGGATTTTTTTGTTGCGGCAAGCTTTTATTAGTGTTCCTAAAGAAATGGAAGAAGCTGCTAGGATGGATGGCTGCTCAGAGTTAGGCTTGTGGTGGCATGTTATGTTGCCAGCGATTCGCCCAGCACTGGTAACTTTGGCTATTTTCGTATTTATTGGTTCTTGGAGTGACTTTATTTGGCCCTTAATTGTTATCCAAGACGAACAGTTATACACCCTACCTTTGGGAGTCGCGAAACTAGCGGGTACATTTTCTCTAGACTGGCGATTGGTAGCTGCTGGTTCGGTAATTTCGATTGCGCCGGTGCTGATATTATTTTTGTTTTTACAACGCTATATTGTACCGACGGAAACTGATGCGGGTGTGAAGGGTTAAATAATAGAAAATTATTTAATGAATGCATGAATTGGAAGATAGGAAGCATTTACGCTTTGTTAATGGAAAACGTAGACGCAACAAAGGTGCTTGCCGTAGGCTACCGCAGAGTACACATAGTTTAGGAGAGTTTGAGAGAGTTTTGGCGTAAGTCCTATTAATAAGCACCGCTTTTTTTAAAGACTACGCGAATAGTTTTGGCTAGGAGACTTAAATCGTACATAACAGACCACTTCCGCTGATAGTCAATATCCATGCTGACGATAACTTCAAAGTCGTTAATAGAGGAACGACCATTAGCTTGCCATTCGCCGGTAATGCCTGGTTTAACTCGCAATCTTTGCCAGTGATGTGGTTCGTATTGCATTACTTCGTCACGAGTAGGTGGACGAGTACCAACTAAACTCATGTCTCCTATTAAGACGTTCCAAAATTGAGGAAATTCGTCTAAACTGCTGCGCCGCAAAAATTTACCGACCCGAGTAATCCGAGGATCGTGAATAGATTTAAAAATATGACCTTTTGCCTCGTTTGTTACTAGATGCTTGAGTTTATCAGCACCAACGATCATTGAGCGAAATTTCCACATGCGGAAAGTTTTTCCGTTAAGACCACAGCGAATTTGAGAATAAAGTATCGGACCTGGGCTGTCAATCTTGTTGGCGATCGCCACCGGAATTGCGACTACTGCTGTAATCATTAACCCGATGATCGCTCCAAAAATGTCAATTAATCGTTTTATAGTGCTTACTGTTGATGGATGTATAGAATGATTCAGCAGGCCCAAATCATCCACTGCAAAAGATTCTGTATCAGACGTACAGGTGGACATGGCTAAAATTCGGTTTTTACTGCTTTATATCTTGATAATTGCTAATATAAACAACCAATTTTTTTAAGTAAATGCCGAAACACGAAATTTTATCTAATCTTTCAATTAGGCAGGCTATTTTAAATTTTCAGTATTTTCTCGGTAGCATAAAGATAAAGAAACAATAACGCGTAATTATCTAAATAGAAATACTTAGTTTACTTAGGTCACTTAGCAGTAAATAAATCTCCAGCCGTGTTTTGAATTTTTTCGCACGGCTTGTGCGGAAGGGTCGGTCTTCGGGCTGGAGATTTATTTTTACGGTTCTCCCTAGGATGACTGCGTATTGGGTAAAACTTTTAGGTAGTGAGCAAGAAAAACGCTTAATTATAAGGGCTAGAGCCGCTTAATACAAACCATCAAAACTGACGACATCAAGCATTAATTGCTGACAAGTACGAAATTAACTGTATAAGGTTCCTCTAAGGATTGTTGAGTACTGGCTTTGATAGCATCGAGATAGCGACGCAGAACTTGTAGTTGTTGAGAGTTGGGACGATAAGTAAGACTACCTTGTTTGTCAAAAAGTGGGGCAGCGGCGATCGCTTTATAGTCAGGATTTTCTAAAGAAGTCTGAGTGAGCCAGTTGGAGTCTTGGCTCGAAGGAATCAAACCAGCAGGTAGCTCACCTTCCAAAAAAGCCAGCAAGCGTTGCTGACAAGTGCGGGTATTGATGCCTTGATTCTCGAATAACTGAATCACTTCGTTAAAAGATAGCGATCGCTCTGGCATTAGTCGCAACAATTCACTAAACAAGAAATAATCTGTATACTGTTGCTTGGCTACCTCTACAACTTGGGGATGCAAAGGCAACATCGCCAAACCATAAGCAACCCGGCTACAAGTGGGAGCTGCGTCAGTAGTAGATAAATCTTGAATAATCTTAGCGTTGGGGAGTTTTTGCCGGAGCCAACTCCTGACTGCACCGCAAGTTGCCACTCCACCAGTGAGTATAGCTTGATTAATTGTTTCTGTAGGAATTCCCTTCGCTACCAACAATCTGTTAAGTTCTCGGTTGAGACGACGCACAAACGGGACAAATACCTGAGCCTCTAAATCTCGCCGTTGCAACACCCACCGCTGATCTGCAAATTCTAAGGTAAAAGATTCTTGGTGTTGTAAAATCAACTTTAAAGCAAGTCCTGCATCTAACACCGCTTGTCCTAAAACAGAACTTTCGAGCCGTTGCTGAAGACGAATGCGAGTTGTGATATCCGGTTCCCCAGGTCGAGGTAGTTCTAATTCTTCTAAATTCAAACTTGACAGATGCATCTGGTCTAAACCAGGAATCGCTGGTTGCCAATGCCAAGCATTACTGTTAGTAGTTTTGTTATCATCTTGCGTCTGTTGCCGTGACTGTCGCCATTTTTGAGGAAACAGTAACTGACAGATAATGTCTTGCTCAATTCCTTTGCCAGCATAAGCAAAACCGTGGAGCATAAAATTACTGTGTGTCAGTTCTTGCAGGTTTTCTGGCAAATCGACCAGCGCCATTTCTGTTGAAGTTGCGCCAATATTAATCGTCAAAGTGCTACCAATGGGACGGCGATCGCTTTGAATTGGCGGAGGAGAACCTTCAGGAACACTGAATTGTACAGTCTCACCGTTAGCACCGTCGAGTTCACTGAGCAAACTAGCGATCGCTTCTTCTACAAAAAATACTTGCTGTGGATGCTGGACTATTTTGCTGGTGAGTAAAGCTTCGCGCACATTAAAGCGATATTGTTCCGACCAGTTAGATGGACAAGTGCAGATCGCACCAGCAATATTATTGATAATTGTCTGAAAACTTTGTTCATCTATACCAACAGCTGCCGCTGTTAAACCAGGTGTAGTGCTAGTGCGATCGCATTTGAGAGTTAACAGCAATTTCGAGAGCGATCGTACGACCCAAATCAAAGGACCTGCGGAAAATTCATTTAATTGCAACACAGGTTCCCATTTGTCTCGTTCGTTTTTGTAGGGGATCGCTATTTGTAAATAAGGTTTCAACTGCGCTGAATAAAGGCTGTTTGTTTCTGCTTGCGGCTGAGATTCGGTCGAATTGCTACTAGCTAAATCCGACACCTTCTCAGAAGCTACAGCTACTGGCGCGAAGGAGTGGAGTGCTTCTGCACTGGACGTTTCCTCGCTGTGAGATACAGAAGGCGCAGGTAAATAAACTTCTGCTGGTAAACGAAACGATGGTTTTAAGGAAGCTGCTGCTGGTTGGTTTTGTGCTGACCAATAAAGAGGATATACAACATTTGTGGAGCGATTCAACAGCGTCGCAGAAATTCCAGTTGTACCCAAATCGATTCCCAGATACCAGACTGAACCATCAAGATTGAACGATTCTGGTTGATTTGTCGAGCCAGAATTGAAGATTGTCGCTTCAGTCTTTTCAGCAGATGCCGGGGAAATCTCTAACACCTCCAAAACAGATTCAGCCGCAGTCAAAGTATTCTCTGCGATAAATTGATTTTCTAAGTTAATTTGCGGTTGCGAGTCAGAATTTAACTGCCGATCAAAATCAGCTAAATCTTGATTTAATTGCTCTAACTGGTCTTCGTCTAAGGAAATATCAAAAACAGAGTCAGCGATCGCTTCAGCTTGAGAGAGTAAATTTTCCTCCGGAGAAGCGCTAATATACTTTGCTCGCTGTGCTTCTTCATCTTTCTGCACTACTTCCGAACTTGGAGTTTCTGAAGTATTTGAAGGTACATGAATTACCAACTCGCCCAAGACTGTAATTGTATCAGCCATTGCCGGTTCTTCAACAGCCGCAAGGTTTACATCTTCTGGCTGGGGCAAATTACTAGCAGTATTATTCTCATCTTTAAATGTGTCCGAAACATCTGATTCTGCTGGTGTAGGGTTGCTTATATCCACAAGTTCCACGTTTGATTCTTGCAGCCAAGGATCTTGAGAATCCGATTGTTGCACTTCGTTTGTGGCGCTTTCTGGTAGGGATGTGGTCAAAGCAGATGCATCATCTATAAGATTTGTTTCTTGATTAATTACTTCCGGGGTGACTTCATTCTCAACAACCTCAGGTTGCAATTTTGTGGGGCTTTCTGTTGGTTGGACGAGATTCGACTCCTTTATCGGTGTCGAAGCGGTTACAGATAACTTATCTGTAATATCCAATTCTGGATTTGTGTCAATTTGTCGGCTTTGCTCGGTGAAATTCTCAGCCCCAAACAAACTGGCGTAAAGCTGATCTACTTCATTAACAACTAACTGAGTATTCGGCTGTGATGGAGCTTTTGTTACAGGATTAGCAGTAGTTTGGGAGTTTGGCTGATCCACATCAAATTGCAATACTGTATCTAGATTTGTTGTCGCGTCGGCATCTTGTTGAATAATAGTCGGTGATGAAGATGTTTGGTTTTCTCCGCTTAAAGAAGTTGGAGGTTGCTGCAACTGAGATGTCAAATTATTAAGAAAGCTCCTCATTAATTGTTCGCCTTGCACCCCTTGGCTGTGCATTCTGGCTAATGCTTGAGATAATGACTCGTGGTAAGTGTGAATGTTACGCTGTAGTGCTTCAAAGACAACATTCACAGTTCCATCTAACGATAAGAGATGGCGATCCAAATCGGCAGTAAAGCGTGTTAACTGGTCTACCTGTGTTGATTCTAAAAATGGTGGAGTCGAGGCAGATTGTAGTTCTGTTGAGTAATTAGTATCGAGATTCTGGCTTACACCTGATGCTAAATTATCTGTTATTTGTGGCGTTATTGGCACTACGCGATTGATCAACACCTGCAAAAATTCCGAAATCATCTGCTCCTGATTTGCCATCTGCTGGGTTAAGGAGTAGTTGTGCAATCGCCGTTGCTCTAATTGCCTGATTTCCTGCACTAAAGTGGCTCGCTCTTGCAACAAAGTTTGTAATTCTGCTTGCAACGGCTCAAGCAATGCCGAAAAATCAATTTTTTGCTGCTCAGGTATAGTAACATTACTCTGTTGTTGGTTTTGATCTGGCTGTGGTGAAGACTCACTATTACCTTGATCGGCAAATTTAGCTAATAAAGGCGATAATTGTGGCTGTTGGGCAAGCTTGTTTTCTGATTCGCTTTCTCTTAATTTGATGAGAAAGTCGCGAATTCGTTCTAAAACCTGTCTTGGCTCTTGTGCTGCCTGACCGGATAAAAGTCTGGGTAGGCGTTTGCCGCTTTTAGCGAATAAGTCGTCAATATCTGCGATTAGTCTTTGTATTTCTTCGGCGCGGGAAGTCACTGTGATTTACCTTAGCTAGAACTGTACGTTATCTTTTATGGAAGTTACTTTACAACTACCGAGGCTTTGAATGACATCTTATATGCCGCTCGGATTTTTCTCTTGATTTGTGGCTATGTCAAGACGGCTTTTGGAGAAGATTAACCTGAGAGCATATGTGTCACTTTGAGGGTAACGCAGTCGAGTAACGTTGACAGCATGATGAAAACATTAGCGTTGCTTATCACAGAAAAGATAAAACAGCAAAAATTAATTATCATGAGTATCATTTATGTTTGAGTGCCCCCTGTGCTGCGATCGCGCTTGTGCTGAAAATGGCACTTTTGTTTGTTATGTATATTGCAGCTTTAGTAAATCTGTTGTTATGGGGGACTAATATACTTTGCACGCACCTCCCAATCCCTGGATCATCTCAGCGCCCTTTTTTCAAGGGTTGCCAGAAGAGGTTGTGGAACTAGCCTTAACTCATCTTGTTACCCGCACTCACCCAGCCAATCAGGTCATTTTGCTGGAAAATGACTGGGGAGGCTCTGTATATTTTATTATCGATGGGTGGGTAAAAATTCGCACCTACAATTTAGAAGGCAAAGAGCTAACGCTAAATATTATCGGCAAAGGCGAATTATTTGGGGAAATGGCAGCGCTAGATGAAGTGCCTCGTTCAACTGATGTGATTACTCTGACTCCGACATTGATAGGCAGTATGCCGGCACAGGATTTTGTGAAGTTGCTACACACAGAACCCTTGGCGGGAGTTAGATTATCGCAACTAATGGCACGACGCTTGCGACAAGTAAATCGAAGATTGCGATTGCGCGAATCTGATAGTCAGTCGCGGGTGGCTGACACGTTATTATTTTTGGCAGAAGGACAGGGAAAAAAAGGGCAGGCAGGAACGGAAATTCCCAATTTACCTCACAGGGAATTAAGTAGTTTGAGTGGACTAGCGCGGGAAACAGTTACACGAGTATTGACAAAGCTGGAAAAAAAAGGCTTGATTAAACGGGATCACGACATTATTTGTGTTCCCGATTTGTTAGCCCTAGAAAAAATGATAGTTTAAAAATTTATTTAAGTAATCGGTCATAAACTGCACTTGCCCAAAACAGATGAAAATCTCTTTCCTAATCCCTAGTCGCTAGTCCCCAGTCCCTAATCCCCTATGAGTATTTCAGATTCTCTGCCAGATGAGCCATCACGCCACTTTCCTAAATCGCAAATCGAGGTTGATGAATTGTTAGACAAACAAGAGAATTTTAGCCGACAAGAATTAAAAGCTGATGCGCCTTTGCGGATGGTGGAAACGGCATTTTTAGCAAGTGCCTCTAGTTTGATTTGGTTTATTAACAACTACTTTCCGTTGGGACCAGTTTTGCGGATATTTTTTCCCGTGCCGATCGCTTTAGTTTATCTTCGTTGGGGCAACCGCGCAGCATGGATGGCGGCAGTAGTTTCCGGGTTGCTGCTTTCGGTGTTAATGGGACCGGTTCGCAGTCTACTGTTTGTCATGCCTTTTGCTTTTATGGGGGTGCTTTTGGGCGCAACTTGGCATCGCCGCGTTCCCTGGATTGTTTCTATCATCTTGGGTACGCTGTTAGGTACTTTAGGGGTGTTTTTTCGCGTCTGGTTATTATCTGTATTGTCGGGTGAAGACTTGTGGGTTTATTTGATTAACCAGACGACAGATTTTCTAGAGTGGCTATTTTTAAAGCTGGGAATCTTGGCGACTCCCAGTGTCTTTTTCATTCAAGTGGGAGCGATCGCCTTAATTATAATTAACAATTTTATCTATCTATTCGTCGTTCACCTAGCTGCATGGCTGTTATTAGATCGCCTCGGCAATCCGATTCCCCGCCCCCCACGCTGGGTGCAAGTTCTGATGGATAATGAAGGATAGTCATTGGGCATTGGTTCAATAACTCTTAATTAATAAATTGATTCGCATTTATACCCAAATAGAACAAGGTGAAGCATGGATCGCACGTTATAGGGGTACTTCACCTATTTTTGCCTGTGTATTAGGATTTACCGAAACTTGTTTAATTCCGGGAATTTCCGCAGCCGGTCGGACTCCAGAGGATCGCAAATACACAGCAGTTGCTGATGCTGAGTTTTTATACTACGGTGCAGGACGAAACCCGCAATATCCCTTACCACCTTTGGAGGCTGGCGCGTCACCTGTACTAATTTCTCGCGCTGTAGTTGAAGCACTCCAGATTCCAGTTTATTTGTTTAATGCTGGCTTACCCCAGCTGCCTGCTGTACCAGTAATTAATTTGGGTGGCTGTCCGGCTAAGTGTTTAAGTCAAGGTGCAGCAATGGATTTAGCAACGGTAAATCATTTGTTAAAGCAAGGGCTGCTTTGGGGTACACGGTTAAGTCAGAAAATTAAAGATGGCTATTTAATTGTTGGTGAGTGCGTTGTTGGTGGAACTACAACCGCCCTAGCGATTTTAACAGGCTTGGGTATTGAAGCATTAGGCAAAGTCAACAGTAGCCATCCTGTTTGTAATCATACGCAAAAGTGGGCAGTAGTGCAGCAGGGGTTGGAGAGGATCAGGGGGAGATGGGGAGAGGGGGGGAGGGGAGATAGAAAGATAGATTTCTCATCCCAACTCAATACTCCTAACTCCCAACTTTTAACTGTTATAGATCCTCTACAACTTGTGGCGGCAGTGGGAGATCCGATGCAGGTGGTGGCGGCAGGTATGGCTATTGCAGCGAGTCGCCGTTGTGGTGTTTTGCTTGCTGGTGGGACGCAAATGCTGGCGGTTTATGCTTTGATGAGTGCGATCGCTCAAGCTTATACTTTACCTTGGCGAAGTGAAGCAGTTGTTGTCGGTACAACTCGTTGGGTAGCAGAAGACTTCTCTGGCGCTACAGTTGAATTAGCTCAACTAATTAATAAAGGTGAGAAAACTCAAAATAATGTTTCCCCACCTTTACTTGCAACTCAATTAAGTTTTGCTGATTCTCGTTATTCGCAACTCCAAGCTTATGAGCGAGGTTTTGTGAAAGAAGGGATGGGGGCAGGGGGCGCTTGCATTGCTGCCCATATCAGCCAAAATTGGCGACAAAACCAACTTTTGGCAGCTGTTGAAGTTCAACTCGAACGCTTGATCAAGAGTCAATAGTCCAAAGGTTGTTGACTCTTGACAATTGACTATAAACTAACTAGTACAGTACGGCGGAAATAAGCCAAGTATCAGATAGCCAACACTTTACCCTTATATGTCCACTTAAAAGGTTTAGCCATTGTTTTATTAAAATAGTCGATAAATTCAAGAATTTGAGTTTT
>JAHHID010000063.1 GCA_019359015.1 Spirirestis rafaelensis WJT71-NPBG6
GGACGGGGGAGAAGATCGCCAATCGAGAGGAAGTAAGACCAATTCGCGGGCGCAAGCCTAAGATGAGGCATTCCTCCGTGAAGTTGGAAGCCCAGCCTTCAGGCAAAGCCAAGGCTGGGTAGTTCACCCATTACATTTAGGGATGGCTTTAAAGCTGGAACCTTCAGAATGTGGGGGACTCGTGACTTGCACTTTTATCAAAAAGAGCAGATTAAGCGAGTTCGTGTTGTGCGTCGGGCTGATGGATATTACGTTCAGTTTTCCATCGTTCAACAACGAAATGAAAAGCACGAACCCACAAATCGGATGGTAGGGATAGATGTTGGTTTAAATCATTTCTACACGGACTCTGATGGCAAAAAAAAAGAGAATCCTAGATTTCTGAGGAAGGCTGAAAAAGCCTTAAAACGCGCACAAAAGCGGGTGTCTCGCAAGACTAAAGGTTCCAAAAATCGCATCAAAGCCATTAAGCAATTAGGTAGAACGCATCTCAAGGTATCAAGGCGGCGTAAAGACTTTGCAGTCAAGACTGCAAGGGCGCTTATCCAGTCGGTAGACTTGGTAGCTATTGAAGACCTAAAAGTGCGGAATATGGTGAAAAACCATCATTTATCCAAGTCAATATCTGATGCTAGCTGGACATTGTTTAGGCAGTGGTTAGAGTATTTCGGAAAAGTGTTCGATGTACCAGTGATTGCTGTTGCACCACATTACACTAGCCAAAATTGCTCCAATTGTGGGCATGAGGTGAAAAAATCCTTATCCACTCGCACTCATAAATGTCCGCATTGCGGTTACTTGGATGACCGTGACACGAATGCTGCCATCAACATCTTGATGAAACCATTACACGGTCTAGCACAACTACCGAGGGGCACTCGGAAAGTTACGCCTGGGGATGAGATGACCCTCTGCTCGGAGGAGGAAACCCAGAAGAGTAAGGTTACTCGACGAGCCAGGAAACCCCGTCAGTGATCATGGGAATCCCCACCCTCAGCGTAAGCTTTCTTGGGGAGGATGTCAATCCTGATCGCCTTCTTATATGGATAATTTTTCAGCTGCTGTCATCTGGGCACTAGTCTCCCCTATAACTGCTTCTATATCTGAGCTGGGTTTCGGCATGTGCTTCATTTCCCAAACTTTAAGCAAAATTAGATATTCATAGAATGCTTGTAGTGTACACCAAGCAGTACCGGCGCGTCCGTCCAAGCAGCCGCCCAAAATAAAATACATATAAAAAAAGCGTAATACTGGTCGAGCGGGCAAACGCAAAGACAAATCTTTTAAAGCGCGGCGTTTTTCAACTTCTGACTTACCAAAGAACAAATTTCGCCATTGAACATTACCATGTTCTAGCTGATACAACGTTTCTTTAGCTTCATCTGTAGAGTAACGATTATGCTTTTCGATCCAGCGGTTTAAGCCTTTGCTACAAGTATAGTGGGGGTAAGTTTCTTTTAAAAAGCTGGTTGCGCCGTCACAAACTTCGCGCTCAGTATGACCATAGTCGTCAAACCAAACTTTACCATGACGGAAGAGGCGCAGTTGGTAACGGGGATATTGGGTGCTGTAGCGAATCCAACGATTCATAAACATGACACGTTCAGCTACATAGTAGCCGATGTAGTCAGGATTATTCATCGCTTCGAGGCATTCAGCAAATAGTTCTGGTGTCATGCGCTCGTCAGCCTCTAGAATGTAGACCCATTCATATTTAGGGGCAATAGATTCTAGCATCCAGGTACGTTGTCTTCCGTGGCTTTCAAAGGCATGTTGTTCAACACGCACAGGATAGTTTTTTGCTATTTCAACAGTGCGATCGCTACTACATGAGTCCACAACAATAATGTCATCCGATAGCATCGCTGACTCGATACAAGCGGCAATATCTAGCTCTTCGTTATATGTGAGTATGTAAATAGAGAACATTTTTCAGTTTTATAAAGATTTTGCTAATTGCTAAATAGCCGTCAGAAACTGCGTACAGATGTGACTGTAGTTGGCGCTTTAGCCCTAAAGCGCTAACTACAAGCTAAGTCTGTCTGTGTTTTTCATATTGACAGTCTTACTGTCTTACAAATGAAAGATTAGCGTGCGGGGGCTTTTTTACGTCCACCACCTTGTAGCGCACCCATGCCTCTTAATCCTGTCCAGCCGATGATAATGTAACCAATAGACAATAGCAAGCTACTCATACCAATCCGCAGTCCAGACTTCAAAGCTTCTTGTTGAGCTTGTTTTTGGGCTTCTTCCTTACGCTGGCGAATTTGGTTGAGTCTTTCATTTGCAAGTCCTTGAGGATCGCTTTGCTGTGCTAGAAATTTGTCAAGCTCTTGGGGATTTGCCTTAAACTTTTTCAGTAATTCTTTCTGAGTTGCAGGGAGGTTAGGATTCTCAAGTGCTTGCTTATATTTTTGATCATCTTTAATCAAGTCAGTAAACTGAGCTTTGATTTGGGTCTTTTGCTGTTCTAATTGAGCCTTAACCTGAGCGTTACCCAGTTGTGCTTGTAATTGAGATAACTGGTTTTTGAGTTGATTTTCTGCCTGATCCGCATCCTGGGTGATTCGAGTTACTGTCTGAGACTTAGCTTGATTCACATTGTTGAGGTGCAAGGGAAAAATCAGTAAGAATAACAACCCTAAAAGAGTCGATAGTATCAGTGCGGGAAATCTTAAATCTACAGGTTGTGGGCGATCGCCATCACTAGTACTATCAATCCAATATCCGGCAAATAGCATCCCCAAGCCAACCATAGGCACAATTCCTCGGTCAACTAGCGCTGTTGCCAAGCCGATTTGCCACCCTTTATCAGTCGGTTGGAAGGGAAACAACAGAATCAGAAAGTCCAGCAAAAAGGACAAGATTAAGATAGTCCCAACCACTTTTAGTGTGCGGGCAGCGTTTACAGTAGCCAAACGGTCAATCATAGTTTTTCGGTCTTGTAGTGAATATTATTGAATGTCATATTTAAAGTTACTGGAATATTGTTCCCTTGACCCTATCTGTTATTTAGAACCTCAGAGCAAATTTAATACATTGCATTTAATTTTTACCCCTTGATTTTAAACTACACCACGGTAGCACCTGTAGTTTAGGGTGTCTTCCGGAAAATCATCGTGTTCGACTATACCAGCAAACGCTAAGGAAGGGCGACAAGGAGGACAAGGAGACAAAGAGGATAATTCTTCTTTCCCCCCCTACCCCCATCTCCCCATTTCCCATTCCTCATCTGAGTCTTTCAGATTGACGAGTTTGTTCCCAAATCGGCAGATCCTCTGGACGGTCAACATCAGCTAAGGTAGGTAAGTAAGCCACTGATAAATTAAGCTGTTGGGCAATCTCCAGAGTTTGTGATAAAACTTGAGAAGTTCCCCAATCGATGTTAGTCAATAATTGTGGAAACGGCTGTCGCAAACCAATCAAGTAATAGCCACCGTCTACCGCAGGACCTAACACCAGGTCAAATAGGTGCAGCTGCTCAAAAGCTGTTGCGAGAATCTCAGGATTCACACCAGGGCAATCAGTACCAATGATAACTACTTGTTGTGCATTATTTTGAAAGGCGTATGAGAGCGATCGCATCATTCGCGAACCCAAATCACCTTCACCTTGTAACTGATAAACTAAATCAAACCCCAGCCAATCTTGCATCAATTGCAAATTTCCACCCGCAAAGCGCACTTCTAAAGATATTGCAGTGCTTGCCTGCAATTTTTGCACTTGGGATAGTGTATATTCAGTCATCTGTCGCTGAAGATTGGCAGCACCAACAGTTCCCAAAGCAGGTATTAGCCGGGTTTTTGTTTTTCCCGGTTCAGGATAGCGAGTAAAAATAATTAGATGCTGTTTCGAGTTTTTTGGTGATTTCAGCACGCAACACCTTATTTTAAATCAACCAAAAATATCTTAATAGCAATACTTGCCGTTGTCGTTAGCCTTAGCACGCTCTTTACCAGTTCGCATCGCCCCTAAAATTGTAGAAACATAGACGCAACGCTTAGTTTTACGACTGTTTGGGATGTATAGAGTTATTTGTCCTAATGCTTGTAGTGATGTGTTAATACACTCATCTCCAACGTTGTAGACAGGACAACCTTGGTAGTTAAATATAACTCGCCACGCTCCAGATATGCTTTGTTTTCTCAAAGTTGTCTCACTATCAATCCGAATATTTGAATTGAGATTATTCCATAGCTTATCGTTGCTAATGACGGTTTCAGGAATGAATTGTTCTGCTTTTGCTTGATGAACTGCCCATTGAACAATATTGTTTTGTTGGCGAAAGCTGACTTGCCAGCTTAATTTTTGCTTTTTGCCTTGACTTTGAGCCTGACGCATGGAACGGTAAACTTCATCTTGGGCAACGTTAAGACGGCGAGTATTTACAAAACTTAGCCAAGTGGGGAGAGCGATCGCAGCTAGTATACCAAGTGTTACAACAACTATTAAAGTCTCTACTAACGTAAATCCACTGTTAGAGCAGTTTATCAAAATATTTTTTTTCATTAAATAAACTAGACACGGTAAATGGACTAGGGTATTTATTTTTTTAATTAATTTGTCAAAAAGCCAGATATATAAGCGCTTTTGGGTTTTTTAGCTTGAATCTTCATCGTTGCTAATAATGCCGTAGACAAAGCAGGTGGTAGCAGAAGGATTAAGGCAATTTTAAATAATAGTGTTAATGTGAAGCGTGTCCGTTGGAGACGATTTGAGTCATTCATGACATACTGCCACAGAAATTTAGCTGCTAAAACACCCTTTTGTCGATTGACCGGTTTTTGCAAAGCTTTACAGGTCAAGTATTTGTAGAGCTTTGCAAAGCTCGTATTCCGAAGATGCTGTACTGAATCTGGACTCGTACTATACGCTTTATCGAGCACTTGTAAACACGCTTTTTCCTGCCTTGCAAGATTAGAAGATAGTGAATTAGCACTTACTCGGTACAAAATTTGCACAGATGGCACAGCTACAAAATTGAACTTCCGGGCTAATCGCAACCACATATCCCAATCCTGAGCAGCAACTAGGGATTCATCAAATCCATTTAATTCAATTAGAGCTTCTCTACGAATTAAGGGGTTAGAGCCATTCTCCAAAAAATTAGTCACCAACAAGTTTTCATAAACATCTCCATTTGCAGTAAAGTGCGTACCAAAAAGTAAGAATTCACCATTTTCATCGATATAATCAGTCCAACTGTAAGCGACTGCTGCTTCCGAATTTTCTTGCAAAGCTTTGTATTGGCTCATCAATTTATCAGGAGTCCACAGATCATCTGCATCTAAGAAACTAACAAATTCTCCAACTGAATGCTTTATCCCACGGTTACGACTAACGTTTCCGCCGGCATGGCTATAGGAAAATATTTTTATCCTGGAATCTGCGATTTTAGAAATAATATTTAACGTTGAATCTTGTGAATCGTCGTTAATTATAATTAATTCAAAATCAGCCAAAGTTTGATTTAAAACAGATTTTACTGTCTTTTGAATAGTGTTTTCGCAATTGTAAGCTGGTATAATTATAGAAATTTTTGGCACCGTATTGCTCAGTTTAATAAGGATTTACAGTTTTACTGTTCCCTAAAATACTGAGAAACTAACATGTTTATACCAAAAAATCTTTTTTATAGGACGACATAGTTTTAAGGTTAAGTATTAATTATGTAATATGAGTTTCAAAGCAGTATTTCCAACCAATTGAAAATATTTTATTGATTTATATTATTATGTAAATTCACCTAACTTTTATTAACTAATATACTTTTTTAAACTAATTTTTAACGAATAAAAAGGGCTCAACATGCTAGCTAAGTAAAATTCCATTTCAAAAAGCGCAACTATATCATTTTCTAAGTGACCTCTATACTTAATAATCTGCTCCAAAACACGGCGCAAATTACCCACAATAGTTCTGACAAAGACTATTGGTTTTTGCCAGTTTTTAGTATTGACCAAGCGTAGCTGGCAAATACACAAACCACAGCCACGAGCTAGAGTTAACAGGTAATCTCTTTCTAGCCTCCAATGTGGTATTTGATGATAAGTATGCATCGCGGGGTTATACCAAATTTCCCACCCTGCATGGTGGATATAAAGCAATGGCTCATAGTCGTCGCCCTGCACCATCAAGCCTGGTAATTTGCCACTCAGGGTAGGTCGCTGCGGAACATTTGCACACCATACTTCTTTACGAACGACAAGTGCCGCACCAGGAGGAAGCCTTAAATTATCTGGATCAAATAAAAACGCTTGGCATCCGTGTTCTCTGATAGCTAAAAAAGCTTGAATTCTTTCAAATTTTTCCGGGGGTTTTACTTCAAAATCACCATGAATTTGACCACTCCAAGCCCCAGCTTGAGGATACTTAGCCCCAAAGGTAACGGCTTGTGCAACCCAATCAGGGGCAGGTAGGTTATCATCATCTAAAAATCCGATCACCCTCCCTCTGGCTTCGCGCACAGCTCGCAGTCGTGCCCATGCTGCTCCCTGCTCGGTTTCTAGACAGTACCTCAACAGACAATTAGCTTCCCAACTCTTTTGGTATTCTTGAATTACCTCAGCTGTGTTGTCGCTACTATTGTTATTAACAATAATAATTTCCCATCTGATGTTTTCTACTCCAGTCTGCGTTAAAAGTCGTTCCAAAATTTTAGGTAAACGTTCTGCCCCATTGTATGTAGGAATAGCTACGGTAATATCTAAAGTTTCTACTATTAATTCAGTCATGAGGTTGAGTTGAGTGAGGATTTCTTGTCTATCTTAAAATATCCGTTTTTCCAAAGGTAAAAAGGGCTAATTAAACTACTTAGCAAAAGTTGCATTTCGCAAGCTGTAACCAGATCGTTATTCACTTTACGCCTATATTTTAGTACATGCAAAACAATTTTACGTAGGTCGTTTATCATGTAAGCTAAAAATGCAATTGGTCTAGCAAGCGGTGTTATATTCACCATTCTGGTAACGTAACGGCTAAGTCCAATACCTCGAAAAAATGGAATTAAATACTCTCTTTGCAAGCGCCAACGTGGTATTTTGTGATATATTTCCATGTCTGGGACATACCAGATTTGCCACCCAGTTTTTTGAATATAAGACAGCATTTCTAAGTCTTCGCCTGTTAGCATTTTGCCAGAGACTCTGCCAGTTAAAATAGGCTGATTTGGTACACTTTCTAACCAAGCTTGTCGGCGGACAACAAGTCCGGCAGAGGGAGGTAATAATTTTTTCTTCATCTCGTACTGTAAAGGCAAATCTCCTCGCTCAGTAATTGCCAAAAATGGGGCAATACGCTGAAAATTTTCCGGAGGTTCTACTTCCCATTCCGGATGAATTTGGCTACCATAAGCCCCAGCATGAGGATAGTTTTGACCAAAATCATAAGCTTTTACAACCCAATCTAATACTGGGTAGTTATCATCATCAAGAAAACCGATCAATCTACCTTTAGCTTCCTCAACTGCCCGTTTTCTAGCGTAAGCTGCTCCCTGTTGAGGCTCAAAGCAATACTTTAAGGGGTAAGGACATTGCCAATTTTCTTGATAAGCTTGAACTACTCTAGCTGTATTATCAGTGCTGTTGTTATCTACAACAATAATTTCCCAAGACAACTGTTCGGTATAAAGTTGATTTCGCAGTCGTTCTAGAAGTTCAGGTAAACGACTTTCACCGTTATAAGTTGGGATAGCTACAGTAAAGTCAAGGCACTGAGTCATAGGGCAAAAGTTGTATTGCTATTAGGGCACTTTTTTAGTATGCCCAGTCAAGGCTAAAAAATCTAGTTAGGGTTACTCGATGGCAAACTTACCATCACCAATCAGATTAACCTATATACAAAAATCGCACCTGATGTTTCAAGTTTGCTGTGAATGTGCAGTTTCCGGTTCCGTATTTTTATGGAATTTTTTGTATTTTTGAGCTAGTGCATCTATATTTTTAGTCACATTGAGCGTCTTTAGCTGTTCGCATTCCCCCTAGAAGAGTGTCTACAATGACGCATCGCCTTAAATTACTAGCTGATGTAGAGCTTCCTGGGTTAGGTACAGCTACAGCGATTTTTAAACCAAGTTGATCTGATGAATCGCCTGCTGTTACAAGTTTTACATCTGGCAAAGCACCCATATAATCGAAAGTAACTGTGCCACTTCCCAATGTAGTATAGCTGATGATACCAGAAGCTTTTTTGTTGAATTTAGTACCGTCAGAATTAGTATCAAGATTGGTATACAATAAAACCTGATTTCGTTTAAGTGCTATGTCCTCACCTAAAGGTTGCCATATACCTTTTTGATTAGGGTTAGAAGGAGTCGGAGGTGGGACAACACCTTGATGAATCGCGACCATAGGAACATTGCTAACATTCTCAAAGCTAACGCTGTAACTTAATTTTGTCTTTTTAGCTTGTCGCTGTGCTTCTTGTAGCACACCTAAAACGCCATCGTTAGCTTTATTTACTCGCTGTCTACTGACAAAACCAAGCCAGCCGGGAGCGGCGATCGCTGCTAAAATTGCCACAATGATAATTGCTACTAAGACTTCCACTAGGGTAAATCCGTCATTATTTACAGTATAATAATTAACTTGGCGACAATTTTTATTAATTGTTTTAGTATTCGCTAGTATGAAAAATTGCAAGAATATTGGTTGTAATAATTTCCCAAACCATATACTTTGCATATTACTCAATCCTCGGTAATTTTAAAATGTAAAACTTATTTGCTAAATATAAAGCTACGTCCTTCCAATCGTATTTTTGCTGTTGGGAAGTAAGTAGTTTGGCTAGGATTATAAAGCATCTTATTTTCCTGGTTTATGAGGCGAGCAAGTGCATTTCCGCGTAAATATACTTCAGCTACACTGCGATTTTGTGTAGAAACTGAATCAACACAAGTGTAAAAGCCTGTCATGGTTATGCTGGATGGAACTACTGCCAAACCAGTTGGACAGCTTGCAGCTAAGGCTCCCTTGTCAGTTGTAGTTTGGTCAATAAAATCTACTAAAACAATGGGTTTTTGCTTATAAGCTTGTGATGTTTTTTTCCAACTATTCATTTTTTCTTCTAAAGTTTTGCCTTTTTGCACTAGATTAACTTGTTGAAACCCATCATCAGGACATTCAGTATACTTGCCACTTGTATCGTAAGCTGTACTACAAATATTTCCATTTTTATTAGGTACACCATCCCTGATTTGAAATCTGGCGATGCGAGCTGCTTTAGACCAAGGATCTTTATTATCTTTGATTAAATAATAAGCAACTAGTGAATAGACAAAAGAATCATCAGTAAAGGTAACGTCTTTTTTCTCTTTATCTTTGGTTTTTGTAATTGCCGCATCTTTGACAAATTCTCGCTTCCAAAACACCAGTACAGGGTTTATATTTGTATCTGTAGGCAATTGGTTTTTGATTGCATCAACTCCTGTGGCATCGTAAATGTACATGGCTTGTTGCAGATCGCGGGAAATGTAATCGATCGCCGCTTGAACTTCTTGCTCGGAGTTCGTCTTGGCTTGTTCTTTGCGATCGGTATCTAGAATGTTAATCATCACTCCCAGCAATGGTGTGATTACTAGCGCCGCCATGATCATGGCTACCAAAAGTTCAATTAGGGTATAACCACCATTTTCTTTATGTTGTTGGGAGCGCTTTAGCTGATTAGTTAATAACCACCTCAACGTATTCATTTTGCTGCTATCTCTCCTTGATTAAGTATGGGGAGTACCCAACCGCCAGTATTCGCTCGATTTCTATCTACAACCGCCAAGGCGATCGCACAAAGCACCATAGGAGGGTTGACCCCTGATAATTTCAGTAGTCATTTCTACCAGTGGTGCGTTGCGATCGCCTAGTCCCCCAGTAAAAGTTGCTTGTGTTTTGTTTTTACCCTCGTTACCAGCTGTTTTAGTCAAAGAGCTAAACTCAGCATCTGCGCGATACACACGAACTCCCAAACGATAACCTTGACCTTTATCAGGATCGCTATCTTTAACTGCAATCTTGCCAGCCTGAATATAAAACAGATCGCTAGTACAATCAGGAGCAGTAATACTGCCATTTTTGTTAAAGCAATACAAACCGTTCCGGGTTGTAGCAATTGCCATACCGCTCAGTAAATATGATGCGGCGTTGTCTTTTAGCGTTCTAGGTTCAGCAGCGGTCGCAGCTTTGAAGTTAGAATCAAGAGCAATTATTTTGTCCTCTGGAATAGTTTTACTCTTTACACCATCAACGAAAGCTTTAGCGGCTTGGGTTGCTAGTTCTATGCGTCGAGCTTGTACACGAGTCGCAGTGGATATAACCAGCACAGGTGCAATTGCAGCTAGCAGAATAGAAGCTACAAGTATCGCTACCAGCGATTCAATGATCGTGAAGCCAGACTCGCTCGACTGAGTAAATAATTTTGGTAGTTGGTATTTCATAATCAATTCATCAAAATTGGTCATTTAAATTGACACTTAAGCGTGATCGGGTTGATCAAATCTTTTTTTGCCTAACTTGCATAATTGGTCTTGATTTATATATTCCCCGGCATCCAGCCGGGGTGAGAAAGGGTTACTAACCTTAATCTGGATTTACCGGACAGCTACTAGGACGTTCACTCGCTGGTAGCGCATACTTAGTATTGTTTGTCTTTGTAGTGTCATCATCGATTTTGATTTTGATATTAAATCCAGGATCAAATCCATCTTTTGCTGTTGTATCCTGGGTTGCACACAGCAAGGCTTGTACCCAACGATCATCCCGCGAAACTTCTCGGTAGTACTCATCTGGTGGATCGGTGGTAGGAGTTACGAAACGCTGGGCAAACAAATCAGGGTTTTGTGATAAGAGTGCTACATCAAAACCCCAGTTACGTACAGGAGCCATATAGAAAGGCGCTACCCCTTGACCAACACTGTCTGTGTGGTAGTGGGAACCATTACGTTCTGAAAACAAACTGTTGACATTGGGGTTGCCGTTTGCCGATGGTCTAACAAAGACTTGGAAAGGAGCTGTGGCGTAAGCACTACGTTTGAATTGGATGAATGAACCTGTGATGTTAGCGCTGATGGCATCCCAGTTTTCTAAAAAGCGTGGAAAGTTATGCAAACCCCCATTAATTTCGTACTCAGGCTTGGTGGTATTCCCGACACGGACAGGTGTATCGCCTGCCGCAATCACTAGATTAAACGTAGTTTCCGTAGCTTTAGGTAGCCATCTGGTATTCTTGACACGATCATCATCTGAATTTGAATTTAGCTTGGTTATATTGCTGTAAGTGCTTTCGTTGCTGGGACTTCGCTTTGGTACGTTGATTTGCAGAATTGGTTCTAAGAGTGGTTGGAAAGTTGCGTCTGCGCCTAATGGGAAACTATAGAACAGGCGAGTTGTTTTATTGTAATATTTGAGTTTTGGTGGATTAAGAGCGTCTGGGGATACCACTGTCGTAAACCATAGGGCATTGTCTTTTTCATTAGGTAAATCTCCTGAGGCATCAACCTTTTCTGATTTAATTCCTAAGGCAACAGGAGGTTTAAGAATTACTGGTGCTGGGTTAATTTCACCGCCGTCTTTATCAAGTAACTTACCATCAGTATTGCGCTTGAAGGCAACTCTACGAGGGAATTTTTCATACCCCGGCTTTGGCGATGTAGCAGTTGTTCCAGCTATTAGTTTACTAACATCTGCGCCTACTACATCACTAGATTTTTTGGTTGTATCGCTATCCAAACCAACATACCAATCTGTTGCTCCGCATTCAGCAACATTGAGCTTGAAGCACATTTCCATAACGTACTCTGGAAAGTTTACGCGGCGCTGAATGGGAGTGACGAAGTTATTAAAGTAGGAACTGTTTTTAGTTTTATCTGGGGTATTGATACCAGAGTAATCGCTGTCTGTAAAATTCTTAGAAGTCACAAAATTATTATCCCAGAAACCGTTTTTCAGCCGAGCGCCTCTAACAGTACCTGGATTACTGATATCGGTGCGGTTATTCCTTAAGTCGAAATCACCGTCACTGCGATAACCCTCGATGAAGTTATCCGATAGCAACGTGACAGCATCAGCAATCACCGCTGCTGGTCGCCACGTCTCGCCTGTAGTACATTTGGGAAGCCTGGGATCTTTGGGACGACAAGCAAAGTTAGGATCGCGGTTGTCAGCCGCACGTTTATAAAAGTTTGTGTCCCAGTCAGTGCCAGAAGTTAGGGTATAGTCTGTAAATTCATATTTGCTGTGGGTATTAAATTTCCCTGTATTATCGCCTTTGACGTAGACTGGTAGGTCGGTGGCAAAAATTAAGCCTTTTTCTTCGGGTCTGTAATCATTTTGCCGACTCAAGTTACCGCCATTAATCAACATAATGGAGTTAGGACGACGGTTAGGATCGAGTTTATAGTCAGTGGCGCTAACATTAACACTGTCTGGATCACTAGTATCGGGTCGAGCATCATCACGGCTAGCGTAGATAATGCCACTATTTGGTAGCAAGTACTCGCTTGCCCAAGTACCAGTAATTGATTTTTTGCGAAGTGCATCTAAATCAATAATAGTGGTACGAATTTCTAGCGGCTGGCGCTGTTCAATTTCCAGGTCATACTTTCCTGATGGCGCACCTTTATCTACGGCTTTAATTTGTCTAGCGTCAAGAAAAGCAGTTTCTCTAATTGCCTGATCGGGAATTACACTGTTATCCCGCGTAAGAGTGCCATCAGCAATTTCTAAGGCGCAAATTGTAGAGTCAATAGCTGCTTGTTCTGAAAGACTGAGGGGTTTGTCAGTTGCTTTTTTTAAAGCCTGACGCAAGAGGGGGTTAACAAACTGACCATTAGGGAATACCAAGTTAGCTTGGTACTGCAAGCGTTGTTGCAAGCTAGCAGTTGTTTTGGCGACATCTGCTGCTGTAGCCGTTGTAGAAAATTGTCCGTCGGTATTTGGTGTCAGTCCTCTGGTGATGTTATCAGATGTAGTTGTAGAAGCTTTATAGCTAAAACCATTGTTGGATTTGTCTGCTTTTGTCTTGTCATTAGGATTGTAGCCGTCTGTCGTAGCTGTAGTTGAATTTGTAGGGTTATAGTAGCTACTCACACAAGCGATCGGCTTTTGGTAATTATCACTTTTCAGGGGGTCTGGGTCTGGCTTGTAGGGGTCTATGTTGTAGTGATAAACCGCTGTCGCACGCATTACCAGATGACCGCGAGTTTGTTTGCTGGTATCCAGGGGAGCGGTCGAGTCTGGTACTACCATCGGCATGGCATCAGACCAGACCACTGGAGCTTTGTCTTCTTTTTCTGAGGTTTTGGGATTATCAACAACTGCTGGTGGTGCGATCAAGTTAGAATCAGCAGAACTATACACCCCCGCAGATGTAATTACCCGTAGACCACCAAGTACATCAAGTATATCGGCGCGAGTGCTAGCGGCTGATGTTTCCCAGAAGCCGTCACGTCCAGTGACACCAAGGTCTGCTAACTGTTTGACGCGGGTAGTACGGGTACGAGGCGTAGTAACCTTCTTCTTTGGATCTGAACTTTGTTCCCAGTTTTGACCAGAAATTTTTTCCGGAACCTCTTCGCCAACAAACTTTTTGTTTGTGCTATCCCACCGCAGTTCTGGTAGATTGTTACCTACAAGAATGCGATCACCTAATTTTTCCTCTGTTACAGGACTCTGATCGACCTTATCCGGATCAATAGCAGGTAATTTTGATTTAGTTAAGGTCAACTTAGTATTTGTATCCGTAGGGTAGATCCACGCATCCGGTGGACGTAGCTCATTATTACTCTTGCCGTTGTCTTTACCTTCTAGAACGTCGCTTTCCGTGTATCCTGTAGTGCCAGATGAACCTAGCTCGACTTCTTTGAATGGCACACGCCTAGTACGCTGACGGAAGTAAATTTCTAATTCTTCCTTCCGGACTTTAACTGGGTCTAAACCAGGGTCACTCTTTATGCGTCTAGCGATATTATCTTCTACGGCTTGGGGGTCATTACCTTTATCACGAGCAGATTGCGCTTTTACCAACAAATCAATACGTTCTGCGTAAGCCTGAGCATTATAAGCAACTTCATTCGGTTTGTCAGTAGCAGATTTGTTAGCGCTATCAAGAGGCTCTTTTTCAGTTACACCATTTTCTTTAAATAAATCTACAAGACTTCCTCCTTGGGAGGATTCAGTTGTAGCAGAATTTGTTGCAACGTTACCACCGATGGTGATTTTACCGTTTTCGCGGTCATAGTAGCAGGAATTTACACTGCTGACCTGAAAAAATCTAATATCGCCAGCGTCTTTATCTCCTGATTTTCTAGTGAAGAAGTTACTGTTGGTAAAAATACGTCCATTCAAACGGAGGGCAGGACCAGGTGTAATATCTAAATCGTCTTCATAAACAACAGCATTGTTGGTTAGTGATAGTTGCTCGCGGTCTTGTTGCAGTTCTATCGCAGAAAAGCCTTTATTACCTTTGTAATTTTCATATTTGTTCCTTATAGTACTATCGATTTTATCTTGATCATTAATTGGTACTGTGACGGCGTAGATAAAAAAGCTTTTTTTATATTCCCCAGTTGGGACTTTATACCAACTCGAACCACCAATCAAGCTAGCGCTGGTATCACCTGTAGAATCACAAACCTTACCAGCTAAAGGAGCAGTTCTTGATTCAAGAACACTGCGTTTCCGTTCAGGTTCGCTACCATTATAAGGTGGGTTGCGGAAGTAAATACCGTAGATTGTAAAGCTATCAAATCTGCCGTTATTATCAGTGTCTACAGGAAACTTCCATGCTGTTTCCAGAACTTCTTTGGATTCTACACTACCACTAGTTGGAGCTTCAATATCACTGTCTTTATCTAGGTTGTATCCAACAATTACAGGAGTTTCATCACCTAAAGTATAATAAGTTGTTAGTTTATCAATTAAGGTTTTATAAAGTGTCGCATCGGATGGTAGTGACCGTGGCAAGGTTCGGTCAGCAAAGAGTTCAGTCATTTTTGCCTTGGCGCGGTCTAAAGCCGGGGTAACAGCTTGAAGTGCAACCTCATTTACCCGGACATTACTAGCGTTTTTGGATCTATCAAAAGACCGAAATAAAATCGCAGTTGTTAACAGCACAACTACTAACGCTACCATCGCCACTGTCGGCAAGACAAAACCAGCATTTGCTGATTCTCGTCGTCTTCGGGTAATAAACAAAGTCCGCAATAGCCAATTACTTGACTTGTTAATTGCGGTTAGATACTTTTTGCTAAACTTACTAAACCTTCTAGATAATATTTTTAGTGCCTTGACTAGCTGGCGTTTTGAAGACATAGCTGCTTTCCTGTCAAGTGGATTTAACTAAATTTTGTATTTTTTGCAAATTGAAAATTAAGCCTATCGAAGAATTTCGCAGCCAAGGTGCAGAGATTTTATTTATGTGACTAATTCACTGTGTTTTACCGATTTTTAAAGATGCTAGCAACACAATAATCCCAGTTATTAGAGTTATATCATTTGTGATATTTGGAGATTATTCTGGTAAATACGGATTTTATCTGAATTATTTAATTTATAGCCGACAAAGCATAATAGCAGCATAATTTCACATTAATTTTGCCGAAACTATTTCAGCAACAGGTGATTTCCTGAAGCTGTTGTTAGCAAAGTAAACTTATAGTACCCATCTGTTAAAGAAAACATATCAGTTAATGAAAAATTAATATTAGATAGTTAAAAGCCTCCCCTAAGTGGGGAGGCTTGAGTGGAAGGTATTCTTCTGTGGAGTTAGTGTGGTAGTCCACCACATTAATTTTGGTGGGCTAGTAAGGGCTAAAGCGCTGAAGCGCTTACTACGAAAATGCGTCCAACATAAAACACGTTTTAAGGAATTGGCGATTCTTAGTAATGATTAAGGTTAATGCCAGCTTCTTTTGCCATTGCGTGCAACCCTTTGGTTTCTAGGGTTTTGATGGCTTTGGTTGACAGTTTCAGTTTAACCCAACGGTTTCCTTGAGACCACCAAACACGCTTGCTTTGCAGGTTGGCGTGCTGAAGCCGCTTGGTACGACGGTGGGAGTGGGAAATCGCAAAGGCGTTATTTGCTTTTCTACCAGTTAGTTCACAGCGACGAGACATACTCAGAATATCCTATTTATCTTGAACACAATCTCTTATTGTATTCAATTCTTTGTCAAGTAAGGTGCTATGTAAGCTTATATCCTTCGGGCATTAGCAATAATGTCAGAATATGAGGCAGAGCCTCTGGTAGACATTCCCATGCAGAGCACGGGAACGAGAGAGGCTCTGATAAATGCTATTTTGCGGCTTGTTCTGTCAGCTTGGTAAGGACTTCATTTGAGCGTTCGACGAAGGATTTCATTCCTTCAGCGTCAAAGCCTTTCTGAGACATCAGCGCCAAATCGTAGACGTGTTGGCAAATCATTTTAACCAATTGACCTGTAGGCGACTGTCCATCACCTTGAATTATAGTGCCTTGGTTGAGGTTTGCCAGATTTTGAATCAGCGGGTGAGCGGTATTCACTAGCAAAATGTGATCTTCGGGAAAGTCTGCATTTTGTTGCTGCATCATGGCGTTCATTTCCCGCAGACGGCGCAGAATCTCTGGTAATAGTACCATTGCTGGTGGTGTCCCTTGCGGATCGTCTGATTTCAAAGCTTCGGTGCGGATATTGAGTCTGGGTTTGTTGAGTGCTTTCTCAAAGAGTTCTTTAACGACTTCACCGCGGGTTTTGTTGGTCGCAGGGTCAACAATTTCGCTAGCGTTGTCTTTATCTAGGAGGGTGTTGTCTAAATCGGAGTCTACCCGTGTAAATTTAACATCCTTGTATTCTTGCTCTAAGAAGTTGATGAAATGGGTGTCTATGAAAGAGTCCATAAACAGGACTTCTAAACCTTGATTTTTGTGCAATTCTACGTAGGTAGCTTGGGTTGCTGCATCGGTACAGTAGAAAACACGGTTTTCGTGGCGTTCTTTATTACGTTCTAAATATTCTTTGAGGGTGGTGTATGGAGACTTGGGATTTTCTTCTCCTGCTGCTGTGACATCTTGCCAAGCGTCACCTTCCTCTGATTGTACTTGAACTTCTGGGGTGGCAGATGCCGATCCTACGTGGGTGGTGCGGAAGATGATGATGTCTTCGACTTGTTTTTTAAATTTGTCGTCGTTGAGAACGCCAAATTTAACGAAGGTGCTGAGGTCTTTCCAGATGCTGATGTATTGTTCGCGGTTGTCGCGATAAAGTTCTTTTAAGCGATCGCCTACTTTTTTCGCTATATAATCGCCTATTTTCCGCACGGTGCGATCGGTTTGCAAAGCACTGCGCGATACGTTCAGGGGAATGTCGGTACTATCAATTACACCCCGCATAGGAACTAAAAATTGCGGAATAATTTCTTCGCAGTTATCGCTGACAAAAACTTGGTTACAAAATAGCTTGATCTGCCCTTTTGTAACATCGACATCGGGCTTCATCTTCGGAAAATACAAAATCCCGTTGATAATAAACGGATAATCTGTATTCAAATGCACCCACAAAAGCGGTTCTTCCTGGAAAGGATACAGGTAGCGGTAAAACTCTAAGTAATCTTCTTTAGTCAAGCTACTGGAAGACTCTCGCCACGTTGCCTTTTGTTTGTTTAAGACCTCACCCTCAAGTTTGATGGGCACTGGCATAAAGTCGCAGTAGGTCTTGACAAGATTCTTGATTCGTGATGATTCTAAATATTCCTCTTCTTCTTCTTGCAGGGTGAGGGTAATGGTAGTGCCACGAGTTGTCCGGGGTGAATCTTCCAGGGTGTACTCTGGAGAACCGTCACAAGCCCAGTGAACTGCTTGGGAACCTTCTTTATAAGAGAGGGTATCGATTTCGACTTTTTGCGCCACCATGAAGGAGGAGTAGAAGCCCAGACCAAAGTGACCGATAATTGGTTGGTCTGATTTGCCTTGGTACTTCTGAATAAATTCTTCGGCACTGGAGAAAGCTACTTGGGTGATGTATTTTTTCACCTCATCAGCAGTCATTCCAATGCCGTTGTCGGTGATGGAGAGGGTTTTGTTGTTTTTGTCAATGGCAATTACAATTTCTGGTTCGCCAATATCACCGGAATATTCTCCAGCGCGAGATACCATGTTCAGTTTTTGGATCGCATCTACAGCGTTGGATACCAGTTCCCGCAAGAATATTTGGTGGTCGGAGTAGAGAGACTTTTTGATAATCGGGAAAATATTCTCAGTATGGATACTGATAGTGCCTTGTTCAAGCATAATTTCTAAGGTTCGGTAAAAGTATTTAAATTCTGACTGTGGCAAATACACCATAGCCCTCTGCTTTCATGGGTAAACCGGAAAATGCTAGAGGGCATGATACCAATTAGGATTGTAAAGGCATAACTTAGGCGATCGCTTCTTTTTTCAGCATAGTTTGCCCCCATAGAGTGATTCGGATTTCCCTACCCCTGCTAATTGGTTGATAGGGAGATCGATTGACTATTTTTTTCTAAATTGGCTAGGGTCTAAGTATTGGTCTTATTTTTTTCCAACACCAAAAAATAATGATATGGGTGGATGGGGTCGGTAAATTCTTGCTTAATGGTTAGTCCTGCTTTGGCAACCGAGTCCAAAATCCGCTTTTTAGGATATCCTTTTAATCCCATTTCCCAATAATGCTCGTTACATACTGGTTTTGTACTCCAAAATTTGGGTACATTGAGTAATAAATACCTTGACCTGTGTACGTAAGAATATTTAATTTGAAGTGCCAAGAATTTGGCGTTATAAGGAATCGAAATTACTAAAAATCTCTTTGTAATAAGCGCAAGTTTTTTTAAAGCTTGTTCTGATTGTTCATAAGGCAAGTGTTCCAGCACCTGAAACAACACAATTGCATCAAACTTATCTTTGAGCGTAGAAAAATCAGTTGTTAGATCCAAAATTATGTCTGGTTCTAAATTGGGGTCAATATCAGCAGTCGTGACATTGTAGCCATTGCGTTTGAGGAGATCCGTTAATAGGGAATTAAAAATCCCAATTTCCAGAATGTCTTTTACCTGTGAGCCTAGCGTAAATATTAGACGCAACTGGTGGTGGTAACTAATCAGCCTGTCTTTAGATAAATATTCGGAATTTCTCAGGTTTAATGAACTAATGAGTTGCATAAAAATGGACTGACTAAAGTTGCGGGTATACTATTAAATTTTTCCCGCAAAACCAGTCCTAGTAACAATTTGAGGTGAAAAATATCTTTTTGGTCAGTAACCGCTTGGGGCTTAAGTACTAGTCTGATAGCTAAAGTTGGATAAATCCGACTCAAATTATATCATGTCCGACAAATCAGATATATTGTAGAGACGTTCCGCCAGAACGTCTCTAAGACGGTTACTGGACTTATGACCAAAATGGGGAAAGGGTTAAAAGAAGTGAAAAATCCTTTTTCTTTACCCTTTAACCTCTCCCCAACTTTCAATTAAACTACTAGTCAAATTGATTTTGACGGTTAGAGAGACGCGATAAAAATCGCCGTCTCTACAGAAAATCTATCCGTCAATTGGTCTTTGACACACTACTACTCTTGCCGCGACAATGTAGTAATCTGTGGAACTGACACTTTAATGGTCACTTTTTTACTAAAGGTGAGTCCGTTATCGCCTTTGTCGATTAAAATGGTGTCGCCAGAGATAAAGGTGTTCTCTAACAACTTGGTGGCGATCGCATTTTCTACTTCTCGCTGAATTGCTCGTTTGATCGGACGTGCGCCGTAAACTGGATCGTAACCGATTTCTACTAAGCGATCGCACGCTGCTTGCGATATTTCAAAGGAGATTTTTTGGTCTGCTAGTAAATTTTGCACCCGTTTGAGTTGAATGCGGACGATATGCCGCATTTCCGCACGACTGAGGGTGTGGAACAAAATTATATCATCGACGCGGTTGAGAAACTCTGGGCGAAAGTGCGATCGCAAAGCTTCTGTTACTCGCTTTTGCATTATTTGGTATTTGGAATCATCTTCAGACATATCAAGGATATGTTCGCTACCGATGTTGCTCGTCATGACAATTACGGTGTTGCGAAAATCAACTAATCTACCTTGAGAATCAGTAATTCTACCATCATCCAAAACCTGCAACAAAATGTTAAATACGTCAGGATGGGCTTTTTCCACTTCATCTAGGAGCACCACGGAGTAAGGACGACGGCGAATTGCTTCGGAAAGTTGACCGCCTTCTTCGTAGCCTACGTATCCAGGAGGCGCTCCCACTAAGCGAGAAACCGAATGTTTCTCCATATACTCGGACATATCCAACCGCACCAATGCATCACTAGAATCAAAGAGAAACTGTGCTAATGCACGAGCAAGCTCGGTTTTCCCAACGCCAGTGGGTCCCATGAACAAAAATGACCCAATCGGGCGACTTGGGTCTTTCATCCCCGCACGAGCACGACGAATTGCCGCTGATACCGCTGCTACAGCTTCTTCTTGCCCAATAACTCGTTCGTGCAAATGGCTTTCTAGTTGCAGCAATTTTTGCCGTTCTGATTCCAAGAGGCGATTTACAGGAATTCCTGTCCATTTGGCGACGATTTCGGCAATATCAGCTTCGGTAACTTGTTCCCGCAGTAAGGTAGTACCTTGGTTTTGAGTTTCCAGAAGTTGCGCTTCTTTTACTTCTAAATCGCGCTGCACTCGCTCCAAATCGTCATATTTTAACTTGGCAGCTTTGTTGAGATCGTAAGCGCGTTCGGCTTGCTCAATTTGTACCCGTAAGGCTTCTTCTTGTTTCTTTAAGGCGCTGATAGCTTCTAATAGCTGCTTCTCGCCTTGCCATTGCTCGTTAAATTCCTGCTGTTTATCGGTTAAATTGGCGATTTCTTGCTCAATTCGCTCTAAACGCTCTCTTGTCTGAGCGGTACCTTTCTCTTCCCCTGCCAATGACAGCTTTTCCATTTCTAGCTGCATCAATCGGCGGTCTATAGTTTCCAATTCCGCAGGTTTGGAGGTTATTTCCATTTTCAACTGCGCTGCGGCTTCATCTACTAAGTCGATCGCTTTATCTGGCAAAAAGCGATCGCTTATATATCTTGCTGACAAGGTAGCCGCTGCTACTAACGCCGAATCAGAAATCTTAACATTATGATGCACTTCATAACGTTCTTTCAAACCGCGTAAAATGGAAATCGTATTTTCCACGCTCGGCTGATCGACAAATACTTGCTGAAACCGTCTTTCTAAAGCTGCATCTTTTTCGATGTATTTACGGTACTCATCCAAGGTTGTGGCACCAATACAACGCAATTCTCCCCGCGCCAACATTGGTTTAAGCAAATTCCCTGCATCCATCGCTCCTTGTTGGTTAGAACCAGTACCAACAACGGTGTGCAACTCGTCAATAAATAAAACTATTTGACCGTTCGATTCAGTAACTTCACGTAGTACTGCTTTTAATCGGTCTTCAAATTCACCTCGGTATTTTGCCCCAGCAATTAAGCTACCCATATCTAGGGAGATAAGCTGGCGGTTTTTCAAAGATTCGGGAACATCACCGTTAACCATGCGCTGTGCTAATGCTTCAGCGATCGCTGTTTTACCTACCCCAGGTTCACCAATCAATACCGGGTTATTCTTGCTACGGCGTGACAATACCTGAATTACGCGGCGAATTTCGTCATCACGTCCAATTACCGGGTCTAACCTACCAGCTTTTGCCTGTTCTGTCAAGTCTCTGCCGAATTTTTGCAAAGCTTCGTAACGAGATTCTGGAGCTTGATCGGTTACTTTTTGGCTACCGCGAACGCTTCTAATCGTAGCCTCTAACTTCGAGGAGTCTAAATTAAAAGCCTTGAACATCTTGCGTCCGATGCGTTCATCATCAACAAAACCCACAAGCATGTGTTCGACTGAGATGAAGGAATCTTTCATCCTCACTCTTGCTTCTTCGGCTCGGTCTAACATCATATCTAAATTGCGACCGAGGTAAAGCTGCTCATTTTTGCCAACTTTTGGCTGACGTTGGATAAATCCTTCGATTTGTTGTTGCAAACGGAACGGATCAACCTCACACCGGGCAAGGATGCGTGTTGCTAGCCCAGTAGGTTCTTCTAGTAAAGCGATAATTAAATGTTCGACATCCAATTGCTGTTGTTGATAAGCACGGACTACATCCTGAGATTTAACGATCGCTTCCCAGGCTTTATCAGTAAATTTATTTGGATCTGTAGGCTGCATCTTTACGATTTTAGATTTTAGATTTTGGATTAAAGAGGTTTCCAAATAATGATGATTCAACCATCATCGGCGTTTATCCGCGTGTATCTGGGGTTTAATTTTGAATTAGTAATGGGCAATTGGGCATATGGCATAGGGTTTGGAAAGAATCTTACTAGAACGCGCATCAGTTACAGCCGCTTCTTTAATTCACATTGCCCAATGATGCCAGATGCGGGGCTCGGAGGGAACCTCACGAGGGTGCCCAATTCCCCATTTTCTATTTTCTATTTCCTAATTTAAAACGAAAACACCGTTCTGAGTGTGCTTTGCCAGATGGTGCCCTTGGAGCTATCGTTATTAGGGTTGCTCACTACGGATAGTATAGGGGTAACACTGATATTGTCGCTTAACTGTAGATTGTAGAATGCCTCAAAGTTGGTTTGGGTAGCATCACCAAAACCGTCAGCAACAAAAGGTTGACCAATCGCGACACCAGCAACAGTTCCGGGAAGAACGAAGTTACGTAAACCTACACCGATCGCCCAACTCAAAGGATATAAATCTATATTTTGGTTGATGGCTGTGTTGAATCCTTGGTAGTTACCGACTCCCAAGCGGGTAAAAATTCCTGTGTTGCGGTTTAAGGTATATTCGGCATTGACACCAAAGGCGTTGATATCGGTGTTGTTAATTTCCGCATTAGTATATTGTAGCCGAAATGCGAAGCGCGAACTTGGGGAATATTCCACTTCCAGACTTGTTTGATGGCGATCGCCAAATAAGCCTTGGTCTGTAGTTGAATCGAATTGATTAGCGTTGGCAGCGATGTAAAGCGATCGCACAGCGAATTTGCTATTTTTAGGTTTCCATGCGATCGCAGCACCTGCACCACCTTCTCGATCAATTTCATTTTGAACAATCAGAGGATTATTGATAAAAAAGGTGGAACTAAAATCAACCGCTTCGTTGTTAGCGTATCTGTTACGATCAATAAAATCCCGTGGCAGCATTTTTGCCCCAACACTTACAGCCAAATCTGGCGTCGGACGAAACGAATAGTATAATCGCCTCAAATGTAAGTTTTCGTCTACGTTGGTGTAATCGAGTCCTCCATAATTGCCGATAAAACCGCTATTTGCCAGACGATTAGAATTTTCCTTTTGTGCCAAATTAATTGCATCACCGCCATTGTTACCAGATTCTAGCTGGGTGACGAGTAAATCGTTTTGCTTAAAGCTGGTGTTGAGATTTAAGCGGGAGCGGGCGACTATGGTAGTGTTGGCGTTACTACCACTGGTGGGGGCAAAAATTAATTGACCTTGCAGCTTTGTTGTGGTGGAAAATTGATGTGCTTCGAGAAAATCTGCGCGATCGCTTGTTGTATTGACACGTTGCCGCAAGTCATCCAAGGCGGAACGATATTCTTTTTGCAACCGCCGTAAGGTGATAATGTCTTCTTGGATGTATTGATCGCCGATCGCTGTAGCAATTAAGCCTTCTACTTTATCTAAAGTAGCCGCTAGACCAGCGGCAAATTCATAACGGCTGAGAGGACGATTGCCTTTAAAGGTGTTATCAGGAAAGCCAGAGATGACATTATAGCGTTCAATAAGCGATCGTAATGCCTGATAAGCCCAATCTGTTGGTTGAACATCAGACAATTGAGAAACTGAAGTTTCTTGAGTTAGAAACTCAGAATCCGCGTTTACATTAGGAGATTTATTTGCTATTTCTTGATTGACAATTGGGAATTGGGAATTGGGCATTGGGCATCGGGTATTAGGTATTGAACATTGGGCAAAATTCCTCTCCCCTTCCTTCCCCTGCTCCCCTCCTCCCCTTATCCCCTCATCCTCTGGCTGTGCTTGCAAAGGCATAAATTGTGCCTTTATTGGCAAGCCTGTCTGGACAAATGTAGTGATAATACTTAGCGGCACAATCCAATAAAACTTTAGTCGGTTGCTGAGAATTTTGCAACCGACTAAAGTCTCAGCCGACAATTTTTGAGAATAAATTCTTTGCCGCAGACATTGCTTCACGCTCAATTTTACCTATGTTTTATCAACAGAATTATTGAGTTACAAGTTTTTCTTGTGACTCCTGTTTCGCATTTGAACCCTGAGTACCTAGTTGAATAAGTTCTACTTTGTACCCATCAGGATCTTCGACAAAAGCAATTACCGTTGAACCGTGTTTCATCGGTCCTGGTTCCCGGACTACTTTAGCGCCAGTATTTCTAATTTCGTCACAGGTAGAGTAAATATCATCGACTCCTAAGGCAATGTGACCGTAAGCATTACCTAAGTCGTATTTTTCGACACCCCAGTTGTAGGTTAGTTCTAGCACTGTATTGTCTGATTCGTCACCGTAACCGACAAAAGCAAGGGTAAATTCTCCACCTGGATAATCTTTTCTTCGCAGTAACTTCATTCCCAGAACATCGCAATAAAATTTTAAGGATTCTTCCAGGTTGCCGACGCGTAGCATTGTGTGTAGTAAGCGCATAATTTACTATTGATTGCTTCTCTACCGATTTTAGATGGGGATGCTGCTAACTGTAACGAATCGCCAAGGAGATCAAAAAAGACCTATTTGTCAAGGCTCCAAAAAAAACTGATGGAGACATTTAAGTTTTTTTTGGAGCCTTCAGTCGCGAAAATGTGGAAATATGGGGGGTTTTGGGAAAGTGTAAAAATTGATCTGATGATTTTGTAGTCAGCGCTAATAACAATCGCATAGGCAGCGCAGGCAAGCAAATCTCTAGAAAACTTGTTAAATCTGAGCGTATAAAGCCCCCGAAACGCCTATGCTAGATCGTCGGGTCAACCAATAGGCTGTTTGCTCTTTCAGCGGCAAAAACGCTTTCATCTAAAGGACAAAGGAAAGATGATTAACATAGATACTGCCATTGAGGCGATCGTTGCTCGTGAAATTCTCGATTCTCGCGGCAGACCGACAATTGAAGCCGAAGTACATTTGTTAAACGGTGCTGTAGGACTGGCACAAGTTCCTAGTGGCGCGTCCACGGGCACTTTTGAGGCGCACGAACTACGGGATGGCGAAAAAGGTCGTTACGGGGGCAAAGGGGTACTCAAGGCGGTGCAGAACGTCAAAGAGGCACTTGCACCGAAGTTAATCAACATGGATGCCCTGAACCAAGAACTTATCGATCGCACGATGATTGCTTTAGATGGTTCGGCTAATAAATCCAATTTGGGCGCAAATGCGATTTTAGCAGTTTCCCTAGCCACCGCTAAAGCTGGAGCCGAATCTCTGGGAATTCCCCTATATCGCTATTTAGGTGGACCTTTGGCGAATTTGTTGCCAGTACCGTTGATGAATGTAATTAACGGTGGGGCACACGCTTCAAATAATGTGGATTTTCAAGAGTTTATGATTGTCCCCATTGGTGCGTCTTCTTTCCGGGAAGCTTTGCGCTGGGGTGCGGAGGTATTTGCCACTCTCAGCAAGGTGTTGGATGATAAAGGTCTACTGACCGGGGTTGGGGATGAAGGTGGTTTTGCCCCTAACCTAGAGTCGAATCAGGTAGCTTTAGAATTGCTGGTGGCAGCGATTGAAAAAGCTGGTTACAAGCCAGGTGAAGAAGTAGCTTTGGCTTTGGATGTAGCGGCAAGTGAGTTTTACAAGGAAGGACAATATGTCTATGACGGTAAACCTCATTCCCCGGTTGAGTTTATTGATTATTTAGGGCAATTGGTCGATCAATATCCGATTGTATCGATTGAGGATGGCTTGCATGAGGAAGATTGGCAAAATTGGCAGTTACTAACTGAAAAAATCGGTTCGCGTACTCAATTGGTAGGCGATGATTTGTTTGTAACTAACGCCACACGCTTACAAAAAGGCATTGAGCAAAAATCCGCTAACGCCATTTTGATTAAACTTAATCAAATTGGTTCGCTGACAGAAACTTTGGAAACGATTGATTTGGCGACTCGTAACGGTTTCCGGTCAGTTATCAGCCATCGTTCGGGTGAAACTGAAGATACGACTATTGCCGATTTAGCGGTAGCAACTCGTGCCGGTCAAATCAAAACTGGTTCTCTGTGTCGCAGCGAACGCGTAGCAAAATATAATCGCTTGCTACGAATTGAAGATGAATTAGGCGATCGCGCCGTTTATGCAGGTACTGTCGGTATGGGACCGAAGTAGGCACTAGGGCTGGGGGCTAGGAATTAGGGATTAGGGATGAGGGATTATTAGTTGTTAATTCAATTTCCTACTAGCCCCTAGCCCCTATGCCCCATTACCCATTAGGGATAAAATCCCAACTTGGGTAATCCTAAGGTTTCATCCCAGCCCATCATAATGTTCATACATTGGATAGCTTGACCGGCTTGACCTTTAATTAAGTTATCAATTGCTGACATAACAATGACGCGACCAGTGCGCGGGTCAACTTCTAAACCGATATAACAAAGATTACTACCGCAAGCCCATTTTGTTTGCGGATATTCGCCACTTTCGCAAATTCTCACCCAAGGAGAGTTGCGGTAAAAAGCTCTAAAAATAGTAATTAAGTCGTCTCGCACTAAGCCGGGATCGCGCAGTGTGGCGTATACGGTTGCTAAAATACCCCGCACCATTGGGATGAGGTGGGGTGTAAATTGAATCATAACTTCATGCCCCGCCAAATCACTGCAAATCTGCTCAATTTCCGGGGTGTGGCGGTGACGGGCCACGCCGTATGCTCCAAGAGAGTTGTCTGCTTCGGCTAGCAATAAGTTGATTTTCGCTTGCCGTCCACCGCCGGAGGTGCCAGACTTAGCATCAACAATGGCGGTTTCCGGGACGATTAAACCTTGCTTCAAAAGTGGCGAAAGTGCAAGGAGGCTGGCGGTAGGATAGCAGCCAGGACAGCCAATTAACTGCGCGTCGGCAATGCGATCGCGATACAATTCTGGTAAGCCATAAACTGCTGTAGCAGCGGTGGCGCTATCAGTTCTTCGTTTGCCATACCAAGTTGTATAAGTTGTCAACTCACTGAAGCGGTAATCTGCACTGAGATCCAGTACTTTACATTTTTTTTCCAACAGTTTTGGAGCTATTTCGCAAGCTAAACCATTTGGAAGAGAAAGAAACACGACTTCTGTGCGATCAGCGATATTTTCTGCATCTACCTCCTCTACTGGTAGATTAACTGCATGAGCCAAATGAGGGTAAAGTTCGCCAAAGGGTTTGCCAGCGCTACTCTCACCACCTAAATAAACAACTTCGACTTCTGGATGATCCATCAAAAGTCGAACTAACTGCACTCCGCCGTAGCCTGACGCGCCAACAATGCCAACGGGTACGCGTCTTAAATTGCCCATGATATGAAATCCTTATCCGATGAATGATTAATCGTTATTGGCTATCAACTATCATCAACTAAATGCGACCATTAGCATAACTGTTATTTATGCGATCGCTTTGAGCTTAAACTGAAGTAGCAACGACAAGTCGCGACACTTTCAATTTTGACCAGTATCCTGCCACTAACGGATTTTTGCTTTTTAACTATCGTTATATTTAAGTACCAAAACCTAATTTTAGCGACTGAAATTTTTTTGAATGCGCCGAAGTGCAAAATTTGGGACTGTGGACTGGGGGTTTGAAGACGGGGAAAGGGGAAAGGGGAAAGGGAAAGAATTATTACCCATGTCCATTGCCCCATGCCCATTGCCCAATGCCCATTCCCCTTTAAACGTTGTACAATCGAAAATAAGCATTTGTTAAAAAAATTTACGTTTGGTCGTTGGAAATACTCTGTGTCGCAGTCTCAGACCACATCCCCAGCTTTTGAATTTGACTTGATTGATGCCGCTCTAGCAGACCTGAAAGCGGGTCGCTCTGTGGTGGTAGTAGATGATGAAAATCGAGAAAATGAAGGCGACTTGATTTGCGCCGCCCAATTTGCTACCCCGGACATGATTAATTTTATGGCGGTGGAAGCGCGAGGGCTGATTTGTTTGGCGATGACAGGCGATCGCCTAGATGAACTTGACTTACCATTGATGGTAAGCAATATTACAGACACTAATCAAACTGCTTTCACTGTTAGCATCGATGCCGGTCCTCATTTAGGTGTCAGTACTGGCATTTCCGCAGAAGACCGCGCCCGTACTATCCAAGTGACGCTAAACCCAGATGCACAGCCCTTAGATTTACGTCGCCCCGGTCATATTTTCCCGATTCGCGCAAAGGAAGGCGGTGTACTCAAACGCGCCGGACATACTGAAGCTGCTGTTGATTTAGCTCGATTATCTGGGCTGTATCCAGCCGGGGTAATTTGTGAAATTCAAAACCCCGATGGCTCAATGGCACGATTGCCTCAGTTATTTGAGTATGCTAAACATCACAAGCTGAAAATTATTAGTATTGCCGATTTAATCAGTTATCGGCTAAAACACGATCGCTTGGTTTATCGCGATGTCGTGACAAAATTACCGAGTCAGTTCGGGGAATTTGAGATTTATGGCTACCGTCACAGCCTGGATAATACGGAACATGTAGCGATTGTCAAAGGCGACCCAGCTACCTTTAAAGATGAGCCTGTAATGGTGCGAATGCATTCAGAATGCTTAACAGGTGACGCTTTGGGTTCTCTGCGGTGTGATTGTCAATTGCAATTGCAAGCCGCTCTGAAAATGATTGAACAAGCAGGTAAAGGTGTTGTAGTATACCTGCGACAAGAAGGGCGGGGCATCGGCTTGATTAATAAGTTGAAGGCTTACAGCTTGCAGGATATGGGGCTGGATACAGTAGAGGCAAACGAGCGTTTGGGATTTCCTGCCGATTTGCGAGATTATGGTATGGGAGCGCAAATGCTGATGGATTTGGGCGTGCATAAGATTCGCCTAATCACTAATAATCCCCGTAAAATTGCTGGTGTGAAGGGTTACGGGTTGGAAGTAGTGGATCGCGTACCGCTGTTAATTGAGGCGACTAACTACAATTCTTATTACCTGGCGACAAAAGCGCAAAAGCTGGGACACATGCTGTTGCAGACTTATCTGGTAACGGTGGCGATTCATTGGCAAGATGACCCAGAAGCGGTAACGGAACGTTATGAACGTTTAGAAAAGCTGCGGCATTTAGCGAAAAGCCATGATTTATTGTTGCAAGAAGAAGCACGTCCGTTAGCGATCGCTTTATTTGACAAACCATCTTTAACAGTACATTTGGGTTTCGATCAAGCGCAACTGGCTGCACCTGATTGGTATCAGCAAAAAAGTCATCCTTATGTGCAGGCGATCGGTCAAATTTTTGACAATTTGGCAAATTTGCCTTATGTCCAAAAGTTTGAATTTCTGATTTCTCCAGGAATTGATCCGCTGAGTCATTTGCAAGTGCAATGCGATCGGCAAACCTTTCCTCCTGGAACTTTACCTTCATCAATTTGTTGCGAACAACTAAAGACGCAAACAATTTATAGTTTTAGTCAAACACAGCCTTTAGACGCATAAATTCAAAGTAACTAACAATGGGAAATCCCATGAATATTCGTAAAGAACTAGAAAGCATAATTGAGCAACTCAACGATGAGCAGTTATCAGAACTGCTGGATTTAGCTGTTTCTCTTCAAAGTGCTAAAAAATCTGGTTATCCGATTGAATCTCAAGCTTATCAGGATTGGTTAAGCGCTGAGAATGATATTTACGACAAAATCTTTACTGATGAACTTACAGCGCGGTGATGTGGTACTTTGTCGGATGCCAATGCCTTCGACTCAGCTTCAACAGTTTAAAATTCGCCCTGCTGTAATCGTTTCAACAGATCAGTTGAATCAAATTCTTGATGATGTAATGGTTGTGCCTTGCACCTCTAATACTAATCGTCTGCTAACAGCAACGCAATACTTGATAACGGGAGAGGAAATTACTAGTGCAGGTATTAGAGTTGAGTCTGTAGTTCGCTGTGAATCAATCTTTACTTTGAACAAGACGATGATTATCAGAAAGCTTGGTTCTCTTTCCGCTGAAGCGATTAATCGGGTGAATGTTTGCCTAATGGAGGCTTTGGAATTATAAGATACATCGGGGGAGCGATCCGGACCATTGGGGAGTTTAAAACAGGTAGAGGAGTCGAATACTTCACCCAATTGAGTTTGTTCGTTCCACAGGACAAATCGTGCAGTTAATTTGGCATTAAGTTTTCCTGTTTCTCCTCCGGTTGGTGGGATTATAATTAGTTCTCCAAAAGCATTACGTTCAAATTTGACATCGGGATTATCACGACACAGTTGGTAAAATTGGTCGTCGCTAAGTTTTAGGATATTATTAAAGTTGATAGTAATTGCAGTCATAACTGTCCTTATATCATGTCCGCTTGATTACTTATTAAACCCGGAGAACCCCACCCCTTAATCCCCTCCCCGCTTGCGGGGAGGGGAGACAAAGGACAGCTTTGGCGGGGTGGGGTGCAGTGTGTGGGAATCATAACTAATTATCCGGACTTGATATTATATATAAGTATAAAATTGCTTTGAACAGCAAGCTAGGCTTTAATTTTAGCTTTCTTAGTTCATTATTGCGTTCTTGCTTCCTGAGTCATTATTCACGATTTCTTGTTGAGTTATAACTCGTCATTGCGTCTGGCTTGTAATGACGTTATGTAATTAATTCTGTACGACTACTTAGCTATTGTTGCGTGTTATTAGTTCACCTTGTTAACACCAGTTTCTTGACGATATTCATGAAGTAAGTTGAGAAACTTCTGACCATCAAAACTTCTGGGGTCGATTCGTGTTGCGGAACGATCTACAGCGCGGTGGGTGGTAATGCGATCGTCTGGGACATCACTTTGAGCGATTAACCAAGCTAGAGAATAATATTGAGCTTCAGTGTAACCGCTATGAATTGGTTCTGTGTTAGTCCAACCGTCTGGTGGGGTTTCTAAAGAGACGTGATAAGCAAAATTATTTACAGATGGTGGCAAGTTCAAATTAGTTTTCACAGTTTCTGAACCGTTAGCACCGTCAAACACTGAATTAGCCGCACCAAAAGCGCGTTTATCTGGTGGAACTGTATAAATAACTGTTCCATCTAGCTTAATTAAAGCGTGGTAACTTGCTTGAACATTTTCGTCGCTATGAGGTGTCTGAAAAAAATTAATGGCACTCTGAGCAGAATTAGAAGTTTCATGCAGTACTATAATCGGTAGATTATTGACTATTACGCCATTAGCATCTTTGCTATAACGCTCTCCATAGTTGCTTGAATCTGCCCAAGCAATCTCATATCTGGGTCTGTACTTTGTAAAAGCCTCAGTAGTTTTGAACAGAGATTTGGGAGGATTTGCAGCGCTGCTTGGCTTTTTTGGCGATCGCATTTGTACGTTTGGATATTGACTCCAAGAAGCGATGCCTGCGGCGGGCTGCGCCAACGCCGGATTTGATGTATCATCTTGTAGTTGTATGGCTCTACCCGCAAGCAACGCCACAATTAGAGCGACGAATATCAGAGAAATAAACATTACTCTGGTCGCCCAGTCTTTAAAGTTCATTATTTTATAATTAAATAACTAATCAAAATAATCTTAATATCTCGATTTTAATGAAAAATAGCTTACTGGGATAGCAGCAATAGATAACTATCCATTGATCGGTCTGCACCTACACAAGTCTGAGGTATCAAGTTAGTTACTTCTGACTTCGACGTTGTTGCACCTAATTTACACCATCTTTATACATACTTATTTTGAATAAATACTTCCCAAGTGCGAGAAATTGAGGAAAATATTAAATTAAGTGGAGTATCACTCGACTTATGTAAACTTTGTCTTGAAAATATGAATCATTTTCTAGAACGCTTGCACAGTCCAGACCGTCCGGTTCTCGTCTTCGATGGAGCGATGGGAACGAATTTGCAAACGCAAAACCTCACCGCTGAAGATTTCGGTGGTCCTCAATACGAAGGTTGCAACGAATATCTCGTCCACACCAAACCCGAAGCTGTCGCGAAGGTTCACCGCGACTTTCTTGCCGCAGGTGCAGATGTCATCGAGACTGACACTTTTGGTAGTGCCTCAATTGTACTTGCTGAGTACGACCTTGCAGACCAAGCATACTACCTGACTAAAACAGCCACAGAATTAGCGAAAAGTGTCGCGGCTGAATTCTCCACTGCCGAAAAACCCCGGTTTGTTGCAGGTTCGATGGGACCGACAACCAAGTTACCAACGCTGGGACATATCGACTTTGACACGATGAAAGCCTCTTTTGCTGAACAAGCAGAAGGGTTGTGGGATGGTGGTGTCGATTTATTTATCGTTGAAACTTGTCAAGATGTGCTGCAAATCAAAGCTGCGCTGAATGGAATTGAAGAAGTTTTTGCGAAAAAAGGCGATCGCCGTCCGGTGATGGTGTCGGTGACAATGGAAACTATGGGCACAATGTTGGTGGGTACGGAAATTAACGCCGTCGTTACCATTTTGGAACCATATAAAATTGACATTCTCGGTTTGAACTGCGCTACGGGTCCAGATTTGATGAAACCACACATCAAATATCTCTCGGAACATTCGCCGTTTATCGTTTCCTGTATTCCCAACGCGGGTTTACCGGAGAATGTGGGTGGTCAAGCACACTACCGCTTGACACCGATGGAATTGCGGATGTCATTGATGCACTTTGTTGAAGATTTGGGTGTCCAAGTGATTGGGGGTTGCTGTGGGACACGTCCAGAACACATTCAACAAATGGCAGAAATTGCCAAAGAACTGAAGCCAAAAGTTAGACATCCGGAACTTGAACCAGCAGCAGCGTCAATTTACAGCACGCAACCCTACGACCAAGATAACTCGTTCTTGATTGTCGGCGAACGTCTCAACGCCAGCGGTTCTAAAAAGTGCCGCGATTTGCTAAACGCGGAAGATTGGGATGGACTCGTTTCAATGGCGAGGGCACAGGTAAAAGAAGGCGCACACATCCTCGATGTCAACGTCGATTACGTGGGACGTAATGGCGAGCGAGATATGCACGAATTAGTTTCGCGCATTGTCAATAATGTTACTTTACCCTTGATGCTCGACTCCACCGAATGGGAAAAGATGGAGGCGGGTTTAAAGGTTGCCGGTGGTAAGTGCTTGCTCAATTCCACCAACTACGAAGACGGGGAACCGCGTTTCTTGAAGGTGTTAGAGTTGGCGAAGAAATACGGCGCTGGTGTAGTTATTGGCACTATTGATGAAGATGGGATGGCGAGAACTGCTGAGAAAAAATTCCAAATTGCTCAACGTGCCTATCGTCAAGCTGTAGAATTCGGGATTCCGGCAACAGAGATATTCTTTGATACGTTAGCTCTACCAATTTCTACTGGAATTGAAGAAGATAGAGAAAACGGCAAAGGCACAATTGAAGCTATTCGCCGCATTCGCCAAGAATTGCCAGGAAGTCATGTAATTTTGGGTGTATCGAATATTTCCTTCGGTTTAAACCCAGCCGCGCGGGTAGTGCTGAACTCGATGTTTTTGCACGAAGCGATCGCAGCGGGAATGGATGCGGCGATAGTCAGCCCTAACAAGATTTTACCACTATCGAAGATTGAACAACGCCATCAAGAAGTTTGCCTCCAGCTGATTTATGATCAGCGCAGGTTTGAGGGTGATGTCTGCGTTTATGACCCCTTGGGAGAACTGACAACATTATTTGAAGGAGTGACAACCAAACGCGATCGCTCCTTAGATGAAAGTCTCCCCATTCAAGAACGTCTCAAGCGTCACATCATCGACGGTGAACGCATCGGTTTAGAAGAACATCTGCAAAAAGCTTTAGAGAACCATCCCCCCTTAGAGATTATAAACGTCTTTTTGCTCGATGGAATGAAAGTTGTCGGTGAATTGTTCGGTTCCGGGCAAATGCAGCTACCTTTCGTATTACAATCTGCGGAAACTATGAAAGCGGCGGTTGCTTTTTTAGAGCCGTTCATGGAAAAGTCAGAATCTGGCAATAATGCCAAGGGAACGTTTATTATCGCCACAGTTAAAGGCGATGTTCACGACATTGGTAAAAACCTAGTAGATATCATCTTGTCGAACAACGGTTACAAGGTGATTAACCTAGGAATTAAACAGCCGGTGGAAAATATCATCCAAGCTTACGAAAAGCATAAACCTGATTGTATAGCTATGAGTGGTTTACTAGTTAAATCCACCGCTTTCATGAAAGAAAATTTGCAAGCTTTCAACGAAAAAGGAATTACCGTCCCTGTAATTTTAGGCGGTGCAGCGTTGACTCCCAAATTTGTTCATGAAGATTGCCAAAACGCTTACAAAGGTAAAGTTGTTTATGGCAAAGATGCTTTTTCGGACTTGCATTTCATGGATAAATTAATGCCAGCGAAATCACAAGGGCATTGGGATAATTTGCAGGGATTTTTGAATGAAACTGAACAAAATTCAGCAGATGGGCATAAGAAAGTAGCAGAAAAAAAGTCGAAAAAAGAAAAAATTGACGAACCCAAGGTGATAGATACTCGCCGTTCGGAAGCTGTGGCTGTGGATATTGAACGTCCAACACCGCCTTTTTGGGGTACGCAATTGTTACAGCCTGCTGATATTTCCATTGAGGAGCTATTCTCTTATTTAGATTTGCAAGCTTTGATTGCGGGACAATGGCAATTCCGTAAGCCAAAGGAACAATCTAAGGAAGAATATCAGGCTTTTTTAAATGAGAAAGTTTATCCGATTTTGGAGGAGTGGAAGCTACGAATAGTGGCGGAGAATTTGTTGCATCCGCAGGTGATTTATGGGTATTTTCCTTGTCAGGCTGAAGGTAATACTTTGTATGTTTATGAAACCAACCGCACAGGTGCAGAGGTAAGAACAAGTTTTGAGTTTCCCAGACAGAAGTCGTTGAAGAGGCTGTGTATTGCAGATTTCTTTGCGCCGAAGGATTCGGGAATTATTGATGTGTTCCCAATGCAAGCGGTAACTGTGGGTGAAATTGCTACAGAGTTTGCCCAGAAGTTGTTTGCAGCCAATCAATACACTGATTACCTATATTTCCACGGTTTAGCGGTGCAGGTTGCGGAAGCGCTGGCTGAGTGGACACATGCTCGAATTCGGCGCGAATTGGGCTTTGCGGCTGAAGAACCGGATAATATTCGGGATATTTTGGCGCAGCGCTATCGTGGTTCGCGGTATAGTTTTGGCTATCCTGCTTGTCCGAATATTCAGGATCAGTATAAGCAGCTAGAGTTGTTGGGAACTGACAGAATTAATCTGCACATGGATGAAAGTGAGCAGATTTATCCAGAACAGTCTACAACGGCGATTATTTGCTATCACCCGCTAGCCAAGTACTTCAGCGCGTAATCTCGTATTTTTCCCTCTCCTTAATAAGGAGAGGGATGCCCGATAGGGCAGGGTGAGGTTATTATATTATCGACAATTATAGGTTGGGTAAAGATTTCCTAAATTAACGCGATCGCTCTACAAATCTATTTCCGCTTCAGCTAAGCAAATATATCGTCAACACAAAGTGTCAAGTCGATGTCTTGCAGCACAGGCAAAACATCTGTTCCTATTAATAAACTGGGTAAACTATCAGGCTGATAAACGATGATTGAACGTTCGCTTGGATCAATCAACCATCCAAGCTCAGACTGATTTCTCAAACAGTGTAAGATATTGCCAGTGACTTTAGTTTGACTTTGGTCTGGAGAGAGAACTTCAATCACCCAAGCTGGTGCAAATTCAATACCAGTGCTAATAATATCTCCGTTTTCATCAACTGGTAATTTCTCATTAGCGACAACCGCAACATCAGGAACTACAGAACGATTTCCAAAGGTACAACGCAATTCAGGGAAGGCTTCCTAGTTGCTACCCACGGCATCAATAGCTGCAACTAAACGCTTCTGCAACAGGCTATGTTTTCCGCCTCCCATTGGTTTTTGAACCACCTCTGTGTTAATGTACTCCCAAGCTGGTGATTCATCAATGTAGGGAAGCTTTAAAAATTGCCCAAGAATAATTTTTTTAACTGCAATTGTCATTTTTGCAACCACCTTTGATGCCAAGCATAACAATATTTTAACATTATTGCGATCGCACGGTAGCGGAGTGTACTAGCACGTAGAATTACGGCACGTCAAGAATTAGATATGTCGTCGTGTCTGTAACCCCAGGCTAATAGCGAAAGTCCTCTTTCAGAGAACTGGAGGAGATTTTATTTTTTTTGGGTGTGTTGGGAGTGCGATCACCTATTTTCTTTGAGGACAATTACTATTCATACAAATATTCTATTATTTCTTTAACTTATCAAATGTAGTTAGATATAATTATTCGCAAGGTAGGCAGACAAATTAACATCACAACTTTGCCGTTAATGGTGAATTATGAAACTGAAATATTGACCATAGAGTAATAATTAGTTAGTTGGTAAGTCCCGGAGAAAATAAAAGCGATCGCTTCTCCAATCTTTGCCTTTAATTCGTCCTAAGTAGCCTGTTAAAGGTGATGAAAGTTCAATTAATATTTCGTGCATTTCTTGAGGATGTAATTTACTAGACGAAATAGCACTAAATGCACCATGTAGAGAATCAACACTAGCTCTTTCAAATCCGGTCTTTTCTAAATAATTTTTCACTAATTCGATAAGTTGCGATCGCAAAGCAATCTGCTTTTCTACTTGATTAATATATTCATCAATTTTATTGTCAATTTGTCCAGTTTCCAGATATTGCTTCAATTCTACTAAATTTATAGAACCAGGATATTTTACTTTTAATTCAACTAGCTTTTGTAAAGTCATAGCATTAATAATACTTACTTCCCATTCTTTAGAAGCTTTTAGTGTATCTGAGGATGGTTTACCGGGACCAATTATTAACTTTGCTGAACTTAATAATTGAGATTTCCCTAAGTGCATTCCACCAAGCTTGAGCAATTCCTCAACAGTACGACTAGGAATCAGCTTACCCGCTTTACATTCACAAACAAGGGGATATGGTTGCGAGCAAAATAAGTCTAAACCACCCGCACCACCTTTGTAAGCTTCTTCTATTTTGAATCCTAAAAATTCAAGGCTGCGACGCACGATGATTTCAAAATCTGTCCCAGCTTGATAATTGCTTTTTTTCTCCTCTAGTTCGATGCTGCGATCGCCTAATTTGGCAATATCATTTATCCAAGCTAAATCTGAATCGGTTTGGTTGAGAAATTGCTCACTAGTCCAACCTAAAAATACATTGATATCTTGTTCTAATTGTTTAGCTGCTGAGTTGGTGGTAGCAAGGGAGACTAAAGCACTTTGCAATTCTTCTAATTGTGGATGCAGCGGTGGCTGTAAATTTTGTAACTGGTGTTTGCGGATATTGAATATGCGATCGCTTAATACAGGTTTGGCATCAGAAACCATTAACTGTTGCGGTAAAGCCACAAAATGACGTTGAGTATACACTGGCATCTCTATCGGCTGAGATAAAAGATAGACCCGCAGGTAAGCTAGAGAAGTGTAAGGACGTTGCCTAAGTGTTTCTTGTAATGCTTCTGTTGTCCAAATGGTTAGCTGCGATAAAGGCTTTAATGATTCAAGTTCGCTTGAGATTGGGCGTAATTCGCACTTAGCCCAAGCTTTAATTATAACTTTGTCAGAATCTAAATTATTAATAACCTGTTGGGCAATGGGTAAGTAGTTTGAGCGGTAATGATGCTCAAGAGCTAGTGATTTAATTAAGACATCACCTGGATATAGAGCAAAGGGTTGCCCCGGATTATTAATTAATTTCCGAGGGATTGCTGCAATCATTCGCCCTTGAATTAACGCTTTAACGTCCGGAGCAGGTAGACAAAGGGCATTGTAAATCAAAACTGATTCGCTCATGCTTCATCAAATAACTCATTGAGGTCATCCGCGTCATCTGTTTCGCTTAAAGTGGATGGATTTAGGAAGAGTTCTATAAGTTCAATGTCGTCCTTATCATCAATCGCAGGCATTTGCCCGGAGGGGTTACTCAAAATTTCTCGCAGTAAAAGATTATCAAAAGTAAGCTGCTTCTGAGAGATGAAGTCAAAAACCTGCTCCTCAGTTAACTTATAGTTTCTGCACTTCTTACAGACAGCCCGAACTGCGATAAGTGGTCGAATTTGCTCTTCTATCAAATCCACGTTTTCACCACCTTTTTCTGATATAAGTTGGTTGAGCAACTTATATGCTTCTGAATTTTTCTTAATTTGTTCTATTTTGGATTTGGAACGGACTAAACAACCACGAGTTAGGTCAAAAGTTTCGTAGTCATTCAAACGCTTTAATCCAGCAGTTAATGTAAATTGAGAAGACTGTATTACAGCTACACCAATTTTTACTTCTTTGCCATTCTCGTTACCAACAATTTTGAAGTTTATAAAACCTTTATTTTGTAATTTTGGTTTAATATCGCTTGTAATGTCTTCAATCAGTACTTCTTCTAAAGTCTGACCTTTCAAAGTCTCAAAGCCAAAATAGAGAACTTTAGCAATTAGTGAATTATCCTCTAAATAATCTTCGATGTCTGCCTCGCTCTCCCTTTTTAAGGCAAGTTCAAATCGCTCAAGTGGATCATTTGAGAGTTGCTCTTCATAAACCTTAAAGTTTTCTGCACACCATTTCAAAGCTTCCCTTACGGTTGGCTTTCCTTTACCAAATTCTCTCAGTTGGCTTTCTTCAAAGGGGTAAACTGGATGAGGCGGTAGTAAATTCCTTACTTGGTAAAACTCTTTCAACCAAAGGTTGACTAATTCAACCATAGAATCGCCGCTAAGATACTTTAAATCTATTGGTTTTCTTTGCGTATATTTGGAAACTCTATCTGGTGTACCATCAAGCATCAAATCTACCTTTTGTGTCCATGTGATAGGCAGCATGACTGTGATAATAACAATCCCTCGACTCAGTTCCGAGTTTTCGAGAGTATCATGCAGACGCTTAACTAAATCAGCAATCACTAGTTCTGTTGGCAACCCGTCATCAGTAGAATTGTTTTTGACATCTATTTCATCAAAACAAATGACGATGGGGTTATAGTAACTGACCAAATTCAATATTTGCTGAATATTTTTCAGGGCTTCCGCTTCTCTCTCTTGAATAATTTTGTTAAGATTAGGTAATCCCAAAGCATCAGCATTAGATTGAGCTAACTCTTCGCCAGACAACCATTTGATGGCAAAAGGAGCTTGAGTTTCTGAAAGCGTCCACAAAATAGCTCGCAGAATATAGGGATCTGCACTTGGTTTAGTTTTAAGAACTTGTTTTTGCAGAGCATTCATTAAGTTCTTGTTTTGATCCAAACTCTTTGCATAAACTTGGTCAAATTTTTTCACTAGCTCTGCCGGTGTCGGGGAATTGCCACTTCTACCTTCGTTTGCCATCGCTGCCGCTACTTCCTGCCACTGCATGATCCCTTGACTACCAGCTTTGTTCAGACTATTAGCTAAGGTTTGCTGAAATTGGTATTTAACCAGGTTTAAATCTGTATAGTTATTAACACCTGCGTAGACGAAGAAAGCACCGCCTTCATGTTCCAGCCTGTGGCGAATGCGACTAAGAAGGTGGGTTTTACCCACTCCCTGTTGTGCAGTTATGACAATTGAAGTCACCTTGTCTTGGCTGGTTTGACTTGACCTTACCAGCTCAATTGCTTGAAATACTGCATCAGAAGCGTGAGCATTAAGGTTAGGCACATCAGGGAATCCCTTTCCCCAGACATCTTGTTCTTTAACAATACCAGCGTTAATAAATGGATTCTGATTTTGGATGGCAGCTTTAAGGGCTTCTGTTGGAGAAACAGGGGAATTTTCCATAGGATTCGCGCTTAGTGTGAGGAACTACAAGGGGTTTCGAGGCAATCTGATTAACTCAAGCGCTTGGCGTAAGAGCGTAATCCTGCTCCTGGTATGGTGATTGAGTCTTCGCGTTTATCAGAGGTCATGTCTGGGATTTCTCCCGCAATTAGTTGCAAAATGTCGTTTTCCTGCATTTCCAGCAGCCACTTGTTGAAATGTTCACGACTAAGGCGATCGCCTATTTCTCTCCTAATCCGATAAATCGGCACTAAATCATTTAGGATATGGTTCCGATTAAGTTGGTCATAAACTTCCAGCGTGACTTTTTGAAACTCGTCGTAAGATTTAATCCCACTTTTGATCCCGTTAGTTGGTGCAGATGTACTAGCTACTGCACCATCCATTTCACCGATCCACCTCACCAACGCATTTGCTGCCCAAGTTCCGACAATAGTACCTTCAAATTTAAAATCAGCACTTTTCAAACCTTCACTCAGCACCTCTAAACCTTGAGGAGATTCGAGAGAGTAGCCTTTTTTGGAGATAGCGATCGCTCCTTTTTTCTCCAACTCCGCAAAAATGTCCTTAAAATCTGCAACCTTCTTGTCTTTAGATTTGATTCGCTCATGAAGTTTACCTTTGTTCACTTCCTGCTTTGCTCCTCCCAATTCCCATAAAGCAAGCAGTAGACGAGTTTGAGCTTGATTTGTCATATAATGTAACTTTTTTGACACTGTATAAATAATAATCTTTACCAGTATAGTTCTGGTAAAACCTTTTAACTTTTGGAAAAATACTGAAAAATCTCAAGTTATTTCCTGATGATTGATGATCTTTAGCCAGGTGTATTAACACAAAGAAGCGACCCCGATTTATTTGCTTTATCGAACACAAGCAAATATACGAAAATATTTGTTACCAAATTAACTACATATTTCTTTGGGATGAATACGAGCTCTCCCATAGGCAAGATGAAATACTTGCAAAATTTCATCATCATTGCAATGAAACGGTGTACCTGTGCTGTTGTAAATGGACGCTAAACGTTCTATCCATCCCAAGAAAAATAACAACAATTTCAACACTGTTTTTTTCACAACACCGCATTTAGCTTTCCGCAAGGTGATGAGGAAATAAGATGAACACAACATACCAAGAGCGTAAAATAGTTTCGCGTTTGCTGGCAGTGGTACTTTCGGCATTGCTAATGGTGCCGCTTCTTAGTAGCTGCGGCGGTGGGGGTTCCCAAAATGCTGCGCCACCCCCACCTGTTGACGATACCCTAAGCGGTAGAACAGTAAATAATCCTGCGTCTGGAAACCAGCCTGAAGCTAAAAGAGGGTTGTCAACGGGGCAAAAAGTCGGGATAACTTTAGCCGGAGCTGCCGCACTTTACTACCTTTACAACCAGCGCAAAAATGCCCAAGGTAAGGGACCAGAAGGTCAATATTACCTTTCTAAGAACGGGCGTGTTTACTACCGCGATGCTCAAAATCGCCCTCACTGGGTAACACCACCATCAGAAGGAATTCGAGTTCCAGAGTCTGAAGCGCAACAGTATCGAGACTTCCAAGGTTATAACGGGCGCTCCACAGGTCGGACTTTAACAGACGTTGCTCCGCAGGAAGCTCCAGCATTTTAGAGCCGCAGAAAAAGACAACAGCACATCGTACACTTATTTAGTAAGGAGATAGATTATGGTAGACGACTTTTTGCGAAAAGCGAAGGACTTTCTTGGAGGCTCGAACGACGAGCAATTTGAGGGAGACACAAATTACCGCGATCGCGATGTGCGTCCAGCCACCGAAGATCCCTACGGCGATCCCGCAGATCAGTACGGTAACGCTATCCCCGCAAGCCAAGACCCCTACGGTGATCCCGCAGACCAGTATTACGGTAACGCTATCCCCGCAAGCCAAGACCCCTACGGTGATCCCGCAGATCAGTACGGTAACGCTATCCCCGCCAGTCAAGACCCCTACGGCGACCCCGCAGACCAGTATTACGGTAACGCTATCCCCGCAAGCCAAGATCCCTACGGCGACCCCGCAGATCAGTACGGTGACATCCGCCCAGCTAGCGAAGACCCCTACGGCGACCCCGCAGACGACTATAATCGTTAATAAAGTTTTGAAAAATGCGATCGCAAGCGCAATAGCAAATCGGGCAGTAGTAATTAATACTACTGCTTTTTATTTTGCAAAAAGTCACCAGTTGTCGCTAATATTTGTTGTGCTCGCTCTATACTTTCACGCACAGATTCAGCGGAAGTATGCAAAGCAGCCATTTCCGCATCAGTCAGATTCAATTCCAACACCGTGTCAATTCCACCGCATCCCAAGCGACAGGGAACGCCGAGACAAATATTCTCTAAACCGTATTCTCCCTGAATATACGCTGCCGCTGGTAACAAACGCGACTCATTTAATAAAATTGCTTCTACCATTAAGCAAGTTGCAGAAGCAGGAGCAAAAAAAGCACCACCTGTTTGCATTAATTCCACAATTTCCGCGCCACCATGACGGGTTCTCTCTACCAAACGCTTAATTGTGGCTGCATCCATCAATTCCGTAATCGGAATACCGTTGACAGTAGAATAACGCGGTAAAGGTACCATTAAATCTCCGTGGCTACCTAATACCATCGCGTTGACATCTACAGGACTGACGCCGAACTCCATCGCAATAAAGGTTTGAAAGCGTGCCGAATCTAACACCCCTGCCATACCCATAATGCGCTCGCGTGGTAAACTCGTTGCTTCTCTTGCCAAATAAGTCATCACATCTAAAGGATTAGTGATGATAATGAAAATCGCATCCGGAGAACGAGCGATCGCTTTTTTTGTTGCCTCCACTACAATCAAAGCATTCGTCTTCAACAAATCATCGCGACTCATACCCGGTTTGCGGGGACTTCCTGCGGCAATTATGACGATTTCTGAACCAAACGTATCAGCATAATCGTTTGTGCCGATAATCTTGCGATTATGTGTTTCAATTCCCCTTGCCTCCATCAAATCCAGCGCTAATGCTTGAGGCATTCCCGGAATAATATCCAGCAATACTACATCTGCTAAGTTTTTTTCGGCAATGCGTTGGGCAAGGGTACTACCAACCCTACCAGCACCGACGATGGTTACACGCGGTGAATAACACAGCATTGGGGAGGAAGGGGAATAGCTCATAATTGCGTGTTTTGGTTAGTAATTAAATTTTATTTAAATTCTTCAAGTTGATCCAAACGTAACCACATATTTGGTGTTGGCACTTCCCCAAACTTTAGCAGGGCGTAATCACCTTTGATATCTACAATTTCGCCCTTAGTTTCAAACAAATAACTAGGAAAGCGTGTATCACTAGCTTGTGCTTCTAAACTATTTTCTAGCTTTTCGCGGACAACGCGAACGGTATCTCCTCTTTTAACGGGCATTGAGTTTTTCCTCTTGGTGTATATGTATGGATTTATTCAGAATTTTATCTCGCGCCAAGACGCAAAGACGAGGATACTTATTTATTTATGGCTTTCGACCGAGTATGTAAAGAGTAGTAAGATCATCCCACACTCCCTGTTCAGTTTGACGTGCCTCTAGCTCTGCTTCAAATTCAGCCTTGGCTTGTGTCAACTGTACCGATGAAAGTTCTGATAAGTAATTTGCAGATTGTTTGGGGGATGGAAGGGAATTTCCTGTCCACCTTGATTTTGCTTTATCTAAACTAATGTAGCTACCGTGTTGCTCAGTTTTGATCTCTATTGCTTCAAAGCCAGCGTTTGCAAACAGACATTCACATGTTTCAAGTGTGCTGATGCGATTGCTAGGTTCAAGCGTTACACCATACTTTTGCAATACCTGCCGCAAAACAACATATCCGACATCAGCTGTGTCCGCAGGTGTATGAATGGCAATTAGCCCTCCAGGTTTGAGAAATCCATGCCAAAGTTGTAATGCAGCTTCTTTGTCCTCTATCCAGGGAAATGAGTTCGCGCACAAAATTCGGTGAAAACTGTTAGCCGGGAAATTAACTGATTCGGCATCCGCAAGTTGAAAATCAATATTCGTTAGACCCAACTCCTCAACTTTATCCCTGGTTTGTTCGAGCATTCCTGCCGAAATATCTATACCAATGACTCGACCTTCAGACCCAACTATTTGAGATGCTGCGATCGCTATATGACCTGTCCCTGTTGCAATATCCAAAACGTGCTGTCTGGAACTGACTTGTGCATATTCCAAAAGACGCTGACAAATCTGGACATGCCACTTACTATCGTCATAAGTTTGGCTTCTGCGGTTGTATAAATCCGCTATTCCTTGTTTGTAATCATTTAAGCCAAGTTGGTTAACCATTATTTCTTCTGAATTAGGTGAAATGGTATGAAAAACCTGTCCGTTGCAAAGCTATTCTTTGCAGGAAACTCAATTAATGCTGACACTGTATACAAAAGTGACTAGAACGCCCACCTAATCTAGTTCGCCCAATTGCTGTACCACATACTCTACAAGGTTCTCCGGCGCGGTTGTAAACCCAAGCAACACCGCCATAGTTACCGTTTACACCTTTGATGTTGAGGAAATTACTAAAAGTCGTGCCACCAGCTGCAATACTGGTTTCTAACACTTGAATAATCTGCGATCGCAAACGCTCAATTTGCTCTGTTTTCAAATCTATACACAGTGTTTCTGGTCGGATTCCACTCAAAAACAAAGCTTCATCAGCATAAATGTTGCCTAACCCTGCCACAACTGATTGATCTAATAGCGCAGTCTTGATGGGACGACGGCGATTTTGCAGTTTACTTGCCAAATACTCTACAGTAAATTCCGGTGAAAACGGATCTACCCCCAGCTTTTGTAAACCAGTAATGATGCTTTCGGGTGCAACTCCTGGAGGAACCCACCATATTTTACCGAAAGTGCGCTGGTCAACAAAGCGCAATTCTTGCTTTGAACCAAAGAATAATCTCACCCGCGTATGCTTGTGCAACGGTTCATCTCGATGCAGCCACAGTAGTTGACCCGTCATTCGTAGATGAACCCCTAGGAAGGAAGTGGGGGAGCGGGGGAAGCGTGGTGTGGGGGAGGATAAGGAAGCTTTCCCTTTGTCCTCCTTGTCCTCCTTGTCCCTTTGGGTTGTAAGTTCGGCTAGGAGATATTTGCCGCGACGATGCCAAGTAGCGATCGCACTGCCTTTAATTCCAGAAATAAACTCAAAAGAAGAAAACGGGTAAGCGATCGCCCGTTCTAGCAACACATCTCCACCCGTAATTTCTTGATTGAGGGTCAATTGATTTAGACCCCTAAGGACTGTTTCTACTTCAGGTAATTCAGGCATTTGTGAGCTAGCTTCAGCAAACCACGCATTAATTAAAGCACTTTACAGTTTATAGGCAGGAGTGGGGGAGTGGGGAGGCAAAAAGGAATTCCCGATTCGCCATTCCCCACCCCCTATACCCTATTTACTTTTTCGCCTTTGCCTTGGGTGCTTCAATTTCTAGTAATTCATCTTCAGCATAGTTATTGGTATTAATACCTGAGTAATTTACCTTGTTAAAGCGGACAATTACAGAGTATTTGATGCCGCTTTGGTCAATAGATGCCACGGTTCCTTCATCTTGAAACCAGTAGGATTCTTTACGGAGGATACGTACTTTAGAACCACGTTGAACCATGAGTTTTTCCCTCTTAGTAGTCAATCGCCTATTTATACGGCTAATTGTTTTCACTTTACTAGTTGAAGGTGGTCAACAACGCTTTTATTAAGTTATTTGTCGAATTAACTCCAAAAAACAGAGGCGTTAAAGCTTTTGCAATTAACTACACTTGTGCAACTTTGTCAAGAGTACAGCGACATTAACGACGCCTAACCACGATGAGCGCAATTCTGACGCTGTGATTGGGGTAATTAGAACTACCTTTATTTTTTATAATTTACGTATAAACTAGGTGATAGTAACGAAATTTGATTGTTGAGTGCTCTGCTCGTTATCTAGAAACCTGGTTTTTGATGTTTTGTAAAAACTGCATTTATAAGCGACAAGTATTAGATCTGCACACCATTAGTAAATTTGGCGTTGCTGAATTCGGATATGAATTTGTTTCACGCAGAGGAGCCACTGCGTTGCGGAGCCAGTGCGTTGGGCGGCTCTGCCGACTTGAAGCATCTGGCGTTGGGGTTCCCCCCGTTGTAGCAAGTGGCGTCCGCAGAGTCGCAGAGAGTAAGGCTTTAAGATGCTTGATTTTTAAGTTTCATACTTCAATTCAGCAACGCCGTAAATTTTATGCGTTTTATCTTCTGGACAATGGTGAAAGCCTTATTAATCAAGAAATCTGAGCGATTTTTTATCAAATAAGATTGCCAAAATTAATTTCTCTTAACAATAAGAGTTAGTGATACTTTGCATAAATATTTCTGTTTATTTCTGTTTAATGCTTTAAATCTCGCCTTTCAACAGAAAATATGAATACTTAAATAATTCATAAGTATAGTAAACCTTGCCAATAGATTGAATACTATATATAGAGAAAATATGTGGACAAGGGTATCCAATGGAGCAATTACAAAAGCAGATCCTAACTTTGGGTCATAAAGTCGATGCCCTCTACGAGTTGATTGAGCAGCTTGATGGTAAAGTATCTCAAGCTGTATCAGAGTGTTCTTTAGCAAGAACAGAGGCAAAAGATAATTATTTGGAAAATAACAACACTGCGGGCTACCAGTTAAAAAAACAAATTCGTTTAAATTCCCAATTAGAACACAAGGATGTATTGACAGACGGCATTTATCCAGAGATGAATCTGCAAGCCGGAGATAAGCTTTTAACACCAGAAATTCAAATCCAACGCCTGACAGCACAATTAACAGCCGCATATAATCGCATAGCTGCCTTGGAAGAACAATTATTGCTCAAAAGAATTCACTAGTACAGCACGGCGGAAATAAACCAAGCATTATTGTGAGAAACTAAGAAAGTAAAGTCAAAGCAGTTTAGGCTGAAAACAAGGGAACCTAGTGTGGCACGATTAGCTCCAAAAGTATTAAATT
>JAHHID010000064.1 GCA_019359015.1 Spirirestis rafaelensis WJT71-NPBG6
GCTTTATTTCAACGTTGCAAAGTGATATCTGATAACCACGACCTAATCCGTGGTCTAACTTATTACCATTGGTGGCCGCTAACAAATAGAAGTTTTACTACGTGCATTTAACCGGATTTGATATAATGCCAATATACCGTCGAGTAGGGAGGCAGATATGCAGGGCAAATCTTCCCAATTGCAGCCATTTTTGAGTTGATAGAAGATGCCATCCAAAATTTCTCGCTTTGTCCAGTTAGGCGGTCTCGTCTGCTTCTTGCTCGGTAATATCTGAGCCAGTAGGGGTTCTAGGATTATCCACTCTTCGTCTGTGAGGCTGCTAGAGTATGGCATAACTGTTGGATACAACTTTTGCGCTAACTTTACTTCAACACAGTAAAAGATGTCAAATGGGTTCTATAAAGGTGAATTGAATGCTATCTACATTCTGGAAAAATACCAACGTCAAGGTATAGGATATAACCTTGTATCTACTATCGCCGCCAGACTTGTGCAATTGAATGTTAGCTCAATGCTAGTATGGGTTTTGGCAGATAACTCAGCATGTAAGTTTTATGAAAGCCTTGGTGCTCAACTAGTGAAAGAAAAGCTAATCGAAAGAGGCAAAGTACAGCTTGTTGAAGTCGCTTATGGTTGGACAAACACGCGATCGCTAATTAATTAAGTTCGTAGTGAGGACTAAAGTCCTCATATATTAAGATAAGGAATAAGGACTAAAGTCCTTACTACGAAGAAAAATCGAGCAATTCCTTAGCTTTGGTATCCTGACTTATCATTTTACCTTGACGGTCAAATAAAATCACCCCGACTTTCAGAGTGTAATCTGCATACTTTTTCACGTAATTCTCTGCTTTACGGCTAATCTTTTCAGCCAAAGCAGTAAACACCGCATCTGCCAATTCGAGTTGTACTAACTTTTTATAGGCTTCATCAGCCGTATTGAGTTGCAAAATTGCCTGAACTGCTGAAATATCACCTTTAAGAGCAACAGCAGCTGCAATAATTTCTAACTTAGCATCCGCTAGGTGACTTGATGTATTAAAAATTCCCCCTGCGAGCTTAATTAACTTTCCTTGGTATCCCAACAACAGCACTGATTCAGCTTTATAAAGTCCCGCTTCTACCAGCATTGCACCCAGCCAATTTCCCGTTGAAACAATAATTTCTTCTGGAATGCCTAAGCGCTGCGCTACAGAATAACCATTACTACCAATACAAAATACTAAATTGGGAAAGCGTTGCACTTTGTCCTGCAATATGGCGCGAAATTCTTCTAAGTGGTCAGCAGCACTCATCGGTTGAGAAATGCCACTAGTTCCTAACAACGCCAAACCCTCTAAAATACCAAAAGCTGCATTAGATGTGCGTTGAGCGAGTTGACGACCTTGGGGAAGGATAATCCGCACGATCGCTGTTTTATCTTCAGGAATTAGCGGCAACAAGTTCGCTTCAAAAAGCCGTCGCGCATAACTATAAATAGCAGCTTCTCCCGTTGCGGTTTTCCCCAATCCCTCACCGGCTTCTATAACTAAAGCCTGGTCTTGTCGCGGTAATAGCTTTACCCATGCCCAAACAGGAGTATTCCTCGTCAAATCCAAGTTATCTCCTGGGTCAGACAAAGCGATCGCCAATGCACTTGTTGATTCTAAAGCCGCGACTTGCTCAACTAAAATTTCTGCACTTTCACCAAGCAAATCCAGTGTTACCGAGGATATCACATCTGTGCTGTTTTGCAAATGCACTAGAGCTGCCTTTGCCGCAGCAACAGCGAAAACCGGGAGAGTGTAACCTTTACGCGCCATTCTATGCTTCAAACCGAGAAATATTCTTATAGTACTTACGCAAAAACCACCGAAGCTTTGATCGGAGGAAACCTCCGCTCAAACTTCTCTCTCCCAAACTCTTATTTATCTGTGTCTTCTGCGGTTCGTTCCATGACTTTGCGTAAGTCCTATCTTAATTTTGCCACTCTCAAAGACACCTTATACGCTTGATAAAATTATTTTATTTTGTCAAGTACTTGCAAAAATTATTTACATAGTGTTACATTATTTAACAAGAAAACAAACTTAAGGAAAAACACCATGACATCACGTAGCTATGTAGTTGAAGAACAAAACCGATTAAATAACTACGCAATTGAGCCAAAAATGTACGTAGACGACAAACCAGGCTTTGGTTTCACCGAGTATGCAGAAAAGTTGAATGGTCGTTTAGCGATGATTGGCTTTGTTGCACTCATAGCTATCGAAGTTTTCAGCGGACATGGTGCGATCGCTTGGTTGACAGTTCTGTAAACCTCTAGCTACGCAGATATCAACAAATAAATTTAAACTAAATTTGAAGAAATATAATGAGAACTGATTTTGACTTCCCCAAAAAAGATTTACTTGGACCCGTTGTATTTAGACCTGATTTCAACAGCTTTGAAACAATTAATGTAAATCAAGCTTGGTCATTGTTTTTCACTGCGGGTAAAGAAGATAAAGTATTAGGACAAAACCCTGAGTTTGGCAGATTTTTCACCTATTTATTAATTGCTATTGGTGCAACCGGTTCTCTTTTGGCAGGTGTTTTCATCCACATGGCATGAGGCTTTCTGTCAACATTTTAATATTGATGAAATTCTCTATTATCAAAGTTCTGGTTTTCGCAACCAGGACTTATTTTTTTTAATTAAGGGGTGTGTTGTCGCAAAGCGCAACGCACCCTAAACGAGCGATCACAAGTTGTTTTGAAAGAGTTCTAGAACATGTTGCCAAGCATCAGGAGCAGCTTGAGGATTGTAACTTGGGTGCTGGGCTAAAAATGGGTACTGGTCTATGAACAATCCACCAAAGAATCCGTGTCCTGCATCGTATCGAAATACCCGATGATTTATTTTGTGTTTTTTTAATTCTGCCTCAATTTGCTCGTTTTCTTCCTGGGAAACTATCGAATCTCTTGTACCATAAAACATATAGATAGTACCCTTAATTTCAGAAGTGCGATTAATGGTTGGAGTTTCTTCACCATAACTAGAAGTGGTAATTCCACCACCGTAGAACGAAGCTGTTGCTTTGATATCGGGTAATGTTGCAGCCATGTAAGTAATATGACCGCCAAAACAAAAACCAATGGTTCCAATCGCATCATCTTTAACATTGGGTAAAGTTTTGAGGTAGGCGATCGCCGCTTGAATATCGCTTTTTATTTCTTGATATTTTACTTGTTGATAATATTGCAAACCAAGTCGATAAGCTTCTGGGCTATATCCAATATCTTCTTGGCTAAAATCAGCCGTAAAACCCGGAGCAATCCGTTGATAAAGCGCAGGAGCGACCGCTACATAACCTTGTTTAGCTATTAGTTCGGTAATATCTCTAATGTTACTGTTGACTCCAAAAATTTCATGAAAAACTATCACAGCACCAAAGCTTTCTGTGTTAGCTGGTTGAGCTAAGTAAGCATCTATTTCTAAGTCGTTGTTAGGTATTTTGACATAGCAAGTGCTAATTTCGATATTTGTTATTTGTCCCATATTTGTTTCGGTTAATTTTATTTGAAAAAAGAAAGCTCCCTGCTTTCTTGGGGTCTATTTGTATCAACCTTAAAGTAAAACAGTATTAGGACTCTAGAACAAAGTTGCGGAATTTTAGTAAATTATTGCGCTCAGGATTGCAAGAGTTGTTTGGGTGTTACACCAACAATTCGTTTGAAATATCGAGTAAAGTGACTTTGATCGCAAAAACCTACCCTGAGAGCAATGTCTGCAATACTAAGTTCGCTGTGTTGCAACAGATATTTGCCTTTATCGATCCGACATTGCAAAATGTATTGGTAAGGCGTTACACCCATACTTTGCTTAAACAGACGCAAAAAGTGATATAAACTCATCTGGGCGATCGCTGCAAGCTCAATCAGCTTTACGTCCTGATGGAGATGTTCATTAATATACTCTTTTACCTGTTGCAGCGTTGATTTAGATAATCCATCCTCATAGCTAGAAAGCTTAGGTTGCGTGGTGCAATAGTTCCGTAATAGGTGAATGGCTAATGTCATTTTGAGACTATCAATGAGCAAATAACCACCGATTTTACTAAACTCTAACTCTTCTCTTAATGCATAGAAGATACCTTGTATCAAAACATCTTGCCCAGTCATAAAATGAGGGATGAGTTCAATGCGATCGCAATCAACCAAATCTTGACCGACTTGTTTGAGGAGTACAGATTCAATTGCCAAAATGATAAACTGAACTGAAGTATTCCAATTGCAGCGATGGGAAATACCCGCAGGAATAATAGCAATATCTCCGTTATTGCGCGTCTCTGTTGTCATTTTTCCATCCAACCATCGTTCTCCTGATGAGTTGGAAAGTGATGACCAGGAAATTCCTTGAACAATAACGTGCATTGTGTGTTGATGTTCTGCTACGTCAAACTTTGGCTGTTGATGGAGTTCAAGATAGATATTCTCCCATCCTGAACTGGAAAGAACAGCGGGTTTAGGTACAAACGCATCTGATGCATTTTCTTGGCGGTAATCAATAACTTTAATCGTTTGCCCTTGTGTTCTCATATGAGTGCTTAAACAGGTTGGGGATTCATCTATTCTGACTGTTTTTCACTCCACGAACTGAGGAATAGACCGACAGCACTAAAAAGTATTGCCAAGAGTGATAAAACTGCTTTGTTCTAGTTCCCAGTCTCAGACTGGGAATGCATTACAAGAGGCTCCCTTTGCCTCTTAGAATTCATTCCAATGCTCTGCATTGGAACGAGAGAACCCCTAGCTCCTGACTCCTGACTCCCGACTTTCGCCTTCACAAAATTTTAACTTGTGTATTAGTCTAAAAATTTTTCTTGCTCGTCTGGATTGAGAAGAGTACTGTAGATTCTCAAATACACAATTGTGCTTATGCGGCTCACCTCTCTTGATGTTTTTCGCGGCATTACCATTGCTGCTATGATTCTTGTGAATATGGCAAGCATTGCCGAACCGAATGTTTATCCGCCTTTACTTCATGCTGATTGGCACGGCTGCACCCCAACTGATTTAGTATTTCCCTTTTTTCTCTTCATTATCGGTGTAGCCATGACTTTTTCGCTATCCAAGTATACCGAAGAGAACAAACCTACATCAACTGTATATTGGCGTATTTTGCGCCGTGCCGCCATTCTATTTATGTTGGGATTGCTACTCAATGTATTTTGGAATAAGGGTGTTGGGACTTTCGATTTCAGTAGTATCCGCATCATGGGAATATTACAACGCATCAGCCTTGCTTATTTATTTGCATCCTTGGCAGTCCTAAATATACCGCGTAAAGGATTATGGATAGTTGCAGGATTGTTGCTTATCGGTTACTGGCTGGCGATGATGTATGTGCCAGTTCCCGGTTTTGGCGCGGGAGTGTTGACGCGAGAAGGTAATTTTGGGGCTTATATTGACCGATTGATTATTCCCAAAGCACATCTGTATAAAGGTGATGGCTTCAACTTCATGGGAGATCCAGAAGGGCTTTTTAGTACGATTCCCGCTGTTGTCAGCGTTTTTGCTGGCTACTTTGCAGGTCAGTGGATACGCAACGAGCCAGTAAAATCACGCACTAGCATAGGTTTGGTATTATTTGGTATCGGTTGCTTAATTATCGGTTGGGTGTGGGGTTTCGCGTTTCCGATTAACAAAAAGCTGTGGACGAGTTCTTATGTAGTTTTTACCAGTGGTTGGGCGTTAATATTGCTAGCTGCTTGTTATGAACTTATTGAAGTGCGACGAATACGACGTTGGAGTAAAGCGTTTGAAGTTATGGGCTTAAATGCGATCGCTATTTTCGTTGCTTCTATCTTACTAATTAAAATCTTGGTAAAAACCAACATCGGCAGCGGTGAAAAAGCTCCTAGCACCTTCGATTGGATTTACAATAATCTTTTTGTACCTTGGGCAGGTGCTTTCAATGGTTCATTATTGTTTGCCATTGTCACCGTGTTACTTTGGTTAGCTGTGGCTTACGGAATGTATCGGCAACGCTGGTTTCTCAAAGTTTAAATGCTGAAACGCTAATCATGAAACCTAACCCCCAACCCCTTCCCTACCTGACTTTTCACGGGATGTGGAAAAAGGGAGTGGTTCGCTAATATCATTCGCCAACCATAAACAGATAGAATGATTTCTAGATTTCAGGTATTGTCGTTGTGATCTGTGAGTTACATTAAATTGGAGTGTTATCCCGACGTTGTGCAGCCTAAATCGCCATACCAGGATCTTGGGATGACAGATTTCGGTTTAACATCCAGATTTGGGCAATTAGACGGAAACTGTCAGTTTGACACTCCCCTGGCTGTTAAGATTTCCCTTCGCTCATCTTAACTAAAAGCCAGGGGATTCTTGGTTCATCGAGACCATTTAGATTAGGTTCCTTGCGTCATCTAACCCAGAGATGGGACTCTCCCCAAGCGTTAACTTTCCGAGTGCCCCTCGGTAGTTGCATTACTGCAAGTCCTGTTTTATTGAAACGATTTGTTTCAAAATTCTGATTTGTCTAGCTCCTATGAATCTTTTACCTACTGCTAGGAAGAAACTAGAACAATGCAGTAGAACCGCATAGATTCAATTGTCTTCGCGTTAGCGTCTCCCTTTGGGAGAAGGTTCAGATTGCCGCTAGGCAGTTAGGTTTTTATACAGGTTGATTACCTTGCCTGTTATACTTAATTGTACTGACAATTGGCGGGATATGTCAAGAACAAAAAAGCTAGATATTAGAGTATCTGAGTACGAATTCTTTCAGCTACAACAAGAAGCGGAAAGACAAGGTTGTTCAATGTCTGACCTAGTTCGGAAATACATTTCTAAACTTCCCAGACCAAACATCACCGCAGGGTAAACCCTGCGTCGTGGCTTTTATCACGCTCGCTGAAGCCGCAGGGTTTTCAGCCTACATTCTTATAAATAATAGTTCGGCGGCTTCATCGATTGGCAACCTTCGGCGTTAACTGGAGTTCATATAAAAATGCGGATTGAACCTTACGACGATCATCAACTTGATGCAGTCATTCGTCTTTCGCTTCGAGCATGGGCTCCGGTCTTTGATTCGATTGAGAAAGTGATGGACCTTGATGTGTACCGGGAATTTTATCCCGACAATTGGCGTGTGAGCCAGCAAAAGGCTGTCGCGGATGTCTGCGCGGCAGAGGACACAAATGTATGGGTTGCGATCGACGCTGGTTCAACCGTGGGCTTTGTAGCCGTGAAACTAGACTCGGAGACCAGGATGGGTGAAATCTACATGGTCGCTGTCGATCCAGACTTTCAAGGTCACGGTATTGGCACTGCTCTCATGGAATTCGCTCTGTTATGGATGAAAGATGCTGGGATGTCGCTTGCTATGGTGGAGACCGGAGGTGATCCTGGTCATGCCCCAGCACGTCGCACCTATGAAAAGCTGGGCTTCGGGCTGTTACCCATCGCCAGATACTTCAAGAAGCTCTAGGTACACAGGGATTGAAACCGATCAGTACGATCGCTAATCTTGTAGGTTAAGTTGACGCTAGGAAACCGCTCATAGAAACCTGGACAAAGCTACCCAAGAGTAGCCATTGCTAGACAACATAGAATTGGTATAAGTACCAAACGGGATACCTATTTCCCTAAAATATTCAATAATGCTTGTCGATAAATCTTGAGTCCTTCAGCGTTCAGATGATCGCCATCAGTTGTAAAATTATCTTTCAAAACATTATTTTCGTACAACGGTGCTACCCCTTCAGCGACAACTGGGACATTTTCTGAAGCTGCGACTTGATTCATCACAGCGTTGATTTGCTCGACTTTGGCGAGCGGGGCTGCTACACTTGGATCTTTACTAGCGGCAACTGTTGAGTAAAAAGCGGGAATGAGAAAAATCTGTTTAGTTCCGGATGTTCTCACAAGTGCGATCGCTTCTTTCAAGTTTTTGCTAAACTCTTCATCACTAAGTTGATACAAAGCATCATTTGCACCTACAGCAATGATGGTTTTTTCACATTTAACTTTAGTAGGAGTTAAACGTTGCAGTTGTTGAACTAATGAAATTGAACTCACACCATTAAAGGCAAAATTAAAGTTACCCTCGCCAAGGGTATTTCCAATTTGAGCCGAAATAGAATCGCCAAATAAACAGCCGGAAAATTGCTTACCTTCGGTAGCGAATACTTGATATTGCAGTTCAAGTTGCCATAAAGGTGAAGAACCTAAATTATCTTTTGGTGTTGCATTAGAGGAGGCAAAAAACAACTTTGATTTGCTCAGTAAGTCTAAAGTTGATGGCACATCAATGACTAATCTATTGCTAGGATAAGCTTCCAAAAAGCTAAGTATGCTTAACCCTTCTGGTGATTTTGCTCCGATGAGCAAAGCAGCTCGTAGTGCTGGTATACCTGCTTTGTCACGACGAGCGATCGTTTTAGAAGCACCAGATAACAATAGTTTACCAATTGGTGAATCTACCAGCTTATTTAAAGCCACAATATCTAGAGGCTTTTTTACCTGAAGCGCTTGTTGGAACTGTTGTTGCTGTTTAGGTTTTAAATAACCAAGAAAAGATTGCAAATCAGACGAAACTTTTTTTGTTTCGGCATACTTTCGTATATCTGCTACTGGAAGCGATTGATCAAACAATCCATATCTGACAACAATTTTATCGGCTCCTAAACTAGGAGATGAACCGAGAAAACTATGAAAAACGAGAAATATAAAGCAACCAGATACGCATAATAGAAGACGATATATATAATTAATCATTGATAGTTGATAGTTGATAGTTCTTGGTTGATAGTTCTACTAACCCCGCTCCTCCCGTACAGACGCGATTCATCGCGTCTCTACAACTCCTAACCATTTTCCCATTCATCAACATAAATAGACAAACCTAATTTGGGAATAATCAACCAGTAGGTGTGGAGATGATAAAGTGGAAGAACGTGCATATTGGCTAGCTTGGTCGCAAATTTCTGGGATTGGTCCTGTATTATTACAACGTTTACAACAGCATTTTGGCACGTTAGCTGGCGCTTGGAAAGCACATCCGGCTGAATTGGGTCAAGTAGAGGGTTTTGGTTTGCAGACGCTGGAAAAAGTGGTAAAAGTGCGATCGCGTTTACATCCTGAACAATTACTGATCAAGCACCAGCAGGAAAATCCCCATTTTTGGACACCAGCGGATGTAGATTATCCCCGCTTGCTGCTAGAAACACCTAGTCCACCGCCAATATTGTATTATCGTGGTGAAGTGGACTTGTCAGAAAACCTCGGACAAAAACCGCTGGTTTCGATTGTCGGGACGCGCAAACCAACAGAATATGGTATGCGTTGGACTCGTCAAATTAGTACAGCTTTGGCAAAAAATAACTTTACAGTTGTTTCTGGAATGGCAGAGGGAATTGACACTGAATGTCATTTCGCTGCTATGAAAGCTGGTGGACGCACTTTAGCTGTTTTGGGTACTGGTGTAGATGTCATCTATCCACACAAAAATCGCGATTTATATAAGCAGATTTTAACATCTGGATTAGTGCTGAGTGAGTACAGCGCAAAAACGCCACCCGATCGCACTCATTTTCCCCGTCGTAATAGAATAATTGCAGGCTTGACTCGCGCTGTTTTGGTGATGGAAGCACCGATAAAATCTGGTGCTTTAATTACAGCACAATACGCAAATGAATTTGGACGAGATGTTTATGCACTACCTGGTAGACTGGATGACCAGCCATCGCAAGGGTGTTTAAAGTTACTTAATCAAGGAGCCGTGCCGATTCTCAGAGAGCTTGATGAACTGTTAAAAATGTTGGGCGCAATACCACAACTCGATGTAATTGAAGTTTCACCAACCTCAGAACAGTTACCTTTGCTAAATTTACCACCAGAACTACAACAGGTAATGAATGCTATTTCTTCAGAGTCTTTACCTTTTGATTTTATTATCCAACAAACGGGGATGAATGCTGGTTCGGTTTCTAGTGCTTTGTTACAGTTGGAACTTATGGGTTTGATTTCGCAGTTACCGGGAATGCGGTATCAAAGAAGTTAATATGCATATTTTAAGCACTTAAGTACTTGCTACGAAATAAAAATTTACACAATAATTATCTTTGAGGGTAATATTGAGGATTGATTACAGGATATTGATAACCGCTTCCCAGGCTATTGGGTGAAGGATTCATGTATGGGGGTGGATAACCTCCTGTATTGTTAGGTAGAGGTGTCATGACTGGTGGTTGATAACCGCTTACAGGTGGAGTGTTTCCCATTGGGTTGGTTTGAGGTGTCATGACTGGGGGTTGATAACCGCTTACAGGTGGAGTATTTCCTGTGAGGTTGGGTGTAATCCCATTTTGGCTAAATTGCTGGTAAGCCACACGAGAAATTGCGCTGATGAGTTTTTCGGCGCGAGGATCGTTATTCGGACGTTGTATCATGACAGCGGCGATGTAGCGCTTGCCTGTGGGCATATCGACTAAACCAGCATCGGCTAGCATTGTACCAATATCGCCAGTTTTGTGAGCAATCGTTGCGCCTGGTGCCAAGCCAGAAGGTAATAATGTATCTTTCTCAGTATGGCGCATGATATCGAGCAAGCGATCGCGCGATTGCATACTCACTAAATTACCTTGATTCACCATCGCCAGCAAATTCCCCAATTCTTTGGGACTGGTAGTGTTTGTACCTTCTAAATCTGGAAGTTTGTTACGAATAACGGTGGTTGTCAAACTCCAACTGCGAAAACGTTGATTTAACGCTTCTATACCACCTAATTTGGCAATTAGCATATTTGTGGCGGTGTTATCGCTAATTGTAATCATTTTTGTGGCAACTTCCAGCGCCGTGTATTGAGTTCCCACGGGTTTGTACTGCATATTTCCGGAACCCCCTGCAACCATATCCTGTTGCATGGTTAGAATTTCATCTAGGCGAATGTTGCCTGCATCCACATCCCGAAAAAAGGCAACTAAAATTGGCACTTTAATTGTGCTAGCTGCGGGAAAACTTGCGCCAGCATTCACATCTACATAACCGCCACTATTCAAATCTACCAAGAAAACCCCTGGGGTCAAATTTGGACTTGTCAGTGCCAAATTTTGCACAGCACCCTTTAAGGAGGTGATTTCCTGAGATAAATATAAACCTCCACCATTAGCAACTTGGGGATTCTGGGTAGGTTGTGGCTGGGTTTGCCCAACATTTTCAGTATTAAATGCCGACGAAGCCGAGTTAATCCGAGTCGCAGGATCTAACACTGATAGCATTGTACCGACGATCGCACCAATACCAACTCCGACAATTAACAAGCGCATTGCATACAACAACGATCTTGCCATTGGCTTTAACCGAGTTTTGCGCGATCGCCTACTTATTTTTGATCCCATCGGCTTTTGCTTTTGCATCGGCTTTAAGTTCGCACCGTTGGGTTTAAACGGTGGTATTCTTCCCTTGACAGCAGATGGCATAACTAACCCAGGTCGTGTTTTTGGCGCACCTGGAGGAGTAAGTGTTGTATTAATTTTTTGGGGACGCGAGAGTCCTTCTGTTCTACTGTCGGAGACGCTCCGCGAACGAGAGGCAACTCTTGGAGAGGCTCCGCCAACGCCAACGGACACGCTTGGCGAACGCGGTTTGCTCTTTTTCTCTTTATTTAGTTGTACTGGTTGTACTTTACGCTGTTTTTGCCGGCGGTTGTTGGGTTGACGCCGTGAGAAAGCGATTAGTTTGTCACTTGATTCTGACACTGCTACTCCTTATGACTCGCTCTTTAAAAGTTTCTTGCATCCCGACCCAAAACTGATTGCAGCACTTTAACAATAAGTCAGGAGTCAGGAGTCTGAAGGAATTAGTCAATAAAGGGGTTTAAGTCTCTCACCAAATCAAAGATTTAGTGGTTTTCAATTATAGTGATGTAAATGCCCTACTTACTTGCAATTGTATATTACTAACTCCAGACTCCAGACTCCAGACTCCTAACTCCTAACTCCTAACTCCTAACTCCTAACTCCTAACTCCTAACTCCTGATCAGTACATAGTAAACGATGAATTACAAGTTTTCACGATCGCTCTGACTCCCTATAGCCCATTCTACCTGCCGCAAAATTCCCTGTAACATAGCGACTTCCTTAGTTTGCAGCCCAGCGCGATTGTAAAGTTGTCGAAATTTTTCCATCCGGCTAGCTGCCGTATGCGGATAAAGATAACCAATTTGCAACAAAAGCGATTCTAGTTGCTGGTAGTATACTTCCACAACATCAAGGGGTGCGAGTTCAGTTTTGCTTGAGCCTTGATTATTACTTTGCTTGGCATTTTCTGCCAGTTCGTAACAGCATATTCCCACAGCCATTGCCAGATTCAGCGATGGATAAATAGAATCGGTAGGAATGCGAATAAATCTCTGAGCGTAGTTTAATTCTTGATTAGTTAATCCCCGGTCTTCGCGACCGAAAATCAACGCTGCTGATTTTTCTTTTTCCTCCAATAACCAGGGTAATGCATCGCGGGGGTTTTCTAAAGGCGTTTCCCAATCACGCACGCGAGCAGTTGTAGCGATCGCTCTCACACATCCTTGCAATGCTTCTGGCAATGTCGCTACTGATACCGCAGATTCTAAAACATCGTCGGCATGAACTGCCATTTTTTTTGCTTCTATCCCCAAAAAGTCACATTGAGGATTGACTAATACTAGATGATGTAGCCCGAAATTTTTCATCACCCGTGCTACAGACCCCACATTCATTGGACCTGCTGGCTCTACCAACACAATTCTTAACCAGTCCAATTTCATTTCTTGCATCGCATTCTGCCTGCATAGTGTCTTGATATTTATTGTACGCAGCCTAGGTGAATGCTTAAGCAAAGTAGAGACTTTCTACAGCGCGGAACGTCTCTACAATATGTATTAATATTTTACCCGCCTGCGCTAGAGGATAGACTTTATTCATAATAGCGATCGCCTCAACAATCTTTTTGTCGAACTCATGACAACGGCTAAAAGTTTACATTCAGAATGAAACAGATTTCCTAAACTACAATATGAAATTAAATATCTATCTCAAGTAATATTTTTCTAGTTAAACAAAAAAAGCTTGGTTCGCTATCCGCTATTGGTTTGCTCGGAAGCCTAGCTGTATTGTCTTTACCTCAATCTGCTCAAGCGCGTAAATGGATCACTATTAATTGACTTTTAATTATTTCAAAATATAGAAGTAGTTGTTGCTTCAAGAACAAAAAGTTAAGTCAAATTTAATGAAGCCTTGACCAGTAGTTAATACTCGGTTGATAAGTTCGTCTTGGGACATTAAGGGAATTCAAAAATCAGTAAGTGCAATTAACAATTATTGTCGGCTTGAAATGAGTTATCTATTAGCATAAAAGGAACACTTTGCTGCAAAAAGATAATTTGATTTGCTTCTGAGAATATTGGAAAATTCAATCCTGATACTTTAGTAGAAAGAAGTTTCGACCGTCACTTACTTTCTTTTGAGTACCCCAAAGTTGTAAAAAATCTAAATCGGGGTCAACATGGCAACATTGAATTTTGATCGCTTACTCTCCAGTCGAATCAGACGGCGACAAGTTTTAGTAGGTGCTGGTGCTTTAACTGGTTTAGCGATCGCCAATCAATTTTCTGGCAGAGTTATTGCTCAGTCTAAATTCTCTGATTATCCATTTAAACTCGGTATTGCCTCAGGTGAACCACTACCAAACAGTGTCATCCTGTGGACGCGACTCGCTCCCGATCCGCTTAATGGTGGTGGAATGCCTACGGTTAACGTTCCAGTAAAGTGGCAAATTGCTGATGACGAGAACATGAGACGGATTATCCGCAGTGGAACAGTCATGGCAACACCAGAATTCGGTCATTCTGTTCACGTAGAAGCGCAAGGGTTAAGACCTGCAACATGGTACTGGTATCGCTTCCGCGTTGGAAATGAAGTCAGCCCGATTGGACGGACTCGCACCGCGCCCAGGTTTGGCGATCGCACAGACGAGTTCCGGTTTGCTTTTGCCTCTTGCCAGAATTGGGAACAGGGCTACTACCCTGCTTACAAGCATATGGCAGAGGAAGACCTCGACTTAGTTGTTCATCTGGGTGACTATATCTACGAAGGACGACCGAATCCGCAAGCACTGCGTTCCCATGAAGGAACTGGTGAGCCAATCACACTAGAGCAGTATCGCAACCGTTACGCTCAGTACAAAAGCGACCCGAATTTACAAGCAGCTCACGCAGCTTTTCCCTGGATAGTCACTTGGGATGACCACGAAGTTGACAATAACTGGGCAGATGAAATTCCTCAAGACCCAGAACAACAGCCGCGTGAACAGTTTCTAGAGCGTCGTGCTGCGGCTTTCCAGGCATACTATGAGAATATGCCACTCCGTCGCTTTTCTATTCCTTCGGGCATTGATTTGCAGCTTTACCGACGGCTGACCTTTGGCGACCTCGTAGAGTTTAATGTTCTAGATACTCGCCAATACCGCTCTAACCAGCCTTGTAATGATAGGATCGAACCTCGTTGCCCTGAAGCTTTCGACCCAAATGCCACCATGACTGGTTCTGAGCAGGAGCAGTGGTTATTTAAAGGACTTGATCGTTCTCGCGCTCGTTGGAACGTGCTTGCTCAACAAGTTGTCTTTACCCAGCACGACTGGACAGCAGGTCCAGAGTCAGCATTTAACATCGATGCTTGGGATGGTTATGTAGTACCTCGCCAAAGAATCCTTGATTTTCTCAAACAACGCCGACCTTCAAACCCGGTTGTGATTACAGGCGACACTCATTCTAGCTGGGTCAGTGACCTGAAGGCTGACTTCAATAATCCTGATTCGGAAACAGTCGGCACCGAGTTTGTTGGTACATCAATTAGTTCCAGTTTTGGAGCCAGCGATCGCATCGAAGCAGCTTTGCCAGAAAGTCCTTGGGTGAAATACTTCAATGGCAGACAGCGCGGTTACGTCCGTTGCAACCTCAATCGCGATCGCTGGCGGAACGATTTGCGGCTACTACCTCCATCCCCACCAACTGGACCAACTGTATCTGATCCCAATGCAGCAATCAGCACAGCAGTTTCCTTTGAACTTCCCAATCAGGGAACCGTAACGCAAGTTTAGTCTTGTCCCTTTTTTTTGAACAATAAGAGTAGAGAGGATTTATGGCTTACTTCGATTTGAATCTTGATCGCTGGCTATCTAGCCGTGTCAGACGACGGCAAGTTTTGATTGGTACTGGTGCTTTAACTGGCTTTGCGTTAGCTAGTCAATTGCCTCAAAGAGTCGTCGCTCAACCCCGTTTTTCTGATTACCCATTTAAGCTTGGTGTTGCCTCTGGTGAACCATACCCCGATAGTGTGGTGCTGTGGACTCGGTTAGCTCCCGATCCACTTAATGGTGGCGGAATATCTGCTGCTAACGTGCCTGTACAGTGGCAAATTGCGACTGATGAAAATATGCGGCAGATTGTTTATAGGGGTACAGAAATGGCTACCCCAGAGTTTGGATATTCTGTTCACGTTGAAGTTGGGGGATTGCAACCAGCCCGTTGGTATTGGTACCAATTTAAAGTAGGGAATGAAGTTAGCCCCATCGGACGAACTCGCACTGCTCCAGCACCGCGCGATCGCGTGAATCGCTTCCGTTTTGCCTTTGCTTCTTGCCAAAACTGGCAGCAGGGATACTACACAGCGTATCAATACATGGCACAGGAGGATCTCGATTTAGTTGTCCACTTGGGTGACTATATATATGAAGGCGGTGTTAGTGCGACTGCTGTGAGACCGCATAATGGACCCGAAATATATACGCTGGAAGACTACCGCAACCGTTATGCTTTGTATAAGAGTGACTCCAACCTGCAAGCAGCTCACGCTGCTTTTCCGTGGATAGTGACTTGGGATGACCATGAGGTTGACAACAACTACGCTGATGAGATTCCTCAAGACCCTGAATTACAGTCAACTGAAGATTTTCTGCGCCGCCGTGCTGTGGCTTACCAGGCATACTACGAACATATGCCACTGCGTCGGTTTTCTATTCCTAGAGGACCGGATTTGCAGCTGTATCGGCGTTTAACTTTTGGTGACTTGGCTGAATTTAATGTACTAGACACTCGCCAATATCGTAGCGATCAAGCTTGTGGCGATGGACAGGACGTGGGTTGCACCGAAGCTCTTGACCCATCACGGACTATAACAGGTGCAGAGCAGGAACGGTGGTTGTTTGATGGTCTAGCTCGTTCTCAAGCTCGTTGGAATGTTTTGGCTCAACAGGTGTTCATGGCTCAACGAGATTTCGATCCAGAGGCTGACGTTCGCTTGAGTATGGACGCTTGGGACGGTTATGCAGCTTCGCGCGATCGCCTGTTCGACTTCATTCAGAAACGTCAACCTTCTAACCCAATCGTACTGACAGGCGATGTCCATACCAACTGGGTAGCTGACCTGAAAGCAGATTTCAACAACCCAAGTTCAGCTACTCTCGGTACAGAGTTCGTCGGTACGTCAATTAGTTCTGGTGGTAATGGCTCAGATACAAACGCCAATACTGCGGCTATATTGGCAGAAAACCCGCACATTAAGTTTTTCAACAATCAGCGTGGCTATGTTCGTTGCGAACTTACACCAACACGTTGGCAGTCTGATTACCGAGTTGTGCCCTTTGTGACTACGCCGGATGCTCCCATTTCTACCAGAGCCTCGTTTGTTGTAGAAAATGGCAGACCAGGTGTTCAACAGAGCTAACTTGCTCTTGTCTCTTGTTTTAACAATACAGCAGATTGCAGGTTTATGAAGTACAGTAACAGCAGCAAAGTCGCTATCAGTGAATTCTCGCCGATGAAGGTCAACGAATTTACTTTTTTAAGTGTTAACTGACAGGCGATTTTGGCAGACCTGACAAAAATGCTTCTAGAAGTCTTTCTTTGTGAAGGGTTTGAGGCGCAGAGTTTCAATACCCCTCACAGCTTGAGGCGGGTTGAAAGCAATTATTTAGATGCCTTTCTGTGGCAGAAGTTGATTGTTTCAATACCCCTCACAGCTTGAGGCGGGTTGAAAGTTACAGCAATTTTCAAATAAATAGACCACAGTGGTTGAACCAACTAAAGGCATCGTCTTCAGTAATATAATTTACAGCTTCAGTCATTGCTTGGTTGAGTGATTCAAGGGTACGTGCCTGACTGGAACGGAGGAACTGTTTGAGTTTTGACCAACAAAGCTCAATTGGAGATAAATCAGGAGAGTAAGGTGGTAAAAATTTGACTTTTGCACCGACTGATTCAATCGCAACTCGCACACGCTCTGCGTGATGAACCCGAAGGTTATCCATGACAACTATTGCTCCTGACCACAACTGAGGTGCTAAGACCTGGGTTACATATGTAAGAAATACTTCAGTATTTGTACTTCCTGGTACCGTCATTGTCGCCACTAGTCCTTCAATGTTAATAGCGCCAATCAAGGAAATATTTCCACCCTTAGTTCCTGGAGTACTGCTAACTGCTCGTTCCCCATTTATGGCTCTAGCGAACAAGCCGCGCAGCGATCGATAAATTTAATCCGGCTTCATCGACAAAGACCAGGTTTCGCACATCAATTTGATCTAACCAACGTCGATAGTCATGTCGTAACTCCGTCACTCTTTCCGTTTCCTGCTCGCTAGCGTAGAGAGTTTTTTTTTACAACGCAGGTCTAATTTCTCAACCGCACGATACATCGTCGGAACACTTACCCTCACCCCTGTTTTTTCCATCAGGCGATCGCATAGTTCTGAAAGTAGTAGATCATTTTTTTCTTCGACCAACGCCTTCACGAGCGCTAGTTGTTCATCCTGAATTATTGGTTTTAGGTTTCCTCCTCGTCGTTTCGCTTCGATTTGCCCGTTTGTCCGATAATGACGTAGCAAGTTCCGCACAAATGATAAACTGACCTTAAATCTTTGAGCTACCTGGCGTTGAGAGCCTTCCTTCGCTTCCCACGCTGCAATCACACGAGAACGCAAATCTTCTGAGTAAGCTACTGGCATCTAATTCAACAATCACTCTATGCATAGTTTCTCACATTTTGTGGTTCAATTACCTGAAAATTGCTGTAAGGGAGTAGAACGAAACTTCTATAAAATTAGTGTTTCAATACCCCTCACAGTTTGAGGCGGGTTGAAAGCTCTTAGAATAATATCATTTTTTAAGGTTTCAACACCCCTCCCAGCTTGAGGCGGGTTTAAAGATATAGTCCCCGTGCCGCTTCTTTCAAGACGACGGGGTTTCAACAACCACCCCTATCCGGGATGGTGTAAAATTTCAAAATCTAGAGGTGGGTTGAAAGGAATGTCACCTTCCCAATTTCTATTCTTGTAGAAGCTCAGTCAACATTTGATTTGATGGCTTAGGTTCAGCTTAGAATAAAGGAACACTCATTGTTGAAGATAAAATCATCTGTTAATGGTGACATCAATTTGTTAAAACTGACATTAATTTGTCAACACGGACAAATAATTTGGCAATCTACACTTTTCAAAGCGGGCGATGGGACTCGAACCCACGACATTCACCTTGGGAGGGTGACATTCTACCACTGAATTACACCCGCAAATTTTTTAGCCTTATTTAGACTAAAAGGCATTATACCACATTATATCAGCTTGTTTAGTAGTAAGGAATGCGCGTCCTTATCTTATAAATATGAGCACGCGCATTCCTCACTACGAAGTTCTCAACGTTACATGAGCGGACATGATATTATTTGTGAATTGAGTATTCAGAGGGCGGTTCTTCCCTAGCAGGAGGCAAACTCATGACTTCTTCAACAGCAATCATCTTGCTGCGGGGTTTCTTCTTGCCAAACCCATATTTTGCCGTATCTAGAATCCACGTTTGGAAGGAGTCGATATAGGTGAATATCACCGGCACTACCACCAAAGTCAATAACGTGGAAGTTGTAAAACCGCCCAGAATCGCAACTCCCATCGGTTGGCGAACTTCAGAACCGGCACCAATTCCTAAAGCTAGAGGAATGATACCGGCAATAGTTGCCAAAGAAGTCATCATAATTGGGCGCAATCGTGACAATCCGGCTTCTACCAACGCCTCACGTTGCTTTTTGCCTTCTTGCATGTTAATGATTGTATAGTCCACCAAGAGAATCGAGTTTTTGGTAACAACTCCCATCAACAAAACGATACCAATCAGCGCGTAGATTCCCAAGGGTTTTTGAGCCACCATCAATGCTACCAGTGCCCCCCCTAAACAAAAGGGCAACGCCATCATAATCGCTATGGGATAGAGGAAGTTATTATACAGCAAAACCAGAATTGCATATATACTCATTAATGCCAGCCCCAGTGCAGTACCAAAGCGACTGAAGATTTCTGCCATAATTTTCGCACTTCCAGAAGATTGCTGAGTGACTCCTGGTGGCAAGTTGGTGAATGCAGGTAACTTGTCAACTGCATTTACTGCTTCTCCTAAAGAGATACCTTGCAAGTTTGCTTCTACCGCAACTTGACGAGCCCGGTCAAAGCGGTTGACGGTTGCAGGACCGCTACCAAAGCGGATATCTGCCACCGCAATCAGGGGAACCAAGGTGTTATTTTGAGTCGGGACTTGCAGATTTTTGATTGTGTTGATGTCTGTTCGCGCTTTCGGGTCGATTTGGACGCGAATTGGAATTTGGCGATCGGGAAGATTGTATTTCGCCAAATTTGCTTCAATATCACCTATAGTTGCTAGCGATGCTGTCCGGGCAATTGATTGCACCGTTACGCCCAAATCTGCGGCACGCTGCGGATCGGGAATTACCAAAATCTCTGGTTTTACCAAACTCGCAGTTGAGGACACTTCTACTAATCCAGGTATGCTTCGCATCTCCTTTTCTAATGCGTTAGCACCTTCAAGCAATGCGTCTGGATTCTCGCTTCTAAGAACTATGGATAATTCCTTACCACTGTCACCAGGTCCTTCAGCTTTGAAACTAATTCTCGCTCCCGCTATTTGCTGGAATAAAGGACGTATTTGCACCTCAAACTCTTTTTGAGAAACTTTTCGTTCTTCCCTAGGTTTGAGTTTGACAGTCAGGGTAGCGGAATTTATTTCTTCTGTGGCTAGAACACTTTCAACTGCTGGATTTTGCCGGATGAGGTTAGTTCCTTGCGTCGCTACTTTGTTGATATCTAGCAAGGTAGAACCGGGGGGTAATTCTATCGAAACAGTGGAAATACCCAAATCTCCGTCATCAACAAAACCTTTGGGAATACCAGGAATCAGCATCAAACTGGCGATGAAGAAAGCGAGAGCAATACCCAATGTTGTCAATCTATGCCGCAATGCCCACTTCAACATTGATTTATAAGGTTGAAAGCGCCGGCGTCGGGACGAAGAGGAAGAAACGCTTTGGGCTTGCGACTCCGAGGGGTAGGGGGGAAGTGAGAAAGGAATTTCTTCTTCTTCATTCCTCTTGCGACCTGGAAACCTAAAATTTATTCCAAAAAATCTTATTCCTTTTTTGCGCTTATGCTGTTCGGCACCTTTGCTCTTGGGTTTCTTATCCTTGAGCAAATACGCACCCATCATCGGCGTAACCATCCGTGCCACAAGAGTTGAGAAAATCGTGGAAACGGCAACGGTGACACCAAAAGGTTGGAAAAACTGCCCAGGAATACCACCCATAAAGGCAACGGGTAAAAACACGGCAATAATTGTTGCCGCACTCGCGATCACCGCTAATCCGACTTCATCAGAAGAGTCAAAAGAAGCTTCCCAAGGTGTTTTGCCCATTGCTATGTGCCGTTCCATGTTCTCAATTTCCACAACGGCATCATCCACCAAGTTACCCACCGCTAGCGCTAATCCCAACAAAGTCATGTTGTTGAGGGTGTAACCTAACGCTTGCTGTACAAAAAAGGTAGGAATAATCGACAAAGGCAAAGCTACTGCTGTAATTAATGTAGCTCGCCAGTCTTTCAAAAATATCAGAATTACTATGACCGCCAGCACTGAGGCTTGAACTAACTCATCAATTGTGCTTTCATACGAGGCACGCACGGTGACGGCTCTGGTAAAAATTAATTCCACCTTCACGTCTTGGGGAAGTGTTTTTCGCAGTTCTTCTAACGCTGCTTTCACTCCTTCTTCTACCGTCACCGTGACGCTACCTGTACTCCGTAATACTTGGAAGGCTACTACAGGTTTGTTGTTCAACCGTGCAGCTTGGCGGATGTCACCAAACTCATCTTCTACCGTCCCCAAACTAGATAAGCGGACTGAACCACCATTAGGTAAGACAATTTCGTAATTTTTCAGGTCATTAACGCTTTTGGCACTACCTAGAGTACGGATACTTTGTTCGCTACCACCAACTTCAGCGCGTCCACCAGGTAAGTTAACGTTAAAAGTACGTACTTGGTCGTTTACCTGAGTGGCGGTGATACCAAGGGATTGTAAACGATTTGGGTCAAGGTTAATCCTGATTTCTCGGTCAACTCCACCTATACGGTTAACTTGTCCCACTCCCTTGACTGATAACAAAGCGCGACTGATAGTTTGATCTACGAGGTTACTTAATTCTTCTACAGTTTGCTTGTCGGATGTGACAGCGTAGGTGACGATGGGACCGCCGGCAAAATCCACACGTTCCACTATCGGATCGTTGATATCTTGGGGTAAATCTTGGCGAATTTGGGAGATCGCATTGCGGACATCGTTGGTAGCGCGATCGCTATTTGTACCCAAAATAAAAGTTATTATCGTCCTCGATGAACCATCACTAACGGTGGAACGCAATTCATCGATGTTTCCTAACCCAGCAACAGCATCTTCAATTTTTTTCGTCACTTGAGATTCAAGTTCCGCAGGACCCGCACCTGGTTGTGTGACTGTCACCGAAACTGTTGGCACGTCAATGTTTGGGTTAGTGTCAATTCCCAAAGAAATAAAAGAGAACCAACCGATTATTGTCAACATTAAAAATATAACTATCGTCGGGACAGGTTTTTTGATTGCCCAAGACGAGATATTGAAAGACATATAAATTTTGTTAGTTGTTGGTTGTTAGTTATTAGTTATTAGTTGTTGGTTGACGGTTGACCGTTGACGGTTAACAGTTATCGACTATCGGCTAACCACTATCGACTAACCATTAACCACTCCACTATGCATTAACTACTGTCTATTGACTACGCGCACTTTATCGCCATCTTTGATGTATCCTGCGCCATCTACAATTACGCGATCGCCTACTTTGACACCTCTTTTAATTTCCACCCTGCCACCAATGAGAATTTCTCCTACTTCTACTTTCACAGCACGTACTGTGTCTTCACCCGATAGGATGAATACACTTGCACTACCATCAGGTTGGGGTAATACCGCTTTTTGTGGCGCTGCCATCCCTATCGCCGTATTCGTGGTAATCGCCGCACGCGCAAACGTTCCCGGTTTTAGCAAATTTGTCTGTGGTAAGTCAATTTTTACCGTTGCTTCGCGTCTTAGCTGATTAATCACCGGTTGTATCTCTCTAACTCGTCCTTGCAAACGCACGCGGTTATCTAAATCCGAGGTAATTTGCGCGGGGGCGTCAATTTTCACTTGTGGTAGTTGAATATCGGGAATTAACGCTTGCAGTTCTAGACTGCCGTTACTAATAATGGAAAAAAGCCTTTGCGGTGCTGAGTTGTTAGTTCCATTTTGCATACCATTCTGGACAGCTTGCGGTGGTACTCCCGTCACATCTCCAACTCTAACTAGTCTCTCGGCTATAAGTCCAGAAACTGGCGCACGCACCACAGTTTGTCCCTGCTGAGTTCTGACTTGTTCGACTTTCGCATTACTACTTCTGACAGCAGCTTGGGCACTGTTGATATTCGCACTCGCGATGTTGACATTTGCTTCGGCACTCTTAACAGCAGCTTGAGCACTCAAGACATCCTGTTCAGCGCTTCTGACATTCGCTTCCGCGAGACGCACGGCTTCTGTAGCTGTTGCTACAGTTGTTGTCCGAGTCAAGAGTTCTTGCTTGCTAATTGCACCTGCATTTGCTAGTTGTTGATAGCTTCGGAGATTCTGTGTAGCTTCTTGTAACCTTGCCTTAGCTTGAGCCACATCTGCTTGTCTTTGCTGCACTACTGCTTGCCGGGAAGCCACATTTGCCTGACTGGTGGCTACAGCAGCTTGTTTTGAAGCTAGATCCGCTTGTTGAGATCCTACATCTGCCTGCTTTGATTCCACATCTGCTTTTGCTTGGCGAATTTGGTCTTGCAGTACTGAATCATCCAAAATTGCCAAAACTTGACCTTGTTTAACTGAATCTCCTTCTTTGGCAAGAACTTGTTTGATTTGCAAACCATTTGTTTGAGGTAATACCGGAATCAAATCACGTGCTGTTACAGTACCTGTAGTGTTTAGAGTACGGGCAATACGAGTAGTTTCAATCGGTGCGACGGTGACTGTCATTGAGGGGGCAACATTTGCGGCAGATTTAGTTGCTACCGGATTTTGTTGACCCGCGGAACGATTAGCTAATAAACGCATTCCCCCGAAAGCGATCGCTATTCCCAAACCAGTACCCAGCAATAGCGGTAATAGCCAAGGACGCGATCGCCGACTAACCCGTTCTTCCTCAAAGTCAGCATCCTCGAATTCCCTTAACTCTTCCACCTCAATATCTAAAAACTTTTCCTCCTTCACAGTCATCCCTCCACAAGTACCCAAATTACAATAGTGATATTCGCTTAAGAAAACTTTAAATTAATTCGCGTATATTAACTATGACTCATCATCTAAGCTTATGGGTTAATCGGTAGCGAAAATCTACCCATGACAATAGTCATATATTGGGCACCCTCGCATGGGGATTTGAAGAGGGGAAAAGGGGAGGCAGTGCGTTGCTTATTTTCCACTCGGCACGTTTTCGCTCTTAAGCTTAAGAGCAAAAAGCTGCTGAGAAAGTTGTAGCACCTGCCTATGATTAGGGAAAGGGGAAAGAATTATTACCAATGCCCGATGCCGAATCCCCTATGCGAGGGTACCCAATTACCAATTCTTCTGGTAAGAGTGCGGTTCTAGGAGGGCATACCCTATGGTGTGATAGATACATGAGGGCTTGATAATACCCACCCATAAATGCGATCGCATTCATAGCTTAAAGACAAATGTGCGTGTTAAATTCCAGCAATGCCTGCCCAAGTATTTAATTTTGATAATAAATAGCAGTATGTTCAATGCCACTGAAATTTTAATTGATGCTTTTGTCAAGCAAATTCGAGAAGGCTACTGCCGCACTTACGGCTGCTTAAAAACTGACTACCAGGACATCATAGCTTGGGCGGGCAACATGGCTTTGGAAAACATTACCAATAGCGATGCTCTATATCACAATGTTGAACATTCTATTTTAGTCACGCTTGTAGGACAGGAAATTTTCCGGGGCAAACATATCCGTGAGGGTGGTGTTAAGAGTGAAGACTGGTTGCATTGTGTCATCTCCTTAGTGTGTCATGATATCGGCTATGTCAAAGGAGTTTGCCGACAAGACCAAGAAACAGAAAACTTGTATGCCACAGGTAAAAATGGGCAAATGATTAGTCTTCATCCTGGCGCTTCTGATGCCAGTCTTACACCGTATCATGTTGATCGGGCAAAACTATTCATTGATGAGCGTTTTGGCGGTCACATCCTGATAGATTCTGAGGTGATTAAGAGTAACATTGAATTGACTCGGTTTCCAGTGCCTGCGGCAGACGATCATCAAGATACAAGTAACTTTGCTGGCTTAGTGCGTGCTGCCGATTTGATTGGACAATTAAGCGATCCGCGTTACTTGCGGAAAATTACTTCTTTATTCTACGAGTTTGAAGAAACGGGAATGAATAAAGTTTTGGGTTATAAAACAGGACTTACGCAACTGGCACATTTATCTGAAAACTGTCACATAGAATTAATATGGCTCTAAGGTTTATAAATCAATGCTTACAAGCATTTACGGCAAATTGAAATATATGTGCCAGTTGACCTTATATTGTGACGCTTGCGTAAGTCCTATAAAACTCCTGCGGATTTGCGAAAGAACTACGCCAAGTTTTACTGGAATGGCGTATATCCTTATATTCAAGAAGGGCTACGTTATTTATCTCTGACACAGCAAGGAAAACAAATTGTTGCTAACCTTTATTCAAATGTATTTGTTGTTGAACACGAAAAACAACAAGAAGAACGACATTTAGAAGAGTTAGGAGTTAAAAGTTAATAATTATGAAGAATTAAAAAACTTTCATACTTGATAACCTGCAACGCTCCAACTACCAACTAACAACTAACAATCAACAACTAAGAGCTCTTATGAATTGGTGGCAAAGACTCAAGAAAAATCCCTTAGCACGATTTGGCGCAATTGTACTATTAGTTTTCTATTTTGCAGTAATTGCAGCTGATTTCATCGCTCCTTACGATCCATATGTAACACAAGCAAATGGTTCGCTATTACCACCTACTCAGGTTTATTGGTTTTCTAAATCGGGACAGTTTATCGGTCCTCATATTTATCCGACGACGCAAGGAGACACAAATTTAGAAACGGGTAAACGAGAATTGATCGTAGACCGCAGTAAACCTTCACCTTTACGTTTATTCGTCCAAGGTTCAGAGTACCATCTGTTTCAGCTTAGTTTTCCCGTACCGCCCAAATGGGACGAAGTGACAATAATCCCAGGTATTCCACTCAATTGGCATTTGTTTGGCACAACCAACAATGTCAAATTCAATCTTGTGGGTACTGATGACCAAGGTCGCGACCAATTCAGCCGGTTGTTGTATGGTGGTCGCATTAGTTTATTTATTGGAATTATTGGGGTACTTGTTACCTTTCCCCTTGGTCTGTTGTTTGGGGGAATTTCTGGCTATTTCGGCGGTTGGACTGATAGCATAATCATGCGTTTAGCTGAAGTGCTGATGACTTTTCCTAGTATTTATCTTTTGGTGAGTTTAGGGGCAGTATTACCAGCTGGTTTAAGTAGCACGCAGAACTTTTTGCTAATTGTGTTAATTACTTCAGTTATTAGTTGGGCTGGGTTAGCGCGGGTAATTCGTGGACAGGTACTCTCAATTAAAGAGCGAGAGTTTGTCCAAGCTGCACGGGCAATGGGTGGTAAACCACTTTATATTATTCTCCGTCACGTTTTGCCGCAAACGGCTACTTATGTAATTATCGCTGCTACTCTTTCAGTTCCCAGCTTTATTGGGGCAGAAGCGGTACTTAGTCTGATTGGTTTGGGCATTAAGCCACCTGATCCGTCATGGGGTAATATGCTTTCTTTGGCAACCAATGCTTCGGTTTTGGTATTGCAACCTTGGCTAATTTGGCCCCCTGCTATACTGATTATCCTGACGGTGCTGGCTTTCAATTTGCTGGGTGATGGATTGAGGGATGCTCTTGACCCTCGCAGTTTGCGAAGGTAAGTTTTTTGTTGTTCTTGAAAGGGCGAGCGCTTAAATTATCCGAGAATTTATTACATGAGGATAAGAGCGATCGCTTTTTCATTCAATATCAAAACTTATATAGCAATTTTATCTGCGAAGTGAAAGTTATTTTTAAACGAATCGCCAAGTGCGCTTTTGTTCGCCAAGTAAGAAGAGAAAAAGAGTTTTCACGCTCTTATGCGCGGATTGCTATATCAAGCAAGCTGAAAAATTGAACCTTAAAACTAATACTAAGTATCAAGCCATTTTTCTCCTGTTTTTGACTACTAAAGCAAATAAGCGTAATTGTTAACGTATTACGATGCAGAGAAACTCATGAAGAAACTACAAGCTAGCAACTTTGAAAAAATCATCCTCACTGCTTTCATGGTGAGCCTAGCCAGACAGTTTACAGATATTCCTTATGCCAAAGAGTTAGCACAATTAATAACAGCGCAAAACTTGGTAGAGCTACCTCAGCCACAAAACCAGGACAAAAGCGTTTTGCTTACCGCACGCATAGAAGCACGTTATAAAGCCATCAATGAAGTTATGGCTCAATATCAAATAGCGCAAGTTCTAGAACTGGCATCTGGTTTGCTGCCGCGTGGTCTTTTTATGTCTTGCAATCCGAACATCACATTTATTGAAAGTGACTTGTCTGCAATGATTCGTTGCAAACAGCAACTGGTCCAGCAACTCATTGAGAAACGTCCCAATCTTCACTTTCTGGAAATTGATGCTACTAGTCGTCCCAGCCAGTTTTTGAAGAGTGCTGAACAACTAAATCCAGGACAGCCAGTGATGATTTTGTGTGAGGGGTTGCTGACACATCTCAATATGGCAGAAAAACAACAAGTGTGTGCCAATGTCCGCGAGATGCTTTACTCTTATGGCGGCATTTGGATTACTCCTGACTTCATTGACACAGCTAGTTTGGTGCGATCGCTACAAGATGACCCAGATTTACAGAAGTTATTACAAACAGGTACCAACCTTACAGGCAGGTCTTTAGTAGATAATAATTTTGAAACCCTAGAAGCGGCGCGGCAGTTCGCCTATGAACAAGGCTTTTGTGTGACAGAGTATAGCATGTTAAACGTGATAGACCAATTAAGCTGTTTAGAAATCTTGGGCATTGACGCAGAAGTGGTAAAGAAAATGCTTGCGCGATCGTCTGTCTTTGCGCTTAGTCTTAATGCCACTTAATTCTCAATTTTGATTACGTAATTTCGCTATAAACACAGTTTATTGAATAACCCTCTATCACAAAAGCGAATTTCTGCTTTTGACGACTGGGGAAGTGGTTGGTTTTTGCGGACAGATACTGTTGTATTGCCTCTTCTATAAGTTCGGCTTGGGGCGTCCAGTCATTTGAGGAAGACGATTAAGAGAATTGTCTATTTCTTCTGATAAATAAACTGTAGTTTGCTTCATGCTTCATAGCCTAGCATAAGGTTTCAAGGCTCATATTACTTCTAAAAAAAGCTCCAGAGGCAGCAAAGAACTTTGCGCCTCTGGAATAAGTGCATGAGCGTTAATTCTTGATTAAGATTCCATCACTTCTGCTGTCTTCTTTCTATCCAACTTGAGAATTAAGACTCCCAAAGGTGGCAAACACAAATCCAGCGAATAAGGATGATTGTGCAACGACCAATCATCTGTCCACTTACCGCCTAAATTGCCCATATTGCTGCCGCCATATTGACGCGCATCACTATTAAACAACTCATTATAAAATCCCGGTTCCGGTACACCGATGCGGTAGTGAGAATGTGGCTGCGGTGTGAAGTTGCAAACCGCAATAATGAAGTCATCAGAATCTTTATCGCGACGGATAAAGAAAGCTACGCTATGACGGTTGTCGCTACAATCAATCCACTCAAACCCAGCTTGAGCAAAATCTTGGCTATATAAAGCTGGTTCCGAGCGATAGAGATGATTCAAATCGGTGAAAAACTGTTTTAACTGTAGGTGCGGCTCATGCTGAAATAAATGCCATTCCAAATCACTCCAAACATTCCACTCACTCCACTGCCCAAACTCCATGCTCATAAACATGGTTTTCTTACCTGGGTGAGCAAACATATAGGTAAATAAACAACGCACGTTAGCAAGTTTCTGCCATCTATCTCCGGGCATCTTGCCGATGATATTGCTCTTGCCATGCACCACTTCATCATGTGACAGTGCCAACATGAAGTTCTCGCTGTGGTGATACCACATACTAAAAGTGATATTGTTCTGATGAAACTGACGGAACCAAGGGTCCATGCTGAAGTAATCCAGCATATCGTGCATCCAACCCATATTCCACTTTAAGTTAAAGCCTAGTCCGCCTGTGTAGGTGGGCCAAGATACCATCGGCCAAGAGGTAGATTCTTCGGCAATTGAAACAATGCCGGGAAAATAGCTGAAAATAGTGTGATTTGTCTGACGCAGAAAATCTGCTGCTTCTATGTTTTCTCTACCACCGTATTGGTTAGTTACCCATTCACCTTCTTCGCGGCAATAGTCAAGATAAAGCATCGAGGCGACAGCATCAACACGAATTCCGTCAATGTGGTATTTGTCAAACCAGAAGAGGGCATTTGCTACTAAGAAATTCCGGACTTCGTTGCGGCTGTAGTTGAAGACAAGAGTACCCCATTCTTTATGTTCGCCTTTGCGGGGGTCGGCGTGTTCGTAAAGATGAGAGCCATCAAAGAAGGCTAAACCATGTCCATCTTTGGGGAAGTGACCGGGAACCCAATCGACAATCACGCCAATACCGTTTTCATGACATTGGTCAACAAAATACATGAAATCTTCTGGGCTACCAAAACGCGAGGTGGGGGCAAAGTATCCGGTTACTTGATAGCCCCAAGAGCCATCAAAAGGATGCTCGGCAATTGGTAGCATTTCAATATGGGTATATCCCAAGTCTTTGACGTAGGGAATCAGTCGTTCTGCTAATTCTCGGTAGGTGAGGAAGCGTGCGCCTGGATTAAGTTCGGAAACAATAACTACGGGCTGAATTTCACCATTAGGTAGCTTGGCTGGTTCGCTGCTGGAAGCATGTAACCAAGAGCCTAAATGCACTTCGTAAACGGAAATCGGCTGGGTGAGGGGGTCGGTATGGCGACGCTTTTCCATCCAGTCTTCGTCACGCCAACTATAGGCGTTTAAGTCGGTGACAATGGATGCGGTTTTGGGACGGACTTCTTGCTGGAAACCGTAAGGGTCAGATTTTTCGTAAATATGTCCTTCAAAATTTTTTATTTCATATTTGTAATGCTCTCCTACTCCCAGTCCGGGAATAAATAATTCCCAAATGCCGGTGGAACCTTTCCGCATTTGGTTCTTGCGTCCGTCCCAGTTGTTGAAATCTCCCAGTACCGAAACGTTACGGGCGTTGGGTGCCCAAACTGCAAAATAAACCCCTTTCACGCCGCCTATTTCGGTGGCGTGCGCTCCCATTTTCTCGTAAATGCGGTGATGGTTTCCTTCGCTAAACAGGTGCAAATCAAATTCTGTCAAGCCCCCAGAACGAAAGGCGTAAGGATCGTAGGTGACACGTTCGTGTTCTCCTTCTTTAATGCGTAACTGGTAGTTTGCTAGTTCTGGAACTTCAATCGTGCATTCAAAGAAGTGGGGATCGTGTACTGCTTCCATTGGATATTCCTTACGTTCTTCAGGAAGGACTACCCAAGCTGCACTCGCATTTGGTAGGTAGGCTCGCACAGCCCAGACGTTTTTACCATTCTGTTCGATGAGGTGGCAACCAAGTATTTCAAAGGGATCGTGATGTTGGTTCCAAACGATGCGGTTAACCTGTTCTGGAGCGATCGTGGTCATGGACATGAAGCTACCTACGTGAAATATGGTGATTGAGTAAATGGACTTTTTTAATATCTATATATATTCTTTACATTTATTTGCAGATTTTGTCGCCACCTTTTTGGTACTTGACCAATGAATTCTTGCTTCGGCTTTGTTGTGGCGTGAGAAATAAGGAGATAAAGAAAAAAGGAGATGCGCTTCTGGTCTTCGGGTGATAAAGCTTAAATAGAAATTTGACGTTACAAGTTTAAAAATGGAAAAACCTGAAGTAATGCTTTACGGACGCGAAGCAAGAAAACTTGTTCGCGAATTTTAGGAGTCAGTTTTGGTGGTGGGCTGGTTTGCAGTTGAGTAAGCAGTTCTGCGTATTCGCCGGCAGTTAAGGGTTTGCCATCAACAGGCGATCGCGCTTCTATAATTATCTCAGTTCGCAATATCTCTTCGGGTGTATCGGATGGCTCAGGTAATGCGATTCCTGATACCCGCCAATCGTTAACGAAACACACCAGAACATTAGTGCTGATGCTAACCACAAAAAATATTATTGCTTTTTTTGCTTTCACCCTCCGCATCTGGCACTTACCATGTAATCTAAAACACGACTTTGTACTGATACTTCCATCTAACTAATCTTCTCACGTATGGGGTGCGGATTGCTATTGTTAATTTTGTCTAAGATAAATTTTACTTATCTAAATATCTTTACGTAATAGGTGACATTGTTGGTCTTGAGGCGATCGCTCTCAATTCCACCTATAAATCTTCAATATAAAAACCTGGCAACGTCAAGCCTCATTACCCGGTCATCTTCCCATTACCAATGCTTCGTAACGATGCGAGCATGAATTACTACGCATGTAGGTCTGTCTGTGCATACGTTAAATATAACGCCTCTTCTTCATCGATAATTCATATAATGAATAGAGTATGGTAAATGCACAAGAGCAATTGCCAGTTGGGTGATTAATTTTTTGTCGCTTTCAAGCATTCCACCATTTAACTATGCCAAACAAGGGGCGTAAAATATTTTACCCATAAATGGGTCTATTTCTTGCACTGAACTTATTTTTTTGGCTTATACCAATTTTACGTGAGGCTGCACATTATGCCCTCATGCCCTCAGGCGGTTTAGCCTGGGGCTACACAAACCAAGCCTGCCTTGTCCTAAGGGACACGCTACGCGAACGTAGGCTAATTATACGCATCTTCAAATAAAAACGGTATTACAGTTAACATGTAACCACAAGTTTACCTATCATAACAAAACGCAGGCGGACACTTAGTGACGGCGAAGACCGTCTTTACTAGTGCCCTCCTCTTGTTGCTGTAATTTCTAATATTTTAGTGCGCTCTCAGAGCGCTCCAAGCCTTTAATCCACCAGAAAATTCATAGCAAGCTTGAACTAACTCAACTAAGTGTGATGTAGTGAGGAGCGCTGCCAATCAGCTGCTTTATCAGCTTCTGCAAGTAAGACTATTATCTAAGGACTAGGACTAGCAGTAGGGCTGATAGTAGCGCTAGGACTACCAGTAGGAGCAGGACTCATCATAGCACCACCATCAGCAGGCTCACCTGCTGCGGGGGAAGTAGTTGCAGCTGGTTCGCTGGTACCACCACCGCCGCCGCCGTCGCAAGCTCCGAGAAGAGCAGCCAAACTTAACATTGCAGCAAAACCAAAGATTTTTACTTTCATAACTCCTCTTTCACCAATTATGGCAATAACTATTTTTCGCCTGTTGAATACCATACCGTATTTGTTGCTTTTTTTTAAATGCTTCCAATTACATATTTCTGCCAAATATTTTGTTCTATTTTTGTTCGGCAGAAGTATTGAGAGCAATATCATTAATTTCTCTTAACTCAGTAAGAAGAGAAATTAATCACTAAAGGTCGATAACGCGAATTTAGTAGCAATTCGCGCTATCATACCAAAAATCCTCATTTTGCCTGCATCTTGCCTAAGCTAGTTTTATGTTGCCATACTAATGTGAACTTTCTGTGAACAAAGAAGTTAGGGGTTAGTGAAGGGAGAAAGGATGTAAGAGTCTAAGGTGTAAAAGGAAATTGTCTTTCTGTAATGAGTAACGCTCTTGCAGCCCGCCTGTCGGTAGCAATACATGCTGTTGAAACGTTTCCGCACTCCACTTAATGTAAAAATTGGTGCAGCTACCTGTCAGAACACTCTTAAGGGTGTAGGGTGTTATGTGTGCTGATTGCTCAAGCATATAGTTTGAACTTTAGCAAAAACAGACAAGTAAGCAAAAATATAATATTTCCAAACCCACAAAAGTTATGGCTGTTGGTCGCAAATCAGCTGTTGCTGCAAGGGGTAATTGGTTCCGGCGTGCTACTCAGCCCTCAGGGAAATCGCCTTCTGCGCGTTCTGAGTCAGCGTCGCGCAGTGGTTCCACACCAATGCCCTCTAGAAGACAACGGCGTTCAAACACAAATAAAACAGTTACGTCCACACCTGGTCAATTGGGCAAACAACAATTACCAAACCAAAATCGCTCCTCTCGGACACCCAAAAGTCCAAGGGAAAATCAAGACCGCGTTCCGGTAATGCCTAATTCTGAGTCAGCACCTTTATGGTTACTGCGCTTGCACGCCATACATCGTAATTCCTCAGTTGTGGCATTTTTGTTAGTGGCAGCAATGCTAGTAGTGTATGGTTGGACAGTTTATTCTCAAGAACTATGGAGTCAGGCATACCACAAGCTGCAAAACTTGCAACGCCAAGACCGACAGCTGACAACAACCAGCGAGGTGCTGCAAAACAAAATGGCTGTGGAAGGCGAAAAACCATCAACCGGGCTGGTAGCGCCAACTCCGGCTGGGGTGGTTTTCATCAATCCGGCATCTCATAATCTCAACTCAATGCCTCATCTTGGAGAGGCTTTGCCAACGACAACAACGCCAAATTCTCAAACACAGCAGCAAAGCGCCTCTGGGCTAGGATATTAAAGTCGTGGGGCATTGGTGCCGTCCGTGCGTAAGCATCGGCAGCGCGGTCTTCAAGGGTTCGGGGAGACGCCAAGAGCGAAGGGGAGGCAGTCGCTCATGGTTTCCCGGCAACCGCGCACCTGCCGTTATTGGTCATTGGTCAAGAGTCATTGGTTAATACCTGTATGACAAAGGACAAGGGACAAGGGAAAAAGGACAAAAAACTAATGACTAATGACTAATAACAAAGGACAACCTGAATGCGAAAGTCACCAAGCAGAATAAAATTTAAAGATTTGCCGAAAACTAAATTTAAAAAGCAGCAGAAGGCTTCAGTGCGAGCTTTGCAAGAAATTGCTTCTAGCACTCAAGACCAAACACCCAACGCAAAGTCCCGTTTGTTCGTGGTATGGGGCGTATTAGTTGCTGCTGGACTGGGGTTAGCTGTGAACTTGTATCAGCTGCAAATTGTCAGTGGACCAAAGTTAACGCAGAAGGCGCGAAACCAGCAAATGGTGAATTTGCGACCTTTTATGCCCCGTCGCCCAGTGATAGATCGCACTAACAATGTTTTAGCGATCGACCGTCCTATGTATACTGTTTATGCTCATCCCAAGCTATTTGGCAAGCCTCAGTCTTATATAGCAAATGAACTTGCGCCAATATTAGATAAAGACGCTGCTGATTTAGAGAAAATTTTTCAAAGTAAAAAAAGCGGTATTCTACTTTCCTCTGCTCTGCCGGAAGAACTTGCCGATCGCATTTCTTCTTTACATTTAGATGGCTTGGAGTTAATTCAAAAATACTCCCGATTATACCCGCAACAAGATTTGGTTGCTGATGTAGTGGGCTATGTTAATCTTGACCGTCGCGGTCAGGCAGGTGTGGAATATAGTCAAGAAAAGTTGTTAGAACGTTCTGGGCAAACCGTGCGGATGAGCCGGGCAGGTAATGGAGCGCTAATGCCAAATCATGCTCCGGAAGGCTTTTTGCATTTTGATGATTTACGTCTGCAACTGACTATTGATAGTCGGCTACAACGCTCGGCTCGTTTAGTTCTCAAAGAACAGATGAAAAAGTTTGGTGCTAAACGCGGAGCGGTAATTGTCATGGATGCGTGGGATGGTTCCCTCCTGGCTCTGGTTTCTCAACCTACTTATAATCCAAATGAATATTCAAAAGCTGATATTTCATTGTTCAAAAACTGGACAGTGGCGGATCTTTATGAACCGGGATCGACTTTCAAGCCTTTGAATGTGGCGATCGCTCTTGAAAATGGCATCATTAAACCAGATGATACGTTCAATGACCCAGGTTCTATTCAAGTTGCTGACCGAATTATCAGAAATGCTGAAAATAAACGTTACGGGCGAATAAACATCGCTCAGATTCTGCAACACTCTAGCAACATTGGCATGGTGCAAATCATTCAGCGATTGCAGCCTTCAGTCTACTACAACTGGCTAGAACGCTTAGGTTTAGGGCAAGGCATTGAAACAGATTTGCCTTTTGAAGTAGTTAGTCAATTAAAAAGTCAAGAAGAATTTACCAGTTCACCAATCGAAGCAGCAACTACATCTTTTGGTCAAGGTTTTTCTTTGACACCGCTACAACTGGTACAAATGCACGGAGCTTTAGCAAATGGTGGCAAACTAGTTACACCTCATATAGTCCGTGGGTTGATTGATACCAAAGGACATATGCATTATTCACCTAATTTACCAGCACCACGGCAAATTTTTTCCACCGCGACAACCCAAAAAGTTGTCGAAATGATGGAAACTGTAGTTTCTCAAGGAACTGGAAAAGCATCACAAATTCCCGGATATCGGATCGGCGGTAAAACTGGCACGGCTCAAGTAGCCAGTCGCGCCGGCGGCTATCTCAGCAATGCGAAAATCACTAGTTTTGTCGCTATCTTGCCGGTGGAATCTCCTCGTTATGTAGTTTTGGCATTGGTGGATGAGCCAAAAGGAGAAAATGCCTTTGGTTCCACCGTTGCCGCACCAATTGCTAAAGCGGTAATGGAAGCACTGATTCCAATTGAACAAATTCCGCCAACTACGCCAATTAGTTCGACGCCTGCTAGTCCATAGACGGGAGGGGGGCAGCGGGACAAGGGGAAAATATTTCTTCTTTCTCACCTTTTCCCTTTAACCTTTTTCCCTCCTGTTTTCCCATTACCCATCTATCGATAGATAAACAGCTGACACTAGGGGACGATGATAATCGAAGCAAAACAAGGCAAAACAGTAATATAAGAAGCGCAAATCAAAAAAGTTTTGTATTTGTGCTTGCTTTATTGTTGTTTGATGGAGGAGTAAACATGGCTTTAGGCAGTCACAAGCGTGCGGTTGGCGTATTCTCTAGCCGTCGTGATGCCGAACATGCACTCACTGAACTGAGAGATGCCGGCTTCAGTATGGCTAAGATTTCCATAATTGCCAAAGATGGCGATCGCAATGATCAAATTGCTGGTGTGGAAACGCAAAAGCGCGTTGGCAATAAAGCTGATGAAGGAGCTGCAAGCGGAGCCGTAACGGGTACTGTATTGGGGGGTATCACTGGGTTACTAGTTGGATTAGGTACTTTAGCAATTCCTGGCGTAGGACCTATATTGTTGGCGGGTGAGGTAGCCTCAACTCTGGCTACAGCCGCTGCTGGGGCTGGTATTGGGGCAGCAGCAGGCGGGTTGTTAGGTGGGTTGGTTGGTTTGGGAGTTCCCGAAGAACGAGCTAAAATTTACAGCGATCGCGTGTCTGGTGGTGATTATCTCGTAATCATCGATGGTAGCGAAGAAGAAATGTATCGCGCTGAAAGTATTCTGCAAAACCGGGGTATTCAGGAGTTTGGCATTTACAATGCACCTGGTATGGCAGGAGGGGCTGATTATGTAAACCCTGCTAACCCTGTAGTCGATAGCACAGGTAATTATGAGGATGACTCTAAGGTAGTTATCGTTGATCGTCGGGATGGAAGCATCTAAAGTGTTTTAAATTGCTTTGATTTAAAGTTCGCTCCTCAATGGACACAAATCAAAGCAGTTAGCTATTAGTGAAGTGCGATCGCGGCTTTTTGTAGTAGAAAGTTTAACTCTGACTTGGGGAAACGGATGAAGGCGATCGTAGTTCAGCATCTTACTGAGAACAAATCCAGGCTAATAGCTAACAGTTTGTCAAATCGCTTGAAGCATTCACGTAGTAGATAAAAATGAAAAACCTGCTTGGCTTACTAATCGGTGGATTTCTAGTTGTGGGTACAATTAGTTGCAGCGAACCCCCATCCAGAACCAGTGCAGATGCACCCGATAGTACAAAAGAAAATGTCAACGCGCCAACCAAAGAAGCCTCTCAGACAACCCAAACCGATGCTACTAGCGATACCCGTGAAAGACAAATAGAATCTGACATTAGAGCGCGTGAGCAACGTAACAATGTTACTGGTGGTGACGCAGACAGAGCAGATGCGGATCTTGAAAGCGAAGTTCGCGGTAAACTAGAGGCAAATTTACCAGCTAGTCAGTTAACAATTGATGCCAAAGAGGGAGATTTAACCGTTGTCGGCACAGTTCCTACTCAAGAGCAATTAAGCAAAATTCCTACTTTGGCACAAGAAATTAAAGGCGTTAAAAGTGTCAAGGTTAATGCCAAAGTTGCCCCTGCACAATCAGCACCAAACAAACAATAAAAGAGAATTCACAAGTCAGGAGTTAGGTAGCAATTTTTCCGCTACATCATAATTTGGTAAAGGCTAGTGGCTAATGTAATTAGCCATTACCTTTGGCGTATAAATTAAATTTATTATGTAACTTATTTTGTTCTTTATAAGTATTTTTATGTAGTTGACAAAGATGACTACCGCCACAATATTAAATTTTTAGCGCGGATGAGCGAATTCCGCCCAAATCTGGTAACATCTAATCACCGCCGTGGGACGGCAAAGTCTACCCTTGAATTAAAGCCAAGTTGATAGACAGACAGCCAACCCTTATAGTCACCCTAGCCATAGGTAGCTATAACCCAAGTTGAATTGAGACTTCTAGCAACTACCTCACACATTGTAATGAATCTAGATGTTGTTCTAGCTTCAATTTCGGCAATTTAAGTGCCTTAGTCAGCACTTATGCCATTTCACTTTAAATTGTTTTTAAGATTTGCTCCTCACATGTCAGATAAATTAATTAATCGCCTCAACTGCTCAATTAGGAGACAAAAATGAAAAAGCTAATTCCATTTCTAGTCAGCGGCATTTTGCTAATTGGTACTATTGGTTGTCAACAAGCTACTAAAACTGGTTCAGAGACTGGTACTACAAATGAAGCCGGCGCACCAGCAAAAGAAGCTTCTCAGACGACTGATGGCGCTATGAAAAATGATGGTGCTATGAAAAATGATGGTGCTATGAAAAATGATGGCGCTATGAAAAATGATGGCGCTATGAAAAATGATGGCGCTATGAAAAATGATGGCGCTATGAAAAACGGAAGCGCTATGAAAGGCGGAACCGACACCAAAAGCTTAGTTAACAGCAAACTAACAGAAAAGATTCCCGGCAGCAAGTTAGCAGCTGAAGACAAAGATGGTGTTGTAACCGTTACAGGAACAGTTCCTTCTCAAGCGGATATCAACAAAATTGAACCCGCTGTTAAGGAAGTCAGCGGTGTAAAAAGCGTGAAAGTGGAAGCAAAAGTTGGTAGCGGAAAACCGTAATAAAAGTAGACAGTTTTAGTAAATATTTTTGAGTCACATGATCTCAAAATAACAGTTAATTAGGACTTACATAAATGTAAGTCCTGTTTTTTAGAAGCCCTGGCTACGAAATATTAATTACAATCCAACAGTACGACCGGGAAAACCAGCCGTATCAAAATAACGAGTTCCTCCCACTTCTTGGTATTTAAGAATTGTCTCTGTGGGTAAAAATCCGCATAACTCTCGGATGGTGAGAACACGAAGATTTTATACTGAAGTGGCGCTAACTCAATAGTTGAAATTATGGAATTTGTCAGGAATTGTTTGAGGAACTTCCTAAAATCGATTTCTAGGCTAAATTTCAACTTTGCTGGATAAATAAGTTTGCAAAAGCGCTTCTTGTATGGAACCTACCCGGTTAAAAACCTCGATAAGTTTATGAGCCGGTGTTTCTCGCTTTTCAAGCATAACTTTCAGCGGTGCCAACAACTCAACATCAGGATCATCTGCAAGTGCAATTTCAGAGGCTTGCAAAACTTGTCTCGCTGTCGCTAAAATATCTTCGTTGTCAAAACCTTCTTTTGCGGAAATTTGATGTTTCTCCGCATCGGGTATAGTTGCTCTACCCAAGAGAGTTTCATCTAAGACTAAACCCTTTAATAATGCTAGTAAAGCGGCATAAATTCTAAAATCATCACAGCTATCAAAAGCCTTAAATTCAATCCTACCGACTTCTGCGGGGATGCGTGCTATTTTTGTTAATGAAGGTACACTATCAATTAATTGTTCGCGTTTTTCTACAAACACCATGACCGCGGGTCTTTTTCCGGTTCTAATAAATGTCCTTACCGATAAACCATCCCACAAAGTACCTTGATAAAAAGGAGAACTATAGCTAAACGGAACAATGTAAGGACTGTAATAAGTTAACTTTCTGCCAATATCAATTACACCTTCAGTAGATAACCCGCTAACTGATATATTTAAGTCAGGACCATAAGTCAACATGGGAATGTGTGCCGTTTGCTTTTCTGGGGAAGTTTGCCGCCGTTTTATTTCATAATCATTTAGTGGGGGTTGCGGCTCAAAAACAGCATAGTATGGATTAAAACTAACCAAGACAGGCGAAAAACCAAAGTCAGCAGCAGTTTCGTGTAGCAAGCGAAAACTTTCTGATAATTCATTTATAGCGTTCTGAATAGTAGAATTTATAGTTGTTCTAATTTCGATACCTTTAGGAACGCATTCAATCACATTTTCCGAATCTTCAAATCGTTCAAACCCCTCAATATACCATCTTTTTTCTTTAATACCAGCATCACCGACACGCAATTGTGGATAGTCGCTAGGGTATGTAGGTAATCTTTCAACGATTTGATTAAAATCAGCAAACTTTGTGCGCGAAAAATCAGCAAACTTTCCTTCATGGTTGAGAAAAGCGACTTCATGCTCAATACCAAAATAAAACATTACGTATACCTGAAAATATTGGAATTTAACCTAATCTAACTAATGTTAAGCGATACATATTCCGCAAGAAAGGAATATAGGAAAAAAGCAAGCGATTTATCAGTGAAAAGCGTCGTAGATATTTAGCAGGTAAGTCTGCAAATGTAAAGACTTCGATTACTTGATAGCGCGAATCCCAATCTTGAATCTGGCGAATATCTGAGATACTCCAATTAAATTTTGCCGAGGTGTAATTTACTGAGTCATGTCTGTTCTGATTCTTCACCATCAGCGGTGACATAGAATCAAAAGCAAACCAACAACCAGGAAAATGTTTTAAAAGGTTGGCAAACAACTGCTGTACCTCTTCTTCACTGAGATACATCAGTACTCCCTCTGCCACAAACATACAAGGTTCTGCACTAAGTGCTTTAACGCGCTCAATCCAATCTGTATCTAAAGCTGAAGCCGTGATAAACTGACGGCGTTCTGTTTCTTCAAAAAACTGCTTTCGTAGCCCCATTGAGTCTGGTAAGTCTAAATCAAACCAGCGTACTTCACCATTATCAACTCGCTCAAAACGGGTATTGAGTCCTGCACCAATTTCCACCACCGAACCTTGAGGATGTTGTTGGAGATAGGCACGTACCCAGTTGTCGAGGATGATTCCTCGTAAGCAAGTGCCTATTTGAGAGCTTTTAGCAGTAGTAAATTTATCAAAATCGTAATCGATCGCCTCGATAATCTCGACTGATTTCGGGTCTTGTATAATTGGATCAAGTTGGTGAAACTCATAAGCTCTTGCCCAGAGGGGGATTAGCAGAGTTTCTTGAACCACACCAAGGTTAACTGTAGTTTTAGTCATCTAAACACCTCCACTACACAGATTAACTCTCTCTTGGTGGATTTAACTAGAAAAATTCTCAAAATTATTTGCAAAGATTAGGATGTGGCAGAGCGATCGCGACTACTAAAACTTAGTACAGTTTTGCCTAAAATCGTAGGGTTTTTAAATGCAGAGGCAATGCATCGCTCTGCATTAACATAACATCGCTCTGCATTAACATAACATCGCTCTGCATTGGCATAACATCGCTCTGCATTGGCATAACATCGCTCTGCATTAACATAACATCGCTCTGCATAAGCAACGCACTCTTATTGCCTTTCTTTAATTCGCGCTCGTATTAATCAAATGCTGTACTTAGATTTTGCCGCTTTGTTGTGTAATGTCCGCGATCGCCCGCAAATAAATTACACAGCGAGTAGCTAAAGTCAGCTAAAGATGACTCTGTAAAGATTCCAACTTGTTTAAACGCCTTTTGGCTTACAGAAATGAAATTTATTTCTAGGCTGCGATCGCCGCAACATCTGAGTTAACCCAAAACAACTATAAAACCATCAACGCCGCAATTGAAATTTTACCACGCGCCACAACGTCAGCGACACAATGAAAACTAGGGCAAAGGGGAAAGCGAATAACCCCAAAAGAAAACATAAACCCAATTGTAATTTACCACGTTGAGCAAATTTAGCAACTGACTTCTGCCACTTTGGTATAGCCCAAGCTTCAATCGGAAGTTCTAGTTCTTGTAGAATTTGGTTAGCTTGAAAACCAACTGCATAACCTTCCTTAATTCTGCCTGTTAAATTATAAAGCTGGGCAAGATTTTGAAGTGACTTGGCTTCACCATTGCGATCGCCTATCTCGCGTTGAATCGTTAATAACTGCTGATAACAGTCAATTGCTTGTTGATATTGTTTCAAGGAAAAGTAAGCATTGCCCAAACCAAGCAGAGAATCAGCTTCACCTGTGCGATCGCCTATCTCACAAAAAATAGCCAGCGACTGCTGATTGTAATCAATCGCTTGTTGATATTGTCCCAAGGAATTGTAAGCATTGCCCAAATTATTTAGAGAACCAGCTTCACCTTTGCGATCGCTTATCTCACGAAAAATAGCCAGCGACTGCTGATTATAATTAATTGTCTGTTGGTATTCTCCCAAAGATTGGTAAGCATTGCCCAAATTATTCAGAGAATCAGCTTCACGATTGCGATCGCCTATCTCTCGATAAATAGGCAGAGACTGCTGATAGTAATCAATCGCCTGTTGGTATTATTCTAAATAATGGTAAGCATGGTTCAAACCATGCAGAGAATTAGCTTCACCTTCGCGATCGCCTATCTCTCGATAAATAGGCAGAGACTGCTGATAGTAATCAATCGCCTGTTGGTATTATTCTAAATAATGGTAAGCATGGTTCAAACCATGCAGAGAATTAGCTTCACCTTCGCGATCGCCTATCTCTCGATAAATAGGCAGAGACTGCTGAAGGTAATCAATCGCTTGTTGGTATTCTCCCAAAAAATTGTAAGCATAGCCCAAATTATACAGAGAAGTAGCTTCACCTTTGCGATCGCCTATCTCTCGATAAATAGGCAGAGACTGCTGATGGAAATCAATCGCCTGTTGGAATTCTTCCAAAAGATTGTAAGTATAGCCCAAATTATACAGAGAATTAGCTTCACCTTGGCGATCGCCTATCTCTCGATAAATAGCCAGTAATTGCTGATAGCAATTAATCGCAATTTGGAATTTTTCAAAGGAATTGTAAGCATTACCCAAATTAATCAAAGAAGCAGCTTCACCTTTGCGATCGCCTATCTCTCGATAAATAGGCAGAGACTGCTGATAGTAATCAATCGCCTGTTGGTATTGTTCAAAGTAATTGTAAGCATAGCCTAAACCAACCAGAGAACCAGCTTCAGCTTTGCGATCGCCTATCTCGCGTGCAATACGCACAGACTCCTGATGGTAATTAGGAGTCTCTTCAGAGTATTCTCCTAAGGAATTGTAAGCATTGCCTAAATCAACCAGAGAACCAGCTTCAGCTTTGCGATCGCCTATCTTGCGTGCAATACGCACAGACTTCTGATGGTAATGAATCGCCTGTCGGTAATGTCCCAAGGAATTGTAAGCATTGCCTAAACCAATTAGACAATTAAGGTAAACCTTGCAACCACCTATGTCCCACCAGTAAATAGCCAGTGATTGCTGATAATAATTAATCGCAATTTGGTATTCTCCCAAGGATTGGTAAGCATAGCCCAAAGATGTGAGAATAGATATGAGAATATATCCATCAATATAATCATCTCCAATACTGGGTTGCCATTCCTTTTCTAGTTTGCTACATAGTTCAATAATGGTAGTGTAATATCCTCGCAAACTCAAAAAATTGTAGCAGTAATTAAGAATGTAATAAGCTTGGTTATACTGCTTAAGTTCGCAGTGGTGATGAAAAATTTCTAGTTGTGGTGTGATATCTTCTATTGTCCGCGCAGATTTTTTAACGATAGAGCGATAGTAAGCAATTGCTCTTTGATGTACTTTGGTTAAATCACCCGCTTGCTGTTTCAGATAAGCCAAAATTAACGGCTGAAACTCAAATACCCAACCGCTTTCTAGTTTGTTTTCTTGCAAAAGCGAACGTTTAACCAATCCCCGCAAATCCGCTTGTGTCACTTCTTGTTCTGGTAAAAGTGCGGCTGCGCCTGTGGCGTTAAAAGCGGGGCGATATACGCTTAAATTAAATAATAGTTGTTGTAACTTTGGCGTTAACCGGGCAATACTCGCATCAAGAATCTTACCAATACTCGCTTGTGAGTCGTATCGATGTAACCCCAGAATTTCAAAGATATTTCGTCTGAAAGCGCTGATATCAACCACATCCCCTTCATCAGCGTGCAGTTCCCCAGCCACCAGATTGATTAATAAAGGATGTCCATCCGCTTGCTTGACAAATTCTCGGATTTCTGCGTCAGCACCTTGAATATCTAAGTCTTCTAGCAGTGCTACCCCAGCTTCGGTTGAAAGTCCTTTCAATCGCAACCAACGGCAGTAATTCCAACTATTGGGCGGTAATTGAGGTTGTTCGCGGCTAGTGACTAAAATTACACTTTCAGTGTGGCTACTCAACCACCGCAGCAAGAAATCATAGTAAGTTTTATCATGCCATTCTCCGTTTGCCTCTAGCAGAGTTTCTAAATTATCCAATACCAGGAAATAGCGCCCTGTTCGCAAATTATTACAAACCGCAGTTAATAAATCTGCTTCTTTTTCAGGTGTTGCTTTGCCTAACTTTTCCAATAACCAGCGTGCCCAAACTGCAAACTGGTAATTTTGGCTAAAAGTTGCCCAAACTTGCTTTTCAAAGCTTTGTGCAGTTGCAAAGACTTTCGCAACCAGGGAAGATTTGCCATAACCACCAGTCCCGGTAATGCCAATTAAACGCACGTTATCCGCTTGCAACCATTTTTGCATTTGGGCAAGTTCATCTATGCGCCCGTGCCAATTCTGGGTTTCAGGGGGTAATTCGTTGATAATAGAACTAACGGGATTTCTCTTTGTCCGTTCCCCTTCGGACGACTCCAGTCAGGGTTTATGAATGTTGATAGTGTGAGCAATGTAATTTTCACCACCATCAATATCGTTTTGAAAGCCAGTGCTGTTATCGTAGTTTTGCTGTATATTTTGGCTGTTGACTTGAATTTTACCCGCTTTGATTTCTTGAGCTAAAGTGCTTACCTGTGCGGCAAAATCAGGATTATCTTTCATTTCATCTTCTAAATAAACCGCCAGTTTATTCAAATGGTCTTTTGAGCCTTTTTCTATTTCCTGCAAGGCTTTTTCCGCTCTTGGGTTTCCGCGTAACTTCTCCCAAATCTTCTGGCGCAGTTCGTCCATCTTGGTAAGCGCTGTTTCGGTGAACTTTTCCCCCAGCTTACCCACACCAGATTCAAAAAACTTTTTGAAGGCAAATTCAGCGATCGCAAAAGCTGTTAAGGTTGTTACGGGGTCAGTCATAGCTGTAAATCCCTCTGACGCGGGTTGATTTTAATATACTTTTACACGTTTTTAAACAGAATAACGTTCCAAGTTTCCGCATTATTGCTGATAAATTTTTAGCCTGACACCTTGAAAGGTGCAGCTATACGAACAAAGTCCGCCTACGCGGACTTTTAGGCTTTCAGTCCGCGTAGGCGGACTTCGTTTGTGTAGCCCCAGGCTTATAGCCTGAGGGCTTAATATAAAAGTAAGGTAGCTGAAGCGTGAGTATTATGAAAGGTGCTGTCCAATCTCCTTATAGCAACGAACAAATTGCCGCTTGGCTGCGTGGATTACTGACAGTTGCGTGGGCAGATGGTAACTTTGATGCCCAAGAACAAGAATTAATTGCTAATATCACTGACAAAGAATTGGCACCGAAAATCAAGTTTGAGTCACTAGAGCCAATTGAACCAGAGGAATTAGCTGCGGTGTTGGGTAAAAATACAACAGCAGGGGAAAATTTTTTAAGAACAGCAGTGATGATAGCGATCGCTGATGGGACTTATTCTTCTAGTGAAGACTACCTTTTGCATCAGTTGTGCAGAGCGTTGGAACAGCCAGAGGAATTACTTCAAGCGCTGCGCCACACTATAGAATACCCACAGCAAATACAAACTCCTTCCGCCCCTCTCACAAAGCGCCAAGTTGATGCACTGCGCCCCGTGCGTCAGTGGCTAGACGGACTAGAGATTCACGACCCCAGAGTAGCCCGCTTTTTGTGCAAAATGATACCTTCCCACTGTCCCTTTGAGCGCGATGTCACTCTCTTTAAACGGAAAATTGTTCACATTCCACCCATGTGTAAAATCAACCCACTTTATGAACAACTTGTGGGCTTGCGTTTTCGCGCTTTATCCTATCTAGCAGATGATTGCGGTGAAGATATTTCACCTTATATTTAGGAACGTGGGCATTGGGCATGGGGCATGGGGCATAGGGCATGGAAAAAATCTCTCATTCCCAGCCCATTACCTATTACCCACTAACCACCAACAACTAACAACTAACAAACTATGCAATTTATCGATCAAGCAAACATTGAAGTTGAAGCCGGCAAAGGTGGCGATGGTATTGTCGCCTTCCGTCGGGAAAAGTATGTGCCGACTGGCGGTCCCTCTGGTGGAAATGGGGGACGTGGCGGTTCGGTCATTTTTGTGGCAAAGGAAAATTTGCAAACTTTGCTAGATTTCAGATACAACCATCGCTTTCAGGGAGAAAATGGTGGTCGCGGTGGACCAAATAACTGTACCGGTGCAAATGGCAAAGATTTAACTGTCCAAGTTCCCTGCGGTACGGCTATTTATGATGCCGAAAGTGGCGAACTGTTATGCGATTTAATTGAGCAAGATCAAACTTTTGTGGTAGCCAAAGGCGGTAAAGGCGGCTTGGGAAATCAACATTTCTTGAGTAACCGCAACCGCGCTCCAGAATACGCTCTCCCCGGATTACCAGGGGAACTCAGGCAGCTGCGTCTGGAGTTGAAACTGTTAGCAGAAGTGGGAATTATTGGGCTACCAAATGCGGGAAAATCGACTTTAATCTCAGCTTTGTCAGCAGCACGTCCGAAAATCGCTGATTACCCGTTTACTACTTTGGTTCCAAACTTGGGTGTAGTCAGGAAACCGAGTGGCGATGGCACGGTTTTTGCTGATATCCCCGGATTGATTGAAGGTGCTTCTGGTGGAGCGGGATTGGGACACGATTTCTTGCGTCACATTGAGCGCACGCGGGTACTGTTGCACTTGATAGATGCTACCAGTGAAGATGTGATAGGTGAATATAAAACGATTAAGAAAGAATTAGAAGATTACGGACGGGGTTTAGCAGAGCGATCGCTCGTTTTAGCACTCAACAAAATTGATGCGGTTGATCGGGAAACTGTAGATTTGGAAGCACTAGCTATGGAACTTAATCATCTATCCTTTGCGCCAGTTTTCTTAATTTCGGCTGTTACCGGCGCTGGGTTACAGCCAATGTTACAGGAAATTTGGCGACTTCTTGATGAACTTAATGTGGTGGAACAAGTCGAGGTGTTGGGATAATTAGGGACTGGGGACTAGGGATTAGGGACTAGGAAAGAGATTTTTTTGCCTTCAGCATAGCTGCCTTTTATAGAACCGATTTGAGATCTAAGAAGGGGTTGCAAGTCTCTTAACCATCAGCCGAATAAAACAAAGATTAACCTTGGCAGTCGCTGTCTTCTAGAGTTCTCTCAAAGTTCTTGACGAGGATGA